>NZ_UGIB01000001.1:694336-1388672 GCF_900451005.1 Helicobacter fennelliae
ATGGCTTTTTTGATCACGCTATCTTCTTTGCCGCCAATTGCGCCATTATCTCCACAATGCGGATTAAACCCAAGCACTAAAGCTTTTTCACACTGCAAGCTCTGAAAAAGTAGCAGTAAAAATTTTTCATAAGCACTTGCTGTGATTTTTTGGCTTACTTTTTTGAGCGGAATATGATCGCTAAAAAGCCCAACAAGCATTTTTTGATTGCCAAGTGCCATTATGGCTTTTTTGTCATAGCGAGCAGAGAGCACTTCTGTGTGCCCGACAAAATCAATGCCTGCTTTTTTCCAAGCGGCTTTGTGTATGGGTAGAGTAATGATTGCTTGAGCTTGCGCGCTATCAAGCAAATCAAGCCCCGTGATAAAACTCTCAAAACTATATGCACCACTTTTTTTTGAGATTTTGGCGATGTGGATTGTCGGGATTTTGGCTTTTGGTGGGGCAAATACCATATCATTTGGGAATGCAACACCAAGCAGTTGCGCGGCATTTTGCATAAGCTCTTTATGGACGCAATACAAAGGCTCACACAATGTTTTGATAAAGCTATGCTCCCTTAATGCAATTTCTGCCCCAACGCCATTAATATCGCCTATGGAGATAGCGACATGAGGCTTTGTGTGGGGTTTTTTGCGTGAATGCATACCGCGTAAATTTGATTTTTTCATCACAAACTCATACCTCCAAGCTCCCAAATAGGCAAAAATATACCAAACGCAAGCCATGCCACCACAACTGCCATAAGAATCGTAGCCATCGGCTCTGTGAGGGCTAGAATCTTATCCATAAGGTGCTGATAGGCTACATAATAATGCTTTGCGCAAAGTGTAAGCATTTGATCGAGATTGCCACCTTTTTGGGCTGTGGAGATAAAGTTTTTGATATTAAGATCAAAAAAATCAATCTCATCAAACGCAGAATCTAAAGGCACACCTTGCTGTATGGAGGATTGGATTTTGGCGATTTCTTTGTGTAAGATAGGATTTGAGATACTTTGTGCGGCTGTGCGTAGTGTAATGTCAAAATCAATTCCTGATTCATACAGATAAGCAAACGAAGTAAAATACGCCCAAAAATCTTTATACATAACCAACTGCGAAACAAGAGGCATATACAAAGCGAGTGTATGCAATGTCTTATACGCAAAGCCTCTTTTGATATAACTCCACACAATAACGCCACCACATACAATCACACTAAACAACATTATCAAACCATAATCCACAACCACATCTGAAATAAATATAAGGCTTTGTGTGCTTAGAGGCAAGGCGACATCAAATGAACTAAAAAGCTCTATAAATTGTGGAATCACAAACCACGCGATCAATACAAATGCTGCAATTACGCTTACAATGATAAAAATCGGATAAAACAATGCCTTAAAAAATTTTGCCCTCAAACTCGCACTTGACTCAAAATAATCACTCAAAACACAAAGAATCTGCGCTAATTTACCGCTTTGCACCCCACAATCAATCAGTGCCATACCCATTGGCGTAAAGATTTTGGCAAATGGCATCAACGCTGTGCTAAGGCTTTTGCCTTGATGAATAGAATCTAAAATCTCGCCATACATTTTGCGTAGATACGCATTTGCGCTTGCGATTTTGAGGCTCTCTAAGATGTCATTTATCGGAAGTGCAGATTCTAGCATAATTGAGAATTGACGCAGATCTTGAGCAAGTTCAATGGGTTTTGGGGATTTAAGATAGGTGCTAAAGTCTTCTTTGATATGTGTAATGGCTATGCCAAGAAGTTTGGCTTTTGTTTGGGCTTGTGCGAAAGATTTGGCATTGAGTTTGATTTGGATCTGTTTGGCGTTTTGGATACCTGTGATAATAAATCTCACAATTCTTTTTCCTTTGAGTAGAAAATCACTTCTGTTTTTTGGCATAATTGCAAGCATTATCTTAGCAAATTACAAAGGTAAGTTATGTATTTTATAGCAAAAACGATACATATTTTAAGCGCGTGTGTTGTTATTGGATATTTGGTGTATGATGTTTTTATCCTTTCTACACTTAAAAAAACTCGCTCGCCTCAAGAATTTAGAGAGCTAAAACTACAAATGCTTCAATCAAGCGCGCTTATTATGGGGATTGGATTCTTGTTGCTTATAAGTAGTGGAATCTATCTAGGGAGCTATTATTTGGGCGGGGATTTAGGGTTTTTGCAAAACACATTTCAAAAAATGCTCTGGATAAAAATCGCCCTTGTCGCAAGCCTTTTTATTCTTACGCCATTTTCTTTGTATTTTGTCCTTGTGCTTAAAAAGCCTGATCCATTCAGGCAATATTATCATCATATCGCCCTTGTGATTTGTATCTTAGCTGTAATTGTGATAAATTTTGCGCTTAGCGGAAATTTTGTTTGATTTGGGGCTAAAACATATAATCATATAGCACAAACGAATACCAATCCGTATAAACTGAAGAAGGGTATTGTAGCGTGTATGTGGGAATCTTTAATCCTAGCTCAATGCGGTGATTTTGCATAATCAAACTTGAGAATCCAAAATTTAAAAGCGTGTGAAAACTTTGCAAAGATGGCGGATCATCAGATGAAGTCATCGCTACCTTAGAGTGTTCATTATAGCCTAGCCCAACCCCCAAAAATCCACCGAGTTTAAAATGCTCTATGATAGAAAAAAGCACGACAATATCTGCATTTAGCGCAAGCTGTGAGGTCGTAGCTGTCTCAAGTCCGACAGGGCGGATACTCATCGCATAATCCAAATACCCCCGCACACTGCTAAAAAATTTAGGCATACTATATTCATACCCAGCACGGACAATATAATCAAACGCGCCTTTGAGTTCAGTTGGCGTCTCATGCATAGCGATTCCAAATCCACCACCTGCAAAAATATGCGATTGGGCGCATAGGGGATTGCTCCAAAATAACGCAAAACAAAGACTACAAAGAGCTACCCTCAAGAGAGTCGCTCGCTTTTTGCTACTCTATAAAATCTCTTGATGCGATCATCAATAGGAGCTAAGAATCTATAAAAAATAGGCACGATAAGCAAACTCAAAAACATCGACACAATAAGCCCGCCGATCATACAAATTCCGATAGCTGACTTCATCGCTGAACCTTGCCCTGTGGCTATGGCTAAAGGAAGCATTCCAAACACCATAGCAATGGTTGTCATCAAAATAGGGCGCAATCGTAGCTCCCCAGCAAGTAAAATCGCCTCTGATATACTAAACCCTTCTTCACGTTTTTCATTTGCCACATCAATAAGCAAGGTCGCGTTTTTGCCGACCATTCCTATCAATAATATCAGCCCCATAAGCGAGAACATACTAAGTGGCTGCCCTGCTAGCCCAAGCCCAAAAAACGCCCCAGAGAAGCTTAGAGGCATGGTTACCATAATGATGATTGGCTCAAGGATTGACTCATACAATGCCGCTAAGATTAAATATATCAGCACAAATGCCGTTGCCACTGCGATTCCGAAGGCTTCTTGCGTTTCTGTGAGGTTATCAGCCTCTCCGGAGAATGTATATCCTGCACCCTCGACAAGCCATTGTGATTTGTTTTCTTCGATTGTGCGCAGAATCTGATCAAGTGCCATACCGCCTGATTTGTCAGGATTTGCATAAATCGTAACGCTTCGTTGTCTGTTGTAGCGGTTGATGGTTGATGGGGTTTGTGTTTGCTCGATTTCAATAAGCCCGTCAATAAACATCATATCGCCATTTTTGTTTTTGATTTGGATTTTTTTGATGTCATCAACAGAGATTCTTTTGTCATCAGGCACGCGGAGTGTGATTTTGTATTCTTTGCCGACTTCTTTGTAGTAGGCGACTTGTGTCTCACCAGAAAATGCAGCACTAATGGCATTTCCTATATCTTGCGCGGTAATTCCGTATTGATTAGCGTTTTGGCGCAAAATATTTAAGCGGTATTCAGGCTGCATATCAGATACAGAAGTGTGATAATCCGTAACCTTGCCTTTTAGTGTGCCCTCAAGCAAAAAATGCTTTAAGTTTGCCATGCTTTCATCGACAAGCTCTTGTTGTGGTGAGTAGATATAGACTTGAAGTGCTGAATTATCCCCACCACCAATGAGTGGCACTTCAGCAGGAATGATGACTAAGCCTTTAGATTCTGGAATAGCATAAAGCTTTTTTGTCATTTCTTTCATCCATTCAAACTGCCCGATATTGCGATCCTTTCTTTCTTTGAGCTTTACATAGATTTTGGATTTATTTGTGTTTTGGGTTTTGCCATAGGCAACTTGCATGGAAACATAATCCACGCTAGGATCTGCTTTGATCGCACTTTGCAAGACTTCGGTTTTTTTACGCATTTCATAAATGCTAATTCCGGGCTGTGTTTGCACCCAAAAATACGCTTGAGAGCGATCCTCTTGAAGCATAAATTCCATTCCGATTCTGCCAAGCACAAAAACGGAGCCGATAAATACGCCAAATACAAGAATCGAGACGATTATTTTTTGATTGAGCACGACAGTGAGCGTTTTTGCATACGCAGTTTGTAGCTTTTGAAAAAACGGCTCACTCCAATGGTAGAATCTTGATTGCTTAGGATTGACAATAAGTGAGCTCACCATAGGAATAACCGTCATCACCACGATATATGAAACGCCAATCGCAAGAGCAACTGTAATCCCAAAACTTTGAAAAAATTTACCAATGATTCCTGTCATATTTCCCACAGGAATAAACACAGACAATAGCATCGCAGAAATCGCAAAAATCGCAAACGCAATCTCACGCACGCCTTCATACGCTGCTTCTCGCTTGCCAAGCCCAGCTTCAAGCTTTTTATGGATATTTTCTATCACGACAATCGCATCATCGATGATAATCCCAATCGAAAGCGTAATCGCCATCATCGTAAGCATATTGAGCGTATAGCCCATCATCTGCACGAGCGCAAAAGTCCCTAGCACAGAAATCGGAATCGAAATCGCTGAGACAAGCGTAATGGTTACATTGCGTAAAAACACAAACACAATCGACACAGCCAAGATTCCGCCTAGAATCAAGTCAAACTCAATATCATGCAAGGATTCTCGGATATAATCAGTCGTATCCAAAAATGTACGCACATTATATCCCGGGCTTACAGCTTTGATCGTTGGCAGAGCTTCATACACGCCATCAGCGATAGTTATATCATTTGCTCCGGCGATTTTTTGCACCTCAAAAATCACACCCGGCTCATTATCAAAAGACGCAAAGGTTTTGTATTCTTCAAGTCCATCTTCAATCACAGCAATATCGCCTAAGCGGATATTTGAAGTGAGCTGAATATCAGCGGTATCTTTGAGGCTCTTTGAGTTTGCGTCAGTGGTTATCCAAAAAACCTGCGTGCTATTGACGATTCTACCGCCATCAATCTCGGTATTTTCCTGTCCTAGCATATTTGAGATTTGGTTATATGTGATGCCATATTTATTCATCAAAGTCGGATCGGGATAGATTCTGATTTGTCGCTCTCGATAGCCATTAAGCTGGACATTTCCTACGCCTGAGATTTTTTGTAAAAGTGGCTTGACAATGTTTTCTGAATGCTTCATAAGCTCAGATTCTGGAATCGTATCGCTACTTAAGAAAAGCGAAATAATAGCCTGTCCGTTTGTATCAAACTTATCGATAGAGGGTTTGTAGATATTTGGATCAGTAAATGTTACACCAGAGACTTTATTGATGACATCGCTTACAGCCTGATCCATTGGCTTTTCAAGCTGAAACTGCACGATGACAAGGCTGACATTACGCACACTCATTGAGGTTACATTTTTTAGCCCATCAATTCCTAGCACCTTTTCTTCGATTTTGTCAGTCACTTTACTTTCAATAGTAAGCGGGCTTGCTCCCGGATAAGTTGTGCTAACAAGAATGATTGGAAAGTCAATGTTTGGAAACAATGCGGTGGGAAGTTTTTTGAGTCCTAGAACCCCAAAAAAGATGATCCCCAAAGAAAACATAAGGGTTGTTATGGGGCGATTAATTGCAAATTTATACATTTTTTATCCTTAAGAGAATCCTATTTTGTTTTGATGTAGCCATCGCCAAATAATCCGGGCTTCAAAGAGCTTTCAACGGCGGCTTCTGCGGTTACTTTTCTTGTGCTTTCATCAATGGTTGGATAGATTTTGGTGATTGTGGCTGTTTTTTTGGTGCCTGCTCCATCAATGGAGAATTCATACAAATTGCCCACTTGGACTTTGCTAAGATATTTAGAATCAAATTGTAAAACGATTTTTTTATTCTCACTCACAAGTCGAAACAATGTCGTATTATTGGCATTCACACCATCTCCTAGCTCGACTTTTTTCTCGGCAATGACTCCATTAAATGGCGCGCGCAAAATCGTTTTGTCAAGTAACGATTGATAATAATTATAATCAGCCTCTAGCTTTTTGTAGTTTGAGTGGTATTGATCAAGTGTGTTTTTATCGACGACATCACCACTTTTATTGTATCGCTCATATTGTTTTTTGGCGAAGAGATATTGCTCTTTGATCGCCTGAAACTGCGCTTCTTTGTCTTTATTGTAAATCACAAGTAATTGATCGCCTTTTTTGACTACGCTATCAACATCAACAAAGATTTTATCAATGATCCCAGTAGAATCTATCGCGAGGCTAGAATCCTGCACCGCTTTGATATTAAAAATCGCATAAACATCATCGCTCCACGCGATCTCTACCATACCCAAAGTCAAAAGTCCTATTAAAAATTTTTTCATCGTGTCTCCTTTATTGTTTTATGTAGTCTTGGATTTGCTGACCGCTATAAAAAATATAATTTGCTTTTTGTAATTCATAATTATTCAAGCTTTGATTATATGTTGCTTCAGCGTCATACCTTGTGCTTAATGCTCGCAAATAATCCGTGAAATTGACAAGCTGATTTGTGTATTTTTTGTGGATATTTTCAAATGAAATAACCGCGGATTTCAAGCTTGCTTCTGCGGATTGGATTTGGCTTTGTGCGACTTCAAGCCGTTTGCGATAGAGGGCTTCATCTTTTGTTTTTTCTGATTGTTTATAGGCGAGTTGCTTTTCTTGCGCGAGTTGATTGATTTTCATATATTGTTTTTGAAGGCTTAAGCCTATATCATCAAATATCTTCAATGTCGCTGTTACGCTTATGACATTTGTATGTGTTGGAAACATAATCGCATAAAATCCGCCACCGCTTGCGTAGCCGGGCTTTTGGATCTGATATGTGTAAGTATCAGAAAGTGTTATTGTCGGATAATAATTATATTGTTTGTTTTGATAAGAGAGAGATTTTACCTGTTCTTTGAGTGCGACTATATCTTGTCTTTCTATGTCAGTTTTTATTGCTGGGGTCAAAAGCTCTTCGCGTGTAAGCCCGTCAAATTCTAAATTTGTAAGGTATTTGAGCATAAGGATATTTTCCTCTACGCTTAGCTTCATATCAGCGATTTGATATTGGGAATTTGCAGCTTGGGATTTGAGTGATTCAAGATCATCGATTGTAGAAAGTCCGGCATTATAGAGTTTTTCAACGCGCTTTAAATCCGATAGCACTTCTTCGTATTTGCGCTTGAGCGATAAAAGCTGTGAAAGATTGTTAAAAAAACTATAATACTGCTGAATCACTTGAAGATAAATCTGCTGTTTTGTGTATTCTGCGTCTGCTATTGAGGAGCGGTGCGTGGCTTGTCGCTCTTTGATGAGATTGAGCGTGCTAAATCCACTAAACAAATCAAGCGAAAATTTTGCATTTGCAGCTTGCGCTTGATAATTTCCATGCTGTCCAAAAGACATAATATCCACACCCGGCGTCATTGATATGCCATTTAACGCTTTGTAATTGTATTGATACGAATAATCCACATCAAATCGTGGCAAAAAGCTTGCTTTTGCGACAAATACATTTTTCTTATTGGCTTGGACTTCAAGCATTTTTGCTTGCAAAGAATAATTGTTTTGCGCAGCATTGAGTAATTCTTTTAAACCAACTTTATTTTTTGAATCTTTTGTAAGCTCTTCAATTTGAGAAATGAGATCTTGTGATGTCTCTTGAAGGTCAAATTGTGAGGGAGTTTGGGTATTTTGTATTGTATTTTGTGGATTATCTCGTAGTGGCTCCTCTCGTGATAGCGCATAAAGCGAATGTAACGTTGCAAGCCCTATGACAAGCCAAATAGTAAAAAACCTCATAAAATCTCCTACATTGCGATAAATTGTGTATTGCGATAAATTGCGACAAAAAGTAAAACTAAAAAGACCTTATTTGTCAATTTATAAGGCAGAATTGTAGCATAAAAAGTAAATAAATTGTATATACAACTATGTTTTTTAGATTCTGGAATGTAATTTCCATAGAATCCAAACTCCTGCAAAATCGCTTAAAAGCTAGGATTTAGATTCTAATTTTTAAAAATCATAGAAAAATAATGTTTCCCGTCTTTATATTCATACTCAAGGCAAAAATGATGCAGATTCAAAATGTCATTGACAATTGGCAGTCCAAGCCCATGTCCGGGCATTGTTTCGTGATTAGCATCGCGGACAAATGGCTCAAGATAAAACGAAAATGCGCGATTAAGCGGTGGAGATTCTGAAATGACGCAGATTCTGTGTTGCGCGATTGTGATTGTAATAGAATCTGCTTGATTGTATTTGAGCGCGTTGTCTATGAGGTTTTTAAACGCAATGCTAAGAAGCCTCAAATCACCTTGAATCGAGAAATTATCCTTAAAGTCAAGCAGAATCTTATCTTGAGATTTATCAAAGGATTCAAGGGCTTTGAGTGCGAGTGTTTCAGCGGAGAAAGTTTGGAGATTAAGCTTTGTTTTGTCGCTACTTAGCCTTCCGTATTCTAAGAGATTATCAATGAGTTGCTGCAAATCATTTACAAAGTCCAAAAATTTTGATGCTGAAGGGTTGCCGTTTTGTTTTTCTACCTCGACAAAAAGCTTCATTTTTGCAAGCGGGGTTTTGAGCTCATGCCCGATACTACGCAACAAAAGCTGCTTTGTCAAAAGCACATTTGAGACTTTTTGGCTCATTGCGTTAAATGATTGTGCCAAATCGCCAATCTCATCATCGCGCTTGATATGCAGATAAATAGCTTGATTGGCGTGCTGTGAAAAGTTTTTGATAGCATTTTGGATCTGCCTAAGCGGATACAAGAGTCGCAAAACAATCAGCCCTAGCGCAATAATCACAGAGATAAAAAATCCTAGAAAAAACCATAATTGCCCCCTTCCGATAAAGCCATATTCAATCGGTCGTTGCGCGATGATTGAGTATGTTTTGTGCGTGATTTGAAATCCAATGGAATCTTGGGTATTAAAAATCAATATATGAGGCGCGTTTTGGGAGTTTTCGTTGTTTTCATACAGAATCTCATAGCCTTTTGGAAGGGCTGAAATGCGCTCAAACCCAAATTGATCGATTGCAAATTTCACAGAGACAAAATGATTAATGATGATATTTGGCGTAATCGTGCGGACAAGATAGATGATTTCGGATTTGGAGTGGATAATCTCATTTTTACGCATGATTTTATCGACTTGATACGAAAAAAAAGTCGCAAAACAGATCGCCAAACAAAATAAAAAAACAACCTTTGCTTGCAGGCTTTTAAAAGGCATTAGAGACAAAATTTATATCCTATGCCCCAGACAGATTGCAAAAACTTCGGCTCTTTGGCGTTATCATTAAGCTTTATGCGGAGATTATGCATATGTGTATCAATACTTCGCAGTGAGCTATCATCATGAATGGCTGAAATTGTGTTTGCGATCGCTTCTCGCGAAATCGGGTGGAGGCGGTTTTCTATCAAAAGCGCGAGTATATCAAACTCTGCATTTGTCAAATCCACAAGTGCATTATCAAGATACACTTCTCGTTTTTGGGTATTGATGACAAGATTATCAAAAGTTGTTTCTTTGGGCTTGAGTCTGCGTAGCATTGCCTCAAGCCTTGCGATAAGCTCAACAGGCTCATACGGCTTTGCAAGGTAATCATCAGCACCTTTGTCAAAGCCTTGGATTTTGTTGTAAATATCACCACGCGCGCTTGAGATGATGATAGGGATTTTAGTGAGTTGTCGGATTTTTTTGCAAAGCTCTAAGCCGTCCATTTCAGGTAATCCAAGATCAAGGATAATCAAATCAATGCGATTTTTTTGATCTTTGAGAATCTCAAGTGCTTGAGTCGGTGAATGCGTGGTTACAACCTCAAATTTCGCTTGCTCAAGATATACTTTGATGAGTCCTTGCATTTCCAAATCATCTTCGATTAAAAGTAGCTTTACCATTGCTTATCCTTTTGGTAGAGTTTGATAGATTGTAAGTGAGTATTGTAGCTTATTTTATGCGTTTAGTTGCCATAGATTCTGATTTGCTTATAAGCAATGAAGCAATCGCCTAAGTTTGCGCCATAATCGAAAGCACTCGCGCGTTATTTTAAACACAGAAAAAGGCTGTTTGATACGCCCAGAAATTGTGGATTCTAGCTCTGCTGGTGCGATGAGATAGGGCTTATAGAGGATATTTCCAACCTTATGTATAAAAAAACAATCCATATAATCATCAACAGGCATACAGAAGCTATGGAGTTTGGCGATAAATTTTTTGGCAGCATTTGGCGTGAGATAATAGCCTTGTGTTCCTGCGATTTGATCGGTTGTTTTGAAAAAATGTTGCGTCTTGGTGGTGGATTCTGCGAGTTTGGATTCTGCGGATTTTGTCTTTATTGGTTCTATTTTGACATCAAAAAGCCCCATAAGCCGCACATACTCAAAGCCACTTTGATCTATTTCTTGCAAGCCTTGCATAAAAAATGACTCTAATTTCACATCATCTTCAAGCACTATGATTGGGGCATTGAGCTCAATACATTTCTCCCACAAACTATAATGCGACCCAAAGCACCCAAGCTCACTTATGCTTAGCTCTCTTCCCCAATAGATTCTATTCCATAGTGGCTTGATTTTGGAGTTTAGCGCAGGGTATGCATTTGTCCGAAAATCTATCGCATCAAAAAAATGCACCTGACATATACCTCTATCTAAATGCGTGCATTGCTCCTGCATAAATGCCCTTCTTGGCGAGTTTTGAAGTGAGATGATAAAAATATGAAACATTGTTTAGCCTTTTTGGATTCTAGCTTATATTTTTTGTATTGCTTTTACTTTTTATCGCTTTGAATCCAGCGTAAAATCTCATGTTTTATCTCGCTAGAATGTATGACTTGTTTGTGAATGATTGGCTTGTCAAACAATGCCATGATAGCAGGAGAGATTTTTGCGCCATTTTCACACATTTTGGCAATCGCTTGCGTGTCATTTAGCTTTTTATCAGAGATAGATTCTGCGACACTTGGGGCAAATTTACTCCATTCTGCCGTTGAGGCGATCAATGCTTTTGGGTTATTTGAGTTAGCACAAAGCTCTTGATACGCGCCATAGGCGATCGCAGTGTGCGGATCGATGATGTAGCCTTTGGCAAATGTGCTTTTGATTATGGATTGTGTGCGACAATCATCACACCACCACGCCAAAAAATCCTGCTGAAGCAATGCGAGCTCATCTTTGGTGAGGACATATTTGCTTTGTTGCTGCAAGGAGTTTAGTAATTCTTTTGTGCGCACATCGCCAAATAACGCAAACAAAATGCGCTCGACATTTGAGCTTTTGAGAATATCCATAGCAGGCGAGAGCGTTTTTTGCAAAGTTCGCGTAGAAATATCATAGATTCCGCTTTGGATAAATTCTGTAAGGATATTATTTTTATTGCTTGCGATGATGATTTTTTCAATTGGAAGCCCTGTTTTTTTGGCAAAAAACGCGCCCAAAGCATTGCCAAAATTACCACTTGGAATCACACTATAAATCTTTTCGCCATACTTGATAGAGCCATTTTTTACGAGTTGCAAATATCCCCAAATGTGATACACAATCTGAAATGCTATGCGCCCGAAATTTACGGAATTTGCCACAGAGAGCGAAAAATTATGAGAATCTAGATTCTGCAAAAACTCCTTATCATTGAGAAGATTTTTGAGCGCGCTTTGCGCATCATCAAAGTTTCCATCAATGCCAAATACTTTGATATTTTGCGCTGGATTTGTAATCATTTGCAATGCCTGCACTTCGCTTGTGCCACCTTTTGGGTAGAGGCAGACAACTTTAATATTTGGCTGATTAGCAAAGCTCTCAAGAGTCGCTGGTCCTGTATCACCGCTCGTGGCAGTGAGGATAAGGAATTGCTTATTTTGATCCTTAGCCACAGAGGCAAAAATCGCTCCAAATGGGCTTAATGCCATATCTTTAAAAGCGCGCGTTGGTCCATGATAAAGCTCCAAAAAATACGCATTGCCAAGCTTATGCAAGGGTGCTGGATTTGTAGGATCATCAAAGCGTTTATACAGCTTGAGCGCATGTGTGAGTGCGTCTGCAAAAGTGTTCGCGTTGGCATAAGAGTTAGTATGGGAGTTTGCTAAAGACTGAGGTGGCATAATGTGTAGATTCTCAAATACTGCCTTGCAAAGCTCATCATAGCCTAAATCCAAATACGCACTCCAATCTATATGCGGTAGGTGTTGAAGTGTCCAAAGCCCATTATCTGGGGCTTGCGGATAAAGGATTGCGTGTATAAAATCACTTTGTTTGGCACTTGCATTTCTTGTCGATACAAAAGGAAGCATTGTTATTTCCTTACATTTTTAGTTAGATTTTGGTTTGGATTCTGCTAAAAGTCCTCAAAAACTCATCATAACTCTTTTTCAAAAGTTTTCCAAATTTGGCGAGAGCAATTGTAGCAAATATTGCAATTTTTTGGTTATAGTGCCCGTAATTGTATCTAAAATATATCAAGGAGAAGTCGTGGAATTTGAATACAAATTAGTGATGTTTGGCTTTCCGGCATTGTGTGAAGATCTATCCGAAGTGCAAAGCAGAATCCGCCAAATCCCAATCGAGCGCGCACAGGTTGAGACACTTGAGCAATGCTATCTCATCGAGCTAAAAACAGGCAAAAATTTTGCAATCAAATGCGATGAAAAGGGATATTTTATCGAGGAGTGCGAGGGGTATTAGATGGTTTGATGAGGGTTTAATCTGGCTAGATTCTCACTTATTCTTAATTTATTCTTATTTATTCTCGCTTGGATTTTGGAGGATTTATAGAATCTAGATTGAAGTCTCTTAGGGCTTTAGGATTAGATTCTAAGCATATCAAGTCAAATATAAATATTTAAAAACATTTGATTGCAAAGTTTTTGCCTGTAAATCTCAAGTGCATTAAAATTTTTGTCTAAAAAATTATCAAAAATCCTTTAAATCTTAACAAATCTAACATTTCTAACATTGCTTTAAGTCATAAATAATTATAATCTCTACGCATTTTAAATAGATAAGCTTAAGATAATCTTGGAGAGAATCTCATAAGCAAAGCTATATTAAATGCTATCTATCCGCAAACTACAAGGAATATGGAAGGAATAACAATGAATAAGGTTCAAATTGACAAACAAGCAGTGGCAAAGTTTTTTGAGTTTTGCAAAGCAAATGAAGTGGAGTTTATCGACTTTCGATTCACAGACATTAAGGGCGTGTGGCATCATTTGGCGTTTTCTGCAAGCTCAATTGATGAGGGGAGCTTTGAAGGTATTCCATTTGATGGTAGCTCAATCCCTGCATGGCAGCCTGTCAATAAATCCGACATGGTGCTAATCCCCGATCCTGTGCGCTACTTTATCGATCCATTCACTGCAGATACCACAGCAGTGGTGTTTTGCGATGTGTGGGATATCTACAAAAACGAGCCTTATGAGAAATGCCCGCGCTCGATTGTAAAGCGCGCGATGAAGCATTTGCAAGAGAGCGGAATCGGCGATGTGGCGTATTTCGGTCCTGAGAATGAATTTTTTGTGTTTGATTCTATCAAGGTGAAAGATTCTGTAAATTGCCAATACTACGAGATTGACACAGAAGAGGGTGAATGGAATCGCGACAGGGAGTTTGAAGGCGTGAATATCGGGCATCGCCCCGGCACAAAGGGTGGCTACTTCCCCGTGCCTCCGGTAGATTCTATGATGGACTTGCGCGCTGAGATGGTAAAGGTGCTAAACCAAGTGGGCTTAGAAACCTTTGTCGTGCATCATGAAGTCGCTCAAGGGCAAGGTGAGATTGGCGTAAAGTTTGGCAATATGCTAGAGGCTGCAGATAATGTGCAAAAGCTCAAATATGTGGTGAAGATGGTCGCTCATCTTAATGGCAAGAGCGCGACATTTATGCCAAAGCCGCTTTATAGCGATAATGGCAGCGGAATGCATGTGCATACAAGCATTTGGAAAAATGGTAAAAATCTCTTTGCTGGCGATGCGTATGAGGGACTAAGTGAGATGGCACTGCATTATCTAGGTGGCGTGCTAAAACATGCGCGCGCGCTTGCAGCCTTTACAAATCCTAGCACAAACTCCTATAAGCGCCTTATTCCGGGCTTTGAAGCACCAAGCATTCTTACATATTCTGCGCAAAACCGCTCTGCAAGTATCCGCGTGCCTTATAATAGCGGCGAAAAGGCTAAGAGAATGGAATTTAGATTCCCCGATAGCTCAAGCAATCCTTACCTTGCGTTTGCCTCAATGCTTATGGCTGGGCTTGATGGGATTAAAAATAAAATAAATCCGGGCAAGCCAATGGAAGTGAATCTCTTTGAGCTTACCCTTGATGAGATCCGCGAGAAGGGCATTAAGCAGCTACCACACACACTGCGCCACGCGATAGAGGAAATGCTCGTAGATAAGGATTATTTGAAAGAAGGCAAGGTCTTTAGCGAGGAGTTTATCCAAACCTACAAGCAGTATAAGTTTGAGACAGAGATCTGGCCATGGGAAGGACGCCCGCATCCATTTGAGTTTATTACAACTTATAGTTGCTAGATTCTGTTTCATTGTCTCTAGCCGAAGCTAGAGACAGGCCTTATAACAACACAATGAGGAAGCTATGCTAGAGATTAATTTTTCGGCAATTGCAAACGAAGCCAATGTGCGAGAATTTGTGCTTACGCCACTTTTATATGCGCTTGGGTTTAGCCAAGAGGGCGAGAAGTCCATAAAGCATGAAGTGCCACTAAAAAGCGACACAATTCTAGGCTCAAATACAAAGATAAAGGCTAGCACCCTGCATTGTGATTATATGCTTTATCTTGATTCTAAAGCACATTGTGCGCTAGATGCAAAAGCCCCTGATAAAAATATAGCTTCTCAAAGCGATAGTGAAAGACAGGTTTTTTATTATGCGATTAATAAAGATATAAAAGCCCCTTTTTATGCGCTATGTAATGGTTTAGAATTTACCCTTTTTCAGACAGCTACACAAGAGTTGCTTTTAAGTATTGATTTGCAAAATGAGTTAGATTCTAAATTTGCGCTTTTAAAGCAATACTTAACAACGCCACTAGAATCTTTAAAACAAACAATAGGCAAAAATAGCAAAAAACCAAAAAAAAGTGATGAATGGTATCTCAGCAGAGAGCTACCACAAGCTATACTTAATCCTAAAAAACAAAACAAACAAAGATATTTTGGCTGCACGGCATATTTTACAAGGCAGAGTTGGGATATAGTCGCTCAACATATCTGTAATTTTAGCGATGAAGGCGATGTTGTGTTAGATCCTTTTGGTGGAAGTGGAGTAACAGCAATAGAAGCGATGATAAACGGCAGGATAGGAATCCACACAGATTTGAATCCTCTCAGTATCTTTATGACAAAAGCCCTAACTTCAAAGCTTAATCTAAGTCAATTTCATGAAGCGAGCGAGGAGATTTTAGCCGAATTTGAAACTCTGCGCCCAAAAGATGAAAAAGAAGCAAAAAAAATTCTAAAGACAGCAAAATATTACCCAAATGCTATAAGCGAGGAATTTGGAGAGATTGCAAGCCAAAAAGAGCAAGATTCTACGCTGTGGATTCCAAAAGATGAAATGTTGCCAAAAGGTAGTGATGTAGATTCTGTGCTTGGGCTTTTTTCGCCTATGCAGCTTGCAGAGCTTGCTATTTTACGCAAGCTAATCTTTAAAAAAACCACACCAAGCGGAACTAAAGAGTATAGAATCTATAAGAGAAGCTTAAGATATTCGCTTTTGTTGGCGTTTTATAACACTTTAAAGTCTATCAACTTAACTTTTCATAAGTCAGGAGGTGGTGGCGGAGATTCGTCTGCTTTTAGATATTATCGATATAGAATTGCAAAAGAACCAACATTTTTAGATACCGCGGAAACCTTCAAAGATAAAACTCGACGAGTTTTTAAAGGTAAAGCCGAGCTAGAAAATGAAAAAGGTGGAAATTTTTATGAAAGCTATTTTACGCCTATTAACCGAGTGATTAAAGACTTTAGCGGTGCTATGCTTGAGAATAGAGGAGATTTGGAGCGGATAGATTCTATCCTTGAGAAAACCAATGGAGAAAAATTCTTTCAAGCTGATGCGACAAAGCTAAAAGAAATCGAAACGCAAAGTATTGACTTTATCTATACTGATCCGCCTTATGAAGGCAAGATTCCTTATTTGGATTTAAGCACTCTGTGGAATGCGTGGCTTGATTTACCCGTAGATGAGAGCTTAAAAGAACTAGAATGTATCGAAAAAGGAAGCTTAGAAAAAAGCAAGGACGAATACATAAGCCTAATGAGTGAAAGCCTAAAGCAAATGTATAGAGTGCTAAAACCTAATCGCTGGCTTGCCTTTGTATTTCAAAGCAAAAATTCAACACTTTGGGAAACTTTGGTGCAAGAAGCTGAAAGAATAGGCTTTGAATATGTGGGTAGCGTGAGGCAGAGCAATGGACAAAGCTCTTTTAAAAAGAGACAAATGCCACTCAAAGTGCTAAGAGGACAACTCATTGTGTATTTCAAAAAAGTGCAGAGCCCAAAAGCTAGAATGAAGGTTGATTTTGGCGATGATGTGCATGATTTGGTGCTTAATAATATAGAGGCTATCATCGTGCAATATGATGGGGCAACGATTGAGGAAATTTATGATGAGATACAAATTCGTGGAATGGAGCTTGGCTTTTTAACTGATATTGGCAATGATTTTGCAAGCTTAGACCCCATAATAGAAACTAACTTTGACTATGATGAAGAAAGCAAAAAATATCATATCAAACAAGGGCAGAAATTTAAAAGCCATAAAATTCCGCTTGAAACAAGAACAAGATATTTTCTTATCTCATATCTTAATAAGGCCAAAAGGCAAGGCAAAAAAGCAACTTTTGATGATATTTGTTTGGAAATTATCCCTTTACTCAAAAATGGAGTAAGCCCCAGCAAAGAAAGCATTTATAAGATATTGCAGCAAATCGCAATAGGAGACAAAGAAAGTGGCGAATGGCGCTTAAAAGAGAAAGGCGAAGAAAGGAGTTTGTTTGATGAATAATACAAGAATTCTAGTATTAGAGTCCCAAAAATCCATATCTCCAAAATCTCACATCATAGAATCCTAAACAGAATCTAGCATTAATCTAAAGTCCAAATCCACAGAATCTAAAAACCCCGCTAAATCTGCTTGATATTATCTATATTTGCCCTATTGCCTATATCGCTCTGCTTTTGCTTCTTGTTTGCTAATATCCTACTTACCTAGAGTTTGCCCAGTTTGCCTAATTTGCCAAATTTACGATTTTTATATTTATTTTTTATTATGGCTAGATTCTATCACTTGATTTTTGCAGACAAAAAACTTTCCGACCCGCCCTAAATGCCAAGGCGTGAAGCTAAGATCTTGAGTGTATATTTCATCATCAATATAGCAGGCTTTGGCTTGCAAAAGCAGGGTTTTATCGTAAGTTCCAAACTCAAGCACCTCAAGCAAATCGCAAAAATACGCCGTATCTATGCCTTTGAGAATCGGCGGATATGATGGATACAGAGCCTCTATGGGGATATGAAATACACTTGCTTCGCTGAGGTTAGATTCTAGCTCTTGTGAGGTTTTTTGGATACATTCTACAAAGTCTTGATTTGGGAGATTGAGTGTGAGCTTTTTGGTAGAGATGGCGTTTTGAAAGGTATCTTTTGGCATGCCATCGGATTTGGGGCTAAGGCAGAGTGAGAAAACAATGGGATTTGAGCTTACTACGCCCAAAAAACTAAATGGCGCGATATTAATAACTCCATTTGCATTGACGCTGACAGCAAGAGTGATTGGGCGCGGAGTGAGTGTGTTATTAAGGAGTCGGTATTTGACAAGTGTGCTTTGAGAAGCAAAATCTAAAATCATAAATGTGCCTTTTGAAGCAAAGTGTGTGTGGCATTTATAGCTTGCTTTGAAGAGGCAGGCAATATGTCAAAACAATATGGGTAATAGAGATAATGGTTTAGCATTTAGATTCTCTTGCTTGGATTCTTTGGTCTTTATCTTTTTAATTTTAGCAACTTTGTTGTAATATCACATAATTTTTTATTTTGGAGTATAAAATGGCAGAAGATAGCTTGATTGTTCCGCGCACTTTGAGTGGCTTTAGAGATAGATTACCCAAAGAAGCAATGGCAAAGGAAAAACTCATTGAATGTCTTATCGGGGTGTTTGAGAGTTTTGGATTTGTGCCTATTGAAACCCCACATCTTGAATACGCAGATATTCTTATCAAACAAGGAAGTGAGGAGATCCAAAAAGAGCTTTATCGCTTCAAAGATCATGGAGGCAGAGATGTGGTGCTACGATTTGATCAGACCGTCCCGCTTGCTCGATTTATCACACAATACAAAAATGAGCTTGATTTGCCATTTAAGCGGTTTGCTGTGGGTAATGTATTTCGTGGTGAGCGCGCACAAAAGGGACGATATAGAGAATTTACACAATGTGATTTTGACTTTATCGGAAGCGATAGCATTGCCTGTGATGCAGAGATTATCCAAGTGATTTATACTTCTTTAGCCAAACTCGGCATAGAAGAATTCACCATTTGGGTTAATCACCGAAGTATTTTGAATGGTATTTGCAATCACTTTGGGATAATCGAGCAAAAAGCGATTCAAAATGTGCTGCGAATCATCGATAAAATCGACAAAATAGGTGCTCAAGCAGTTGGTGATGAGCTTAGCGAAACCTTAGGGCTTCAAAAGCACATCATCACCGCTCTGCTTGAAGCTATTAGCATTAAGCAAGTCGAAGCAAGCGATGAGTTTTTTAAATCTATCGCATATATGAAAAAATGGAATCAAGAGCTAGATATTGGCATAAGCGAGCTTGAAGAGATGTTTGAGATTCTCAAGGATTTGGAAATGGATAAATCAGTGTATCGTGTGAATTTCTCTATTGCGCGCGGGCTTGGCTATTATACTGGAATCGTGTATGAGACAACGCTCAATCGCCTCAAAACTCTAGGAAGCGTATGCTCTGGCGGGCGATATGATAATCTTACTCGGACTTTTTCAAATGAGCGATTAAGCGGTGTGGGCGCAAGTATCGGGCTTGATAGGTTATTGGTAGCTTTAGGGGAGCTAGGGATTTTGGAGGGGCGATCAACAAGTGCGCGCGTGCTTGTGGTGTGTATGGAGAAGCGGTTTTTTCCTTATGCGCACAAAATCGCTCAATCGCTCCGATCGAGCGGAATCTACACAGAAGTCTATCCTCAAGCCGCAAAACTCAAAAAACAACTCTCTTATGCGGACAACAAAGGACATGAATATTGCCTTATCATCGGTGAGAGCGAATTTGAAACCCATACAATGACGCTCAAAAATATGACAACAGGCATTCAATTTGAAAGCCTAAGCTTACTCAAAACATTAGAAATCGTAGAAGTATAGCGTATGGGATTTGTATCGATGGCATTTCAGAGGGCATTTTGGCGGGCTTTTGACTGCGTATTATGCTGTTTGTGTGTGGTTTGGGTAGCTACTTTGAGTATTGCAGGCTGTGCGAAAATAGATTCTGGTGTAGATTCTAGCGTGAATTCTAGTATGGATTCTAGTATGGATTCTTATGTAGATTCTGCGCTAGAATCTAGCAGACACAATACCCAAAGCACCGAGCCAATTATGCACGATACGCCCACTTCTCAAGATACACTCACGCAAGAAGATATGCAAATTAATGACAATCAAATCATCATCACAGAATCTGGTCAGACACAATGTGAGGCAATCACTCTGCATAAAGCAAAGCTTAGCTTTGTGGGCGATATTGTTTTGGGGGATTATAAAGGCGCAAGCGGGGCGACTTTTAATGCGAAATTTAAAGAAGTAGGCGGGGATTATGACTACTTCACAAAAGGCATTGTCTCTGTGCTTGAAAATGATGATTTGAGTATTGGCAATATGGAAGGCGTGCTGAGCGATAAAAATCTCAAAAACGCCTTTGATAAGCCATTTTCATTTAAGGGGCAATCTATTTTCACGCAGATTCTAAAGTCCGCACATATCCAAGCACTCAATATTGCTAATAATCATTCAAGGGATTATGGCAGGCAGGGATTTCTTGATACGATAGAGCATTTGCAGCAGGCAGATTTGGCTGTATTTGGCGAGGGGATTTTGCATATTTATGAAGCAAATGGCATAAAATTTGGGCTTGCTGGACACAGAGGGTGGAATCTTGGCATAAAATCGCAAGTCAAAAAAGAGATAAAAGCCCTGCGCGATCAAGGAGCAGATATTGTTATTTTTACATTTCATTGGGGCGAGGAGCGCAAATATTATCCAAATGCCACGCAAAGAGAGTTAGCACACTTTAGCATAGATTCTGGTGCGGATATGGTGATAGGACATCACCCGCATGTCTTGCAAGGCATAGAAACTTACAAGGGCAAAAAAATCATTTATAGTTTGGGGAATTTTATCTATGGAGGCGCGAAAAACCCTAAAGATAAAGATTCTATGATTTATCAGACATTGTTTTTAGAATTTGCCTCCGCCAAAGAAGCAGAGCAGCAAGCCAAAGAAATCGCCACATATCTTCAGCCAATGCAAAATCCTAATCAAACACATCAAGCAAATAAGCCAAACAACACAACAAGCAATACGACAGATACAATAGATAAAACAGATATGATACATAAAGCCAAAAAAGATGTGGCAGAATCCGAGGCAGCAGAATCAGATGTAGCAAAATCAGCAGAAAATGAAAGAGAAAATGAAGCAGAAAGCCTCGCACAAGAAGCAAAAAGCAAATGCTTCAAAGAGATTTATTTACAAGGGAGGTTTATCACTTCTCAACCGCGCATTGATGTATTTGATCAATTTGTGCTAATCCACAATATCGTGCCTGTGAGTATCTCTTCTACATCAGCATATAATGATTACGTGCCAATGGTGTATGAGGAGGATTCAAGCGGATTTACAAGGATTTTTAGACGACTTGAGGAATACTCACAATCGCTCAATCAAAAGAGATAACTCTATAAGTTACTACTTTCTTTCAAGCCCTTTAGCTCATAGATTAGATTTTATAGAGAGATTATCAAAACTAAGCTACAATTCTATACCCCAATAAAAGAGACACAATGCAAATAGATACAACCCTGCTTGAGCTGTTTTTCAAAGCCCCACTTATCGCCTCATTTTTGGCTGGAATCCTCTCTTTTCTCTCGCCTTGTATCCTGCCTTTGATTCCTGCGTATATGTCTTATATTTCTGGTGCGACACTTGATGAGCTCAAAAATGGCAAACTCAATCGCTCGATTATTTTTGCAAAATCATTGGCATTTGTGCTTGGGTTTAGCATGGTATTTATGGTGGTGGGTATGGCACTTCAAAGTGTGATACATCTTGTGCGTTCACCCATTGTGCAGTATATTTGCGGAGGCGTGGTGATTGTGTTTGGATTGCATTTTTTGGGAGTTTTTAGGCTTAAATGGCTCTATACTACAAAGCGATTTGACTTTGAATGGAAGGCATTTAAATGTATTGCACCATTTGTGCTTGGTATGAGTTTTGCTCTGGGCTGGACGCCTTGCACGGGACCTGTATTTGGAGCGATCGTGCTAGCTGGCGGAGCCAACGCGCAATATGGCTCTTTTTTGCTAGGGCTTTATACATTTGGGTTAGCATTGCCATTTCTTATCCTCTCTTTTGTTTTGGAGCGCGGGCTTGAAGTGCTTGGGAGATTTAGAAAATATATGCGAGTTATTGAGATTATCTCTGGGATTTTGCTTATCATTATAGGTGTGCTCATAGCGTGTGGAAGCCTTGATGCACTGAATTTATCATCATAATCCAAACTATCCAGACTTAAGGAGAGGCTATGCTATTACAAAATGGCACAATTTGCGATCACAAACAGCACAAAAAAGCAGACATCAGAATCCAAAATGGCATAATCACAGAGATTCAGACGCATTTAGCACCACATAACAACGAAGAAATATATGATTGTCATCATAAAGTCATCTTGCCTGCGCTCATTGATATGGCATACCCCAAAAACAAAACCCTCTCACTTAAAACCCTCCAAACACTCGGGCAAAAAGCCCTAAGTGGCGGGATAGGCACGATTATTTTGCGTCCTGATACAACGCCCAAAATAGATTCTGAAGCGATGATTGAATTTATCCATAGCTTTAATTCCACCTCAAATATACAATTTATACCCTGCGTTTCGCCAATCAAAGACAATGCCCTAAATACGCTCTCTACGCTTGTCTCAAATGGTGCGCGCGCGATTGTCGTGCGTAGAGAAATGGATAATTACACACTCTATAAAATCTCTCAATACGCCTCTATGCTTGAGATTCCGCTCATCGCCTCGCCTCAAGATCTTAGCCTAAGCGATGGCGTGATTGATGAGAGTGAGCTAAGTTTTGAGTTGGGGCTTCCCGGAGTGCTAGGGATCGCGCAGACAATAGAAGTAGCGACTTTTAGCGAATTAGCGCGATTTAGTCGGATAGAGCTTGTATTTGATGCGATTACAGAGAGGCAGTCATTTTGCATTATTGAGGAGTTTAAAAAAATGGGCGCAAAGCTCATCACCCAAACCCCAATCCATCATCTTTTATTTACACATAAGCATTGCAGCGATTATGATACGAGATTTAAGCTTTTTCCACCACTCAAAGATGAGGACACAAGGGCATTTCTTATCCAGAATCTCAATAGCTCCATTGATATGCTAACAAGTTTGCAAAGTGATACTTACAAATCCGCAAAAGATCAAGTATTTGAAAACGCAAGCTTTGGAATCAATGCTTTTGCGTTTTATTTTGCTTTGGGGTATGAATTTTTGGTCAAGCCAAAAATCATTGATCTTTCTCGCTTTAGCTATCTCACCTCGTATGCGCAAGCTAAGCTTTTTGGTCTTAATAAAGGCGAGATAAGCGAAGGCAGGGACGCGGATTTAATTATTGTGGATTTAGATTCTCATACATTTGTCAAAGACGCGTTTAATCCTTATGATAATCAAACACTCCAAAGTCAAATCACAGGTATTTTTCTCAATGGCGTATCTATCAATCCAAACAATCCGCTTTAGCTAAAACTAAAAACTTAGATAAGAGAGCAAAAAGCAAGAGCAATGAGAGGGGAGTAAGAACAAAAGCGAGGCTAAAAGATACGACAAAAGACAAACAAAAGCCAAAAGGCAGAAAATAAATAATAAAAGTAGAGAAAAGGGAGAAAATGAGCGCAAAGATTCTAGCGTTTTTGGAGCAAAGCTTGCCGACTTTGAAGCAGGTTGGATTAATTGGATTAAAGGTGCTTGTGATTTTGGTTGTGAGCTATTATTGTGCGCTTTTTGCATCAAAAAAGCTCCATAAAATCCTGCAACGCTATGATGAGACTTTGGCAAATTTTGTCCATCAAGTGGTGTTTGTTTGTGTGATGATTATTGGCGTGATTATGACGCTTAGCAATATCGGTGTGCAGACAACCTCCATACTTGCCGTGCTTGGCGCAGCAGGCGTGGCGATAGCTCTCGCACTCAAAGATTCTCTCTCATCGATTGCAAGCGGGATTTTGCTGATTGTGCTGCGTCCATTTATCAAGGGTGATAATATCGAGATAGGCGCGATTAGTGGCAAAGTAGAATCTATCAATATTTTTAATACAACCCTGCTTACAGGCGATGGAAAAGTCGTGATTTTGCCAAATAAAAATATCGCCAATTCAAATATCATTAATCAAAGCAAAAACCCAAACCAACGCATAGAAATCCAAATCCAAATCGCCAACAATCACAATGCCGCACATATCAAAGAAATTATCCAAAAAGTGCTTCAGACACATACCACAATCAAAAAATCACCCAAAGCATTTGTAGGCGTGATAGATTTTGATACACAAAAAGTCGTGCTATGTATCCGCGCGTGGATCTCAAAGACGCAAAGTGTGTTTGATACAAAAAGCGAAATAATCGAGAAGATCAATGCTGAGCTATATAAAAAGGGGTTGTTTGAAGTAAGTGTGCTTGAAGTGAGGGTAGATTCTAGAATTTAATTTCCATGAGAGCTAAATCCTCTATTTTTTGCTATGCAACTTTAGGGTTTTGCTTGAGAAGTCATGTTTCAGGAAGTTTGAATTTTTAGCCTGCGATGAACTTTTATGTTGCACTTTTTGTGTTTTTGCTTGTCTAAAATTTCTACACAACCCTAAAATCTGCCTAAAAATAGAGGATTTCTTTATGCTCTTTTATCCCCATAGAATCCACTTTTAGATTTTAGATTCTATAAAAACACAAAAGAACATAAAAAGAGGATTTAGCTCTCATGTAAAATAGAATCTAGCCACAAAATCCCTCGCCGTGCGCGCACTTCTATTACCCACTTGTGTGGCAAACGCAAGGGCTTGAAGTCGGATTGGATTCTCTGGCTCTAGGAGCGCATCAAGGCTTAGATGTGAAGAAATATCGCTCAAAAAACTAGCAACTATCGCGAGGTATTCATCAGTGCCTAGATCATAAAACCCAATCTGCAATCCAAATCTATCGCTAAAAGAGAGCGTCTCATGAGCTATGGAATGCTGGGGTGAGAGATCAGTGCTTTGGTCTTCTAAGATTCTGCGAATATTTGAAGTCGCGTAAATTAAGACATTATCTGCCCATTTTTCAAATGAGCCTTCAAGCACGGATTTTATGCTTTTGTAGCTCTTTTCCTCCGCATAAAACGACAAATCATCGCAAAAAATAATGAATTTATACTCACGCTTTTGGCGCACCATATCAAGCAATAATGGCAGAATCAAAATGTCTTTTGTATCAAGCTCGATCACGCGCAATGGCGATGTAAATAAATGCTTCAAAATCACTGCTTTGACAACAGAGCTTTTGCCACAACCTCTAGCTCCCCACAATAGCGCATTGAGCGCGGGCTTTCCACTCAAAAACGCTTGTGTATTAGACTCAAGCGCGTGCATCTGCTCATCTACGCCAACAAGCCTCTGGCAAGTCGTATCAAAATCGCTAATTGGGTGCATATAGTAATGCTGCTCAAATCGGCGAAAAACCCACGCATAATGCGTAGCACAATCAATATGCAAACACTCATTTAATGCTTCTGTCATAATCCACCTCCACAATCTCTGCAATCTTTATATTTCATCAATCACTTTTTATAGCTTATTTGGAGAAGTCAAGCACGATCATTCCGCTAAAGCTTTGGATTTTGGGACGAGAATCTACATTAGATTCTAAATTGGAATCCACAGAATCTAGGCGAGATTTTGTGCTAGATTCCACACTAGATTCTGCTTTATCGGCATATTGCGGGCTTTGGTATTGTAATAATCGCTCTAAAATAAAGCCATTGATTTGTCTATCTTTAAATTGATAAGTGATTTTCGCCCAATTATCTTTGACATCAAGTACAAACATTTCGCGTCCTTTTGGGCTTTTGGCGATGATTTGGCTTTGTGTGTTTGGCTCTGCTCTGATGTGTGCGAGATTGACTTTGACTTGTGCTTTTTGGCGAGAATCTACTTTAGATTCTGTGTTTGATTTCACAGAATCTAGGCGAGATTTTGTGCTAGATTCCACACTAGATTCTGCTTTATCGGCATATTGCGGGCTTTGGTATTGTAATAATCGCTCTAAAATAAAGCCATTGATTTGTCTATCTTTAAATTGATAAGTGATTTTCGCCCAATTATCTTTGACATCAAGTACAAACATTTCGCGTCCTTTTGGGCTTTTGGCGATGATTTGGCTTTGTGTGTTTGGCTCTGCTCTGATGTGTGCGAGATTGACTTTGACTTGTGCTTTTTGGCGAGAATCTACTTTAGATTCTGTGTTTGATTTCACAGAATCTAGGCGAGATTTTGTGCTAGATTCCACACTAGATTCTAGTTTGGATTCTGCGTTTTGAGTCTCTTTTGTTGTGCTTATGTGTGTTTGTATTTCTTTATCTATGTTTTTAAGTGTTTGGAGTTCTTGTTGTGTTTTGTCTTGCATTTTGTCTTGGTCTGGCTCTTTGGGCTCTTGGGTTTTGTAAAACTCCACGCGATAGAGTGTGGCGTCTTTGTCAAGGCTAGCATTGTGCGCGAGATTGTGTTGTGAGATTGATGTGCTTTGCGTGATGAATGATGTGCCTTTTAGCCCTACTACTTTGATTGCATAGCCTTCAATCGGCGCTAATGTGATAGAATCTTTGATTTTAATTGTCGAATTCATCGCTATGGCTTGATCTTTTGAGTCGATTGTAGCTTGGATATGGCTAAGTGATGGAGCAAAATCCACATAATAAGGCACAAGCTTTGTCAAAACCCGATTGCCATATTTAAGCGCAAGGATAAGGCTTTTATTGTTCTTGCTAACTCCATTTTTTTTGGCATTATTTGCGCTATTTTGTGGCACTAATCCCAAAATCCTAGCACTTGAGCCAAGCTCTATCTCATCAAATGCCTTGCCTTTAGGCAATGGAAAGTTGTTTTGCATTTCTCGTAGCCCAAAAAACGGCAAAGCAGGTAAATCCTGTATTGAGACACTAAGATTTTGGTCATTGATGACTTTATACACGTCACTTGGCGAAAGCTCAAAGTCGCGCTCAAACTTGATCCCAATCTTTTGCAATAACGCCTCAATCGCAAGCAAATGATAATACACTCGCTCTTGGACATTAAGCTCTTTGCTTGCTTCGTTGGCATAGGCTGGCTTATTGCGCGAGAGAGCGTAAAGCGTGAGTGCTTCTTTCATCTCGACATCGTTTTTTTCTAGTGTGCGGGTATTGTGTATGTGGTATTTGTGGATAGGCTTTAGGAGGTTGGCATTGATATGATCTATCATAAATGTCGCGTTTTCTAGGAGATTGCCATAGGGAATATTGGCGAGATTTTCTTGATCGATAACCGTGCAATTTCCCCAGCGATTAGGATTAAGCAATGCGCTTTGATAGCTCTCGCGCCAGAATCCACTTCCATCATGGAGATGAAGCACAAGGCTTACTTGCGGATCATTGATAAGGTTTTTGATATGCTCGATAATGAAAAATTCCGGATCATTAGGGCTTAGATCGGCAAATTTGCGATTCATATCGCCATAGATTCCGCGATCATTAAGAAGCATTGAGTGTTTATTAATCACAGGCACGATCCACACACTTCCATTGAAAATCTTATAATGCGCGTTAAATACATTTGTCGCATTGAATCCGCCCGGCTCATCTCCTTGGATTCCGCCGATGAGAAGAAGCGTGGGGCTAGTATCGACTTCTTTTTTGATCACTTCAAAATCAACAGGCTTCAAACTCGCACTAAACACACACATAGCACTACAAAAAATTATAAATATTGTTTTCATATCTGTCCTCTTAGGCTTTGTATTAGATTCTCTCCAAATATTCAAATAAAGGAATAAAAAATGCTTACCTTATACTATATATTCTGTAAGGATAGAAACCATGCACGAAAAAGACATTATAGCAACTTTTAAAAAACATATAGGCGAGGTTGATTTAGGTGAAATCGATTTGGGTGGAGCTGATTTCACAGCAAGCACAAAAAATCTAAAAGAGGCTTTTAAAATCCCGCTTTGCAAAAACCTCAAAATCACGCATTTTGGCGAAGACATAAAAAGTGTCAATGAGCTTACAGGCGCGCTTCAGACACTCCAAATAGTTTTTCGCAAAATCACTGATCTTGCGCAATCAATAGGGCAAGATCCAATCCAAGATGCTTTGCTTGAATGCCAAATCAAAGACAAAATCGCAGAGTGTAGATTCTTAGGTAATGCACTTTTTGATGTAACATTAAGCGCAAAAATCGGACAAAAGCAATTACAGCTAGAAAACCCTTCTCCCCTGCCATTGCTCCAAAATGGCAACCCTTCGCTTTTGATAGACTATATCCAAGACAAAAATACAGAAATCACTCAAACCCTCACTGCTCTATCACAAGCCATAGCCAGCCAAAGCCCATTCTCATCAGCCCAGCCAAATGCAGACATTCCGAATCTAGAACATTTTGATAAGGATATGCTATTTAAAAAGCTACGATAGGTTTGGGTAACTTAAGTTTGGTAATTGTGTTTTGATAGAAAATCTAAAATAATTTAATAAATGTGGCGCGCAAGCACAAAGAATCTAGAATATATTTTAGATTCTAAGACAAATAATCTAAGACACAAAATAAATAGCAGAATCTAAAATTTTAGATTGATTTGTTTTTGGATTGATTTGCGCGTGTGCTTGATAATTGGATTCTGCAGATATGCCTTGTATAAAGCTCTAGCTTAATGACTTGATAATAAGCCAGAATCTAAACTCTTTACTTCGCGTCTTTTTCTTGTTTTTTGACTATGCGACGCAATGAGACAAAAAACTTCATCCACTCATCAAGCTGCATTAATGGATGTCCGCCCCATTTTGTGTGTGGTGGGAGATTTTTGCCTACTGCACCTCTTCCGGCGATTTGCGTAAAATCACCGATATGGATATGCCCGCCTGTTCCTGCCTGTCCGCCAAAAACGACATTTCTGCCTGTTGTCGTCGAGCCAGCCAAGCCTACTTGCGCGACAAGGATACTATTTTGCCCAATGATACAATTATGCCCGATTTGCACGAGGTTATCGATTTTTGCTCCTTGCTTGATGATTGTTTTGCCAAACACTGCTCTATCAATTGTCGTATTTGCGCCGATTTCTACATAATTTTCAATTTCTACGATTCCATTATGTTCGATTTTGACATGCTCGCCTAGCTTAGTATGCGCATATCCAAAGCCATCGCTACCGATCACGCTTCCTGCGTGGATATTCACACCATTTCCGATTCTGCTTTCACGATAGATGACAACATTTGGGTAGATTTTGCAGTCATCGCCGATACGCACATGATCGCTTATCACTACACCGGGCATAATGATTGTCCTATCGCCGATACGCACATTTTTGCCGATAAATACATTTGGCATAATCACCGCACTTCCGCTAATTCCTACATTTTGATTGTTGATGTAGTTTGTATGCATATCGCTAAATTCACTTTTGCGAAAATATTCTGAAAGAAACGCAAAAGCTAAGTGTGGATTTTCAACGATGAGTGGCTGTATATGAGGTGGGACAGAGCTTGCGTGTTCTTCTTTGATAAGCACCGCGCCGACTTTAGAATCTTTGAGTTTTTGGAGGTATTGGTTTTGATCGATATAGCTTACATCATTAGCCCCGCCGTATTCTAATGGAGCTAAGGAATGGATAAAAAAATCATGTGTAATATCATTGCGGATTCCGATTTTGTGTTTGATTTTGCTAAGACGCATATATATCCTTTTGCTTGGGTTATGGTATGGATTGGGTTATGGTGTAGAAATGCTGTGGATCAAGGCTTGCAGAGCCGACCAAAAGCCCAGATACATGATCTATTGCCAGAATCTCTTTTGCATTGTCTTTATTCACACTTCCGCCATAGAGTATAGGCTGTGGAGAGAGTGTGCTAAGAAATGAATGCACGCATTCTATATCTTTTGCCTTAGCACTCACGCCCGTGCCGATAGCCCAGATAGGCTCATACGCGATGATGAGATTTTGGTATTGTGTGTCTATGCCACGAAATTGAGAGAGCAAAAACTCTTGCGTAGCCTCTCTGCCTTGCTCCCTTACCTCCAAACTCTCACCCACGCAATACACAATCTTAAAGTGATGTTTGGCAAAAAAATCAAATTTCATCGCGCAGATTTCTTGCGACTCTTTGAGTAGCACCCTTCGCTCGCTATGCCCGATCAAAACCATATCAATCCCCATAGATTCTAATGCCTCAAGCCCGATTTCACCTGTAAATGCGCCATTTTTTACAGGATAGGCGTTTTGTGCCCCGATTTGCTCAAATGAACTCAACTCTTTTGCTGTTTGCAATCCCAAAAATGACGGAAAAAACAAAATCTGATTTTGGCTTAAAAATGATTGGCAGAATCTAAAAGTATTCCACTTTGAAAAATAATCAGCGACTGCCTTTTGGGGTAGATTGCATTTGAAATTTGCAGCAAAAATCATCTTTGTCCTTTCATTTTGGTGTGTTGTGTATATTATTGATTGAAGTGGCACTTTATAACATTATTATAGATTTGCGCTCAATTTGGCACTCATAAATGTAACTTCTCAATCTAGCACATAATTATAAACAAAATTAAGCTATAATTGCCAACTCAAGCTAAAAATGGCTTTATCAATAGCAAAAAATAAGTGGATTTATGGCAAACAGCAATGGCAAATAACACAAACGCAATTATAATCACAAACACAAAACACAAAAATGGCACAGCATAATTCTAAAGATACATTATTTACCGCTCCCACGCATAAGCAATTTGAATTTGATGAGCGCGTTGCAAGCGTGTTTGATGATATGCTAACGCGCTCAATCCCTTTTTATCGCGAGAATCTCAAACTTTGCGTGGATTTTTTGGCTCTGAATGCACCTTGTGGCAGAATCTATGATTTGGGTTGCTCTACGGGCAATATGCTTTTTGAGCTTTATGAACGACTTAAAGATTCTCATAGAGATTCTTATAAGAATTCTTACACGCTTATTGGCATTGACTCCTCAAGCGCGATGATAGAAAACGCCAAGCTCAAAGCACAAGCCTATAATGCAGATATTACCTTTATCAATGCGGATTGTATGGAGGTGGAGTTTTTAGATTCTCGTGCGTTTATTGCAAATTACACAATGCAATTTATCCGCCCTATCAATCGCTTACATCTCATCAAAAAGCTTTATAATGCGCTTGAATTTGGCGGGGTGCTATTAATGAGTGAAAAAATGTCAAGCACAGATAGTGTATTTGATAAGCAAATGATTGAATATTATCATGCCTACAAAGCCAAAAATGGCTATACCCAAAGCGAAATAACGCGCAAAAGAGAGGCATTAGAAAATGTGCTTGTGCCTTATAGTTTGGAAGAGAATCTAGCCCTTTTGAAAGACGCAGGATTTAAAGGTATTGAGGTGTTGTTTAAATGGGTGAATTTTGGCACACTCATCGCCAAAAAATAACACATATTAAAAAAGATTATTGTAGCATTACATCTTTGAAATACAAGCTCATCATTTACGAGCCAATAAAGTTAGGAAGTTTATGTTTTTTTCAATCGAATTTGGAATTATTTTTTTCGTGTTTTTCCTTGTGTATTGGACATTGCGTAATCACCATTCCCTCCAAAATCACACATTACTTCTTTTTAATTATATTATTCTTTGCTCTTTTGGCGGGGTTTATGTCGCTTTGGTTTTGGCGTGTTATACGCTTTTTATTTATGCTGCTTCACATCTCATCGCCAAAACAGAATCTAAAAGCGTCTTTCTTACAATGGTCGCATTTGCGATTTTGAATCTAAGCTTTTTTAAATATTATCCAAGTTTTAAAGATGATTTTGAAGCATTGTTGCGCTTTTTTGGGCTTGATGTGGCAAGTGTTGATATATTACTACCTTTAGGGATTAGCTTTTATACTTTTGCTTCGATTACATATTTGCGCGCTGTGTATGAAGCGCGCCAAAGCCCACAAGATTCTACTACAACCCCAAGCGCGCTGACTTCCACTACACTGACTTCAAGCACGTCCAATCCAAAACTACAAGGATTTTTGCCACTTGCGACTTATTTGTCGTTTTTTCCTACGATTATTGCTGGTCCTATTATGCGGAGTGATTTTTTCTTTTCTCAATTTAACGCCACGCGACTTTGGAGGCGCAAAAACGCAAATCTCATCATCATGCTTTTGCTATTTGGAATTGTCAAAAAAGTTTTGATTGCAAATTATGTTCAAATCTACGCAAGCCCGATTCTTGCAAACCCATCAAATTTCAATACAATCGAGCTACTTTTAGGCATAGGCGGATATAGCATTCAGATTTATTGCGATTTTAGCGGATATGTAAATCTTGTATGTGCGTTTGCGCTTATGCTTGGATTTACTTTACCGCCAAATTTTGATATGCCCTATGTTGCTAAAAATCTCAAAGAATTTTGGGCGCGCTGGCATATCTCGCTCTCAACTTTTATTCGCGATTATATTTACATTCCGCTTGGTGGCTCCAAAAAGGGCTTTTTCTTGACGCAGGTTTTTGTGCTGATTTCATTTGGCTTATCTGGAATCTGGCATGGCAATACGATTAATTTTATGATTTGGGGCTTGCTGCATGGATTTGGGCTTGTGATTGTCAATATCGCCAAAAAGTGCAATTTCTCACTCGCCCAAATCCCGCTTCTTAGCTCATTTATCACTTTTAGCTTTGTGAGCTTTGCGTGGGTGTTTTTTTGTTATAGCGATTTTTCAGATTCGCTTTTGTTTTTTACTGCCCTCTATCAGAATCTCTCGCAGCCTATCGGGCTCAAAGAGATTCTGCTTTTATGCGGAGGACTTTTGGTGTTTTTTGCGTATCCATTGAGTAAAAATTGGCAACGTTCTTGTGTGTTTTATCTCTATGACGTTCCGACTTTTATCAAGCCTATCGTGCTTGCGATAGTATTTATCATCATCTTTTGTCTTATGCCTGATGGTATCCCAAATTTCATTTATGCGACTTTTTAGATGAGACTCAAAACCTTTATATTTACAATCTTTATCGCATTTGCGCTCACAGCCCTTGTGATGAATAAAAGTATCAATACACTCATCGAGCAAAAATACCATATCACACTTTTTAATGTCGAGAATCCATTGCTAAAAACCCTCTCCTTGCCTAGAATCTGGCTTGATAACTTGCGAGCATATATCTTTCCTAGCCAAGAAGATCTCGCCCTAGAAGAATCCCTCCAATCCCAAACCAAAATAGAGCCAGAGCCAGAAATTCCAGAATTTACAGAAAAACTAGAAGAGGAAATCTATTATCCGCTTATCGATGAAAATGGCACAATCATTCTTGAGCCACATTCAACCTTTTTGCTAATTGGTGACTCTATGATGCAGGGCGTGGGTATGACGCTTGTGCGCGAGCTTCAAAAAAGAGATTTTAATGTGATAAATCTTGCCAAGCAAAGCACAGGGCTTACCTATCCGCATTTTTTTGATTGGCAGCAAAGCCTCAAAGACGCTTTTGCTAAAAATCCAAACATCAATGTCGTCGTGATGATGGTCGGCGCAAATGATCCTTATAATATGCCTAAAATCAAATTCCAATCGCCAGAATGGGTAGAGATATACACACAAAGAATCCAAGATATTATCCAAACCACACTAAGCCACAAAGCGATTATTATATGGTATCAAGTGCCATTTGTCAAAAAAGAGCCACTCAATCAAAAACTCATTTTCTTAAATACCTTGTATAAAGAAAATGTCGAGTCTGCAAAGCAAGTGTTTTTGGACTCAAATGCGATCCTATCGCCTGATAATGCTTATACCGCATACATCAAAGCCCCAAATGGCAAAAGCATAAGGCTACGAAACTCTGATGGAATCCACTTTAGCACGGAAGGATCAAAGTTGCTTAGTCAGATTCTGCTTGATCGGCTTGAGGTGCTACAAGAGCCACACGAACTACAAGAGCAAACACAAGAGCAAGAAAATCAAGCAAAATCACAAGTCCAATCAACAAAGCCAGCCAAGCCCATAAACACGCGCAATAGAGAATCTAATATGGAATCTAGCACAGAATCTAATGTAGAATCCAATCCAGAATCTAACTCCGCCCCAGATTCTGTGGAATCTTTGGATTCTGCGGATTCTACAAATTCTTTAGATTATTTAGATTCTCATGCAATGCCAAACACAAAATCCACAGAATCTAGCGATACGCACAATACGCAAGAATCAAACAATTCACACGATTCACGCGACTTTATATATCAAGATTTTAATACAGATTCTGCGCGAGACAAAAGCCAAAGCACAAGCCAAGATAAAAATATAGACAGAGATAAAGATTCTGCTTTATTTCAGCATTTATACAAGCAAGATTAGGGTGGCATTATGATATATAGATTCTTGCTTTTGGCACTTGTGATACTGATGACAAACTCTTGTGCAGCAACAGCAAAAAAGAAATCCCCAAAAATAAATATCCAACTCCAAAAGCCTATAATCCCATCAGCCACGACTTTAGAAAATATCGCTAAAAATGGCGTGGTGCAGGATTTTGGTGAGCGCAATCTCTCATCTTTAATCGAAAAATTCCGCAGTGCAAATGATATGAGAATCCACATTTTTGGAGATTCGCATATAGCGGGTGATTTTATCCCTCAGCGATGGCGCGCGCAATTTATGCAACCAAATGCTATCGGCTTTGCGTATCCGATTTTTCCAGCCTATCATCAAAATCTCTTAATCAATTACAAATCTCAATTTTTTGAGCTTTATAACTCGCGGATAAACATCTATCCAGACTATCCAATGGGTGGCGTGGTGGCGCGTGCGAAGAGCGAAAAAGCATTTGTAAAAATCGCGCTTAATTTTGTGCGCGAGAATCAGCAATTCACCACGCGCATTGTGTTTAAATCCCCAAGCCTTTTGGGTGCATTTGTCGTAACAGATGCCAAAGGACAAAGCTATCGGCTTGGTGCAAGCGTGCCAAATACATGGGAGATCTCAAAACCGCTCACGCTTACATTTCCAATCACAATCAAAGCTCTTTTGCCAAATGCGGCATTAGGCGGGTATTTTATCTACAATCAAGGCGCAAATACTATCATCTCGCATTCCGGCGCAAATGGCGCACGAAGCGATATTTGGCTCAAGTGGAATCAGCCTCTTTTTAGGCAATCACTCCAAATTATCACTTATGATTTATTTGTGCTGTGCTATGGCTCAAATGACGCAATGCTCGCAACTTTTGATAAAAATACTTTTATCAAAAATTACAAAAATCTAATCGCTACATTGCGCCAGACAAATCCTAATGCAAGCATTTTGCTTATCGCCCCGCCAAAAACCCTCATCAAGCGCGCAAAATCTAGCACCTACACGTTTGCTCCAAGCTTTAAAGCCGTGCAAAGCGCGATTTTAGAAATCGCCAAAAGCGAAAAAGTGCTGTATTTTGATATGTTTAACCTTATGGAAAAAACCGGTGGCAAAGACGAATGGATAAAGCTTGGGCTCTCAAAGCAAGATGTGCATTTAAGCCCTTATGGGTATAGGGCGGTGGCTGATGCGATAGAGTTTGGGCTAAGAGGGCTATTTGAGACATCACAAGCGCAATCTCAAATGCAATCCCAAACAAAGACAGAATCTCTGGATTCTCCACAAACAACAGAATCTAAAAACCCCGCAGAATCTAAAAACCCCGCAGAATCCACAGAATCCGCAAAATCTATGGAATCTATGGAATCCGCGCAATCAATAGATTCTACGCCAAATCCCACAAACACTACAACTACGAGCGCAAATGATTCTAAAACTGCTGATTCTACAACTGCGCCCAATTCCTCGATAGATTCTGCAAATGCCACAACTTCTGCTAACTCTTTGACAGAATCTTCCCCAAGCACTTCTGCAAATCCGCAAACAAATCAAGCAACTAGCAATTCTGCCACTAATAATTCCACCAATAATCCTCCCACTAATAATCCCTCTGCCAATCCTCCTGCCAATAACTCCGCAACTCCAAACAACAACATCACAAATGATGCTGCTGATGAGATTTGGCAGGATTTACAGATCAAAGATTTTAGCGCACCATGATATATTTGCTCTCATGATATATTTGCTCTAATGTAGTAAAACTCTAAACACAAAACCCAACACAAGATTAAAGAAAAAATCAAAGAAAAAACCAAAGGAAGCCCAAATGACAAGAGAACAAACCCTTAAGCAGAATCCAAACCTCAACACAAAATCAGTCCAAATCGTGCAAAAAATCCTTAGCAAAAACGACAAAAAAGCAATGCAGCTCAAAGAGCAATACGAAAAAGACAATGTGTATGTGGTAAATTTCATGTCCTCGCCCGGAAGTGGCAAAACGACTTTGCTTGAAGGGCTTGCGATGTGTGAGGACTTTAGATTTGCAGTGATTGAGGGTGATTTACAAACAGAGCGCGACGCAAAGCGTCTGCAAGAGAAAGGTATCAAAGCATATCAAATCATAACCGGGCAAGCCTGCCACCTTGAAGCAGAAATGATCGAAAAAGCGTATTTACACCTCAAACAAAAAGGCGATCTCAATGGCGCAGAATATGTGATAATCGAGAATGTCGGCAATCTTGTCTGCCCTGCGAGCTATAATTTGGGCGCGGATTTAAATATCGTGCTACTCTCAACGCCAGAAGGCGATGATAAAATCCTCAAATACCCGACAATGTTTTTGTGTGCTGATGCGCTTATTATTAGCAAAAGCGATTTGATTCAGCATTTTGAGTTTGATTTGAAGCGCATACAAGAGGATTTGCATAAGCTCAAAGCCAATGTTCCTATTTTTTTGGTGAGTAAGACAGACAAAAATAGCATTGAAAAAGTCAAAACTTTTATCCAAGATAAAAGAGCAAAAGGCTATCATTCTAATCATTCTTTTTGAGGAGTTTATATGTGTTTGGCTATTCCGTCAAAAGTTATCAGCATAGACAAAGACAAAAATACCGCGATAATTGAGACTTTGGGCGTGTGTCGAGAAGCTAGCCTTGATCTTATGCAAGAAGAGGTGGCAGTTGGCGAATATGTGCTCCTGCATATCGGATATATTATGAGCAAAATCGATACGCAATCAGCCCTAGAATCTATCGCGTTATATGAGCAAATCGTAGAAGATATGGAAGATGAATACATAGATGAGGAGTATAAATGATACGAGCATTAGTATTAAGCGGAATCTGTGGCGTTTTGGCATTATTTGCTGAAGGACTCAATGGCTATTATATCACACATATCGGTGATAGCGGGCGTCAAAGCATTGTTGAGTTTTTTGAAAAAAATGGAAAATTTTATGCGTATGGGTTCGCTAATGTCGATGGAAGCGGTCCCAAAAAAGACATAAACAACCAGAATCCAGCATTAAGAGAGCGGTTTGACAAAGGCGCGGTATTTGTATATGGACTCAAACAAACCAAAGCAGATGTCTTTAGTGGCGGTGAAGTGTATAACTATGATGATGGCAAAACCTACAGTCTCAAAATCACAAAAGAAAAAAACGGCAACCTTACCTTGCGTGCAAGTATCGACAAAATGGGAATGATGGGCAAAACGCTTGAGTGGATTCCGCTTACACAAGAGCAAATCAATCACTATCTACCAGAGAAGCCGGATTTTAATGTCGTGCTAGAATCATTAAAAAACGACATTCCAAAAGAATTCCAATAATCCAACACATAAAGTGCGCTTTGGGCTTGATTGTTTGATTAAGTTTATTTAATCGCATAATCACCAAATCGCGCAAACGCCCCCAAAAAAAAATAGAAAAATAGAAAAAGAAAGCCCAAAAAACAAACAACATAAAGAGATCACAAAAGCGATGAAACAACCAAATACTAATCTTAGCAACAACCTTAGCACCAATCTTTTACTCAATGGATTCCGCAACAAAGATGTAATCCTAGCACTCTCAAAGCAAATACACACTGCCTCAAAGCATTTAGCAGCCCCGCTTAAAATCATGGAGGTATGCGGAGGGCATACGCATACGCTTATGCGCTATGGGCTTTTGCCTTTGCTTCCGCCAAATGTCGAATTTATCCATGGACCGGGCTGTCCTGTGTGTATCATGCCAAAAGCTAGAATCAACCAAGCCTTTGACATTGCGATGCAAAAAGATGTGATTTTGATTACTTTAGGCGATATGCTCAAAGTCCCCGGAAGCAAAGGAAGCTTGCAAAATGCGCGATCACTTGGTGCTGATGTGCGGTTTGTGTATTCGCCAATGCAGATTCTAGAAATCGCCAAGCAGAATCCAGACAAAAAAATCGTGTATTTTGCGATAGGATTTGAGACGACTACGCCAATGAGTGCGGCAATCCTTAAGCATTGTATAGATCAAAACATCAAAAATGTGTTTTTTCATATCAATCATGTGCTTGTCCCGCCACCACTTGAAGCGATTCTATCAAGCAAAGACTGCCAGATAAACGCCCTTATCGCGCCCTCCCATGTGAGCGTGATCGCAGGCGCGAAAATCTATCAGCCAATTTTGCAAAAATATACCATTCCTATCGTTGTGTCCGGGTTTGAGCCTGTGGATATGATGCAAAGTATTTTGATGATTATAAATCAAGCGATCCACAATGACCCCAAGCTTGAAATCCAATATTCACGCGTGGTGAGCTTTGAGGGCAATACAAAAGCCCAAGAGATTGTAGAGCGATTTTTTGAGCCAAGCAATAGTTTTGAGTGGCGAGGATTAGGCGAGATACCGCGCTCTTCGTTACGTTTGAGAGATGAATTTAGTGCCTATGATGCGCAAAAAGTCTTTGCCAATGTATTAAGCCAAGAGAGTGTCAGCGATAATAAAGCCTGTCGCTGCGGCGATATTTTGCGCGGTATTTGTAAGCCATTTGACTGCAAAGTCTTTGGCAAATCCTGCACGCCCGAGCGTCCATTAGGAAGCTGTATGGTAAGCTCAGAAGGTGCTTGTGCGGCGTATTATAAATATGGATTCTCGTTTGCTCCACCTAACTCAAGCGCGACATCATAATCAAATCACGACATCACAACTTATAAAAAGCAAAAGCAGAATCTAACCCCAACCAGAATCCACCAGCCAAATCCGACCGCCCAAATCCACTTGCCAGAATCCGACCGCCACCCGCCAGAACACCTACCAACGCAAAAGCACAAAACGCAAAAAACTTGCCACAACACATCAAGATTTTAAAAGCTAGATTCTGCTAGAATGAATAAAACTTGATAATGTTATCAATCTTTTTGGCAAGAATCTTTTTGATAAGTATGTTTAAGATTTTGGCTTTAACCCCCAAAAGCCCCAAAAGCCAAAGTATAAATACACAAATAAAATGGAGTTGTAAATGAATAGTATCTTGGTTTTGCTGTATATAGGCGTTTTTGCTATATGTTTGCTAAGTCTTTTTGCTGTGATATATGCGAGCAAAAAGTATCACCTCTTTATTGATTCTAATCTCTCTTCAAAGCCACAACGATTTCACTCTACACCCACTGCTAGAGCCGGAGGGCTTGGGATAATGCTAGGAAGTATATTTGGGATCACAGCGATTTTGGGGCTTGATATGTATTGGTGGTTTTTTATGGTTGGGGGGTTTGTGATTTTTCTTAGCGGGTTTGCAGAAGATTGTGGCTATACACTAAGCCCCAAATTAAGACTTATATTGCAGTGTATCGGCGTGTGTATCGCACTAGTTGGTATGGATATTTGGATAAAGAGTTTGGGACTTGGGTTTGAGTTTAGCTATGTCATTGGGCTTATTTTTAGTGTGTTTGCAGTCGTAGGTGTGTGTAATGCGATAAACATCATTGATGGCTTCAATGGCTTAAGTGGCGGGATAGTGCTTATTGTATGTCTTTCGCTTCTTGTCGTTTCATTTCAAGCGGATATCTTAGAGATTTTTTATCTTACACTTATTTTTGGCTGTGCGACTTTGGGATTTTTGGTGCTTAATTTTCCTCGCGGAAGGATATTTTTGGGTGATGGCGGGGCGTATTTTTTGGGATTTGCATTCGGGGTTATATTTATCATTCTCACACAGACAAATAACTCAATCGTAAGCCCTTGGTATGGATTCTGCGTTATGGTGTATCCGATTTGGGAAGTGTTGTTTTCAATCGGACGCAAAAAATTATCCAATAAGCAAGCAATGCAACCTGATGGTTTGCATTTGCATATGCTTTTATACAAAAAACTCCGTAATAACCCGCTCACTTCGCTTATCATCGTTTGCGCAAATATACCCTTTGTCGCTTTGGCGACACTTTTTTATCCAAACACTTTCGTGCTTATCATCACTTCGCTTGTGTTTATTGTGGTGTATAGTTTGATTTATTTCCGACTTTTGAGATAGATTCCATAGAAAATAGATTTAAAAATCTCAAACATTTTAAGTTTGCTACAAACTTGCAAGGGGTATGATTTGACTTTGGATTTATAAATCTAGGAGTTTGTGTGCTTGTAGCGATTTATAGTGTTTTTGTGTTTATATTTTTGGGGTATTTTGCCAAAGTCATGAGAATGCTAGGCAATAGACAAGGCAATATTTTGCTTGGCTTTTTGCTAAATTTCTCACTGCCAGCAGCTATTTTTAATGGCGTATATCATTCAGAGATCACACTCTCGCTCATGCGCACATTTTTGGGTGCGTTTAGCTGTTCGCTTATTGGCGGGGTGTTGATTTTTCTAATCTCTTTTTATCTATGCAAATACCAAAAATCCCTTGCTGTAACAATGGCGTTTTTGGTTATGCTTCATAATACTTTGTTTTTGGGCGTGCCAATTGTTGGTGGTGCATTAGGAGAGGACGTCGCACACAAGGCTATTTTGTTTGATCAATTCTGCACTTCTATTCCGCTTGCAATCCTTACGCCACTTTTGATGAGCTTTTCGGGCAAGGGGGCTTTTACTATCCAAGCTGTGAGTATGAGGCTTTTTAGAAATCCATTATTTCTAGCGATGATTACAGGCTTTGTCCTCAAATCACTTCCATTTAGGATTCCAGATGAGCTTTTTGCGCCTATCAAGGCTTTGGCTATTTGTGCGACTCCTGTTGCGTTATTTGCCATTGGCGTGCAGTTAAGCTTTGCTGATGTGAAGCTTGAGTGGAAAAACTCGCTTTTTGTGCTTGCGTTTGGAATGGGCGTTGTGCCAGTGCTATATCTTAGCTCGCTATTGATTCTTGCGCATGGCTTTGGAAAAATCATAGATATAGATTCTCAAATGGTTTTAATCGAAATTGCTATGCCGCCGCTTATCAGCTCCACAGCGATTATTTTGCGTGCTGGGCTTAATCACAAGCTTGCGATTTCTACGATTGTGATAGGGATTTTTCTCTGTGGAGTTACCACGCCTCTTTGGATGGCTCTGAGTCGTTTATAAAGAAATTCTAGATTTTAAGATGAGTTTGCAAGGGTTTGCAAGGGTTTGATAGATTGTGAAGTTTTGAGCAAGGAGATAAGGCTAATCGCCTATCGACGAAGCGAAAAACAAATCTCCCGTAAAATCGCTTAAAAGCTAGAATTTAGATTCTCTGGAAACTAGATTAATGCAGTGCGACATTTAGCTCGATTGTGCGGTTGCTGCGGAAGGCTATCATGCGTCCGGTTTTAGAATCTTGGCGGAAGTGGATTCCATGTTTGCCTGAGAGCTCGCGCCCTTTGTATAGCTCGCTTGGGTTTATCACAAAGCCCGGATTTATCTCTGCGATTTTCTCAGCTTGTGCTTTTGAGATCTCAAAGATCGTGCCAGCAAGCACCGCGATCCCGCCATCGACTATGCAGCCATCGCCAAGACTTATGCCTGTGGAGCTATTCACGCCTAGCAGGCAGTTTTTGCCAATGCTGATTGGCTCGCTATTTCCGCCGCTAAGCACGCCTAGGATACTCGCACCCCCGCCTACATCGCTACCCTCGCCCACAATCACACTTGAGCTTATGCGCCCTTCATTCATACACGCGCCTAGCGCGCCTGCGTTGAAATTCACATAGCTAGCGCCGGGCATTTGCGTATAACCGCCCTTGCCTAGATACGCACCAAAGCGCGTTTTAGCAGAATCTAGCAGGCGGATATTATCATATTGCGGGATCACCTGCATAAGATAGCGCGGGAATTTATCCACAAAATCAATGCGCGGAAATTTATTTTTAAGCTTTAAGGCTATCTCATTTTTGCGCAAATATTCAAGCTCATAGGGCTTATTGCCGCTCCATGCGACATTGCTTAATAGCCCAAAGATTCCATCAAGCTGCAGACTTCTTAAAGGCGCCTTGCCCAAAGAGAGTGCCAAAAGCTTCATATATGCGCTCTCCACGCTCTCACACACAGAATCTGCATAAAGCACGCAGAATCGATATTTTGCCTCGCCTTTTTTGTTAGTGAGCTTGCCTTTTTTGGCGATTTTGGCAAGCTCTAGGAGCACTTGGATATTTTTATGCACACTCTCATCACTCAATGCTTCACTCAAAAATGGCTCAAAATGTCGCAATGCTTTATGGATAAATACCTCATTAATCGCATAAATCGCTTCATTTTGGCTTGATGAAATCACTTTGCATTCTTTTGCTACGTCGCAAAATACCGCATAACTTCCTAGATTCTCCTGCCAATTTAGCACAGGAAATGTCGCGCAAAGCACAGCATTACTGAGGTTTGCAAAATCTATACGCGCGATTCCAAACGCAAGGGGATTTTTGTAATTTTTTTGGTTTTGAAAATTCTCAACAAAAGCTTGAAACTGCTCACTCCGATCACTCATTTTTGACTCCTTTTGAAATATAAGGGCGTATTATACAATAAGTGTAGCAAGAAAAGTATAGTAAGAAATGCTTCTAGATTCTAACGCACTATGAAGACAAAGTGGTGAAATTATTAAGATATTGAGGATATTTTTAAGAAATTTTTCGTAATAATTACACTTTTATTTGCTAGCTCTTGATTCTTTAGATTTGGGTTTGATTGAAAGTAATTAAGGCTAGTATCCGCGCAAATCGCGCAAAAGATAAGGAAGCAAACAGAAAATGCAAAAGCACCAATAAACAGCAATCATAAAGGACACATCAAATGAATCAGATACAAACAAATAACCACACACAATCTCACACAATCAACACAAACCCACATCAAAACACCCAAAACACTTATCATGATTCAATCAATTCTCACACTACAATCTCTGCAACAACTTCTCAAAGAGCAGAATCTAATCCACTAGAGCTTAAGCAAATAGGCTTATATGAAAGTAGCTTTGAGCATGATGCCTGCGGGATTGGCGCGGTGGCAAGTATTAAGGGCGAGCGCTCTTATCAAGTCATAAGTAGCGCGCTTAATATCCTTATGCAGCTAGAGCATCGCGGTGGTGCGGGTGCTGAGGATAATACAGGCGATGGCGCGGGGATTCTTATCCAAATCCCGCATGAGTTTTTTAAAACCCAAGATCTAGGCTTTGAGCTGGGCGAAGAGGGCGATTACGCCATAGCACAGGTGTTTCTCTCGCCTAATGCAGAGAGCAAGCAAAAGGGCAAGGAGATCTTTTTACAAGTCTTACAAGAGCAAGGGCTAGAGTTTTTAGGACTTCGCGCAGTGCCTATAAACCCAAGCGACATTGGACCCACCGCGCGCAATGCAATGCCCTTTTTCTTGCAAATCTTTGTGAGGCGCCCGCAAACTCTCGCGCGAGGGCTGGACTTTGAGCGCAAGCTCTATGTCGCAAGGCGCATAATTGAGAAGCGCGCAGCAGATGTGCCAAAATTTTATATCTGCTCCTTTTCCTCGCGCACGATAGTCTATAAGGGCATGCTTCTTTCCACGCAGCTAAGCGACTTCTATCTTGACTTTAAAGATGTGAATCTTAAAAGTGCCATTGCGCTGGTGCATTCGCGCTTTTCTACTAATACCTTTCCAAGCTGGGAGCGCGCACACCCAAACCGCTATATGGTGCATAATGGCGAGATAAACACAATTAAGGGCAATGTCGATGGGATCACCGCGCGCGAAGGGCTGTGTGAGAGTGAATATTTTGAGGACTTAAGCCAAGTTTTCCCAATTATCGCTAAGCCTAGCTCAGATTCTGCGATGTTTGATAATACGCTAGAGTTTTTAAGCCTCAATGGGCGCTCGTTAGAGGAAGCATTTATGATGATGATCCCAGAGCCTTGGAGTAAAAACCACAATATGGAACCTAAGCGTCGCGCGTTTTATGAATACCATTCCACGCTCATGGAGCCATGGGACGGACCAGCGTCGATTATCTTCACTGATGGCGTGATAATGGGCGCAAGCCTTGATAGGAATGGCTTTCGCCCAAGTCGTTACTACCTCACAAAAGATAATCTGCTAATTCTAGCCAGCGAAACAGGCGCACTGAAAATCGATGAAAGTAATATTTTAGCCAAAAAGCGCCTGGAGCCAGGCAAAATCCTGCTTGTGGATACTGCGCGCGGGCGCTTGGTGAGCGATAGCGAGCTAAAAGAGCAATACGCTAACGCAAGGCCTTACACAAAATGGCTGCAAAATCTCATCAAGCTTGAAAAGCTAGATTCTAAAGGCTATAAGGAGCGCTTTTTAGAATCTAGCGAGGTTTTACGCTTACAAAAAGCCTTTGGCTGGAGCTATGATGAGCTGAGCTCTAGCGTGCTTACAATGGCGCAAAATGGCAAGGAATCCTTGGCTGCGATGGGGATAGATACGCCACTAGCGGTGCTTGATGACAAGCCTCAGAATCTCTTTAGCTATTTTAAGCAGCTCTTTGCGCAAGTGACTAATCCGCCGCTTGATGCGATCCGCGAAGAGATCGTGACAAGTCAGAGAATCTACCTCGGGCGCGAGGGGAATTTGCTAAAGCCAAGTGAGCAAAACTGCAAGCGCGTAAAGCTCTCCCAGCCAATCATCAGCAATGAGGAACTCTATAAGATTGAAAATCTCAAAGGCTTTAAGGTCGCGCGCTTAAGCCTTACCTACAAATACAAAGAGCAGAGTTTAGAATCTGCGCTTGAGGCGCTTTTCACCCAAGCGCTTGAGAAAATAGAATCTGGCAGCTCGATTTTAATCCTTAGCGATCGGGGCATTGATGAGCACACTTGCGCTATTCCCTCACTCCTGGCTGTTTCAGGGCTGCATAATTTCCTTGTGCGTAGGAATTTCCGCACGCATGCAAGTTTGGTTATAGAATCTGCTGAGCCGCGCGAGATCCACCACCTCGCCTGCTTGCTAGGCTATGGCGCAACCGCGATAAACCCCTATCTTGTGTATGAAAGCCTGAATGTGCTGATTGCTAAAAATGATCTTAAGCTCACCTATGCGCAGGCGGTGCAAAACTATATCCACGCCGCAATGGGCGGGATCGTCAAAATCGCCTCAAAAATGGGAATCTCCACGATGCAGAGCTATAACGGCGCGCAGATTTTTGAAGCCCTAGGTATAGAATCTGGCGTGATTGAGAAGTATTTTACTTCCACGCCAAGTAAGATTGAGGGCATTACCTTAGAGGATATACAAAGTGATTACCTGCGTGTGCATAAGGCTGCCTTTGCCTCAAACACAAATGCGCTAGAATCTAAGGGCTTGCACGCCTGGCGCGCGGAGGGTGAGGAGCATTTGCTCGATCCTATGGTGATTTTTAAGCTCCAAGAATCCTGCAGGCGCGGGGATTATGAGCTCTTTAAAGAATACACTAGCCTTGTAGATTCTAAGCTTGTGAGCCTGCGCGACTGCCTAGAGTTTGACTTTAGTGAGGCGATAAGCATTAATGAAGTGGAGAGTGTAGATTCTATCGTGAAGCGCTTTAAAAGCGGGGCAATGAGCTATGGGAGTATCTCACAAGAGGTGCATGAGTGCCTAGCGATCGCCATGAATCGCCTGCATGCTAAGAGTAACAGCGGTGAAGGCGGCGAAAACGCTGAGCGCTACAAACTTGCGCCAAATGGCGATAACAAATCAAGCGCGATTAAGCAAGTGGCTAGTGGGCGCTTCGGCGTGGATATAGAATATCTTGTGAATGCCAAAGAGCTGCAAATAAAAGTCGCTCAAGGCGCAAAACCGGGCGAAGGCGGGCAGTTGCCGGGCTTTAAAGTCTATCCGTGGGTAGCAAAAGCGCGACATTCCACACCCGGCGTTACGCTCATTTCACCGCCACCACACCATGATATTTATTCAATCGAAGATTTAGCACAGCTCATTTATGACCTTAAAAACGCCAACACAGCGGCGAGTATTTCTGTCAAGCTCGTGAGTGAGGCTGGCATTGGCACCGTGGCTGCGGGCGTGGCAAAGGCTGGCGCGAATATTATCCTTGTATCTGGCTATGATGGTGGTACAGGGGCGAGCCCACGCACAAGTATTGCAAACGCTGGGCTTCCATGGGAGCTAGGACTAGCTGAGACACATCAGACACTAATCTTAAACCGCCTGCGCGATCGCGTGCGCCTTGAGACTGATGGCAAGCTTTTAAGCGGGCGCGATCTGGCGGTAGCTACCTTGCTAGGGGCTGAAGAGTTTGGTTTTGCCACAGCGCCACTTATGGTGCTAGGCTGCACGATGATGCGCGTGTGCCACCTTAATACCTGCCCTTTTGGGATCGCAACGCAAGATGAGACCTTGCGCGATAGATTCAAAGGTAAGCCCGAATATGTGATGAATTTCATGCGCTTCATCGCTCAAGAGCTGCGCGAATATATGGCAAAGCTGGGATTTCGCAGTGTAGATGAGATGGTAGGGCGCGTGGATAAGCTCCGCCAAAAACGCCTGCCGGGCAAGGCTGGCAAAATAAACCTTGATCGTATGATAAAAGATCTAAGCACCTATAATAAGAGCGCGGTGCATTGCACGGGCTTTAAGGGTGCTAACCTTGATCGCACCATAGATTCTAAAATCCTGTTGCCACTGTGTAAGAATGCAATTAAGAAGGGCAGGAATATTAAGCTTTCACTTGAAGTGAGTAACCTCTCGCGCACCTTTGCTACGATCCTTTCAAGCGAAGTAACCAAAATCTATGGCGCGCAGGGGCTAAGAGAGGATTCTATCCAAATCACGGCTATTGGCAGCGCGGGCAATAGCTTTGGCGCGTTTCTCAACCACGGCATCACGCTTGAAATCATAGGTGATAGCAACGACTACTTAGGCAAGGGCTTAAGCGGTGGGAAGATCATCGCTAAGACTTCGCCGCATTTTAGCGCGAGCGCAGAGGAGAACATCATTGTAGGTAATGCCTGCCTCTATGGCGCGAGTGCGGGGGAAGTGTATCTTGATGGGATCGCGGGCGAGCGCTTTTGCGTGCGTAACTCTGGCGTGAGCGCGGTGGTGCTAGGTATGGGCGTGCATGGCTGTGAGTATATGACAGGCGGGCGCGTGCTTGTGCTAGGCGATGTGGGTGAGAACTTCGCCGCGGGCATGAGCGGGGGCTATGTGTATATTTTGGGGCAGCACAATATCCCGCGCGTAAATAGCGAGCTAGTGGATATCCGCGCGCTAGATGAAAGCGATGAGCGCGAGATAAAGCAGTGGCTAGAGCGCCACATCACCTATACAGAATCTAATAAGGCAAAGCAGGTGCTTAAATACTTTGATAAAAACGACTTTTTCAAGGTCCTACCTCGCGACTATGAGCGCGCGCTCAAAGCCCTTGAAGCGTGCAAAAATAAAGAGAATCCAGAGCTCGCAGCGTTTTTGGAGATAGCAAAGGGGTAGATGTGGTAGCAATCAGCAAGTTTTTTACCCCAACTTTTGAGAGCAAAGATTCTCTTTTTGACCTTTATCAAGGCGACTGTAATGATTTTTTGCCAAGATTTAAGGGGCAGTTTGACTTACTCTTTGCCGATCCTCCTTATTTTCTCTCAAATGATGGCTTAAGTATCCAAAGTGGAAAAATCGTAAGTGTAAATAAAGGTGAGTGATGACAGCACCGATTCAAAAACAAAAAGCATATCTCAACAAAATAGAATCCATCAACTTAGGCAGTTTTTATACACCCTTATTTGTCGTAGAAATTGCCCGCAAAATGCTGTCAGATTTTTTACAAAAGACAAAACAAAATCCAAAAGACTTCATCTTGCTTGATAGCTCTTGTGGCTATGGTAGCTTTTTGCAATCAAGAGATTCAGTGGATTTTCAAAAAGTCATTGGGGCTGATATTGATAAAGAAGCCTTAAATGTGGCGCGTGAAAATCTTAAAGAAACTGCCACTTTGTTACTACATAAAAACGCGCTACAAGAAGCCTCTAGGTGGCATTTTGGCATTACAGAATCTAGCAAGCTTATTATCATCGGTAATCCGCCCTATAATGATAAAACTTCCATCGTGCAAAGGCATTTGAAAGATAAAAGTTGTAGTGTAGATTCTGCTTTAAAAGCGCGTGATATTGGCATTAGCTTTTTGCGCTCTTATGCAATGCTAGGGGCTCATTATATTTGCGTGCTGCACCCGCTTTCTTACTTAATTAAAGAATCTAATTTTAAAGCCCTTAAAAGCTTTGCTAGCAATTATCGCCTTTTAGATTCTCTTGTGATTAGTTCGCAGATTTTCTGTCCTAAGTCTAGTGGATATTTTCCCATTCTTATCGCGCTTTATGCAAAAAATCAAGCAGGAATGGATTATCATTTTATCCAAAACTACACCTTTAAAACCTTAGAAAAAAGGCAATTTTGCTTGAAGGATTATGATTTTATCGCAAAATATGTTGATAAATATCCCAAAAAAAGCATAAAAGATTCTCTAATCTCAAGTCAAAAAGTCGCGATGTTTTATACATTGCGCGATATTAATGCGCTTAAGCGAAGCCGCACTTTTTTAGAAAAGCCAAATGCAAATACGATTTATGTAAGCCAAGAAAAATATAGCCTGTATTGCTATATTGATGTATTTAAACAAATGCTTGCGCATATCCCTTATTATTTTGGCAACTGTGATGTTTTTATTGATTATGAAAAATTTAAGCCTTTGGAATCATATTTTGTAGAATCTAGTCAAAATAAGATTCCAAGTCCAGCTATAAAGCAGTATTTTAAAGAGCTTTTGGGGGAGCATTATGAAGATTGACAAAATCGAGCAAGATAAAATTTTTATCCAAATTCCGCTAACCACACAAAGCGGTAAAATAAGAGTGAAAGAGCACAATAGCTTTTATGAATATGGACCTCCTACTTTGATTTTAGATTCTAAACATAAAAATTTTATCTTAGAATGCTTTAAAATCTTTGGAGTCTTAAGCCCAAATCACAATCATGATACAAGGGATTTTAAAAGTTATCACATCACAAAGGAGCAATAATGGGTAACCCACGAGGATTTTTAGACTTTGAGAGAGTTGAGGGCAGTGCGCTAGAGCCAGAGCAGCGGCTAAAAAATTACAAAGAGTTTTACAGCCTGCCAAGCAAAGAGGAGCAGGAGCGTCAAGGCGGGCGCTGTATGAATTGCGGCGTGGCGTTTTGCCACACGGGTATCATCGCGCGCAAAAGCACACCAGTAAGCCTAAAAAGCGCGCTTGGCGTCATTTCCTGCGCTGAGGAGAAGCCAAGCCCCATAAGTGGCGGCGATGTGGGCTGCCCTCTGCATAATCTCATCCCCGAGTGGAACGACCTCATTTATCGCGGGCTGTGGAGCGAGGCATACGATAGACTGAGCCTTACTAATCCCTTCCCAGACTTCACAGGCAAGGTTTGCCCCGCACCCTGTGAGGATTCCTGCGTGTGCGCGATCAATGGAGAATCTGTAACGATCAAGAACAACGAGCTTGCCATCGTTGAGAATGCCTTTAAAAGCGGGCTAGTTAAGCCATTTATCCCAAAGAAGCGTAGTGGCAAAAAGATAGCGATCATTGGCAGCGGACCTGCGGGGCTTGCGTGTGCATGGGAGCTCAATGCACGCGGGCATAAAGTCGTAGTGTATGAGCGCAACGATCGTGCCGGCGGGCTTTTGATGTATGGTATCCCAGATATGAAGCTTGATAAGTCCCTTGTGCAACGGCGGTTGGACATTCTTGCGCGCAGTGAGATTGAATTTAAGACAGGCTATGCGGTGGATTCTAAAAAGAAAGCGGAGGAGATTCTCAAAAGCTATGATGTGCTCGTGCTCGCCACGGGTGCTAGCAAGCCTATTGATCTGCAGATTGAGGGTAGGCAGAGCGAGGGCGTGATGTTTGCGCTTGACTTTCTTACGGCAAGCACAAAGAGCCTGCTAGATTCTGGCAAGGGCGCGCAGATCGCTAAGGGTAAAGATGTGCTGATTATTGGTAGTGGCGATACGAGCGTAGATTGCGTCGCAGTGGCGTTGCGTCAGGGTGCAAAGTCTATTACGCGCTTTGAGCGCTCGCCCAAACGCCCGCAGTCGCGCCCACTCAGCAATCCGTGGCCTCTAAAAAAGCAGACTTTCAGCACGGATTACGGGCTCAAAGAGGCTATAGCGCACTTTGGCAAGGATGTGCGTGAGTATCAAAAGCTCACCAAAGCCTTTGTGAGCAAAAACGGCAAGGTGTGCGGTGCTTTGGCTTGCGAGCTAGAATGGCGCGTGGTAAGTGAGGGCGCAGAGTCTAGGCGTATAAGCAGCGAGGTTAGTGGCTCACAGAAAGAATACAAGGCGGATTTGGTGCTTTTGGCTATGGGCTTTAGCGGTGCGGAGGATGCGCTGGCAGGGAGCTTTGGCATTGAGCTAGATGGGCGCACAAACATTAAAACGCACAACTATCGCGCAAGCAGGGCGAAAGTCTATGCCTGCGGAGATGCGAGAATGGGGCAAAGCCTCGTAGTATGGGCGATAAAAGACGCAATAGAGTGCGCCAAAGCAATAGATAAAGATTTATGCCAAGAGCATAAATCTTAAACTCATGATTAGGTAGTGGTTTGGTTGCGCTAATATAAGAATGATAGTAATCACTTTAAAGTGGTTTCATAGCTATACAAATTAAGCATAATTGCATTTAAAAGCGTGAGTTGTTTATTTTTATGGCATAAATATTTATTGCGAAAAGTTCGATATTTAGGATTGAGGTTATGGGTCAAAGCGATGGCAAAATGCTTCAAAGATTGTTTTGTTTAGTGCTGTATTTTGCGACAAATTTATGGGGATTTAAAGATATTTCAAAACTTTAAACTCATACAAATTATAAGCATTCGTCCAAAAGATAGCACATATTATATTCTTGCTTGTTTTGGCACATTGCTTTATTTAAGCGCGCTTAATTTATTGCCATTTGATTTGTATCATTTGCGCCCTTTTATGCAAGGTGCTATCGTGGCTCTTGTGGTGTTTGTAGTGTATGAATGCGCTATATTTGGCTTTTTGGCGCAGAATCTTAGCTTTTATGAATTTATCATTTGTCCGTATTTGTGGCTTTATAGTGTGGGCAAAAGTATATACCAAATCCTAAAAAGCGCATATAATGGCGTGTGGCTTATGATGAAATCCTAATACAATCATCATGCAAAAAGTTATAAAAAAGTCTCAAAAAATCTACAATCTATATTTAAGAGTTTTTGGCTACAATACTTACTTTACAAACTTGAGATGAAGGATTGGTATGGCGATTGATGAGAATAGAAAAAAGGCTATTGAGCTCGCACTCAAGCAGATTGATAAGGCTTTTGGCAAAGGAGCATTAGTTAGACTTGGCGATAAGCAAGTCGAAAAGATAGATTCTATCGCGACAGGCTCACTTGGGCTTGATATGGCACTTGGTATTGGTGGTGTGCCAAAGGGCAGAATTATTGAGATCTATGGACCAGAATCTAGTGGTAAAACTACGCTTTCATTGCAGATTGTCGCAGAATGCCAAAGAAATGGCGGGATAGCAGCATTTATCGATGCAGAGCACGCGCTTGATGTGTATTATGCGAAGAGATTGGGCGTGGATACAGAAAATCTCCTTGTATCTCAGCCTGATAATGGTGAGCAAGCACTTGAGATTTTAGAGACGCTTACAAGAAGTGGAGCGGTGGATTTAGTCGTGATAGATTCTGTGGCAGCCCTCACGCCAAAGGCAGAAATCGATGGTGATATGGGAGATCAGCATGTAGGGCTTCAAGCACGCCTTATGAGCCACGCGTTACGCAAGATCACAGGCGCACTTCATAAGATGAATACGACATTGATATTTATTAATCAAATTCGTATGAAAATCGGTATGATGGGCTATGGTAGCCCAGAGACTACAACAGGAGGAAATGCGCTTAAATTTTATGCAAGCGTGCGTATCGATATAAGACGTATCGCCTCACTCAAGCAAAACGAGCAGCACATCGGCAATCGCGTCAAAGCAAAAGTCGTCAAAAACAAAGTCGCTCCGCCATTCCGCGAAGCAGAATTTGACATTATGTTTGGCGAGGGGATAAGCAAAGAGGGCGAGATTATTGATTATGGGATCAAGCTTGATATTATCGATAAAAGTGGCGCGTGGATTAGCTACAAAGATAAAAAACTCGGGCAAGGCAGAGAGAATGCAAAGATTTTCTTGAAAGAAAATAAAGCAATAGCTGATGAAATCACAGCCAAAATCAAAGAGCAAATCGGTGTGAGTGATGAGATTATGCCACTTCCAGATGAGCCAAACGAGCAAGAATAGCTACAAAACAACCAAACAACACAAGGAGCAAAACATGATTTATATAGATAATGTCTATGCGCAAGAAGTGCTAGATTCTCGAGGGAATCCAACAATCAAAGCGACAATTGTATTAAGCGATGGTGTAGTAGAATCTGCAATCGTGCCAAGTGGCGCGAGTACAGGTAAGCGAGAAGCGCTTGAGTTACGTGATGGCGACAAAAAGCGATTTTTGGGCAAAGGCGTGCTAAAAGCATGCGAAAATGTCGATACGATCATCTCTGATGCGCTGATTGGCGCGAGTCCTTATGATCAGGGCTTGATTGATTCATTGCTTAAAAATCTTGATGGGACGCATAATTATGGCAATCTCGGCGCAAATGCTACGCTTGGAGTTTCTATGGCTGTGGCAAGGGCGGCTGCGACAAGCTTAAATATTCCATTGTATCGCTATCTTGGCGGGAGCAATGCTTTGACTTTGCCTGTGCCGATGCTTAATATCATAAATGGTGGAAGCCATGCTGATAACACTGTGGATTTTCAAGAATATATGATTATGCCAATTGGGTTTGATAGCTTTCATGAGACGTTGCGAGCGAGTGCAGAAGTGTATCAGCACCTCAAAAAAATCCTCAAAGACACCAATCACATCACAAGCATTGGCGATGAGGGTGGATTTGCGCCAAATCTCAAAAACAATGCCGAGCCAATCGAGATTATTTTAAAGGCTATCGAGCAGGCAGGATACAAACCCGGTGAAGAGATTGCGATCGCTTTAGATGTAGCAAGTAGCGAGCTTGTCGATGAGAAAGGATTGTATCATTTAGCAGGAGAGAATCGCACACTAGATTCTGCGCAATTAGTTGAGTATTATGAGCAATTATGCGCGAAATATCCTATCGTCTCGATTGAAGATGGATTGAGTGAAGATGATTGGGAAGGGTGGAAGATTTTAACCCAAAAGCTTGGCAGTAAAATCCAGCTTGTGGGCGATGATTTGTTTGTTACAAATCATGAGATTTTAGCGCATGGGATAGAGCAAAATATCGCAAATGCAATTCTCATCAAGCCAAATCAAATCGGCTCTGTAAGCGAGACTATGCAGACTGTGCGCCTAGCACAGCGCAATGCGTATAAATGTATCATGAGTCATCGTAGCGGAGAGAGCGAAGATAGCTTTATAGCCGACTTTGCCATAGCACTTAATACAGGTGAGATAAAAACCGGCTCCACAGCTAGAAGTGAACGTATGAGTAAATACAATCGCTTGCTTCAAATCGAAAAAGAAATCGCTAATCCATATTATTTAGGCAAAGAGCTATTTAAACAATGACGCAATTTATAAAATCCTTATTGAATCAGAATCTATGGTATTGGATTTATACAAAGCGCATTTTTATTGTCGGATTTATAGGGGTTGTAGGATTTGGAATCTATATTGGGTTTTTGCTTTTTGGAGAAAATTCACTTGAAGTGCTTTTAAATAATATCTCGCTCAAAAACGAGCTTTTGCGCGAGGTGAATGATTTGCAAGCCCAAAATGCAAAATTACAAAAAGATTTATTTGAGCTTAAAGGGCTAGAGCCATGAAGAGTATAGATATTGTAAAAATAATGCGATCATTGCTTGTTTTGGGGGCGAGTGTTGGGGTGATTATCGGAATGATCGTTGGCATAGGCTATGGGAGAGATAATCCTTTTGAGCCGATGATTAAGCCTCAAGAAGACAACATCGCATCAAATAAAGCCAAAGATTATTTTATGGATTTTGACTTCAAGCTCCCAAGCACAGCCAGAATCTTAAAAGAGATCACTATCACTTACCAAAACATCGATGGCTCCATACAGACACAAACATTTCCTATCGATAAAAGTATCGATTGGCATTATCCGCTTTTGCTTACGCAAAAAAGCGCAATAATCAGCGAGGATACGCAATATTTTGTGATAAAGCCTTTTGAGTTTTATACACAAGGAAGCAAGCTCTATTTGCATACTACGCAAGATATTGTCCGATCATTTATCCTGCCTACGCCATATCGTATCGTGCTTGATGTCAAGCGCACAGACAAGGAGGTAAGCGGTTTTGTGGATATTGGGCGTAAATATTTCTCCAAAGTTTCTGTGGGGACGCATAAGGATTTTTATCGTTTTGTGATTACGCTTGATGGGCAATACACTTACAGCATCAATAAAGATGATGAATACTACATTATTTCCGTGCAGTGAGCTTTTTCTAAGCCAAAGGCGGTTGCCTTTTTGTCAAGTGAGAAATGGTGCATAATGGCGTCAAATATCGTTCTAATCGGATTTATGGGAAGTGGCAAAAGCACCATAGCAGGCGAGCTTGCGGGGTTGCTTGATACTTTTGCGCTTGATACAGATTCTATAATCCAAAATAGCACAAATCTTAAAATCAGCGAAATATTTGCCAAATATGGTGAAAAAGCATTCCGAGCGCACGAATCACACCTTATCCATTGGCTCTCACTCAATGTCTCAAATGCTATCATTGCCACAGGCGGAGGAATGCCTATTTTTAATGATGTGCGCCCAATGGGAAAGATTGTGTATCTTTGTATCGGGTTTGAAGAGATCACAAAGCGACTCACACCAAAAGAAAGAGCCAAGCGTCCGCTTTTTGGTGATAAAGCTAAGGCTTTAGAGCTTTTTCACACACGAGAATCTATCTACAAAAAAACCGCAGACATTATCATCAATGCAAGCAAATCACCACAAGAAGTATGCGATGAGATTCTGCATTCCTTCAAGCCACAAATACGCTAAATAACCACTCTATTATTTTTAGATTCTGCTATATTTTGACATTGACTTTTTGTTTATGAGCCAAAAAATCACAAATAAAATCATATCTAAATCACATTAAATTTAAGCTATTCTTAAGTGGGGGGGGGGGGCAAAATATCACCTTCAAAGCTTTTGCTTTGGTATTTTAATCAAAGGATTACAATGGAAAAATTGGAAAAATTGGAAAAGGTCGTGCGCAAAAAAGCTATTTGGAATAAGCTTATGGGTGCTGGGTTGCTAGGCTTGGTATTTATTTTTGCAGGTTGTAGCCAGAATCTAGCGCGTTTTTCTGTCGCTACTACGAGCAATCTACCGATGACAGATTTGACAAAAGGCGAGTATGTCAAGGGCAAAGATTGTATTTTTACATTTTTGTGGTGGGGATTTGGCAATACAAGCAATCGTGTAAGTGGAGCTGTGGCTAAAGCTTTGGAAGTTTCTGCCAAAAAAGGTGGTCCATCTGATGCGCTTGTCAATGTCGATATTAGCGAGTCTTCTTGGCAGTTTATCATCGGCAGAAATTGTATTTGGGCAAAAGGTCAAGCTATCGAGTTGAATAAATAACTCACACAAATAACGCTAGTCTGCTCTTTGCGATTGCAAAAGGGCGGGCTAGTGGGCTCATGCATAATTCTTACTTTCACTTCACTTACTAAAGCATTTTTTATATATTCTAAGCTAGAATGCGTATCTAAAACTACAATCTAACATAAGGCTATATAATGCAAGGCTACAACCCAAAAGAAATAGAGCAGAGAATCTACCAAATATGCAAGCAGAGAGGGTATTTTGAAATCACAGGCAATCAAAAAACCCAAAAAACAAAAAACAACGACACACAGCATCAACACGCAGAATCTCAAGCACAAAGCCCAAACACCCAAACCCACCTAGCAGACAAATCAATACACAAATACACACGCAAATCCACACATAACCCCGCGCAAACACCCAAAACTTTTTGTATTATGATGCCCCCGCCAAATGTAACAGGAGTTTTGCATATCGGGCATGCGCTCACCTTTACACTCCAAGACATTATCACGCGCTATAAGCGAATGGACGGATATATCACGCTCTATCAGCCCGGGCTTGATCACGCCGGCATAGCGACACAAAACATAGTCGAAAAACAACTCCTCGCGCAAGGAATCAAAAAAGAAGACATCGGCAGGGAAGCATTTATAAAAAAAGTTTGGGAATGGAAAGAAGAATCCGGAGGGAAAATCCTCACGCAAATGGAAGCTCTAGGGATTACGTCGGCGTGGTCGCGCACGCGATTTACTATGGATTTGGGGCTAAAATCAGCCGTGCGAGAGGCGTTTGTGCGATGGTATGACAAAGGGCTTATCATTCAGGGCGATTATATGGTGAATTGGTGCACTCATGATGGCGCGCTCTCTGATATTGAGGTCGAGTATGAGGAGCAGCACACTTTTTTGTATCATTTGCGCTACAAAATCCAAGGAAGCGATGAGGTTTTAGTCGTGGCGACAACGCGCCCGGAGACATTTTTTGGCGATACTGCGGTGATGGTGCATACTCAAGATTCTCGTTATAAGCATTTGATAGGAAAAAATGTCATATTGCCATTGCTTGATAAGGAGATTCCAATCATCGGCGATGATAGCGTGGATATGGAGTTTGGGACAGGGGTTGTGAAAGTTACGCCCGCACATGATATCAATGACTATGAAGTAGGCAAAAGACATCATTTGCCAAGTGTGGTTGTGTTTGACTCTCGCGGAATCTTAAATGAACTCACAGGCGAATTTCAAGGGCAAGAGCGACTAAAGGCGCGTGAGCATATCATAAAAAAGCTCCAATCTCTCAATGCCATAGAAAAAATCGAACCCTATGTCAATCAAGTCGGCAAATGCTATCGTTGTGGCAATATCATCGAGCCTTATATCTCAAAGCAATGGTTTGTCAAGCCAGAGATTGCAAAAGGTGCGATTGAGCGCGTCAATAATGCAGAATCTAGATTCTACCCCGCACAATGGCTCAATAACTTCAATGCGTGGATGAGAGAATTGCGCCCTTGGTGCATCTCTCGTCAGCTTTGGTGGGGGCATAGGATTCCGGTGTGGAGCTGTGAATGCGGGCATACCTTTGCTTCAAAAAACGAAGTAGAGAGCATCTGCCCCAAATGCCAAAGCCAAAATCTCACTCAAGATCCCGATGTGCTTGATACTTGGTTTAGCTCGGGGCTTTGGGCGTTTAGCACTCTTGGCTGGGGCAATGGTGGCTTAGAATCTGATAAATATAATCCAGATGATTTGGAGTTGTTTTACCCAAATTCACTGCTTATCACAGGATTTGATATTTTGTTTTTTTGGGTCTCAAGAATGCTTTTTAGCGGAGAATCGCTCATCGGAGAATTGCCATTTAAAGATATTTATTTGCATGCTTTGGTGCGCGATGAATCAGGACAAAAAATGAGTAAATCCAAAGGAAATGTCATCGATCCAATCGAGATGATAAATCAGTATGGAGCGGATTCTCTGCGGTTTTGCCTCGCGTATCTTTGTGCGCAAGGGCGAGATATACGACTCTCAAGCGCACAGCTTGAACTAAGTCGGAATTTTGCAAACAAACTTTTTAACGCGACACAATTTTTGATGATGTATCTTCAGCAGCTCGGTGGCAAAGAATCATTAAAGTATGGATTTGAGGATAAAGAAGAACTTATGGCTTACACAACACCTCTAGGGAGATTTGCCAAATCAAGATTAAATCTTGCGACAAAAGAGCTGCGCGAAGCACTTGATTCGTATCGATTTAATGACGGCGCAAGCGTGTTATACAGGTTTTTGTGGGGTGAATTTTGTGATTGGTGCATAGAGTTTGCAAAAGCCCAAAAAGAGGCGATTTTTGAGCTTGGAAGTGTGCTAAAAACCGCACTAAAACTTCTGCACCCTTATATGCCATTTATCAGCGAGGAGCTTTATCACAAGCTCAATGCCTCAGACCTTGAGAACACAGAATCTATCATGATCGCACCATTTCCTAATGACATAGCGCAGGATTTAGATCTTGAGAGAGAATTTGAGGTGATTAAGGATTGTGTGGTTTCACTGCGCCGTTTAAAAGCACTTGTTGATCTTGCAAATAAACCGATCAAAAAAGCCTATATCAACCCAAAATCTGCGCTTAAAAGTTACGCGCTAGGCTTTATCCAAAAGCTTGCTCGGATTGAATGCGTAGAGATTCAAGATTCTAGAGTGGCAAACTGCGTTGTCGATGTGAGCGATAATGTCGAGAGCTATTTGCCAATTAATGAAATCGATGTGGAGGCTATCACAAAGCGACTTACCACACAAGAAGCTAAAATCCAAAAAGAAATCACCAAACTAGAATCTATGCTAGGCAATAAAAAATTTGTCGATAATGCCCCGCAAGAAGTGCTACACAATACGCAAAACGCGCTTAATGAAGCAAAGCAAAAAATCCAAAAAATCCAAAATGAGATAAGTATCTTTCGTGCAGTGTGAGATATGCGTCTCTTAATGATTCTTGCGATGATGGGTTGGGGGCTTGTGTGGCCCCTCTCTAAATTTATGATTAATTTTGGTACTCCACAGCAGATTGCGTGTTTGCGGTTTTTGATCGTGAGTGTTTGCTTTGTGCCATTGCTTGTGTATTTGAAGATTCCATTCAAAATTCCCAAAAATGTGCTTATGCCTACATTTCTTACAGGCATTTTGAATGCGATATATTCGTATCTGATGTATGTGGGAATGCAATATGGAGACGCTGGAAGTGCTGGAGTCATCACAGAAGTGCTAGCACCGATTATGGCGGCGTTTTTGTGGGTGGCTATCAAGCATCAGAGTTTGAGTAAAAACGAAAAATGGGGATTGTTTTTGGGGGTGGTATCAGGAACGTTTTTGATTGATATTTTTCATAATGTTTATGCGTTGCTCTCGTTGTTTAATGTGATTTATTTGCTCGCGGCACTTGATTGGGCGTTTTTGATGATTGCTTCTCGATACGCGACAGAATCCATAAACGCCATAAGCCTTAATTTTTATGCGTCATTGATTACATTTGTGCTGTTTTGTCCGCATTTGCTTGATGTGGAGCAGATGAATGTGTTTAGGGCTGGGTGGGAATTCTGGCTTGCACTTATCGTTTCTTGCGTGTTTTGCACGGTGTTTTCTACGACTATTTTTTATAAGGCTTTGTTTGTGCTAGGCGTTACAAAAGGCGGTATGTATGCGCTGTTGGTGCCACTATTTGCGCTATTTTTCTCTTGGGTGCTTTTGGGGGAGATTCCAAGATGGCATACCATTATCGGTGGGATTTTAGCAATCTTAGCGATATATATTATTAATCATTTGAAGCTATCTAAATTTGCATAGAATCTAGATTCTATTTTTGCTAAATGCGCATCATTTGAAGCCCGTATTTTGCGTCATCGATTTTTGACTTTAAGCTTGATTTTCAGCTGTTTGGCACAGATTTTGACACACTTCATTTTGTAAAGAACATTTTGCTTTTGCAAATCGCGTTCATTATAGCAAATTTTTTGCAAATTCCGCAAAAATTTTGCATTCACACAGAAAAAGCTCTTATTTACGACATTTCACGCCTATAATCGATGCAAATCCAAAGCCAAACCAAATCCAATTCTCAAGCCAAGCAAACCACTTGCAAACCTCTGCAAACACGGCAAAGCCCGCATTTATCGACACTTCAAAGATTAACGCTCTAATTCCAAATGATAAGACTCTCCAAATCCCGCTTTTTTGCATTTTTGCACCACGTGCGCAAATCCAAACTCTCCCGCGCAAAAATACCACCAAATCCACGCAAAGCTTGTCATTTATAAGCCTTGACTCTCCACTGCTCGTTTTGTGATGTGGGCGTGCGGGCGAAATGGTGTGGGTGAAATCGGTTTAAAAAGGTTGCGACAAAGAAATTAGCACACAAGAATGCGGTGCAAACACAAAGTCGCAAGCAAAAATTAGCACAAATATCACCACTTACGCGCAAGCAAAACAGCTAACAACTCTACCTTTAAAAAAGATTAGAGAAGCAAACGGATTAGACAAAGATAGATTTTTCTCAAGGTGGTATCAACATCCTAAAGTATTAGAAACAATCAAGGTAAAAACAAAGGATAATAAAGAGGTAGAAGTGCTTAAGATCTTGCATAAAGATGGCAGTATAAAGTATCATTAGCCTTTAAGCCTCCTTAAGCCTTTGTGGCACATTTTTGTCTTTCTTTTATTTTCTCTCAAATGCTCCGTATTTCACAAGCCAAGCCAAAGCCAAGTATCAAGTATAATGATAAGTCCAAAATCTAAAGTCATTTTTACTCCTTTATTGGATAATTTATGGGACAATTTGTAGGACAATAAGTTGATAAAAAGCTATTTTATACTTAATTTTACTTATTTGCTTGCCGCTCTCATCATTCTTTTTGATTGCGGTGTAGCCTTGAGATTATAAACCATTGCACCTTTGGCAAGTCTCTTAATCTATCAAAAATAGGCAAGTTCCCTTTGAAACTTCTCTAAGCAATACATTCTAAACCTTTTTTGCTTGATATTGCTAAAATCTAGGGATTTTTTAAAAGGATTAAAAGGTGTGCTAAAGTTGAATTTGCGGATATGTATAAGGGCAGGGAAAACTTTATTGCTTGAAGTAGTGTAGGCTTGTGGTAAAACACTTTCTTGTAAATGTTTTATTTTAATTTTTGATTTCTTATCTACAAAATCATACTCATTCGCTTTTCTAGCATAAGGGATAACTATATGAATTTTAATGCCTTTTTTCTTGGGCAATTTTTAGTGGCGGGATCAAGTCGGTATCGCCGCTTATAAGTTGAATAATATCAGGCTTATGTTGATACATATCATTAACAATATGAGTAGCTATATTGACATCGGTCTGCTTTTCTTCGTGCTTTTTTATTTCCTGCTTACAATTATGACAAAAGACTCTTTTTAGCTTAAAATGCCCCATAATCACTTCCACGCCTAAATCTTGCAGGATAGCTACATAATTTTGATGTCTTATGTATGATTGCGGTTTCCACTTTGGGTATGCAGTAAAAAATTTAATCTTTATTATTTCATCGTTGCGAGATAAGAATCTAGCAGAGAGTTTGTTGATATTTTGCCACTTTAGATATTCTCTATTGCTTCCTAAATCTTTAATGGAATGATAAAGATTAAAGCCATCAATATATGTTATAACACGCAAAAATACTCCTTAATCCCCCTACGCATACGCTAATAGGGGGGCTTCATAGGATATACCTATAAAGGAAGCAAGAGAATTCTACTTGGTTTTATTAAAAATGTCAAATTTTAAGCAATATCTACTTTACAATTCAAGCACTCATATAATGTCTCTTTACTTGTTCTGTCTTCAATGAAGTCAATTCAATTCTCAATCACACTCTATGAGATGTTTATTTGCCAAGATAAATTGATGTGCCTCTTTTGCCTGCGCTTCATCGCCAAATCTCACCCCGACAAACTCCGACCATTTTTTGAAATCCTCCAAACTATCGATTGATGTTTGACTCATATCAAATATTTTTGTGGTAGAATTATCCACTAAGTCGTTAGGGCGTAGATTAGTCCCATCGTCCTTAGCAATTTGCTTACTTGGTAGAAAATCAGGAGCAGGCGACTTATCCACCTTATACGCAGTGATTATCCATTTATTTTCACCCTCACCTCTAAAGCCTTTTGAGAGCCCTAATCGATAAGTTTCGCCATCTTTATGATAAATTATACTCAGCACATTATTATCTTGTTTTACCTCGCCTTTTGCGATTATCTCACTTAACTCTTGGCTCAAATCCTTAAAATCGCCCTCGTGCTTAGCGATGATATGCTCCAATCCAAAGTCTTTATTTCCCCAAACCAAATCAATATCGCCTAAGCCTTGCTTTTCGTAAGCTCCTACGACTTGCCCGCTTTTTGTCTTTAGCAAGTGCTCCACTGCCTGCGCGCCTTTGTGGTAGAATTGCGGGTAATTCTCCCCAAACTCCGCCAAAGGAGACAAAGCAGAGTCAAAGCCCACTCTACTATATGAAGTTCTTTCCCATTAAATCTTAAAGAGAGGGGATATTCAAGTTTAAGCACTTGTTTGACTTTACTGCTCGGAACATTAATATAAGCAAAGATATGAAGATAAGTAGCTTTGTTTATATCAAAGTATTCTTTTTTTAAAGTAAGTGTGTAGTCTTCACCTATATAAGGACTATCACTTCTTTCTTGTGTAATCTTTCTGTAATCAAGTTTTTGAGGAAGAGTTTCATCTGTGCTTAAAATATATGCCCATTTCGTATTTGCTTTAGCTTCTTTGAGTTCTTCTTGTGAGAGCTTTGTATTATTATAGTGAGCTTGAAATGTAAGAGTATCATTGGCTTTATAATGTATATACTTCTTGTCTTTAAAACTTACACTTTGTACAAGAACTTTGCTCTTGTTTTGTAAGGGAGGCTTTTTTGTGCTCAGTTTTGCATCTGTAATGATATAGCGTTGAGAGAGTTTTGCTTGTCTGTTGATTTGAAAGTTTGGATTAGTTGTTGTGGTTTGGTGTATAGGAGAATAACTCATTTTAAAAGCCTTCACACTGAGAGCTTACCTGACTCTCGTGGATTACTCCATAGATTGCTTTACTTGTATCTTTTACTTCTGGTGGGATATAAGCTACTTTTAGCCATTTGGGATTGGTAGGGTCTTTGCCTAAATTTAAAATGAAACCCTGCTTCACTTTTGAAGTTTTCTCTATTTGCACCCAAAGATGAATGTGGAATATCCACTACATTTACAATGTTAAAATCTGCACAATGTTTTGATACATTAGAAGCACCAACTTCATTAATTGTGTTTGTCATTGCTTGTGATATTAAAATAAGTATTGATTTCATCTTCTGGAGCCGAAATGTCCATAAGTATATAAGGCTTTTTATCTTTTTGATAAAGAATAAAAATATAGGGGCTATCAATTTTGCTTATTTCTAAAGAATAGCTTTGGAAGGTTAATGCCTTACATTCCTCTACAGGTATGGCATAGAAATTGGTTTCAATCCCATTAGCACGCAAATAATTCCCTACCGAATCAAGATAATATGCCCAATCATCCATTGCAGTATAAAAATCATCTTCATCGTTGCTAGAAAGTTTAAGATTTTTAAAGTAGCCTTCTGTTTGTGTCGCGTAAAATCCACATTTCTCACATAATATCCTGCAATCTTTATGGACAATTTTTATATCATTGCCATAAAGACTAAAAATCACACTAACAAAAACAATACAATATTTAAGCATTATTTTTCCTCCTAAGGTTGCGTAATTTCAATATGGTAGCAAGACGCTTGATTTCTTCGTTCATCAATAATATGAAAACCTTGATGAATATTTTTGTATTCTTCAGCAGCCCTAAAAAACTCCTTCTGGTTTTTGAGGCTACGCACCGAAACATCAAAGGTATTTTTTATATTATGCTCATTATCTATTTTACACTATATTCTTTAAGAATCTCTAGTATCTTTTCATAATTTGCTATGGCTTTAGAATCTCCTTTAGCTTTAACTTCTTGGAGTTTTTGATTGGCAAGTTGTTTATATTTTATTGTTAGGTGCAATTCTTTTAGGATAAGTTCATTTTCAAGTAAAAAACTCACAACCAAAGGATTTATATTCTCTTGTAAGATATTATCAAGATAACTTCCCTCTGCATTTTGTAGAGTGATTATCTCGTTTTTTCCGAGATAGTTGAGCATTTGCTTTAAACCCATTATATCACAAGTTTGCATCATATCTTTAACAACCCCATTTGTCTCTACAATATAGTATTGATTAATTTGTGCATTATCTCCCCACTCATACTCTCCCCAATCCAATTTCCATTGCTGAAAAAGAGAAGATTTATCATTGATATTACATAAAGAATTAGCATATACGCTAATACCAACCAAAAATATTAATGCCATTGAATATGTAACTATTTTTTTCATTTCAATATCCTTTTGTGTTAATATAATTCTTATATTTTTCTTGAGTATCCTTTAAAGCCTCTATCATTTTTTCTGCACCATAGTGTGCTTTATTGCCTCCTATATTTTCATAAAAGGATTGTTAGCCATTATACTCGTTGGCAGGATATTTGCTAAACTCATCTGCGTTTAGTGCAATGAAACATAATAGTGTTAAAAGTAGTTTTTTTATTTTGTTTGTTCTCCTTTCTTAAAAATGATTTTTGCAAATCATTGTCCGCTTTTATATTTTTCTAAAATTTCAATAATCTTTTCATAATTTCGCACAGTATTAGAATCATTGCTAGATTTTGCCTCATTTAGCTTTTGATGGGCAAATTGCAATGGTGCTTTCTTAACATAATTTTTATTATAATACACTTCATCTATGACAAATTCCTCATACTGTGCCACATTATCTTTATATGTGAGTTTATTTTCTAGCAGAAATTGGACAGATTCTACCTTCGCAGATTCAATAGCAGCAATCAAAAAAATCATTCCTCCACTTGCTTGCATAGAGGTAAATTCCCGCTTCCCAAGCTCATCAAGCATTAGTCTCAAGCCCTTTATGTCGCATTGTTTAAGCATATTTATTATCGCATAAGGTGTGCCTGAATTATAATAATATACATCATCTTCCTGTCCTTTCCAATCTTTTGCCCACTCATTATAGAGAGCGGATTCTCTTATGAAGTTGCATTCTTGTGAATCTTGCGTTTGTAATTCTCCTGAATCTTTGGAATCACCACACGCATTTATCTAAAATGCCACAAGCAAAATCCATAAAATTTTTACCAACTTTGTCATTTTTACTCCTTACTAACCCTATAAAAAATTTTATTTTTTAGCACAATACCTTTAAGCGACACACAATCGCTTAAATTTCCACTGATTTTTAGTCTTTGTTCTTTATCGTTTTCATCTATGGGCTCATCTTGGATTCTAATCGACAAAGCGCATTTGCCTTTATCATAGCCCTCATTCCAAAATTCTACCGCGTCATAACCAACGCCATTTTCCGCAGTATCACTCTCACCGCCAAGATAGCTATTTGGATGGACATTTGCCCTGTCTTTGAGAAGCAATTTTCCATTGTGGATTATCTCAAAATCTATCACCCTAAACATAAAATAATCGCTCATTTCTGCAATCCACTTTTTTGTGCCTTGCAACTCTTGAATCTTGATTGTTATGCCATCATTTTGTTTGGATTTAAAAGTGTGAATCTGTGCTTGATTTGTGGCTAGATTCTCCGCACCAAACGCTACACTACACGTTAAAAATATAAATGCTAGTAGTTTTTTCATCTTTTGCGCTCCTTTCTTAAAAATGATTTTTGCAAATCATTGTCCGCTTTTATATTTTTCTAAAATTTCAATAATCTTTTCATAATTTTGAACAGCATTAGAATCACCATTAGATTTTGCCTCATTTAGCTTTTCATTAGCGTGGTCGCACAAACTCTCTATATCATCGTCTATTATATGATTTTTAAGCAAAAATTTAAGTGCCTTTGCATTTGCCAAATCTATGGCTTGCTGCTCAAAAGTAGGCGCACCGATAATGCCATTTAAAAACGCCATATTATGCTCTTTGTCCTTTTCTAATGCTTTGTATATAAGCTCTAACCCAGCAATATCATCTGCCTTAATCATATCAATGATAATATACGCGCTCTCAAAAGCATAAGATTTATTTGTAGCGGCAGGGTTGCTAGATTTATTGTCCCATTTATGATTTCCCCATTGCTTAAACCACTCACTATAAAAAGCGGACTCGGTGTTTTGTGTGCTTTGCATGTGCGCTGAATCTTGCGCATGGCCAAAAATCAACATAAAAGCAAGGATTAGTTTTTTCATTTCATTTTTACTCCTTTCTATCTTGATTCCATTATTATGGATTTGTCTTGCTTTGTGTGTTAAGAATTACCAATCTATACTCCATTGATAGATTACTTCAATATAATCTTTTGTTTGTCTATAAATCGTAATGCTACCACTATCATATCCCATACCAATTACCCAAAATTTCCCTTTAATATCGTGTATGTAATATGTTCCTACTTCGTCATCTTTATTAGATTCTGATTCGCCATAATCATATAAGTTTTTATCGGGCAGTGTTTTCATTTCGTGTTTTTGTCTAAATAAAATATAGGCTTCTTTAATATCTTTAGCTTTTATAAAATATTTTCTTATACCTATATCCTCTCCATTTACATTTCCACAAGGGAATTCATAGCCACTTGTTCTATATTTACACAAATCAATAAAAACAAGATTATTTTGAGAATCCTTTTGTATTTTAGTTTCATCATATTGCACTAAAAATACTTCTGAAAAAAATTTTTCTCTTTCATCTATCATTGTTATTGCTTGAGTGTCATCGATTTTTATTATCGCCCCATATAAACTACCACAAAACAACACGATAAATACGGCATATTTTTTCACAATCATATCCTTTATTTAAAATTTATCTACCATATTTTGAGATTTATCAAACTCCGCATAACTGCTACCATCATAACTTATTTTAAATTCTGTCCCCCTATTCCATTTAGGCGTCTTTAATGCAATATGTAACCAGCCAATTTTGCTACTTGAGAATTTTTCTAAAATCACTTGAGAAAAAACTTGATTATTTAAGTTTGGAATTATATTGTTATGTATTGCTAAATAAACTTTTTTCAAATCATCTTTACTATTAAAACCCAAATCTAAAGCCTCGCACTTTGTGTGTTGGCTTTTTCCTTTTTTGGACGAATTTGGCAAATTTTCATTCACAATATCAACCCTAACACCGCTATTCACTCTAGGTTTATATCCAATCCAATCTACTATCTTGTCGCATTCTTTGGCAAGAGATTGTAGTTTTTTATAGTTTTCAACAATCATAGCCTCTTTTCTATTGAATTCTGTAAGTTGTTCTTTTGTAAATTGTGAAGTTTTTTGGTTTGTTTTCACAACCTCAGTAAGTGTAAAATATTTACTTAATTGTTCATCTACACTCTCATACCCCACCTCCAACCTTACTCTCTCTATCTCATATTGTGATTGTATAGTATCTATCTTTTGTTTGAGATTCAATATAAAGTCTTTATAAGTTCTGCTTCCTTTGAGACATATTTTTACTTTTTTATCTGTATAATGTGTAGGTATTGGAGTATTAGGAGCTATGATAAAAGTAGTGCCTTTGGGATAAGGGATATTATCTAATGGATTACTATGATAAGAGATTTTATATTGATTGTTTGTATCTATGGTATAGATATTAAGGGCTTTATATCCTCTTGCTCTATAGAGATAGTCTGTTTGAATTTTTAGAGATTGCTCTATATCTTTAGTATAAAGATAGTAGCTTCCTTTGGGTAGAGAAGTATCTTGCTTCATAGAAACTATAATATCTTGTTCTTTGAGATGATTGGATTGATAATATTTTTCTGTATCTAGAATATCATATGTAAGAGAGTAAGATGAAAACAATTTAGGAATATCTTGTTTATCTATAACATCATAGTCTTTAGAGTAGATTCTATAATATGCTTTATTTTCATTATTGCCCTTATCAAATATATTAGAATCTAGCTTATCCCTTTTTACCTCTCCCCATTCTAATATTTGAAGTTCTTTACCATTAAATTGAAGTGATAAAGGAGGTTTATAATCTAGTTTGGTATGGGTGGTATAATTCCTCGCTTTATAGGCTGGGGAGCGTAGATAAGCAAAGATAACTAAAGTATAATCTCCCTGTGTGAGGTATTGGAGTTGTTGGGAATAGTTGGGAGGATTGGTGGGGTTTACCTTAAGTGTAGAATTAATATTGTTATATGGTAATTCTGACATTATGCTCATTATCTATTTTACACTATATTCTTTAAGAATCTCTAGTATCTTTTCATAATTTGCTATGGCTTTAGAATCTCCTTTAGCTTTAACTTCTTGGAGTTTTTGATTGGCAAGTTGAAGTGGAGTGAGTCCCTCGATAGTCTCTTCTATCATTTGTTCTTCATAAATATCTTTATTATCTTTTTGCGTAAGCTTATGCTCTAAGAGAAATTGGACAGATTGTGGATACGCAGATTCTATGGCAACCATTAAAAAAATCATACCACCACTTGCTTGATGAAATATAAATTCCCTTTTGTCAATATCATTTAGCATAAGTGTAAGTCCTAGTATATCACATTGTTCTAACATATCCTTTATAGCATAAGGTGTGCCTACTTGATGATAGTATATATCTGTCTCATATTTACCCTTCCATTGTTCTACCCACTCTTGATAAAGCTTAGATTCGCCTGTGATATTGCACTCTTGCTGATTGTTTTGCGTGGTATGCGAGGTGGCTTGTAGTTGCACCACACATATCAATAAAGCAATCAATACCCCTTTAATCAATTGTTTCATTTTAGTATCCTCCTTGTTGCCTAGTATCTTTAAGTGCTTGGATAATTTTTTCGTAAGTAATTAGCATCTTATTGCCTCCTATGTCCTCATAATAAGATTGTTTGCCATTGGATATTCTCTTTGTCCCCTTTGGCTTTGTATATCATCACTCTCTCCTATGACTATACCTAGAGTGCTACTAGGAGCTTTAGGCTTAGGCTTTAGGGTAGGCGTAAAGATAAGGGATTTTGGTAGGAGGGTAAGGGTATATCGCATTTACTTTCTTATACAATATTCTGTCTTGTATCTTTCCAGCCATTTTGTATCATTACTTTCTAAGGCATCATAATAGACATCTATAACGGCACAAGGATAGCAATCTTTGCGATTGCATATGGTGATATTGGCAGTTGTATCATTATGTATATATCCCACACCACCATAATCAAGCCTAAAATCATAAGACTGATTATGAGCTAAAAACTTTCCTGCAATCTCGCATTGATAATGCGGATAATCTCTAACCCCAACAGGGGATTTTTCATCGTATATTTCTGCATTTTGAAAATATGAAGCTATGGCTTCTTTACTCAAAACAAAGAAAGCCCTATCATCAATCTCACATTTCTTGGGATAAGTAATCTCTAAAATATGAATATCTATATCCTTAAAGCTTTTATCCAAAGGCTCGTTTATATCCGCTGCTTGTGAGCAATGTATAAAAGCACACATTATAAACACCAAGTATCGCTTCAGCATTATTTCTCTCCTTTTATATAAAGATTCGCACCCTCACCAGCTGTTTTATTTGCTATTTTATCATGTTCATAAATGTCATTTTCAGTAAGATTGTAATGCTTAAGCAGTATTTTTATTATTTTTCGTAATGCTATCTTTTGTTCTCTTGTAGCCTCATCCCATTTGTGAGTCTTATCGTCATACCAAGCCACCACTTCAATACCTATACTTGTATTATTAGTTATGGTTATCCCCTTTTTTCTTGCCCCAACATGCCAAGTTGTCTTATATAAAGTTGCACATTGATATATTGTGCCATCTTTGTCTATCATAAAATGAGTGCCAGCTCCTTTAGCTTTATGGTTTTACCACCAAATCTATGCGCTCCATAGGAGTATAAACTATTATAGTTCTACTTTCTCTATCAAATTGTAAGCCCTGCTCTTTGAACTATTCTTCATTGCTGCAAGTTTTTGCTATTAGTGATTTATTTGTTTGATAAGAGACAAATTTTTGTCCCAAAAACTCCTGCCGTTAGAATCTACTATATCCAAATTATTTGCATATAACCCGCATAGGTAGATACAGAGTAAAACCATTGTTTTCATCGTATATTCCTTCTAATTTGAGTTACGACATAAAAATGTTTTGAAGGAATTTGTGATCGCCCTCTTAAAGAACAATCATTTTGTAAATATAAACGATTATAGTCATTTGAGCCAGCCTTATCTTGTGTGTTAAACTCTTTTATTTTATTATGTTTAGCTTTTTGTGTGAAAGGGAGAGGAGAAATACTCATTGGGAATTTTCTTTTATTATGAGTTTGCCTGTTTTATCGATTAAGTTATTAAAATATAATGCACCGAGAATTAAATAATAATCTGCTTCTTTGTTTTGCAGTATTATTTTATATTCTTCAGTGTGTTTGTGAAATATCTTTGCGAAAAGATTTGCTTGATGGCGTAAGACAAAATGAGTTAATTGCATGATAGATTCTTCATAGTGTTTTGATATGATACTCCCTATCTCTTCTTGCCAAGTCAAATTTAAAGCACTTCTTTTTTCTACCCATTCTTCGTAAGCATATTTTTCTTTATTTTTCCTTGTTATTTCTTTGTCTCTTTGCTCAACTTCTTTATTTCTTTTATTTATCATTTCTTTTGCTATTTTTTTAACTTTTGATTTTTTATCATTGGGAATACCTTGCATTATGTTATGATAGTAACTTGTGTAGAAATTATCTAAAAACATATTGTATTTCCATCTACCAAAACAGATTAAAGTTTCTGCCGTGTTGGTATCTTTATCACAAGAAAAGCTTGGTGATGGTTCATTATTATATTGATACACGAGTGCATAACTAGCTGCCTGTATTTTGTTTTTTGGGGCAATTTTAGCAAAAGCATCTTCTAAAGTTTGCCCCATACATATGCTAATAAACAACAATAAAGTTAAAATAGCTTTTTTCATTCAAATTATTTTCCTTTTGTCTAAAAATTCTTCAAAAATCTTACTAGATTGTATTTTATGAAATACTTGCTGCCTATCAGATAAAGCATTTTCACCACCATTAACTTTTTTAGTTATTTGTTTCACTATTTCATTCGTATTATTTTCATTTTGCGTGTCTGCAATTTTGTATAATTCCTTACTATTCCAAAAATATACTGCACTAAGCAAAGCAAATTTACCATCTGTGGTAATGCTATCAGGATTATTTACAAAGTAGTCATCTGTATCTATCCAATTTTTATTTTTGGCGTATTTACTGAATTTTGTATAATGCTCTCTTCCTGTAAGTTGTTTTATTCCTCTACCTCTAAATTTGTAGCCATCACCTTGTCTCATCACTTAGAATCCACCTTTACAATCAATTTGCCTGTTTTGTCGATTAGGTTGTCTTGGTAGAGGGCAGTAAGTAGGATTATAAATTTTTCCCCATCTATTAATGTTCCATTTCTTTCTTTTTCTCTTTCTGTGAGCAATTCATCTTGCTCACGATTAAAGAGGTCGTTATATTTCTTTTTATTTATAAAAATTCGCATAAATAGTTCATTATTATTATCTAATAAATATTGTGTTAATTCTAGTGTTCCTTGCATATATACTTGTTCTATGTCATACAATATCCCCAAATATGGGTCTTCCAAGCCCCTGCCATAAACATTTAATATATTATTTGCTTCCTCATCGCCATTATCAGCCTGTTTCTCAATCTCACTAATATATTTATCAATGGATTGTATCACTAGCCCTATTTTATTTCTGTTATCCATAGTTTGTTGTATTATTGCTTGAACTTTTGGCTTATCGCTATCCTTTATATTTTGCATTATCAGAGTATAATAACTCATAAAGAAATTATCAGAATAGGCATTATATTCTTGCTCACACATAAATGATTCCACCCTGTTAGTTGCCATATTGCAATCAAAGCTTGGTCTTACGCATTCATTATCTACATTATCGCAATACCTAGAAAAGTCAGCACCACTGCATATATATGTCATCAGTATTGACACAAGGATAATATTTCTCATAGTGCCTCCTTAAAAATCCCTAAAGATTCCATTGCTTATATTGGCAGTATTGCTACTTCCAAAGCGTATTCTTTTAGAGGCTTTTTGTCTTTCATCTAAACCATTATAGCCACCATTGACTTTTTTGGTTATTTGCTTGACTATTTCATTGGCATTATTGCTAGTTTGTTTATCTGCAATCTTATAACACCCTGTGTGATTCCAAAACCACACTGCACTAAGCAAAGCAAATTTACCATCTGTGGTAATGCTATCAGGATTATTTACAAAGTAGTCATCTGTATCTATCCAATTTTTATTTTTGGCGTATAAACCTGCTCTGCATAAGCAAATCTTGCCAATGCAAAATATTGACAAAAATGATTTCATTCTTCATCACTCCAAGCTCGTGGGCGACATCTCGCAGATTCGCATACCAAATATATATCCTCATTTCTGTGTGAGAGTCTAGTTTTGCCGCCAACGCTGACAAAATCCCATATTTTCCCAACAAATTTCACTTTACCACGATATACACACCCATCACCACTATAATAATGTAAATTCCATACGATGATATGTTGTTTCAAATATTGTTCCATTTGCTTTAAATCTTTTGGTAAAGATTGCGTATTTTTGCAATGTTCCAATGCCTTCTCATCACTTATACCACTATTTTCCCAATTTATTTCCATATCTATTGCTAACACTTCTAATGTTTCTTTTTTAAATTCTTCTGCATAGGGTGGCAATGGTATTGTATAATTTTCATTAGCAAAAAGACTATACATAAGTAAAATAATTACACTACTCTTTTTCATACAAATCCTTTGCCTCCCCTCTAGTCTTTTGAGGCGAAATATCATCGTGTTCGTAAATATCATTTTCAGTAAGATTATACTCAGTTTTCAAAATTTCTACTAAATTCTTTATAGAATCTTTTTGGGTTTGGTCGGTTTGCTCGGAAGTATCCCAAGTAGCAGCATAAAAAGTAATTTGTGGATATTTATTGTCAATAGGTAATTTTCTTAAGTCTGTAGCCTTTCCCACCACTTCTATGCCAATAGATTCATTATTAATGGGATAGCGATTTGGATATGCGAAATTCTTTTCCTCCTCTTTTCTTACATTATCGTGGATTTGTTTTGGTATTTTGCCTTGATAATAACCTAAAATCTTTTTTGTATAACTTTCATCACAGGTATCATTATCGTAGCATTTAGAGCCTATTTTTCCTATATGCTGTGTGTATTTATACAAACTTGCACATTGATAAATTGTGCCATCTGTATCAATCAAAAAATGTGTTCCTACTCCCCTTAAAAATCCATTAATAGCTTGAAGTGAAGTATCAGTATCTGTTCTATGTAAAACAATAGCTTTGATTTGTTGTTTTGTTAAGTTACCTTTTTCAAGTGCTGTTGCTAATTGTTTTGTTTGGTCAGCGTGTTTTACTTTTTGCCATATTTCCTTTGCTCTTTTTATTTTATCTTCTCCATTCGCTTCCCAATGCAAATATCCCTCATCATCAATATAATAAGGTTTCCCCACCTCTACCCACACTTGCATACTTTGATAGTTTTGTTGTTTTCTAAGTTCAAGTAGAGTTTGTAGTTCTTCAAAGTCTTTACTCGCTTTAAGAAAGAGAGAATCTGTATTAGTTTGTTGTGTGTTTGATGTTTGAGTATTGTTTGGATTTTGATTATTTTGTGTTGGATTACTTTCTTGTGTATTTCCTAGTGAGCTTTGTGCTATATTGTTTGAAGTATCTTTATACATTTTATAAAGCTTATTGCTCTCTGATTTGAGTGTTATATAATCTTCTGTCTTGTTATAACCTAACTCATATTGTTTGTCTTCTTTAAAATCTTTTATAAGATGAGACATTATGCTATTGTTTATTTGAAAAGATTGCTGAGTATTTTTATGCAAAAGAGTAAGAGTATTATAAGTTATTTCTATTATTGGTAGTGCATTAATAGTAAGTATAGTATGTGTTTGTCCATTGCTTGTTTCATAAGCTGGATTATTCTTGTATGCAAAGAGAACTAGCTGTTGCTTTTCTTTAAGATAATCTTCTACTTCCTTCTGTGTCTCATCTTCTTTTATAGTGTATTGAAACTTTGCATTTATATCAAAGCTTACTTGTGTATTGTGTTTGGCTTTTGATGTGAAAGTAAGAGGTTCTAGATTTTCTTTCTTTATTTTGCTTTTTTCCCATAAAGGTTCGTTTTTATATTTCACATAATAAGCCCATTGAATATCTTTTTTTAACGCTTTCCCACTTGTGAGATGGGTTTCTAATGCAATGAGGTTTTGATTTTCTTGTAATGGAGTTTGGGAAGTATTTGTATCATCTGCGCTAGTTTGTTGTGTAGTTGTATCCTCTCTTTTTTCTACCTGTGTGGTGTAGATGTCTATTTGTTCTTTTTCATTTGAATTGGGTTTGTCTTGTTCTTTATATATTCTAATATGTTTAATACTTGCCTCATCATCTTTATTAAGTATAAGGCAAAATGTGTTGTCTTTAGTTCTATGGGCTATGGCATTGCATTGTCCTGTTCCTACAATACTATAATTCTTCACCTTCAAGGGTAATAGGAAAAGATTTATGTTTGTCTCTCTCTTGTAACTCACAATCAAAGACAACCTCTCCATTTTCATCTATGGTTTTGGAGTTTCCCATAAGAGTGAGTGTTTTTCCTGTAAGCTCATTTAACTTTTTGCCAGATATTTTGATATGGCATTGAAATTTGATTGTTTCGCTCATTACTTATTCTTTTATGCTATTTTTGGGTCATTAAAGAGTAGGTCAGAAGAGGTTTGATTTATTCCTTTTCTTCTTCCCCTCACTCCGCCCTTACCTCCCCACCTTTAACTATAAGTCCTTTAGAATCTATGACTACTTCTACTCCACCAGCTTTAATAATGATAGAGTTGCCTTTTGCGACAATAGAGGTATCTTTAACTTGAATAGTCGCTTCAGTATTAGCATTAAGAGTATAATTAGAATCTGCTATCATTGTTACATTATCAGCAACCATTATAGCAGCAGTTTCAGATTCTAAACTTAAAGATTGTGGTGAGGATAGATGAATATTTTCATTGGAGTGGATAGCTATTTCGCCTTGTGTTTGGATATTAAGTTTTTTATTAATGACTATATCATTATCCCCCTCTATGATTGTCTCACTATTGCCTTTAATAATCATCTGTGAATCTTTCTCAATAGTAGTGTTGTTATTCCCCCCTATCTCTACCCTTTTATCTTCCCCTACACTCTCACTACTATCCTTACCTACTCTTAGTGTGTTATCTCCTCCTACATTAAGGCTATTACTTAATCCTACTAAAGTATCTTTAGAGAGTGTTACATTAGTTAGGTATTCTCCTCCTACTTTGACACTCTTAGTGAGAGTGATATTTTGACTATGGGTTTTGTGGATAGATTCTGTATAGTTACCTAATGTGATAGAATCTTTGTTATTGTGAATAGTTTGAGAGAAGTTATTATTTATAGATTGTGTATAGTCTTTGTTAAAGAGAATAGTCTATAAGCATTATCTTGTGTCTTTAAATCCAGACTAAGCGTTGCTAAATTTTTAATTGCTTCAAGTGCCTGAGTGGTTGTAATTTTATTAGCTCGCAATTTTTCTAAGATATCCTTTTCTTCATTGGATATTTGCCAATCATTTCCAAAAATTTTTTTGTATAGGTTTGTGATGGTGGTTAGAGAATTGACCTTCAAATCCAATCCAAAACCAATAGCTATACTTTTACCGCCATCACCATAGGGCTTTAAGAAGTCATCGCTCTGAAATAAAGAGCTTTTTATATCTACTTCAAGATTACATATCAAAATCCCTAAAAGTGTCGCATAAGTTTCATCATCTAACGCCCTAAATTTCATCATTGCTCCTTGATAAACTCCATAGTCCAATCTGGATTAGTCCCCGCACCACAAGATTCAAAAATAGATAAACCTGTATTGCAAGATTCTATGGCATTCAAAGGATTTTCTACTCTAAAGCCCTTTTGTGTTTTTTGCAAGGTTAGCTCACATATTTTTTCTACATTATGTCCATCTTTGATTTTTAATCGCAAAATGGCTTCTTTTGGGGAAAGTATCTTTAGGGATAATATTCTATCATCTTTGCGTATTTCACAAGTGGCATATTTATACAAAGATTCATATTCAGCCAAGCAACCTTCATTATTGCAATCCAAAAAGCGGAAAATTTGTTGCCTACTTTTTGATAAATCTATGTTTTGTGAATCTACATTTTCAGAAAAATTATATGTGCCACTCCATTCTTGCACTTCCTTTTTATACATATCTCCCCACTCAAATATCGTTTGGTTGCCACACATTGTGCTACAAAAAGAATCAGGCGAATCAAAGGCTTTCTCATCTCTTGTAAATACAATGCCTTGTGGATTTTTCTTGATATAGATTTTACAATTTATAAAATCCTCATCATCGAAATAGGCTATGGCTTCTTGTTGTGATTTTATCTGCAACTTCAAACTTATATCACATTGGTGCATATCATTAAACTCACTTTTGTGTAGCAAGGCAAAGTATGAGGCTTCACAAGTATTATTTTTACATTTTTGTATTGTAAAACTCCCTGTATAAAGATTTTCTTGTAAGCTATAAGTTCCAAGCCACGCATTGCTTGTATGTGGCGTGTAGCTTTGTAGTTCTTTGATTCTACTCTGTAAAGATTCTTTTAGGCATTCTTTAGATTCGCACCTCTCTCGTGTCTTAAGCCAAGATTTTTGAGAATCTAATAATGCTTTTTTGGCATTCTTATCAAGCTTTGCCTTTGTGTCTTGGTAGCTTTGAGAGATTTGCCTATCTAGATTCTGTAATTCCCCGCTAGAATCTTCACATATCATCTTTTCTACTTTTGTAGTAGCCTTAGCACAATCAAAGCTAGGCTTTGCTTCTTGTGGGCTTTGGGCATTGACACTAATACTTAACATTAAGAAAACCCCTAAGACTATTAGAATTTTTTGCATAAAACCTCCTAGTTTATCTCTCCATATCGGATATATATTCAAACTCCTCATAACTTAAATTCGTTGTTTTGATTGGCATTTAGTTTCCTAATAATTTATTTTTGTTATTTTTAACGACTAAAGAAATATCATCAATGATATTTTCCATATATTCCACTTCATATTCGCAGTTAATTCGAAAACAAATAGAAATATGATTCAAATCCCTTAAATCCTTTGAAATATCATATTCATAGTTTATATACAAATTATATCGATGAATACGCTCACAGTAACCTGTATAAAAATTTATAATTCGCTCCTTATCTTCATCTTGGAAAAATTGATTATAAAGATTGTATTTTTGCAACCCTCTAATATAAAACATATCTTTGACCCTAAGAGGCAATAAACCACCGTATATTTTATTTTTTAATTTTTGATTCAGTGTTTCTTGATTAATTGTGCTGTAAGCTAAGAGGGCTATGGCAGTAAGATAATTTCGCTTGATACATCTTGTTTCTAATTCTACTCCACTAAATTGATTATGCAACTCATAAGGTGGAGTGCTTAAAGGCACTTCCTTTTGTGCCTCTTCTTGGGCTTCTGTATCTACAGCCAAATAAGGGCATATTTGTCTATCTCTATATGTCATCATAAATATATTAAATGCTTTTAGGTTCTCTCTTGTCTCCCACCCTTGTTTTGTGTCCTTTGGGATACTCTTTAGGATTGAAAAATAGAGTTTAGAATATAGCCTATCCAAATTCTGTAATTCCCCACTAGAATCTTCACATATCATCTTTTCTACTTTTGTAGTAGCCTTAGCACAATCAAAGCTAGGTTTTGCTTCTTTTGCACTTTCTGCATAAGCTAAATTCACACATAGGCTTAACATTGTGAAAATTATCATAGAGTATTTCATAGAGTTTTCCTTATTTGCAATTTCACTCCGCCTTTATCTCCCCACCTTTAACTATAAGTCCTTTAGAATCTATGACTACTTCTACTCCACCAGCTTTAATAATAACACAATCTCCCTTAGCAGTAATAGAAGTATCTCCTACTTGGTGAATTATAGTGTTACCAGCTTGTATGGCACAATCAGATTTTAATTCCAATGTAGCATTGTCTGCTTGAAGTGAATATTGTTCTTCTATATTATCTTGCATAGATTTTGCATTAGTAGATAAGTTTTCTTTAACATTAGTAGAGTAATTTTCATAAACATTAATAAACATTTCTTTTTCTACATTCTTCGTTAAACTCCCCTCTATATGTGTTTGCACTTCTCCTTTAATCTCTTCGTGTTTATCTCCCTTTATCTCTTCTTTTACACTTCCCCCTATCTCCACCTCCTTATCCTCTCCTACATACTCACTACTATCCTTAGCTACTCTAAGTTTATTACTTGCTCCTACATTTAAAGTATGACTTAATCCTACAATGGTATCTTTAGATAAAGCCACATTTGTATTATATTCTCCTCCAATACTTACAATCTTTGCTAAATCTATGGTTTGCGTATGAATCTTTTTAATCCTTTCATTATATGCTCCCTCTACTATGGAATCTTTATTATTCTGTATCTTTTGAGTGAAGTTATGTTTAATGAGTTCTTCATAATCTCTTTGTGCTTGAAGATAGATTTGTTCTTTCTCTTTTATATTAGAGAGCGTGATTTCATTTAATCCAGATTCTACTATAGAAGAGTTTGTATCCTCTGTCTCTTTTGTATTATTAAGAGTTCTTGCACTTAAACTTGTTTGATGAGCATTTAAAGGCAAAGGAGGCAAGGCAGGATTACTTTGGTTATACAGACTAGCACTGATATAAGGCTTATCTATATCCTCATCAAAGAAACTTACAATCACTTCATCTCCCACTCTTGGAGTATGATACAAACCTGAACTTATACTTGCAATAGGAGAGCTTACTCTAAGATAAGGAGAGTAATGATAAGAGTAGGCTTTCATTTGTGAATTGTTACTATCCACATCATTGTTTGTTGTGTGATTTTCTTGTGAGTGTATATTCTCCTCTGTCTGTGTTGTATTGCTTTCTTGTGTATTTCCTAGTGAGCTTTGTGCTATATTATTTGAATTATCTTTATAAATCTTATAAATCTTATTATTTGATTTGAGGCGTTGTTAGATTCTAAGAATCTCTGTTGTGCGACTAACCCACCACTTTAACAATCCACACAATAAACACTAATATGAATGCTATACAACAAACAGCATACATATATTTATCATATTGCGTAGGGAAATGTATGGAGTTATCTTGCTTTAATAATTGCTTTTGCTTCTCTAAAGAGTGCTGTGTAAAGCCAAACACACAACACGCAATCTTATAATGGTATTTTGTTCTAAATGCTATGTATTTTCTATGAAAATATGATATGTCCTTTATCTTTATAATCCCTTGCATAAACTCCACTTTATCCCAACCCTCCTCCATAGCCCAAACCTCAAGTGCATCATAAAAAAGCGGAGTCTTCATACAATACAAAGCTACAATGGGGAATAATCTCTCTAAGTCTTTTTGAATAAAATCGCTCTTTATAGTCTTAATCTCTCTTGCCACTTGTTTATATTTTCGTCTCACTCTAAAAAGTGCAAAGCATTCCTCTTTGCCGACTAAATAGGCATATTCTGGAAAGAATCCATTTTTATAAAATTCTAGATCGTACTCTATATGGCCTAATATTTCAGCATAAGAAGTATAATAGTTAAAAATCCTACTTAAAATATAGCAAATTTCTAATTCTTGTTGTGATAATCTAATCAAGATTATATTCCTTTAGTAACACATTAATTTCATCATCAAACCATTCATTTACGATTTTATCCCCTAAATATCCCCCACCACCCACACCCAAACCACCACCCACAAACCCACCTCCAATAGTTGCACTATGTGAAATTATAACTCTAGCCTTATTTTCACTTACATACAAATCATATATCAAATAACCTATGCTAAAAACAATAATTCCCCTAGCAAAATTCTTAACCATTGATATTTTAGCATTGACTTTTTCATTAGATTTCCCAGAAGATTTAATAATTTCTTCAAATACTTTTGTTTGTTCCTGTTTTGTAAGTTGCTCAAAAGGTTTATTGTAACTTAAATCTTTTATTTTTTTCTCTATCATTTCTTCAAAGGTTTTACCCCTGCTTTTTATTCTCTCTGCACGGACTCTACCCCAAGTAGTGCTTTTAGCACGCATATCATTCATTATTTCATTGCGAAATTTATTGGCATCTTGAGCTAATTGTTTTGCTAAAATCTTGCGTTTATGTATGTCTTGTTCTTTTTCTACTTCTTTCAATAATTGATTAGACATTTCTTTAATGCTTTTGTTATAGCTTTCTCTTACATAGGCGTTTTGAAATGCCTCTTTAGCAAAAAATGCCACTTCAGCTTCAATAAGATATAATTCATCTTTTAATATTACAAACCAATCCTTTTCTCTACTCCCCTCATAAGCTAAGCTATCAAGACTAGCTAAATATTCCTTTCTTGCGTTTATTATTTGAGATTCAAATTCTTGTGCAGAAACTTTCTTTGTAAAAGTATAATTCCCACCCTTTTTGTCGGCAGAGCTTAGAGATACTACCGCTACATTACCTTTAGTGTGAATTTCACTTGTGCTAAAATCATTACTTAGATTCTGTGTTGCTATAATGAGCTTGGTTGTTCTTTTAAAAAAGTTTGAGTCCTCATCTTGTATGAGGTCAAAGCTGAAATTTACACGATAAGTATCATCTGTGTTTTTTTGGATAGAAGTATTCTCATATATTATTCTATTTTCACAATTATGTAGATAGAGGGTATAATCCTCTGCTATATCAAGATTCTTTCCATTTTTATCTAAAAGTGTAAGGTTATTGATTGTTAGAGCAAAGTTACCATTGTGGGAAGTGGGTAGTTCTTTATTATCTTGCAATTTTAGCTGAATATCTAGTATTTGTGAATGAGATTCTTTTAAGATTTTATATTTATTTTCTTTAGCAAAATTATAGAGTTCTATAACTTCCTCTCTATTCTGCCCTAATGCCACTCTTAGCACCCCTTCATTTTTAGAGATGTAATATATAATACCATTATGTATAACTTCATAAAGATTTGAATCTTTAGTCGTTAGAGTTAATTCAGAATCTGTTTTTAATGCTGTGATTTTTGGATTCTCTGTGCTTTCTTCTTGATTTTCATCATATTGGAGGTAATGGATTTCACATTTATCTAAGAGAAGTTTAGAACAATCTAACTTGGCATTTTTACCAACCACTAGTGTAAGAAATGTATTTTCTGGTTGAATGATTTGGATAGGCAAAGGAGTAGCTTTAGGATAAAGGATTAAAATTTGTGTGGGATTTTCGTTTGTGCTTTGGGCTGGATTTGCTTGTGCGGTAGAATCTTGTGTAGTGGGTTGTGGTTGCTTAGAGTTATTAGAGAATCTTTGGCTTAAGATTTTATTGATACTTGCGACATTGTCAAGTTTATGAGCTCCTAATACTCCATAAAAGCTTTGGATACAATAGATATTCTCTAGACTAAAAGTTTTTTGTGTGAGGGTGTTTAGGTAGTCAAGATAGGGGGAGAGGATGTTGTCTTTGTCTGGAGTAATTCCTTGTATATTACTAAAGTTTTCAGTAAGATTATTTGTTTTTGCATCGGCATTATAAAATTCTTGCCAAGTTTGATTTTTATCTTTTTTAGCATAAAGCAACTTGTCTTCATAATTTACAATCCAATCTAAATATGTTTGATTCAAACTCTCTTTAAAATTTTTAATAAAATTATCGTTATAGTTTTTTAGTATAAATCTAGGTTTATATTTGAAATTTAATATTTTAAAGATTCCTATTGCAGTCTTAAAAGCATTGTTACCATTGTATTCAAATCCAAAAAGTTGAGATTCCCAAAATCGTCTTTTAGCTATGCCAAATTTAGCATTATCATTGTTTAAAAGAAAATTCACTCCATATCGTAAGGTAAAAAATGACAAGAAACGATTATCCTTATCTTTGTTGCATATATCAAAGAAATATTTCCTAGAATCATTTCCGACATTAAAAGCATAAGATAAAATTCCTGCATATTCATTAGTTTCTTTATCCATTTTTAAAGTTTTATCATTGATCCTAGAAGTATAGTCAAATATAGAATCAGATGCTATTTTTTTGATTTTTATAGCCTGTTCTTTATTTAGTTTAAAACTACTTTGTCCGGTATATTTTTTTAATAAATCATTAAGCTGTGTGCGTATGGTGCTTATATTATCATTTGTTACAATTTGTTTTGTAATATTATAAAACTCATCAATCTTAGCTTTATTAGCTTTATTATCTAAAGCTTCTATATCTTCTTTAGTTTTTAAATCTTTTACACTCCCAAATAATCCCAATTCATTTAACACAGCAATTAGCCAATTCCTCTCTTGCAAATTAATGCCATAACCTATGGTTAAATACCCGCTATCATCTTCTTTTGCTTTGTCGTTATAGGGAAGTTTTCTAAAGCCTTCAACCACCTTAAGCAATTCAAGGGTATCTTCCAAATACTTTGTATTTTTTGTTGTTTCAAACATTTCAATCCTATAAATTTTATTTTAATAAGTGCATTTTAGCTCTCTTTTATTGCCCTCTAAGAGATAGATTCTCTTAGGATATTTTGTTGGTTTCTCTCCCCAAAAGCGATTGCTACTTAAACGAATATAATTTTTCCCTTGAAACTCCATAACACTATAAAACAATGCCGTAAATTGTGGGGCTATGTTTTGTTGTTCGCTCATTCTTGCATATTCTTTGTCATCAAAACTAAATTCTTCGCTTGCTTCAAACACTCTAAAGTTAAAGCGTCCTGATATTTTATTGCTAGGAAGTGCATAGGTATTAATAACAAATGAAATCCTCTCGCCTATTTCCATTTTGCTCCATAGATTCATAAAAGTATATTCTCCACTAAAATGCAAATCATCACCATAGATTCTATCACTTGCTTTTTCGTTGATTTGATTGCCTGTTAAGACATAAAGTGTTTGTGATGAATCCCCAGATACAAGCATTATTGTTTCCCTTTTCCCATCATTATCTATATCAAGTTTTTTGACATAAATTTGCGGCTCTATATACGAGCCTCGATCATTGATAAACTTCTGCCTCTGCGTGAGTTTACCATAGGTGCAATATTTGTAATTATAATCAGAGCCTAGACAGAATCCTAGCGTATAGAGCGGGTCATCAACTGAATATTGTATCTCTCGCCACTCATCTTGGTTATCTTTCCATTTTCTTGCATACTCACACAGCTCTTTATTGTTAGAATCTAGCACTTCGCCCAAAAGCTTAAGTAAGATTATGGTTCTTTTCTTATACATATTTTGAATAATACCTTTTTCATTACCGCCCATTCGCAGTATCAGTTCTTCATCCTCCTCATTAAATAAATCCTTATAGATACTAGCTGCATTATTTGAATTAATGTTGTTTGCACTAGTAATAAATCTTCTTTGAGATTGCAAAAGATTATCTAATCTTTGGTTTTTATCACTCAAGCTTGACTTTTTTAGCTCATTCCTTAACTGCGTATAGACTTCAGCCATATATCTATCTAGATTCTGTAATTCCCCACTAGAATCTTCACATATTATCTTTTCTACTTTTGTGCTAGCCTTAGCACAATCAAAGCTAGGTTTTGCTTCTTGTGGGCTTTGGGCATTGACACTAATACTTAACATTAAGAAAACCCCTAAGACTATTAGAATTTTTTGCATAAAACCTCCTAGTTTATCTCTCCATATCGGATACATATTCAAACTCCTCATAACTTAAATTCGTTGTTTTGATTGGCATTTAGTTTCCTAATAATTTATTAAGTTTTTTATCTTTTTTAAAAGCTTGATATAGCTTGTCATAGTATATTTTGTATTTTTCCACTGCTTCATCAAATAAATCCTCATTTGCCTCATTAATCCGAACATCTACAAGAAAGTAATTCCACTGCATAATGCTGTAAGCCATAAAATCTATAATAATGTCCTTGGTAGTGTTTTCAAAAAATTTACTAAATAGATTATAACTAGGCAAAAACTCTATGTCTGCCACATCATAGGCTCCATTAACATTTATAATTGGGACAATAAAATCTTCCATTTTTTCATTAAAGCCCCATTTTTCTCTGTTGGCTTCTGTATCTATCATTTTAAACCCTAGAGTAGCAATAGCCTCTAAATAAGTTTGTTTTATGCAATAATTGAGATAATGTTGTTCAAAGTTTTCTTGTTGTCTTGCCTTAAGTGGTGCAACAAAATAGCAACTCCATATATTTCTATGCTGCATAACGGATTTATTAAAATATTTTAGTTGTTCTCCCACCTCTTGCCCTTGTTTTGTGTCCTTCGGGATACTCTTTAGTATTGAAAAATAGAGTTTAGAATATAGCCTATCCAAATTCTGTAATTCCCCACTAGAATCTTCACATATCATCTTTTCTACTTTTGTAGTAGCCTTAGCACAATCAAAGCTAGGTTTTGCTTCTTGTGGGCTTTGGGCATTGGCACTAATGCTTAACATTAAGAAAACCCCTAAGACTATTAGAATTTTTTGCATAAAACCTCCTAGTTTATCTCTCCATATCGGATATATATTCAAACTCCTCATAACTTAAATTCGTTGTTTTGATTGGCATTTAGTTTCCTTAAATCTATATTTTGAATAAATCTATCAAGTGGTTGAATAACTCTAGTTTGCATTTCATCTAAATCAAACTCACACCCTCCATTTGTGCATATATACCCCTCATCTTCAAAAACACATACTTGAGTATAGCGACTATTTGAGCTTAATTCTTGCAATGCTTTGGAAGCCTCTATAATGGTTTCTTTATATTCTTTTGAAAAAAACTTACTATACAATTTAAAATGAGCTAAACCTTTAACAGAAAAAATATCAAGTATCATATTGCCCTCACAAGTATAAAAAGTATCTTTATCTATGAGAGAACTTGTATCTACGATAGTATTAGTACTAAGCAATAGAATCCCCATTTTATAAACCCTTGCTATACAGGGCTTATAATGATGTGGTTTAAGACCAAAATGGACTGAATTAATATTTTCGTATATTATTCCATTTTCGCGTGCTGTGCTAAATGTTTCTTCAACTTCTTTTTTATCATCGTTTTTTGCCAATAAAAAACAACGCATATTATCTCTATAATCTATAAAATTTTTAGCAAATTTTTGCATTTGTTCCCTTGTCTCCCACCCTTGTTTTGTGTCCTTCGGGATACTCTTTAGTATTGAAAAATAGAGTTTAGAATACAGCCTATCTAGATTCTGTAATTCCCCACTAGAATCCTCACATATCATCTTTTCTACTTTTGTAGTAGCCTTAGCACAATCAAAGCTAGGTTTTGCTTCTTTTGCACTTTCTGCATAAGCTAAATTCACACATAGGCTTAACATTGTAAAAATTATCATAGAGTATTTCATAGAGTTTTCCTTATTTGCAATTTCACTCCGCCTTTACCTCCCCACCTTTAACTATAAGTCCATTAGAATCTATGACTACTTCTACTCCACCAGCTTTAATAATAACACAATCTCCCTTAGCAGTAATAGAAGTATCTCCTACTTGGTGAAGGATAGTGTTACCAGCATTAACGCTATAATTGGTTTGAATCTCTGAATTTGAAGAATCAGCCTCAAGACTTAAATTTTCATTTGTTGTTAAACTCATTGCTTTAGAAGATTTTAATATCGTTTTTTCATTGCTTACGAGAGTATAGTTTTGTGTGGTATTTATATCCATATCTCCCTCTACATTTTGCATCAAAGATTTTTCTATATGTGTTTGCACTTCTCCTTTAATCTCTTCGTGTTTATCTCCCTTTATCTCTCCTTTTACACTTCCCCCTATCTCTACCCTTTTATCTTCCCCTACACTCTCACTACTATCCTTAGCTACTCTAAGTTTATTACTTGCTCCTACATTTAAAGTATGACTTAATCCTACAATGGTATCTTTAGATAAAGCCACATTTGTATTATATTCTCCTCCAATACTTACAATCTTTGCTAAATCTATGGTTTGCGTATGAATCTTTTTAATCCTTTCATTATATGCTCCCTCTACTATGGAATCTTTATTATTCTGTATCTTTTGAGTGAAGTTATGTTTAATGAGTTCTTCATAATCTCTTTGTGCTTGAAGATAGATTTGTTCTTTCTCTTTTATATTAGAGAGCGTGATTTCATTTAATCCAGATTCTACTATAGAAGAGTTTGTATCCTCTGTCTCTTTTGTATTATTAAGAGTTCTTGCACTTAAACTTGTTTGATGAGCATTTAAAGGCAAAGGAGGCAAGGCAGGATTACTTTGGTTATACAGACTAGCACTGATATAAGGCTTATCTATATCCTCATCAAAGAAACTTACAATCACTTCATCTCCCACTCTTGGAGTATGATACAAACCTGAACTTATACTTGCAATAGGAGAGCTTACTCTAAGATAAGGAGAGTAATGATAAGAATAGGCTTTCGTTTGTGAATTGTTACTATCCACATCATTGTTTGTTGTGTGATTTTCTTGTGAGTGTATATTCTCCTCTGTCTGTGTTGTATTGCTTAAAGTATCATTGGTTGTTTGTGTATGAGTGTTAGTATTTCCATTAATGTTTTGAAGAGTGCCTTGTGAATGGTTATTCTCTATATTTTTTCCTTGAACATTATTTTGTTCTTTCACTCTTGCATTATCTATAACCTCTTGAGAAGCAAAGCAATTTATTCGGACCTTTACTCTACCAAAGTTATCTGTATGAATAGTATTTCTTTCTCCATCTATATCCTCACTCTCTCCAATAACAACTCCTAAAGTGCTACTAGGAGCTTTAGGCTTACTCTTTAAAGAGGGAGTATAGCTAAAGGTAATAGGTAAAAGGGTGAGGGTATTACTATAAGAGTGAGATGTGTTTGAAGCACTCATCTATTAATCTTTCCTATCCACTTTATAATATTTCCTTTTGAATCTATTTCAACACTTAAGTCTTTGTATTTGTTATAAAATCTAGGGGCTAGGATTTCATTAAAGTATTTTGTGCCTTTCTCTGTGCGGATTACATTTATATCCCAAGAATTCCAATCTTTAGGATTATTCCAAAGTATTTTAGAATTTTCTTTTTTGTCGTTGCTATATAAATAATTTTGATATTGATAAAAAAATATTTCTTTAAAATATTTCCAAGCTTCAAACGAAGAGTTAAAAGAATGAAACAAGCTTTTTTCTTCATCTTTGCAAGTAAAATCTATCAAATTACCCAAAAAACACTCACCAATCACTCCTATATATTCACTTGCATAACTAGGTTTAGGATCATTTTCAAAAAGTGTCTTATCTAAAACATCAAATGGATAAACATCATATTGCCCCATAAATACTTCATCAATTTCAAAGTTAGACTCTGCTTCTGCCAAAATATAATGCTCAAAGTATTCTAAAATATCTATTTTTGTAATATTTGAATTGCTTAATAGTAATTTTAAATCCAATGCCTCATCACCTAAAACAGCCGCTATTTTTTTATCCATACCGATTTTATAAATAGAATCAAATATAAATTTATCAATACTTTCTAAGACCTTATACCTCATTTTCTTATCGTCTCCAAATTATGAATAATCTTTTCTTTTTTGTTTATATCTATGGCTTTACCACCTGTTTGAGAATTAGAGCGGATGCCTATAGGAGTGCCATCATCTAAAAAATATTCTAACACATTTACCTCCTCTTTTTGCCCTGTTTTTTTCACTTTTATTGTTTGTTTATGTTCTCCAATATATTTTGCATTTTTTGTAAATTTATTTACTAATTCGTCTAATTCTTTTGTGTTTCTTACAAAATGGACTCTCTTACTTCGTGTGATGCCTAATTCTTTAGCCGTTGGCAACTTATCCACCACCTCCAACACCTCTTCTCTCGTCAAACTCCTATTAAAATTTGTTGCTCCTTTATTCACCTTATTAGTTCTATTCTTTGGCTTATATCTACCTCTTGAGATTACAGCTAGTCCCAAATCTAATGCTAAATCTTTTGCAGTATCTAGCCAATCATTTTCTTGTTCTATATCATTGGTATTATTCTCTTCTTGCTCTTCAGGTAAGATAATCTCTATAAACTCATCACTCTCATCTAATGTTTCTATTCTTATAACATTATCAGGGATTGTCGCTTGATAATGCACATCTATTCCCACATCTCTATTTGCTCTCCATAAATAAGCAAAGAATCTTATTTGCTTATTCTCCCATTCTTCTTTGAAAGGAATATTGACTATTTCCCCTTTAATATTTTCTAATTCTTTAAATCTCTTAGAATAAACCAGAGGTTGTGTCTTATTGACTTGCTTTAATGTTTGCTCTATCTCTTCATCTCTATCAAATACAATGTATCCCCATTTAGTTTTATGTTTATATCTTTGTATAGATTCTTTAAGAAGACTTTGTTCATCACCTTGTATATTTTTCTTGTGAGAATCTTTAAGAACATAATGGGCTTGAAGTGTGATAGATTCTATAAGATGATGTTCTAAAGGTGAATTAAAAGAATTGTGATTGTATTCTTGTGGTATATACTCTATGGCATTAACTTTAATATTGGGCTTTATATTGTCATTGAGAGTGATAGCTTTAGGAATGTTTTTCTCAAAGCTTAATCTTTGCTCTAAAAGTTCTCCTACTTGTTTATCCTTTGGTTGGATAGTTTTAGAAGGAGAGATTTTGATATGAAAGTCTTTTTGTTCTTCATCTAAACCATACCTATTTAATACAAAATACAAATCTGAATTAGTCATCTTAGAGCTGACATAAGCATTATGAAATTCTATAAAGCCATTTTCATCACTTTTAGCCCTATCTACAAAAGAATAAAAGTTTGGAGAATACACATAAATCTCTCTATTACTTAAAGCTTCTTTTTTATGATTAAAGCATTGGGCTTTGATGTGTATAGGGAGAGCATCTTTTGGAGTAGAGAGAGAAAGAGAAGAGTTTGTGGAATCTTTAGTGGAATAAGAGTGGGTAGGATAAGCAAGATAGTTTGGAAAAGTATGGAGAAGTGTATCTATATCAAGGGCATTAGAGTTTTTGTTTAAGAGAAGTTCTATAAGGGATTGGTAGTCTTTGGAGGATAAAGTAGGATTTGGCACTAATTCATATTCTAAAGGATTAGAATCAAACATAGAAAAGAAAGATTGGAGTTTGGGTTTTAGATTATCAATAAGAGGTTGTATGAGATGTTCGGCAATTGAATCAGTTACCCATTTGCCTACTTGAGTATTAAGAAATAATCCAATGCCTACTGCGGCAAGGGCAGAGATAGCAACAGCGGGCAAGACAGGTAAAGCTGCTATACTTAGCCCCATTGATGAAGCCATTAAGGATAAACCTATCTTTGTTGCAATATATGTCCCAGCTATTTCTGCTCCAAGAGTTACCCCAGCTTTTAATAAATCCTTACCATTATTGCCATAATTATAAGTTAAACTTACTGAAGCACCCTCTGTTTGAAATAATACACTAGCCAAGATTCTGCCTTTAGTTCCAAGTCCTTTAGTTGATTCTTTGAGTGATTTATCTACCCCATATTTCTCTGCTAATGTTGCCATTGAAGCAAACACTCCACTTAATCCACTCATTAGAGTATCTGCTATGTTACCTTGATATTCTAGCAAATTTGTATTAGATTCTATGACTAAAGTTGAAGTATTATCCTTATTGATAATTTCTTTAGCTGTAATGTTAGAATCTTCATAGGTAAAGGGTTGGTTTGTATTATTTTGGTGTGCAGATTCTGTGTTGGTCGTAGATTCTATATTGTTTTGTTTGTTTAATGTTGTGGCATTTTTTAAAAACTCTTCACAATCAATATTGCACATTATAACTTCTGCAAAAGGAATACGATTATATGTATCTTTAGAATCATAAAGTTTAAGATTATTATTTGGATTATAAGTAGCATTGGGGTTAGAATCTATAATACCAGCCTTAACATCAAATCCTTTATTACTAGAGTTAGGTAAGCCTATTTTAATACCTGCTGTGTTGGATTCATTGCTATCGTGATTCATTGGTTATTTCCTTAGACTAATATATATCAAATTGTTTGTCCAAATCATAACATAAAGTATCTATATTTGCGCCCTGTGCTTTTAGAGCCTCTTTGGTTTTTTTGATAAGAAAATCGTGTAAATAACATTGTTCGGTTATTTCGTTGTAGAGTTTTGGAGATATATAAATATCCCAAGCAGTCAAAGAAATATTATAATAGGGTTTGAGTTGCCAAGAAGCAAAATATTTTTTCTTGAGATTACCTAGTGGAAAAATTATTATCAAGCTAGGCGAGGTAGCAGGAAGTGTCCCTGTGGAACCTAAAGTTCTTATCGCACCCGCTTCCCCAAACTTAAAGAATCCCTTTTGCATTCTAAACCACTTTCTACGCTCAAAGCCTATGCCATTATTTGTAACATAAAAGCGATTTTTGCGTGTGTAAAATAAACGATATGAACTAAGCAGTGTAAAGGGAATGCCAAGAATCAATGATGTGATAAGAAATGGTTTCTCTATTTCATTGAATAAAAAAGCTTCTATGCCAACATATACCATAGCAATGCCAAGAAAAAGTATCATAAAATACATCAAATAATCCCACCAAGTAGGATTATGCCTTATCTCATACAGAATCTCCTCTCCAAACTCATCAACTCTTATATCTTGTTTTTCATTCATATTCTTGCCTTATCAACACTTCGTGCTTGAAATAATAGCCAAGATTCTGCCTTTAGTTCCAAGTCCTTTAGTTGATTCTTTGAGTGATTTATCTACCCCATATTTCTCTGCTAATGTTGCCATTGCCCCAAACACTCCACTTATTCCACTCATTAGTGTATCAGTGGTATTACCTTGATATTCTAGCAAATTTGTATTAGATTCTATGACCAAAGTTGAAGTATTATCCTTATTGATAATCTCTTTAGCTGTAATGTTAGAATCTTCATAGGTAAAGGGTTGGATACTATTGCTTTGTGAAGTAGTAATGCTTATTGGAGATTTTGTATTTTCTTGAGTAGTAATATTAAAATCATCTTGCTTTATTGGTATTGAAGTATTTTGTAAAAACTCTTGACAATCAATATTACACATTATAACTTCTGCGAAAGGAATACGATTATATGTATCTTTAGAATCATAAAGTTTAATATTATTATTTGGAGCAAATAGAGTCCTATAATCTACCCCTCCCTTCTTATATGGCAATCCTTGCAGAAGCAATGGGTCAAAGTTGCTCTTAGCATCTTCCCCTCACTCCGCCTTCACCTCCCCACCTTTAACTATAAGTCCTTTAGAATCTATGACTACTTCTACTCCACCAGCTTTAATAATAACACAATCTCCCTTAGCAGTAATAGAAGTGTCTCCTACTTGGTGAATTATAGTGTTACCAGCATTAACACTATAATTGGTTTGAATCTCTGAATTTGAAGAATCAGCCTCAAGACTTAAATTTTCATTTGTTGTTAAACTCATTGCTTTAGAAGATTTTAATATCGTTTTTTCATTGCTTACGAGAGTATAGTTTTGTGTGGTATTTATATCCATATCTCCCTCTACATTTTGCATCAAAGATTTTTCTATATGTGTTTGCACTTCTCCTTTAATCTCTTCGTGTTTATCTCCCTTTATCTCTTCTTTTACACTTCCCCCTATCTCCACCTCCTTATCCTCTCCTACATACTCACTACTATCCTTAGCTACTCTAAGTTTATTACTTGCTCCTACATTTAAAGTATGACTTAATCCTACAATGGTATCTTTAGATAAAGCCACATTTGTATTATATTCTCCTCCAATACTTACAATCTTTGCTAAATCTATGGTTTGCGTATGAATCTTTTTAATCCTTTCATTATATGCTCCCTCTACTATGGAATCTTTATTATTCTGTATCTTTTGAGTGAAGTTATGTTTAATGAGTTCTTCATAATCTCTTTGTGCTTGAAGATAGATTTGTTCTTTCTCTTTTATATTAGAGAGCGTGATTTCATTTAATCCAGATTCTACTATAGAAGAGTTTGTATCCTCTGTCTCTTTTGTATTATTAAGAGTTCTTGCACTTAAACTTGTTTGATGAGCATTTAAAGGCAAAGGAGGCAAGGCAGGATTACTTTGGTTATACAGACTAGCACTGATATAAGGCTTATCTATATCCTCATCAAAGAAACTTACAATCACTTCATCTCCCACTCTTGGAGTATGATACAAACCTGAACTTATACTTGCAATAGGAGAGCTTACTCTAAGATAAGGAGAGTAATGATAAGAGTAGGCTTTCATTTGTGAATTGTTACTATCCACATCATTGTTTGTTGTATGATTTTCTTGTGAGTGTATATTCTCCTCTGTCTGTGTTGTATTGCTTAAAGTATCATTGGTTGTTTGTGTATGAGTGTTAGTATTTCCATTAATGTTTTGAAGAGTGCCTTGTGAATGGTTATTCTCTATATTTTTTCCTTGAACATTATTTTGTTCTTTCACTCTTGCATTATCTATAACCTCTTGAGAAGCAAAGCAATTTATTCGGACCTTTACTCTACCAAAGTTATCTGTATGAATAGTATTTCTTTCTCCATCTATATCCTCACTCTCTCCAATAACAACTCCTAAAGTGCTACTAGGAGCTTTAGGCTTACTCTTTAAAGAGGGAGTATAGCTAAAGGTAATAGGTAAAAGGGTGAGGGTATTACTATAAGAGTGAGATTTACCTAAAGAAGAAGGAGAAGAAAGAGATTCTAAAGCATTAGAAGTATTTTGAGTGAGGGGATTAAAGCTTTCATTCCCTTTGTTTATCTGCTCTGTATTCATTAAAGAAGTAACACTTTCTTTTAAATGTTTTGCATTCTCTTTTTTAATGGCATTATCATTAGAATTAAAGTTATTCTCTAATAAAGATTCATTAATAAGTTCTTGCTCCATTCCTATAATTATAAAATCTCTTAAACTCTCTTTGTTTTCTTTTAAACTTGAGGAGAAGTTTAAAGTAATACTTTCATTTAAAGCTAAATCATAGATATTACTCTGTGCATTGAGACTTTGTTCAATCACTCTTAATCTTTTTTCTTTTAAAGTAATGGGAGTTTTTAAATCACTGCTTTGAGTAAAGGAGGATTCATTGCTATAGTGATGCTCATTTATATGTAAAGAGTGTGTGAAATTATTCTGCTCTCCTTCTTGTAATAAGGAATCACTCTTTAGACTTAAACTTTCTAATGAAAAAGGATTGAGAGCATTCTGGCTACTTTGGCTAAAAGTATGAGCTCTTAAAGATTGAAGTTTAGAGACACTAGAGATACAAGGTTCATTTAAAGTGTTATTCACATTAGGATTAAAAGTAAGTTCTCTACTAGAGTGTCTTTGTGCGCTATCATAAAAGCATATACTCCCTCTCACATCACAAAAGTATATGCCATTATTATGGGCTAATCTTGTGATGAAGTCTAAATCACTCTCCTCATATTGAGAAATAAGTTCTAACTTTGGATAGTGTAAAGCAATCCCAGAGAAATCCAAAGGTTTGATTAAATCGTGTGTATAAAAGTTGAGTGTAGAATGTATGGCTTCTATAACACTCTTATTGGTATAGATTCTATTTGCTTTATTTAAAGACATTCTATAAAGAGAAGAGCAAAGAGTAAGCTTAAAGAAATGCTTATGATTTAAAGAGGGGGTAAGATTACCTCTATGAAACACATTTGCACTACTTTGAGTATTTAATCCTAGATACTCTACAAAGCAGAGTATGCCTTGATATTCTTTTATCCTCCCTAAAGAATCTAAAGATTCTTGAGAGTTTTTAGAATCTTTACTTGTTTGATTATGATGAGTGTCTTTGTTTTTATTCTTAGCACTCTTGATAGTATCTTTAAGAGATTCTAAAGTAGAGGGTAGGGCATTGTTTATAAAATCTAAAGTGTGAGAAGTAGAGTGTGATTGAGGATAGGGATTGCTGATTTTAAAGGTTGCTTGCTTGTTAATTAAAGCATTGGGGTGAAAGTTTAAAGTGCTCTCCTTATGTGGGAAAGAGTTAAAAGTGTTCCCTTGGTCTTTCCTTGAAGAGTTGAAAAAGTCTAAAGTAAAAGGATGCTCTTCTAAGCTTTCTATATATCCTTCACACTCAATTCTCCATAAGGATTCTAAACTCTCTTTAATATGGGCTTTAGTGATAGTAAAAGAGAGGGAATCTATACTCAGTTGTAGATAAGACATAAGGGTCCTTTAAAAGAGAAATACTACTAAGAATATTGGCTTTACTTTTAGGGAGAGGTAAGGCATAGATAATCCTTTATGTTAAGTGTAAAGGGGGAGGTAGGAGAACTCATAGGTTATCCTTTATAAGAGGAAGTGTTAAGTTTATCATAGTCTAATCTTTGTATCCCTTTTCTTTAATCTAATAAGTTATTTTATCAATATAAAACAATTTAAAAACAAACAATATATATTACTTAAATAGAGGCTAGAAATTCCTTATTTTTAATAGCATAAATACTATAACAAACAAGTATTATGCTAGAAACTATTGTGCGAGAAATAAAAGTAAATAATGCTAATGACAACATTCACAATTCCACCTTAAAATATGCTTGTGTATTCTTAGGCACTTTTAACACATAGAATCCTTTATGAATCTCACCCTTTGTTTTATCCTTAGAGAAGACTCTAAAGTTTAAGCCTTTGTTAAAGGTTTTATAGTAGTCAAAAGAATACCTGTTTATTATTGTCAAGGAAATAAAGAATGAACGCAATGGGAAAGGAAAAAATAATTGAAGATACAAATGGAATACCCATACCACACATAAAAGCAAAATTTATTCGTTGATGTTTCTTCTTTGTGTCTAAAATAACTATTTTTTGTGAACGAAAAATAGCCTTGAGTATAGAAAATACAATAGAAAGTATGAAAAGTGGTAACTCAAAAGACAAAATTCCACCCAAAAAAAATCCTACAAAAAATCCCAAGAAAAAACTTTTCCAAAAAGCAGGAGTTAAAGTAAAAGCTAAAAATTCCTTATTTTTAACAGCGTAAGCTATATAAGCAAGAATAGTTATTATAAACCAAAATGATGGCGTTAATATCAACCAAATCATATTTCCACCCTAAAATATTCTTGTGTATCTTTATCTTCAGGCACTTTTAACACATAGAATCCTTTATGAATTTTATCATTTGTTTTATCCTTAGAAAAAACTCTAAAGTTTAAGCCTTTGTTAAAGGTTTTATAGTCTCATAACTTCATAATTTTACATTACCACTTTTTACCAAGCCAATATAATAGAATAAATAACCAAATAAGAGAGAAATTGTAGAAACGAAGATAGCAAAGTTAAAACAAAAATTTTAATTGTGAAATTTTTGTTTATTGAATCTTGATAAATATATCTTATCCCCTTTTTTCTAATTGAATTAAAAAATAGAATATTTGGCAAACACGATAAAAAAATTAGAATAATTTTTATAAACCTATCCCATCTCCATCCGATTGCACTAAAACTTATTCCTAAATATATTAAAAATACCAAATTAATTGCACAAGAACTTATGATAAGCAAACTCCAATAATAGCAATTTTGACAAGAAACATAAGTATTTTGATTTAATAATATATTTTTTATTTTTAGTAATGTAAAAATATATGCGATTGAAGCTATTAGACTAATGCAAAAAATCATTTTGAACATAATCCAACCAGCTGCAGCTACTCCGTCAGCTAAACCACCCATCATTTCTACAATTCCACCTTAAAATATGTTTGTGTAGCCTTATCTTCAGGCACTTTTAGAATATAGAATCCTTTATGAATTTTATCATTTGTTTTATCCTTAGAGAAGACTCTAAAGTTTAAGCCTTTGTTAAAGGTTTTCTTGTAATTTTGGTAGTCTTGGTTGTAGAGGGGGTAGATTTGATTAATTTTCATTTAAAGCCTAACGCCAAGCGTAGTAAAGTATTGAAAATAAACCAAAAATAAACCAAAATATGGGAAGCAAAACAATATATGAGGCAAACACCAATAGAGTATTAATAAAAAAATATCTTAATCTTAATCTCTTTTTTGCAAATCCACATAATAAACGCCTTTTTCTCAAAAAATAAAACAGAAAAAATATAAAAACAACGATTGAGAACAATGTATGGAAGTATAATGCAATGATATAGCCTTGTTTATTGCTATTCATCGTCATTATCCACACAGCTTGTATAATGGGAAACAGAAAACTTCCCATAAAAGAGCTTAAATAAATATATCTACTCTTGATAAAATACTCATTATCTTTCAGAAGTTTAAAGAAACATTTTCTAATTTTTGGGATTAGAAATATAGACAAAGCACAAAGTAATATTATTATTGCAATGAGCATTATAATAATTCCACCTTAAAATATGTTTGTGTAGCCTTATCTTCAGGCACTTTTAGAATATAGAATCCTTTATGAATTTTATCATTTGTTTTATCCTTAGAGAAGACTCTAAAGTTTAAGCCTTTGTTAAAGGTTTTCTTGTAATTTTGGTAGTCTTGATTGTAGAGGGGGTAGATTTGGTTTTGTTTAAGGGTAGGGATTTCATCAATATCCATAACAATGTCAATTTCACTAATATTGCCTTCAAGAAACTTTTTCCAATTTTCCTTAAAGTTTTTAACATCGCTAAATACTCTAGCTCCACCCGATTTCACATAAGAGTTTAGCTCATTCCATTTGAAAGTGTTGTTTGTGTATTTCGCCATCTGCCTTACAGAATGATTAAAATCAAATCTCATTTCCTTATAATTCCAAGTTCCCACAGGCTGCCCTAATTCTATAATATTTTCATCTTTAGCTTCTTCATCTTTCTTATACTTATGTTCCTCATCATCAAAGTCAAAAGTATCCCAAATATAAGCATAAAGCTCTTTTATATAGACATAAGTTTTATTATGCTCTTTTTTAAGCAAAAATTTACTAGGGATATAATAGACACTAAACTTTCCTGTGCAAGCATAAAGGGATAGAGCTTGTGCTGATGTTTGCTCATCAGAGGAGGCAAGTTTCCACCCAAAATCTTCATCACTGATACCCACACCTTGTTGCATAGTGGCTTTATCTATATCATAAGGTCTTAGAGTGTCAATTCTTTTGTATTCATCGTGTATGGATAAAAATTTGTCTTTAGGATAGACACTAAAGGTAAGCTCTGTCTCTGTTTTGGCATTTTTAATGTTCTCTGTATGGACAATTAAATCAAGTTCTTCTATATCGGCAATATTTTTAAGTTGAGAGTAATATTTTAAATCTTGTTTAGTATTGCTTATGCCTGTATCATCAAGACAATTTTCTTTTGGGTTGTTTCTACAAAGCCTTTGTTGATTAAAAAGTTTTTGAATAATATGAGTTTTTACATTGTCTGAAAGATGTGGATTAAAATTAAAATATGAAAGAAAAGGCGAGGATATATCCAACAATTCCTTACTTCTCTCTTTTACCAAAGGAAATTGCAAATAAAACTCTTCCCAATCAAGTTCAACATAAAAATTGCAAGGGTCTATCTTTGGTTTTAAAACTTGCTTTATCTCAAAAGGTTTGAGTTCTATATCTAAAGCATATTGATAAATCAAACTTTTCATTTTTTCATCTTCTATACTTTGACATAATTCTATGGTATTTTTATATTTAAGCTCTGAAATTTTAGTGGCATCTTTAGGATTATCGTGCCATAGTCTTTGTAAAACATAGCTTGTAGTCCAGCCAAGTTTGGATACTTCATCTTTTGCGTTTAAAGCTTCTTGCATAGAACAATCAATGGAGATTTGTATAATATCGCCTAAGATTATTTCGGCATAAACATTTTCTAAAGGTTCTTTTGTGTAAGCAAAGACTATCATTTTAGAATCATTAATGATGTTATTGATTTCATAGTCTTTAACTTCTTTGCCTAAATAAGCTTGATTGTTTTTATCTTTAAGTGTGTAGTATTTTGCATTATTTAAACATTTTGCAGGATATTGTTTTAATTCTTCTTCATCGCCTTGTGTGAGTTTTTTATCTTGTAAAATATCTTTTAAAGCAAGATTTTTGGATATAAAAGTATAAGCCCATTTAATATCTTCTTCTTGTATATATTCTGGATAATAAGCTTTAAAATTAACTATATCTTCTTTTTGAAAGCAATATCTCCCTATTTTAGAATATAAATTTACTCTAAAAACATCTGTATATTTGTAGAATCTTAATTCTTGAATCTCATCAATGGCGTTATAAGATATTAAAAATCTGTCATACATAGGAGTAATTTTATAATTACTTTGTTCATTTAAATATACAAGGTAAAGTTGAAACTTATTTAAGCCACTTATTTTAAAATCAGCCAAGCCTTTTTCATCAGTTTTTGCAAGAAATCGTGATTTACTCCCCATTTTGAATAAAAACAATTCCAAATTCTCTATGGGTAGATTGCTAATGTTCTCTACTGCTTTAATTGTGATTGTGTCGCTCACTCCGCCTTTACCTCCCCACCTTTAACTATAAGTCCTTTAGAATCTATCACTACTTCTACTCCACCAGCTTTAATAATAACACAATCTCCCTTAGCAGTAATAGAAGTGTCTCCGACCGCGAAATTTATTTGATTACCCGCCTCTTCCTCAATATTTGTTTTAGCTTGCATAGCGATGTTGTCTGCTATTTCAGTATGGTTTTTATCGGATTCAAATCCTGTGGATTTTTGGGTAGAAAATAAAATATTATGTTGAGAAGTAACATTAATTTGCTCTTCAGAATTTATATTGCATTCTTTTATACTCTGTATGTCTAAACTCCCTTGTATGATTTCTCTCTTATTCCCCCCTACATTCCTATTCTCATCTTGCTTAATACTTGTATTGAGGTTTGCTTGTATCTCCACCTCCTTATCCTCTCCTACATACTCACTACTATCCTTAGCTACTCTAAGTTTATTACTTGCTCCTACATTTAAAGTATGACTTAATCCTACAATGGTATCTTTAGATAAAGCCACATTTGTATTATATTCTCCTCCAATACTTACAATCTTTGCTAAATCTATGGTTTGCGTATGAATCTTTTTAATCCTTTCATTATATGCTCCCTCTACTATGGAATCTTTATTATTCTGTATCTTTTGAGTGAAGTTATGTTTAATGAGTTCTTCATAATCTCTTTGTGCTTGAAGATAGATTTGTTCTTTCTCTTTTATATTAGAGAGCGTGATTTCATTTAATCCAGATTCTACTATAGAAGAGTTTGTATCCTCTGTCTCTTTTGTATTATTAAGAGTTCTTGCACTTAAACTTGTTTGATGAGCATTTAAAGGCAAAGGAGGCAAGGCAGGATTACTTTGGTTATACAGACTAGCACTGATATAAGGCTTATCTATATCCTCATCAAAGAAACTTACAATCACTTCATCTCCCACTCTTGGAGTATGATACAAACCTGAACTTATACTTGCAATAGGAGAGCTTACTCTAAGATAAGGAGAGTAATGATAAGAGTAGGCTTTCATTTGTGAATTGTTACTATCCACATCATTGTTTGTTGTATGATTTTCTTGTGAGTGTATATTCTCCTCTGTCTGTGTTGTATTGCTTAAAGTATCATTGGTTGTTTGTGTATGAGTGTTAGTATTTCCATTAATGTTTTGAAGAGTGCCTTGTGAATGGTTATTCTCTATATTTTTTCCTTGAACATTATTTTGTTCTTTCACTCTTGCATTATCTATAACCTCTTGAGAAGCAAAGCAATTTATTCGGACCTTTACTCTACCAAAGTTATCTGTATGAATAGTATTTCTTTCTCCATCTATATCCTCACTCTCTCCAATAACAACTCCTAAAGTGCTACTAGGAGCTTTAGGCTTACTCTTTAAAGAGGGAGTATAGCTAAAGGTAATAGGTAAAAGGGTGAGGGTATTACTATAAGAGTGAGATTTACCTAAAGAAGAAGGAGAAGAAAGAGATTCTAAAGCATTAGAAGTATTTTGAGTGAGGGGATTAAAGCTTTCATTCCCTTTGTTTATCTGCTCTGTATTCATTAAAGAAGTAACACTTTCTTTTAAATGTTTTGCATTCTCTTTTTTAATGGCATTATCATTAGAATTAAAGTTATTCTCTAATAAAGATTCATTAATAAGTTCTTGCTCCATTCCTATAATTATAAAATCTCTTAAACTCTCTTTGTTTTCTTTTAAACTTGAGGAGAAGTTTAAAGTAATACTTTCATTTAAAGCTAAATCATAGATATTACTCTGTGCATTGAGACTTTGTTCAATCACTCTTAATCTTTTTTCTTTTAAAGTAATGGGAGTTTTTAAATCACTGCTTTGAGTAAAGGAGGATTCATTGCTATAGTGATGCTCATTTATATGTAAAGAGTGTGTGAAATTATTCTGCTCTCCTTCTTGTAATAAGGAATCACTCTTTAGACTTAAACTTTCTAATGAAAAAGGATTGAGAGCATTCTGGCTACTTTGGCTAAAAGTATGAGCTCTTAAAGATTGAAGTTTAGAGACACTAGAGATACAAGGTTCATTTAAAGTGTTATTCACATTAGGATTAAAAGTAAGTTCTCTACTAGAGTGTCTTTGTGCGCTATCATAAAAGCATATACTCCCTCTCACATCACAAAAGTATATGCCATTATTATGGGCTAATCTTGTGATGAAGTCTAAATCACTCTCCTCATATTGAGAAATAAGTTCTAACTTTGGATAGTGTAAAGCAATCCCAGAGAAATCCAAAGGTTTGATTAAATCGTGTGTATAAAAGTTGAGTGTAGAATGTATGGCTTCTATAACACTCTTATTGGTATAGATTCTATTTGCTTTATTTAAAGACATTCTATAAAGAGAAGAGCAAAGAGTAAGCTTAAAGAAATGCTTATGATTTAAAGAGGGGGTAAGATTACCTCTATGAAACACATTTGCACTACTTTGAGTATTTAATCCTAGATACTCTACAAAGCAGAGTATGCCTTGATATTCTTTTATCCTCCCTAAAGAATCTAAAGATTCTTGAGAGTTTTTAGAATCTTTACTTGTTTGATTATGATGAGTGTCTTTGTTTTTATTCTTAGCACTCTTGATAGTATCTTTAAGAGATTCTAAAGTAGAGGGTAGGGCATTGTTTATAAAATCTAAAGTGTGAGAAGTAGAGTGTGATTGAGGATAGGGATTGCTGATTTTAAAGGTTGCTTGCTTGTTAATTAAAGCATTGGGGTGAAAGTTTAAAGTGCTCTCCTTATGTGGGAAAGAGTTAAAAGTGTTCCCTTGGTCTTTCCTTGAAGAGTTGAAAAAGTCTAAAGTAAAAGGATGCTCTTCTAAGCTTTCTATATATCCTTCACACTCAATTCTCCATAAGGATTCTAAACTCTCTTTAATATGGGCTTTAGTGATAGTAAAAGAGAGGGAATCTATACTCAGTTGTAGATAAGACATAGGGGTCCTTTAAAAGAGAAATACTACTAAGAATATTGGCTTTACTTTTAGGGAGAGGTAAGGCATAGATAATCCTTTATGTTAAGTGTAGGGATGGGAGAGTGGTCTAGCATTTATAGAAAGTTCCCCCTGATTGAAAGTTTTTGTATTCTAGACTATCCATTTTTGTAACAATTTATTGCCACTAAGAAAAACCATTCAAATGTAAAAGTAACAGCTATAAAAAGGTTTGTTGGGAAGCTTTAGACTTTAGTTTCTCTCCAATCATCACTTCCACTTGTCCCTGCGGCAATATGCTCCCAAATCACTTTTCTATAATTGAGAGAGACTTTGAAAAGCTCTGTTTTATCATTATTGCCTTGTTCCTGTGCATTGGGCATTACAAGATTAATATCTGTAATAATAGCGTCTTCTAATTTTGTTGTGAAATAATGTTCTTGCCCTCCGCTTGTAGAAGTTCTAAACCAGTGAATTTCTACACTCGTTAATCTTTCTCCACTTGTGAGCGCATTATAAAGTAGGGGAACAGCTTTATTCAAAGAACAAGTAAAAGAAAAAGGTTTATGTACCCTTTGTCCTGATGGTTGTCCGCTTTGTGGGTCTGTTGGAACGGTTACAATATGAGCAACTTCTTGTGCCATAATCTCGTCTTCGTGTCCTGCTTGGTAACGATTTCCAATACTTGCTTCTGTGGAAGCTCCACTTGAAATAAGCCCTTGAGTAGAACCTTCAATTTTTATATATGCTGGTTGTGCCATTTTTTGCCTCCTTTACTTTTATGTTTATTTTAGCATATAATTTAAAAAATGTTATAAAATTTTATTTAATTTCAGTTAAAATCAAAAAGTAGTTGGGGAAAAAACTTAATGTTTAGAAAAATTTTTAACTTTATAAAGTCCAAGTTATTTGTTGTTATATTATTGCTTATATTTTTTATTGTTTTGAGTATATTATTTTGGTTTTGGGGTTCTTCAATATCATTTAATGATATTTATATTTTTGGGAATCCATATTTAAGATTTGGAATTATATTTATACTATGGCTTATTGTTTTTTTGTTTTTCTTCCTTAAGCCAACTATTAATTTTTTTATTTCGCTCAAAAGCGAGAAAAGAGCAAAATTAAAAGCTTTGAAAAAAGAATCTAATGATTTTGTGTTTAGAGCTAAAAGAAACTTTTTTATTTCTTTGCAAGATGCTAAGACGACTTGGAAGAAGAAAATAAAGTTCAAAAAATTACCTTTAGTTATTATTATAGGGGAAGAAGGTGCTGGGAAAAGCACTTTTATCAATTATTCTAATATAGAGTATCCCTTAAGTGATAGTCTGCAATCTCATAAGAAATTTCATCAATCTACAAATAACTTTTCTTTATATGTTTCTAAAAATGGAGCTTTACTTGATACAGAGGGAAATTATTTTTCTCAAGAAAAGTTTTTTGTCCCATCAAGTAGTGATGAACTTCCAGAAGATGATTTAGATAAAAACAAAGAATTTCTGATTAAAAAGAATATTTGGAGGAATTTTTTAAACTTTTTAAATAGAAACTTTTTCCATAGTAAGCTCAATGGCATAGTTTTAGTAATAGATACAAGACTATTTTTAAGTAATCCCAAAGAGTATTCAAAAGATATTATTCGCTATCTTGTAAAAAGGGTAAATGATTGTGAAAATTATCTTAATCTTAAATTTCCTATTTATGTAGTTTTTTCTAAGATTGATTTGTTGGAGGGTATGAAAGAGTTTTTTGAAATTTTTAATGAAAGAATAGTTGATAGAGCTTTAGGTATTAGTTTTAAAGAGAAGTTAAATGATGATATTTTAGATAAAGGGTTAAAACAACTAAGTCAGTCTTTATTTTTAAATTTTACTAATAAAAATCATTTTATTCATTCTCTGGAAGACAAAAACAAGACTTATCTTTTTTTAAAGCAGTTTGATAATTTATTTGCTTTAGCAAAAAACTTTCTTTTAGAGATACAGAACGAAAACGCATTTAAAAATAATTCTTCGTTAAGAGGAGTGTATTTTGTAAGTGCCTATCAGGAAAATATTCCTAGAAACTTTTTACTTGATAGTGTGTGTGAGAAATACAATGTTAAAAAAGCATTGGCAAAAGTGAATCCTTTACACAATAAGCAGAGTTACTTTGTGAAATCTTTATTAGATGATATTATTTTTAAAGATTATTCTTTGAGCAGTATGAAAAATATTTTTAAAAAGTTTTCTTTATTGCTACTTGTATTAGTTATAAGTTTAAGCACTTATTTCTTGTCTTTTTATTTTATTTCTAAGGATAGAACAGAAAAAGAAAAGGCAGAAAGCACTTTAACCGCATTGCAGATTTTATTAAGTGATACAGACTACAAAAAGCTTAGTATAAAAGAAAGAGCAAATTTACTTGTAAATTTAAAAAATATTTTGGGCGTCTATCCTCAACTCTCAACAAATAATAATTTTATGCAATATCCAAGTTTAAATATATCATATAGAGGGTTTTTAGAGGCTCAAGAGTTTTACTATAAATTGAATGAAGACGTGCTTAAAAATACTTTGCTTAAAGAGATGGAATATATTTTACAAGCAGATAAAGATGATAAAAATAATTTAATAAAAACTTTGTATATGTATAAATCCTTATTTGAACAAGAATATTTAAATAAAAATTTGCTTAAAATTTGGATTAATGAAAATTGGCAATTATTAAGTAAGTATAATATTTCTAGGGAAAATTTCTTAAGTGGAGTTGATGATATTCAAAAAATTCATATAGAGAGTTCTAATAAAGACAAAAAAAGCATTGAATTAGCAATTAGAGCATTACAAAGAACAACAACAAGACCACAAAGGTTATATGTTTTGTTAAATTTTTTAAATAGTGATAAACGAAAAGAAATTTATAGAATTAAAGAGGAATTAGGCTTTGCTGTGAATAATATTTTTGCGGAATCAAGTAAGATAACTTCCATAGATAAAATTTATACCAAAAATGGAATGATAGGATTTTTACAAAATCTCAATCAAAATATAGATAATATGATAAATATAGAGTTGTGGATGCTTGAAAGTATTGGTGATGGATTAACAAAAGAAAATAAGAGTATGCTTTCAATGGGCATACTCAAATTGTATTTGGTGGAATATCAAAATAAATGGGAGGATTTACTTCTCTCTCTTGCACCAAAACAATATAGTTCTAAAGAATCTACACTTAATCAGCTCAATATTTTATCTAAAGAGGATAATCCTGTATCGGCTTTAATTAAAATTGTTAGCACTAATACCAAGCTAAACGATGTTTTTTTGCTTAAAGAAGCTTATAATATAGGGCTTAATGCTAATGAGATTAAAACACATTTTAGCAATATTACCCATTTTTTCAGCCCTTATCATAAAATTGCGGAACAAGATTCTATTCTAAGTTCAGGAGCTTCAGCAGTAGGTCTTAATATTAATAATGATGTTAAGATAATGGAAGTTCTTGGTTTAGACATTAAAAATATTCAAACCAAGATTATAGAGTTTAACACAAATAAAACACAAAGTATTGAAAATAAAATAGCCTATGCGCTAAATCGTGAGAAGGAACAAGATGACCCTTTTGTAGTGTTTGCTAATGATATTAAAAAGCTTCCACCAGAATTAGAAAAATATTATGCAAAATTGTATTTATATGCTTGGAATCTTGTAGAATCTCACGGAGTCTCTTTGCTTAATACTGCTTGGTTCAATGAAGTTTATACCCCCTTTATCAATGATATTGCCCCTTTTTATCCTTTTAATGATGAAAGCACACAGCAATTAAGTATAGATTCTTTCAAAGAATTCTTTGGCAGAAATGGGACTATCAATAGATTTTATGACAAATATTTAAGTTCTGTGTTAGTTAAGAAGACAAATACCTATTCTCTAAACACTCAATTTGATGTTAAAATAAATTTTTCTAAGAGTTTTTTAGATTTTATGAGAGAGAGCAAAAATCTTTCAAATTTAATGTTGACTTCAAATGATAATATAAAAGTCAATTTTACATTGCAAAGTTTAGATTTAAGTGCTGATTTCTCTTTCATAGAATTGCAATATAATTCTCATAATGTGAAGTATGACCATACTTTACATTCTACTCTACAGATTATTGGAGAGCAATTTAATGGCAATACGAATTTGAATTTAACAGCTTTTGATTACCATAATTCAAATTTAAATTATCATAAAACATATAGTGGCGAATGGGCTTGGCATAGGTTCTTGAAAGAAAATTATAAGAATGGTGCGTATAGTGTAATTTTCAATAATAATGAAAAATTATATTTTGATTTTAAACTAATTAATGGTGGTTCAGAGGCTCATCAAATCCTTAATACGCTCCAGCAGATAAAAATTGTAGCATATATTACAATGGGAGGAAATGATAATGGTAGATAATGAGGAGAAAATTGGAGTTATTATTGAAAACTTAGAAGAAATTTTAACTAGAGATAAAGCATATATTTTTGATAAAGAGGGTGGATTTATAGGAAGTGATTCCCAATGTTCTTTTTGTGTGCAAGATAGACGAAATCAAATACAAAACAAACATCTAAAAATAGGTTTTGAAGAGGGATTTTTTACCATTTCTCCTGTGGAAGATGCTGTTATTTTTTATAACGAATCTTTTTCTAAAATGCAAGGTGGTTTTGAAACTATTATTAATAAAGGTGATATTTTTAGAATTTCAAACGTTCAATTTCGTTTTGTGGATTATAAAGAAATCAATGAAGAATTTTTAAGAAATAAAGAAAAGCTTGATGACATTGAAAAGTGCGATGAAATAAATGAAGGGCTTTTAACGCCTAGAGGTAAGATTCAATTTGATTTTAAAGAAAAGGAAAATATAAAAGAGATTGTTGAGAGCAAGACCGATTACGCTTTTATAGAGGAAAAAATAGATAATAGTTTTTTAAATCAAAGTGATAAAAAGAATCCTTTGGAATTTGAATATCAAAACATTTTAAAAACCATTGATAAAACTTTAAGAGAATTGCAAATGAATCAAAAAAGTGCAAAATTGAACGAGCAATATGGGAAATTAGATATTAGAGATTTAGAAAAGATTATTGCCAATATTCCACTTATAAAATCTACAACACTCATTAATCTTTTAGCCTTAAGTTTGATTAGTAAAGAATTATATAGCCCTATTTTTGAAGAAATGGAAGAAAATATGTTTATAAAATATCTCCAAGTCGCCATTCAGGGCAATATCAAGGAAGAGAAAGCCTTATTTGAGAATTTAACTATCAAAGCTTTGGAAAAATATAAAAATAAATATTCATAGGCTATCTAATGTATTTTGATGGCTTTCATACAAATTTTATAACAGGAGCTATAACAGGACTTTTAATGATTTTTGGCACACTTGCTTCAGGTTATATTATGTGGAAACTCATTGTTTCAGGACCTGCTTGGACACTCTCTTTAGTTGGAATTGATGGCAAGCAAGATGATGTCATAGCAAGTGGTATAGAATCTAATTTAGCAAAAAGAGCCTTTGTGGCTTAGGGAATGTCCTAAAATATAATTTTTACCAATTCTTTATAGGCAGTAACAATCGGTAATTTTCGTGTATTTTTCTCTATTGGACAAAGATAATCAATTCTTTTATCAATAAAGCTTTCTCCTAGCAATAAGAATTCTTGTTCTCTCATAGAATGAAACGATTTTAATATATTTTCTTTATTATCCTGTAGATTAGGAATTGTAAAGCGTAGAATCATTTTATAGTTGTCCAAAGTTGCCCTATAAATGTGATTTTGAGCTTTTTTGACATTTTGTAATTTATCATCTTTGTCGCCATTGTAGATAAAAATGGTTAAATGTGAAAGAGCATTATTAAATTCAAGTAAGGGCTGCGCAAATGAATGTTTAATACTGCTTACGGATCGTTGGGCGTTAGAAATCAAATCTTTAAAATCATTTTGATTAATAAGCTGGCTTTCACAAGCTTGAGAAAACTTGATATTTGAATTGTATAATTCACAGCACATTTGCCTTAAATTATCATTTTGTTTAATACATTCTATCAATTCTTGTTTATTTTTAATATTTATTTGCTTGATATTAAGTGTATCTAGTGTCTCGCAATATTTAGCAATTGCTTTTCTTAAGAAATCCAAATCTTGCACTATTTTATCACTTTTGGCATACTCTGGATTATAGAAGGCGAGAAATATATCTCTAAATGGGACTAGAAAATTAATATTTTTTGAATATTTTGTTTTGTTGATTAAAGAATTTGCTAAATCAACATTTAAGTAACGGATATATTGGAGAAATAGTTCTTCAAGATGTTTGATGTGCAAAATACTCATCCATATTAAATTTTTTATAACTTTCATCCAAAGAATCACTTAGCTCTTGCAGGGCTTTATCTAGTTCTTCATTTTCTTCTTTTCCGCATTGAATATCGGCAACACTTCCTGTATTGAATTGTGGGACATTGATAAAGCAAGAGGAGACAAAGGGGATTCAAATCAACAAATTAAAAGAGAATCTTCACAGACTTACACAAGAAGTGTTGAAAGCGGAGGGCAAAATGACACAGGAGATTTACGCAATAATGGATTTGCCCAAGAAGATTCTACAAAAGAGAATATCTTTAAAGACGCTAGAAAGGATTACGAGAAATTTACTCCCAAAGAGAACATTACAAATGAGCAATCTTTTGGAGAAAATGGACGATTTGAGAGTAGAGATGGGCAAAATGGAGAATATCTTAAGCGAAGCGGAAGTAACGCAAGAGATGATAGGCAAAATAAGCAAGGAGTGGAAAGAAGCGAACGAAAATCTCAAAACACTCAAAGCAGAACAAATGAACGAACCAATGAAGAGATTAAAGAGTTTAGCAACATTTCATCACGAAATAAACCTGTTATCACAGAATCTCAAACTATCACAAGAGCAAGAGAATATCAGCAAAGGGTTAGCACTTTACTGCAATCCCAACTTACAAATGGTATTATTCAAAGAACTTTGGAATCTTTACGCAGTGCAAAAAGAGAACAAAATCCTAGGGAAAGCACAAATAGACTTGAAAAGAAAGCAACACAAAATTATCACACAAATCCTAGATTTAATGGAGGAGAAGCAAGAAGTGCTTTTGGAAATGAAAGACAAGGTGGAGAGCTTGAATCTGCAGGAGGATTTCAACAGCTTGATAGGAACAATATACAGCCAAATGGAGAACAACAGCAAGGAAAGAGAGATTTGCTTCAAAGTCAAAAGAGATTTCAACTTCCAAGACCGATAGAGGACCATATAGAAACAATAATGCAGGAGACAAGCGAGGAGATTATGCGACAACTAGAGATGATGGACAACAATCAAACGAATTTTCAAGTTCTCAAGTTAAGCAAGCAGGCAAACAAAATAGCGAAACAAATCCTACAAGTAAAGATGAATTTGCCGATAAGCTTTCAGATTCTAAAGACATTAGCGATTTACCTAGCAATGAAACAATCCAAAAAGAATTTAATCAAGCAAATATTCCACAAGAACCTAGAAGAGCAAATGATGCTATTTTTAATACAGATACATCAGAATCTCAAAATGCAAATAATGACAATAGAACAGAACGAGCAAATAGGGAGGAAATGGGAAGTGCTGACCAACAAGTCAAACAAGATTTGGAGTTTAATTTATTTGCTGATGATAGAGAGCAAACTTTACACAAACAAGATATTAATAAACAAGAAATCTTGCAAGATGCACAAAGCGGAGGAGTTAGAGAATCTCAAGCAGAAGATAGAAACAATGGACCAAGAGAATTTGAAATTGATAGTAGATTCTTACAAGAACAGGGAAGCAATAGATTTAGAGTATTTACTGAATACGAATTTCTAAAAAGATATGAACAAGAAGGCTTCAAAGGACAATATGACTTTAAATTTTCCAAAAAGCAAAGGATAGAAGCAAATTTAAAAGCCTTAAGGCTTACACAAGTTCTTTTTATGCGTATGGAATTACTCAAAGCAAAAGATGAAATAAATCAAGTGGCGATTGAAAAAAAATTTCAGCATCTAAATATTACAAAAGAAGAATTAAATCTCAAAGAATTTCAAAATTTTTCCTTTAGCACTTTAGCAATAAAAGAAGAAGAGCAAGCATTGCTTGCTCAATATAGTGGATTTGGGGGGCTTAGAGATTTATTTTTTAATGAGGAATTTAAAGAGTTAGAGAATGAGCTTAAAGATTTAATAGGAGAGATGTATTATAAAGAAATTAGAGAATCTAGTTTTAATGCCTATTATACTCCAAAAGATGTGATTGAAAGTATTTATTTGGGTTTGCAAAATTTAGGAGTGCCAAAGGATAAAAGAATCTTAGCTTTAGAGCCAAGTTGTGGCACAGGGCGTTTTATTGCACTTGCTCCAAGTAATTATGAATTTCAAGCGGTAGAAAAAGATACGCTTTCAGCTACGATTGCTAAGTTCTTGCACCCACAAGTAAGAATCTATAATCAAGGTTTAGAAGAAGTAAAATTTAATAATGAATTTGATGTTATTGTGGGCAATCCTCCTTTTGATAATCAAGTGAAAATAAGGGATTATAGTTCATTGGGAAATAACAAAAGTATCCATAATTATTTTGCAATCAAATCAAGTGAATTAGTAAAAGACAATGGAATCGTAAGTTTTGTTATTACAAGTTATTTTTTAGATAGTGAGAGAAATGCCCATAGAGAAATCCTGCATAAAAAAGGAGACTTCCTTTCCGCTTATAGATTACCAAATGCAGTATTTAAGGAAAGTAACACTAATGTATTAACTGATGTTTATTTTTATCAAAAACTTAGCAAAGATGGTTTGGAGCGAAGAAAAAAAGCTTTTAAAAAAGAAGAGAGCTTAAAACAAAAACAAATAGCTTTTGTTAAGACTGCATTATTTGCCGAATTAGTTTCTGTAAATTCTCATTTTAATAAGAATGTAAAACATATTTTAGGGGAATTTGAAATTAGGGAAAACACAAGGTATGGACAAGAAAATATTAAATATGAAATGCTTGTGAAAGATAATGGAAATTGGAGTGAAACTCTTAAAAAACAATTAGGAGATTTAATCCCTGTATTCAAAGATAATGCACCCTTTGAGAAAGAATTAAATTTGATTAATTTCTCTCTTTTAAGCACTGAAGAAGCAATTAAAGTTAATAGTTTGAGGGTTGGAAATCTCTTTTTTATGGATAATAAAATTTATGTGAAAGGTGAGTATTCAAGTTGTGAAGAGGCTTATTTTAGTGATAGTTTAGATATAAGTAAAATGGATTTAGTGCCAAAGGCGCATATTCTTAGAATAGATAAAAAGAATTTTCAATATAAAAGCTTTTTAAACAGAGATGAAGTGCAAATTGCTAAAAAAAATCATAGATTTTAGAGATTTGTTTAATGAGAATTTAAAAAGTGAAAAACATTATTTGGACGATGAAGAGAGCAATACAATTATTTTGAAACAAAAAGAAAGATTAAGAGAGTTAAGAAGCGAAATTTTACATCTTGCGAATGTTAAATCTTTTCATCAAAATAATAGGAACAAGACAGATAAACAAGGAATAGTTTTGCAGCATAATTTACAAAATATTTTAAATTTGGATAAGCTTGCGCGATTTAGTATTCTTGCAACAGAAATAAAAAAACGATAAGGGAAATTATGAACTATATTCTATATTAAAGATGAGAGTTTATAAGCCTTTACAAAAAAGCCTAGCTAATTCAAATGAAGAAGCTTTACAAAAAACTATCAATGAAAAAGGTTTTATTGATGAGAAAACCTTGCAAGACTATAAACCAAATACACCACTTAATGAAATATTACAAGTTTATGCGAGAAACAATTAATCTTTTATAGGATAGATAGAGACCCACAAGATGATGTTTTTTATCAATTAGCAGGTGAATTTTTAAGCGGAAATGTAAAAGCAAAATATGAAAGAGTGCAAAGTTTAATTAAGCAAAAACAAGAGGGAACTTTTATAGGTTTCCCAAAGCCTCATTTAGATTTAAACCAAACAGCTTTAGCTTTGAAAGAAGCTTTCCATTCATATTTGTATTATGAGGATATAGAAACTTCTTTTGGTGCTAAATTTGTGCCAATAAAATATTATGAAGATTTTATTAAAGAAAGCTTTTTTAACGACCCAACTAAAGCTATTGTAAAAGTTAGTTTTTTAAATGGAGCATATTCTTTAGAAAAATTTAAAATTTTAAGAGAGGATTTTAATGATGGTGAAATAGTTTTAAAAGAAGTTGAAGCCTCCAATTATGATTTTAATGAAGTTGGACTAAGCTTAGAAATTTTGAGAGAAGATACAAGCACAATGTTTGCAAAAGAATCTTTTATTGAAAATGTATTGAATGGCAAAAGTCTTGAGGTTTATCATTTTGAGCCTCACCCACACGAGAAAGATAAAAAAATTAAAGTAAGCGAGAGTATTTCCACAAAAATTGCCCTAGAAAAAGCGGAGATTCTAAAAGAATCTTTTTCTAATTTTTGTTTTTCTAGTAAGGAAAGAAGAGAGACAATAGAAAAAATCTATAATGAGACTATTAATGTCTTTACTCATAAAAGATTTAATTATGGAAACTTCTTGGAAACTCCGCACTTAAATAAAGAGATTACTTTAATGACGCATCAAAAGAATGCTGCTTTTAAAGCGATTTCTAAAAATTCTTTACTTTTAGACCATCAAGTTGGAGCTGGAAAAACTTTGGCTGGAATCGCCATTGTAATGGAGCAAATTAGAATGAGTTTGATTAAAAAAGCTTTAATTCTTGTTCCAAATCATTTAAGTGTGCAATGGGGAGAAGAGTTTAAAAGAGCTTATCCAAACGCAAATATTTTAAATGGAGAATGGAAAATGTAAATGACGACCCAAAGAAAAACAATGTTTTAGCCTGCACGACAGATGCTAAAAAGCCGCACTTGATTTTAGACTTATAGACCAAAATGCACAAGACTATGGAGATTCTAAGATAAATAAGATGTGTGAGAAAGTCTTGCTTCACTACAAAGATGAAACCTATCAAAATGGCACACAACTTATCTTTTGTGATATGGGCGTGAGTAAGCAACGCTCTCAAAAAAATTGATGTTTATGCTGAAGATAAAATAGAATATAAAAGTATTGAAGATGTAGCTAGAGAAATGAATTTAGTGTTGCTCTATGATGAAAAAAATGAGGAAAATTTCTATGCTTTGCTTAAAAACTTTGATGAGCCATTAGAGGCAGAAAGTAATGGGATTAAGAAACGATATAGCATAGAAGACTTAATGGTATTGCAAGTAGAAAAATTTGATGTTTATGGGGATATACTTAAAAAACTTGTTAAGTCTGGAATCCCACAGGAGCAAATTGCTTTTATAGGCGATGCAAAGACCGACAATCAAAAACAAGAACTTTTTATGAAAATGAATGAGGGTGCAATAAGGGTTTTAATTGGTTCAACTACAAAAATGGGAACAGGCACAAATGTGCAAAAAAGAATTATCGCATTATACGAGCTTGATTGTCCGTGGAGACCTTGTGATTTAGAGCAAAGAATGGGAAGAGGGATTAGGCAAGGCAATATGTTTTTTGAAGAAGAATTGCAAAGAATGTTGGAAGCCTTGAAAGAAAAGGATTTGAGTTTGGAAGTAAAAAATCAAATCCTAGAAGAGAATATAAAATTTAATATAGCCCATTATCGTTATGCCACTGAACAAACTTATGATGCGAGAATGTTCCAGATTAATGAGCAAAAACTAAAACCTCTTGTGCAACTGAAATCTTTAAATTTTAACGATGGACAGAGAGTTTTTGAAGCAATAGATGCCGAAGTTGCAAATGTAGCTGAAATGAAAGCAGTTGCAACAGGAAACCCTTTTATTTTAGAAAAACATAAAATTACTTCACTTCTAAAAACAGAGGAGAGGTATTATGAACAATATAAAAAAGTATTTTACAAAACGAACGAAGCCTTGAGGTTTTAAAAGCCAAAAAACAAAGGCTAGAAAATGAAAATGAAATCTTAAGGGAATTTGTTAATAATAAAGAATTTGAAAAAGAAAATTATATCATAGAAGCTTTTGGGATAAAAATACACAAAAAGACTATTAATAAAGAGGAGGAAAAAGAACACAAAGCTTTAAAAGAGGCTATCAATTTAAATATTGAAAAAATATTTAAAAATCCTAGCAATAAAGAAGTAGAGGTTTTTAGGGTAAATAAAATCAAAGTCGTTTTAAGAGGAAAATTTAGCGAACTTGGTGGAGATTTTATCTATACAGGGATAATGATTGATGAAAAGAATAGAGAATATGTGCCAAATAATATGTTTTTTAAAGCTCAAGGCGGGTGTTTAATCTTTGATTCTATTCCTAACCTTGATGGGCTTTTAACAAAAACAAAAAATATAATGTCTAAAGCTTCAAGTTTTATTCATAAAAACAGCGAGAATCTAAAACTTATAATCAGTGAAATTACGCAAAAAGAAAACTTTCTTAAAAACAATACTTTAGGTAGTTATCCAAGAAAGATTTTGCTTGATACTTTAAAAGCTGATGAGAAAAATATCAATGTAATTTTTGAATTAATTGCACAAAATAAGAAAGAGGGCATAAGAATTACACTTGATAGCAAAGAAATTCAACATTTGCTTCCACAATATCCAAAGCTTTTAGATGAGAGAGGGAAATTTAATTCTCAAAATACACAGAGTATCAATATCAGTGAAAATCAAGAATCCAAAATGTCAGATTCAACGAATAGAGCAATTTCTAAGGTAAATTGGAGCGAGGAATCACAACCTATACAATGCAAAACAGAAGCAGATAAAAAACTTAAAATCTCTGATGAAGAGAAATATGTTGCATTAATTGACAACAAAATTATACAAATAGAGGAGGCAAACATTGAGTTTCAAACTTTTAGCAGAAAAGATGAATTGGAATATAGAATTGCTATCTTAGAGCAGAATCAAGCAAATATTTCAAATGCAAAAAGAAACAGGGACATATTATGAGCGGCAATATTGACTTATTCATAATATATCAATATAATTACTTTGTAATTATATTTTAAAGGGTAAATTTGATGACAAAGTTAATAAAAATTGGCAATTCTTATGGCATTCGTATTCCAAAAGTTTTTATAAAAAAAGCTCATTTAGAAGACGCTGTTATTGACCTAAAATTATTTAAAAATGGGCTTTTATTAAGCCCGAATAAAACACATCGTTCAAATTGGGATAGTGCAATACTTAGAAAAAGAGCAAAGCAAGAAGATGATAAGCAAAACACAATCTCTTTGCAAAAAGATTTTGCTTGTGAGGATATGAGGGAATGGGAGTGGTAATATTGAGGCAGTTTGAGATTTTTTGGATAGATTTAAATCTTACAAAAGGAGCGGAAATTTCTAAAAAAAAGACCTTGTGTGATTATCTCACCCAATGAATTAAACTATTTACAAACAAGACTTGTCGCACCTATTACTTCAAAGGGATTTGATGCTCCTTTTAGAGTAAATTTTGAATTAGAGGGTAAAAAGGCTAGAATCCTTTGCGACCAAATTCGTTGTGTGAGTGTGGATAGATTCTTAAATAAAATTTGTGATTTAGAATCTAGTAAGCAAGAGGCTCTAAAAAATATTCTCTTAGAGATGTTTGCTTAAAGTTTAAAGATAAGGAGGCTAAATGATATTGGATAATCAAGAATATATGCTAGATTTGTGTATAAGAATGGCTCATCACAGCACAGCAATAGAAGGTAATACGCTTACTCAAGATGAAACAGCCTCTATTATCCTAGATAATTTCATTCCAAGAGCAATAAAAGATAGGGAATTTTATGAAGTAAGAAATTATAAATACCTCTTGCCTTATTTTATAGAAAAACTTAAATCAAATACAAAGATTGACTTAGAACTTATAAAATTTTTTCATTCTTTTATAATGAAAGATTTGCACGAGGAAGCGGGGAAATTTAAAACCTTAGAAAATGCGATTATAGGTGCAGATTTTGAAACAGCTAAACCTTATTTAGTATCTTCATTGCTTAAAGATATGTGCGATAACCTATATTATAAATTAGAAAACTCTAAAAATGATGAGGAAAAAATTAAGGCAATTTTGCAATCCCATATTCATTTTGAAAAAATTCATCCCTTTAGCGATGGTAATGGGAGAACAGGCAGGCTTTTGATAGCCTATTCTTGTTTTGAGAATAATTTAACTCCTATCATTTTGCCCAAAGAAGAAAAGGCTTATTATATTTCTTGTCTAAGAGCAAACAAAATAGATGATGTGATGATTGATTTTATTAAAAAAATTCAAAAGGAAGAACAACAAAGGATAGAGAAATTTAAGTCGGTTGCTTTGAGTCTTAAGAATGATTTGAAGCCAAAGAATAGAAAATAAACTAAGGAGAACACAATGCTAAATTTAACTTTACGAAGAGTTGATTTCAATGAATTAAGAGTTGAGGACATTTCAAAAAGACCCATTTTAGAGTCTTTGCAGAAGTTTTGGAGCAAAAGTGAAAATGAATATATAGATTTTTTAGAAAAAAATAATATTGACTTTTACAAAAATTTCTCTTCTATTGCAGAGCTTAAAGAAGTTATGAAGCACGATATTACTATTCTTAATACCATAGCAGAGCAAGGCTTGGATAATGCCTTTGATTTTAAAACTATTAACTTGCTAAAATCTAAGAATCTTAAAGAGATACACGACCACGAATTTATGAAACTAACGATTGATTTAAGACACATAAACAATCCTGAATCTAAAGAGCTTATTAAAGATTTATTTTTAGAAACCAAGAGTGTTTCTTTGGTTGATTTCGTAGATGTCAATGAGGATTCTTGTTCTCTTATCTATCATAAGAAAGGAGCATTTTATTATAATGATGAACCCTATATGTGCAATACGAGAGAGAGTTTAACTTTGTTAGAAAATTATGAAGTGCCAAAAGATAATAATTTTATCCTTTCAAGACTTTTACTTGATTTAGCAAATAAGCTAGAAGAGAATGGCGTAGAAGAGAGTTTTTGTGTGCAATACAATAATGGAGAAGAAAATAATAAAAATATCCACGAAGTTATTTATTGGGGGCATTTGAGTGCAGAAGAAAAAAAAGAAATTAAAGCTGAAATGCGAGAGCAAAAAGAGTTGAATAATGAGGCAAAAAGTCAAGCAAAACAAGAACTAAAGGTAGAAGCAAATAACAATAGAAATTCTCTTAAGCCTCAAGAGGCGAAAGAAGTATTAGAACAAGAAAAGAATGTGCGTCTTTATAATATTTCTGAATTTGCTAAAGAACAAGCGGAGAATAAGACACAGGAATCTTTTAGTGAAGCAAAAGAAAGACAAGAAACGAAGATTAATGAGATTATTGCTAAAAGTATAGAACTTTATAAACAAAAAGAACAAGAAAAGCTCAAAGCAAAGCTAGAAAAAGCAGAAAAAGATTCCGCAAATGCTTATAATGATTTAAAAGATTATCTCCACAATGGCTTAAGTATCTTAGAAGCCCTTAAAAATATTCAGCAAAAATATCGCAATGAAGATACAATTAATTTTGCTTCTTTACTTTTTAGCAAGGATATTTTAAATCTAAGGAGCAAGGAAGAAAAAATCATAAGTCTTACCCAAGAAAAAGGAGAGTTAAGGGCAGAGTGTGAAAATGCTTATAATGAAATAGAAAAAAGAGAAGAGACTATTTCTAAGCTTAAAAGCACGCTTCAGAGCAAGATTAATGAAATGCAAAATTATGAATATGAGTTAGAAAAAAATTTTGAGGTAAAACTCCAAGAAAAAGAAGCAGCAATGCTTAAAGAGCTTGAAAGTTTGCAAAAAGAACAAGAGAAGGTAAATAATGAATATGAGCAAGAGATTAAAGAGCTTGATTGTGCAAATGAGGAATTAAGCAATGAAAATAAAAAGATTAATGAACAAAATTTAAAGCTTAACTCTCAAAATGCAGCTCTGCAAAAGTCTTTAAGTGAGATTGAAAATAGATATGAAAAAGACAAGGAGCAAATGAAGCAAGAAGTAGAAGTGTTAAATGATGAAAATAAAAAAATCAATGAAATAAACTTCAAATTAAGTTCTCAAAATACTCTCTTAGAATCTCATTTAAAAGAACAGAAAAAAGAGTTAGAATCCTTACAAAAAGAATTTAAAGAAAAGCTAGAGGTAGCAGAATCACACATTAAAAAACTCTATAAACTTGAAGCACAAGTAGAAATTTTTAATGACAAAGAAAATATGTATAAAGAACAAATCAAGGAGCTTAAGAGCAAAAATACTGCTTTAGAAGGAAAACTAAGTAACATAGTTGAAAATATGATGAATAAACAAAATAGTCAGCCACAAGCAAAAACTGAAAAATCCAAAAGAAGCAGAGACATATTGGGAGATATATAGAATGCAATATGTTTTAAAAAACAAAGACAAAGTGGTTTTAGAGTTTGAAGTAGAAATTGATAGTGAAATTCTTAAAGGACAAACCATTCATTATGTCTCTTTAAAAAATGCAAAAATTTTTAATGAAAATTTGCTTCCAAGAATGGTTGATAAAACAAAATTATTAAGCTCATTAGAATCTTGGATAAAGCAAAGAAAAATTCCTAAAAATAGACAATTTGCAAAAAATGTCCTTGCCTCAATTCCTACAAACATTGAAGATAATTTAATGGCTTATGTAGATATTTCTTTTGCACTTTCTCTAAATGATTCTTATTGGATAATTCCCACAAATAAAGATTACAAATGGAAAGATTATAATCTCTATGAGAATGAGTTTAGCGAGGCTTTAGCCTTAAGTGCTTTTGGGCTTAAAATGACAAAGGCAAATGGCTTTACAAGTTCTCCTGAATACACTACCAATGGAATGTTAAAAAAATGTTGGTATAGGGAAAATGATAAAGTTTGTCTTTATAAATGTATTAGCGAAATGTATAATGGTTTAGGCGAAGCATATAGTGAATATTATATGGCTCAAATTGCTGAAATTATGGAATTTGAACACATAAATTATGATTTAAAAATGTTTCATAATCAATTAGTGAGTTCTTGTGAAATCTTTACAAGTGAAAATGAGGGTTATTTGCCAATTTACACACTTTTAGATGAATCAATCAAAAACTATAATAAATTAAGATTAATGAGAGAGATTCCAAAAATTTATGGTGAAAATGCTTTTAATGACCTTATGGTTTTTGATGCTTTAATTATGAACATTGATAGACATTTAGGAAATTTTGGAATGATAGTAGATAATGATACAGGAGAGATTCTGCGCCCTGCACCTATCTTTGATAATGGACTATCTTTTATGGCAACTTTGGATAAAAATGATTTTTGTAATATAGCAAATAGTTTAGATAAAGATATAAGTTATTTTGAATTACAATTTGATGAGCAACTTAAAATATTCATAGAGCCTCGCCACGCTAAAAACCTCCAAAAACTCTCTAGTTTTAACTTTAAAAGACACGAAAAATATAACTTAAGTGAGGAATGGTTACAACCCATAGAATCTTATATACAACAAAGAGCCAAAATGGCTTTGAGATTTATAGAGGAGAAGTATATAAATGTAACCGATGAATTAGATATATCGCAAATTAAAGATGAGATTGTAATGAGCAAGGAATCTAACCTTAATGGTATGACAAGCCATATGGAAAAATTTCCATTGCATACAAGGAAAAAAAGGTGAATGAAATCCTTGAAATTTTACTTAGAGAAAAAAGGAATTCTCATAAAAATGGTTTGTATCATTATACACAAGTTCATTTTGCTTATAATTCCAATCACATTGAGGGAAGCACACTCACAAATGAACAAACAAGATTGATTTATGAAAAAGATACTTTTTTAGCAAATGAAAATCAAATCATTAAAACAAACGATATTTTAGAAGCAAAAAATCATTTTGTAGCCTTTGATTTTATTTTAGAAAATGCTTTGATTGATTTAGATATTGATTTTATTAAGAATTTACACTTTTTAGTAAAACAAAATTGCACTGATATAAAAACCATAGGTGATTTTAAAAAAAGCCCTAATTTTGTAGGCAATATTAAAACAACCCCACCAAGTCAAGTTTTAAAAGAAATGAATATTTTGCTTGAAAATTACAAGAAAGAAAATTCTTTAGAAAAAATTATAGAATCTCATTTTCACTTTGAGAAAATTCACCCTTTTGAAGATGGTAATGGTAGAGTAGGAAGACTTTTAATGTTTAAAGAATGCTTAAAAAATAATGTTATTCCATTTATTATTGATGAGGAACATAGATTGTTTTATTATAGAGGTTTGAAAGAATATCCTAACACAAAAGGATTTTTAATTGATACTTGCCTTTCTTGTCAAGATAAATTTAAAGAGATTTTGGAATATTTTGAAGTAGAAATTTCAAATAATCCTCAGGCTCAAAACACACAAGAATATTTAAACGAAAAATCAAATTCCCATATCAAAAGGAAAAGAAAATGAGAAATTTTCACAATCAAAAGGAAACAAGTAATGGCAATCTATTTTTTTGGTGATACTCACGCAGGAATTGATATTGATAAAATTTTCTTTGTGAAAGATTATACAAAAGAAGATTTTATTATAGTATGTGGAGATTTTGGAGTATTGTGGAGTGATTTAGATGGAAAATATAAGCAAATTGATGCCCTAAAAATGGAGGAAAATTTAAAAGAAAGGATAGAAAAACTTCCCTGCACTTTACTTTTCATTGATGGAAACCACGACAATTTCAATCGTTTAAAGGCTTTAAAACAAGTCAAAAAATTTGGTGGTGTGCTTGGAGAATACTTAGAAAACAAATGCTATCATTTGAAAAGAGGGCAAATTTATAACATTGATAATAAATTTGTCTTTACAATGGGTGGGGCTTTAAGTATTGATAAATATAGAAGAGAACCAAATTTAAGCTGGTGGGAAGATGAGGAAATCAGTGAAAAAGACCTTGAGACCGCCCTAGAAAATATTTCAAACTTCAAAGGAAAACTTGATTTTTGTGTAACACACACTTGCCCACAAAGTTTTTTTAAAAAACTTGGCGAACAAATGGATATAAGCCATAAAATAGAGGATAAGAATCCCTATAAGTTAGAAATCATCTATCAAACCTTATTTAAACAGAATAAGATTCCAAAATATTTTATGTTTGGGCATTGGCATAGAGATATTAGCTTTAATATAGGCACAACCACCGCAAATTGTCTTTATTATCACACTTTAAAAACAATAGAAAATGATGCTTTGGAGAGGAGAAATTATAAAGATGAAATTAAATGGGTTAAAAGACATAAAGGCATACTTTGTTAAGGAAAAGAATATGTTAAAAAAGATGTTTCAATCACAAAAATCAAATAAAAGAAAACTTAGATGAAGTTTGTTGAATTAAAATTTTGTATAAAGAGATTTTGCTAATGCTTCAAGCTGCAAGAAGTGAAGAATCAAGAAGTTTTTTAAGAGAGCTTGAATTTTCCCTTGTATTGATAGGAAATCCTAAAGCGAGAAATTATTTTTTAAAGAGTTTAGGACAAGTTAATGCTAAGCGTAGTGGTTCAAGTGATAGTGCAGGTAGCACAAGTGGCAGTTCAAATAAGCAAACAGGCGAAAAAGATACAAAAAGTGAGATTTTGGCTTATCTTAGACAAAAAGGTTATGTGCAAACAGCAAATATATGGGCAAGAGCCTTAAGTATAGATAAAGAAGATATTAATGAGCTTTTAAAAATTTTACAAATAAGGCTTTTACAAGAGGAAATAGAGGGTATTTTAGAAGTTCATTTACAAGATAGAGAAATTAATTCTCCCCATATTCAATTTGTGGGTATGAATGCTCCAAAAGCAGAGGTAATTATAGCGCAGACTTTGGTAGAATTAAAATATGAAACAAGCATAGAATCTGCACCAAGTAAAAAAGACTTTAGACCTTATTATAAAATTAATCCAAAAGCAAGGTATCCAAAGCATAATGATTTAGAATCCGAAATAAAATATCGTAAAAGTATTCAAATCAAAAAAAGTGAAGAAGAGATAGAAAAGCTTATTAATACTTTTGACAAAAAACTCTCACAATTAAAGCAAACACTGGAGAAAACAAAGAAAATTGCACTTAAGCCAAGCACTTTTGAAGCGAAACTTCAAGAAATTAGGACAAATAATACGAAATCTCTTACAAAACTTAGAGAACAAAGAATAAGATACAGAATAAGAAGATTAAGAAGACGAGGATAGTTTATACCTTAAAACCTGAATAGAGGAGTAATGAGATGTTAATCCTCTCATTTGAGAGTTTTTAAGTTTATTTTTATATTATTTTTTTGCCTTTTTGTTATATTTGTAAAATTTTAAAAAGGGCAAGTTGATGAATATAAAGGAAATTGTAGCGGAAGGCGTTAATAAATTTAACAACAAGTATAAAGAGTTTAGTAAAAAATGCAAAAGAATTTCTTTTGATTTGGAGCAAAATAAAATTGATATTAACAATGATGATTCTTTAGCAGATAAAACCTTTTTTGCATTTTTAGCAGACTTACTTAAAGCATTTAAAAAAGATAAGCATAGTGAATTAATGGATGAACTTAAAGAGAATGAGAATCTCACACGAGAGAAATTAAACGCAGTTTTAAAAATAGAGCTTGAAAACAATGATTCTTTGAGTAAAGAACAAAAAGAAAGCGTGAATAAAGTATTAAATGCCGATAATGATTTTTGTGTGGAAATAGTGGGTAATAAATTTAAAGAAATTAATGATTTTTTGGGAAAAGCAAAAGAACTTGGAATGGACAAGATAAGCATACAAAGCAAGCTTGATGATTTTGCATTTTCCGCTAAAGATGTGCAAAAGATTACAACTCAAAACTTGCAAAATTCTATGCAAAACATCGTCAAAGATGTTGCAAAAAATGCAGTTAAAGCTGTATTAAAAATTAAGTAATGCAACAATATCTTTCAATTTTTTTATTTTTCTTGCCCTTAGAAATTTTTGCAAATCAGATTTCATTAGATATTGCGAACGCTTTAAAAAAAGCTTCTTTACAAAGTGGTATAGATAAAAAAATGCTTTATACTCTTGCGAAGATTGAAAGTGAATTTAATCCGCATATTATTGCTTTTGTTAGTAAAGAGAAATTTAATATTGCTAAAGAAGCTAAGAAAAAAATTCATATTAGAAATATCCCCTATAAAAACAAATATATCGTGCAAATTAGAACTGATAAGGAGAATCTAAAGCACATTGCTTCGCAGCTAATAAAGCAAGGGTTTAGTGTTGATATGGGTTTGATGCAGATTAATTCAAGCAATGTATCCGAGAAAGAATTGAATCATATTTTTGAGTTAGATTATAATCTTGCCAAATCAACAGCTATTCTCAAATTTTGTATTAAACAAAAAAAATCACTCAAAGAATCCATAGAATGTTACAACAAGGGCTTAAGAAAGGTTACAAACTATAATTACTATGAAAAATTCAAAAGAAGTTTTATTAGAGATTTTGCAAATATTAAAAATTAAATCTTTTATCCTCTCATTTGAGAGTTTTTAAGTTTATTTTAAAGTAATTATTTTATTCGTTTAATACAATGTCTCATTTTATTCACAAGGAGAATCTAAACAATGCTTATTGAAAAGGCTGTTGCATTATTAAATGAGTTTGCAGAAAGCAAAAAAGATGATGAATTTAAAGAATTTGCCAACAATTTAGCTCTTTTCACCCTTAAATATAAAAATGAACACAATATCAATGATATAAAAGTCTTTGTAGATTTAGTCAAACAAAATACTAATGATAAAGATAAAGAGCAGTTAAAAAGAGCAATTTCAAGTATTTCTTTGGCAGAAGAGTGTATTCAAAATGGTTTTGTAGATTACGAGAAATTCTACATAAATTTTAGAGAATATAAGATAGATATTGCTTCAATGCAAGAAAATATAGATGCAGAGATTTTAGAATCTAATACAGATAAAGACACTATCTCTAACGAATTATTGGAATCTTTGCAAGATTTAGCTACTCTAAGTGAAGATTCTCAAAGCAAAAAGCAAGAAATCAAGAAATTACAAGAAGTAAAAGAAGATAATGATTTCTATATTCCTAAAGACGAAAAAATAACAAATTCAATTCATAGTCCTAGTGTTAGTGAAATGCTAAGTTTTATTAAGGATAAAGAAAATACACAATTCCCTTTTTCAAAGGAAGAAACGCTCAATAATAAATTTTTTATGTTGGATTTCAATAAGCAGTTAAAGCGTATGAGTGTGCAAGAGATTCAAAAATTGATTGATAATATAAAGGCTAAAAATGAAGCCTTAAGAAAAGAAATTGAGGAGCTTGATGAGCAAAAAATTAATTTAATGAAAGAACTAAAAGGAGAGTTAATAGATAATCAAAAACTTAGCACACTGAATGAAATCAATCAAAAAGATGCAGAGCAAAGATTGGAAGAAAATAAATCTAGCATAGAGGAATCTCCTAAGCATAATATACAAAATGAAAAATTTTCAAAAGTTTTTAAAGCAACAAAAAATAGGAATAGATAATGAACGAAGCCATTTCAAAAGCACAATATGCTTTAAAAGCAAAAATATTCTATTTTTTATTTTCTAAACTCAATATTCTTATATTGGTTTGTGTCTATGTTTTTAGCGATAGTTTAGATGCCTTTTTAATAGCTTATATTGCGCTTGCACTTTTGGCTTATAAATTTGTTTTTTCTCAAACAAAAATGGATAATCCCTATAAAACTTACCTGCTTGATTTTATTAGTAGATTTATAAAAAATCTAAGGAGCAATGTATGATGAATATGAAACATTTTATCTTAAATGAATTACCTATTTCAAGTGATATTCAAAACAAAATTGATTTCATTAAGACATCAAAATTAAGTTATGATGATTTTAGTAATTTTAGATTTTTAATGAATAATTTAGATAATTTCAGTGTGAATTATAAGCTAAGCGAGGAAAGTATTAAAAGAAATATCAATAATTTTGTGCATAAGCTTATTAAAGATTTAGATTTTATTGTAGATAAGGTTCAAAATACCCAAGAACAAGGACAGAATGAAGCAATAAATACCCTAGAGAATCAAATCTCTTTTTTTGATTATTCAAAATCTAGCAACACTTTGTTCTATGAGGCTTTAGCAAGAATAAGTGAATTTAATGAAAATAAAGAGACAGATAATATCCAAATGGGGAATCTAATACAAGAAGTGCAAGAGCTTCTTTGGAATAAAGAAGAGGATTTCAATAAAGAACAAAAAGAAATTTTAGATGAAATTGTATCCACATTAAAAGAAGAATTTGTTTTGTATTTAGGAGATTCCAAAAATATCCAAAATATAGTAGCCATTCCACGAGATGAAATCAAAGAACTTGAAAAATTGGGAATGCTTGAAAAGGTAGAAAATGAAAATTTAAATGTAGGACAAGAATTTTCAGAAGATATAAAAAAAAATTTTAAACAAGCCTCACTTTTTTCTGAAGAATATAGCGATGAAGCAAAGCACATAAGGAGACAAAAATGAAAAAATTTATACTCTTTGTGTTGATAAGTGCTGTTTTTAGCACAAATTCTCTTGCTTGTCTTTGCACACCTTTTATGGCAGCTTCTTTCACGGCTAGTGCAACAACAATTAGTGGATTCTTACAAGCTCAAGTTGGAAGCTTGCAAGTTTTAAAACAAAGCGTAGAAAAGGTAAGCGCAAACATTAAAGAGCAGAATAATTTGCTTGACAAAGAAAATAAGCTTTTGCAAGATGAGGTTATACGAGATAGTGAGCTTATTTTTTATCTCAAACAAAAAAATCAATTAAGGTAAAAAAAGATGGAGAATACTTATATAGAAACCATAGAAAAGCTTGATAAGTTAGATTATAAAGAACTAAGTAAAGCTATTTTTTATATTGTAAAGTCCTATGAATTTAAAGAGCAGTATAAGCTTAATGAGAAACAAGCTGATGAAGTTTTAGAAAGAACTTATGATTTCTTTATGGAGAGTGATTTAGGAAGCTTTGTTGATGAGAGATTGCTTGATAAGATTGATGAATTTATTGATGAAGTGTTGAGAGAAGAAAAAGATTTACAAGATTCCAACCAAGAATCTAAAACTCATAAAAAGAGACGCCAATGAGTGAAAAAGAAAGAGAATTAGCGATTTTTCATCTTTGTAAGGCTCTCGTAGATTTATTGGGAGAAGAACAAGCCATTGCTGATTTACAAATTCTATATGAACGACACCCTGAAATGTTTAAAAACAAAGATGAAGTAAAAGAAGTGATAGAAAAAGTAGTAAGTGAGCCTGAAATCATCATTAAAAATCCCTCTCCAATGAGTGAAAAGGACTACATAGCAGGGAAAAAGCTTGATGATAAAAAAATGGGTGAAATTGGCGTTAGGCAAGATGAGAATATTGTTAAGATTTTTCACGCCGATGAAAAGAATATCAAACACTTGAAGCGATTACATAAAAAAGAAGTTGTATATAGGCAATCGGTGGTAGGTTCGCTCAATTCCTACACTCAAGCCCAAAGTCTTGACGAGCGGCTGGTTGATAACAACAGTTCACCGACTACCAATGACATTATACCACAAGAAGTAAATGAGATTTTTCACGCAAACAAGAAAAATATTAAAGAATTTGAAAGGTTGCAAAAGCAGGTAGAAACAGGCAGTAGGGACGCCCATTTCCTACACCCTGATTTACAATCAGCTTGGGCTGGCTCAAAAGAGCATTTACCTGCAACTACTAAGGAAATTATACCACAAAACGAAGTTTCTTTAGAAAACAAAATTTTTTTACAAAACCCAAAGGATAAATCCCACTTTAACAACCTCTCCTTAGAGGAGAAACTTACTCACTTAACAAATAACCAAAACTATATAGAGAATCTCCCAAGAGCAAGAGATATTTTAAACCAACAAAGCACAATGAATTTACAAAATCCAATACAAGAGAAAGAATCTAATCAACAATTAAACGACTTGCAAGATTCCAACCAAGAATCTAAAACTCATAAATTTAAAAAACACAGATAAAGGAGAAAGTTATGAGACTCTTCATTGCCGAAAAACCTGAACTTGGACGCTCTATTGCTGAAGCAATACAAGGAACACAAGAAAATAAACAAGGCTATATTGTCAAAGGGGATTCTCTTATCACTTGGGCTTTTGGACATATCCTAAAACTTGCAGAACCTGAAACTTACAATCCAACCTATGAAAAATGGAATCTTAACGCTTTACCTCTTAATTTGCCTTATCCTCTTAGGAGAATCCCGATTCATAATGCACAATCTCAACTTAAAACGATTATAGGATTAATCAATAAAAACGAAGTTACACAGATAATCCATTGTGGCGATGCTGATGAGGAGGGACAGATTCTCATGGATGAGATTTTAGAATATACAAAAACAAACAAACCCATTTTAAGATGTTTGATTAATGATATTACTCCCAAAGCCATACAAAAAGCAATGTCTTGTATGCAAAGTAATAGCAACTTTAAAGGTTTAAGCGAAAGTGGCTTTGCAAGAAGTGAGGCAGATTTTATCGTGGGGCTAAATGCTACACGACTTTATACACTTTTAAACCAAAGAAATGGAGGGCAAGGCGTTGTAAGTGTAGGTAGAGTGCAAACTCCTATTTTAGCTTTAATTGTAAATAGGGAACTAGAGAATAAAAACCATAAGAGTTTAGAGTATTTTTCTATTAATGGAGATTTTTGCATTCAAGATTCTATGATAAAAGCCCCCCTAAAGATTGAAAAAGAGGAAAGAATCACAGAGGAATCCCAAGCTTTTAATATTAAAAATCTTTGCGAGGGACAAGAAGCGAGTTTAACGATTACAAAAGAGGAGAAAAAAGAATATCCACCGCTTCCTTTTAATCTTTTGGAGTTACAAGCAGAATGCTCTAGGCTTTTTGGTTATTCGCCCGATAAGGTTTTAGAAAAAACACAGAGCCTAAGAGAGAAACACAAAGCCATCTCTTATAACCGAAGTGATTGCCAATATTTACCCGAGAATCTTTTTGCAGAATCCCCACAGATTATAGAATGTCTCAAAGCAAACTTTAAAGAGGATATAGGACAACACAATGCAAATACAAGCATTAAATCTAAAGCCTTTGATGATTCTAAACTTTCAGCCCATTATGGAATTATTCCTTTGCAGACCAAACTTAATTTAGATAATCTTGATAATGCAGAGCTAACAATTTATCAATTAATTGCAAAAAGATTCTTAATGCAATTCTATCCCCCTTGTCTTTATCAGAGTTTCAAGTTTAGTTTTCAAGTTAAGGGCTATATTTTTGAAACAACCAAACGACAAGATGTAGATTTAGGATTCAAAGCCACTTTTGAAAAGGAAGTAGAACCTAACAAAGAAAGCTTAGATTTTAATACCCTTTTAGATTCTAAAGTTGCAACTGCTCAAAGTGTTTCTTTGTCCAAAGAAAAGACAAAACCAAGACCGCTTTATACAATGACAACCTTACTAAAAGATTTAAATCAAGTCTCTAAATATGTAAAAGATGAAAAGATTAAAAAACTTCTCTTAGAAAAAGATAAAGATAAAAAGGGAGAGAGTGGAGGCATAGGCACACCTGCTACAAGAAGCAATCATATTAAAACACTTATTGAGAGAGAATATATCAGTGTGAGCAAGGATAAAAAACAAAACATTAAAGTGTTGCCTAAAGGGTTTAAGTTAATAGAGAATCTCCCGCAAATGCTAAGTGGAGTAGATATGACTGCTCTTTGGTATGAACAACAAAAAGAGATTCAAAAACAAACTTTAAGTAGAGAGGAGTTTTTAAAGGGCATTCATACCTTTATCTTAAATTTAATCCAAGAAAACAAGGAAAGTAAAATGAGTTTTAATCAAGCAGAAGCAAAAACAAATTAAATGTCCTAAATGTGAGAATGGAATCCTAAGAGAGATAAATGGAAAGTTTGGCAAATTCTTTTCTTGCTCCAACTATCAAAGCGGTTGTGATTTTAAAACAAAAAGCATTAATGGCAAACCTGATTTGAATCCACAACCCAAACAAGAAGCACAAACAAGTGAATACCAATGCCCACAATGCAAAAAAGGATTCCTGATTAAAAAAGAGGGAATCTCTAAGAAAACAAACAAGCCTTATACTTGGTATGGTTGCAGTGAATGGAGGAATGGTTGTAAGTTTAGTTGCTTTGAGAAAGAGGGGAAACCTAATTTAGAGGGAAATAATGCGGGCGGTTGAACTTATAGAAAAAAACAAAGACAAAAGAAAACAAATAAAAGGAGGCAGTAGATGAAACCGCAAGACATTGACTTTAGGATTTGGAATAGGTTGCGAGAGATTATTTAAAAGACCACTCATTCGTAAATGAAGGGTATCGTTCCGAAATTAACTTTTGTATAGGGCAAGGAAAAGTCTTTGCAATCGATGATGAAGACGAAGTAGTTGATATAATAAAAGATTACGATGTAGAATTTTACACAGGTTTTAAAGATAGCAATGGCGATAAAATCTATGAGGGAGATATAGTAGATACAGGTGATTTTAGAGATGTTGTAAAGTTTGAAAAAAGTATGGGGTGGATATTACAAAAAACACTAGACCGCTTAGATGATTATCAGGATTGGCAACTTAAAGTCATAGGTAACATACACGAAGATAAAAATCCTAATGAGGATTCCATAGAGCAAAATGAACCAAGCAATACCAATAAGACAAGGAGAATGCGATGAAAATCTTTAAGATTCTTTTATATTGTTTTCTCCTTACAAGTTTTTCTTATGGAGCAGCTGCAAGTGTAGCAGTTAATGCAATGAATACATCAATATTAACTTTTTATGCTACAACGCAACAACAGAATAATCAGATAGAAAAATACCTTAATTTAGAAAAAAGAGTTCTATTAGAGGACAAAAAAGGCATATTTCTAGCTAAACAGAGAAATGAATTGCTTTTAAATTCTTTGCACATTGAAGTTACCAATGAAAAATAATTTAAATAAAGGAGTGAAAGTGAAGTTAGTAAAGTTTGTAGTTAAATTAGGGTTGGGACTAGGAATAGTAGCTTTAGTTTTTAATGCGTGTTCTGATAAAACAACTCAAAAAAAGCTTGAGTTTTTAAATAACTTGGGAGAGAGCAAATTAAGCTTTAGTGAAAATGAAAAGATAGAGCGAATCAAGGCTTTTTATAGGGAAAAATTGCATAACATTGAGGATTTAAAGATTGATTTTGTAGAGAAAATTAAGGCAAATGGCGATTTAGAGTTTGATGCCTATGTGTTTGATTTTAGTGTCAATGGGGAAAGTCAAAAAGAGATTTTATTTGTCAAGGATAATTTTTTCTTCAGTGATTTTGCAAGTATGGAAACTCTTAGCACGAGTAAAGAAAAGGCAATCAAAATTTTAGAAAAAGAAGCAAATGCTCGTATTATAGAAGCTTTAGAAGAAGATAAAGATTTTATTATTACTCTTGGAAGCGGTAAAAAAGAAGAGTTTATTTTTAGCGACCCCTTATGTTCATTTTGCAAGGAACATTTAGCAAAAATTGATAATAGTTATCTTAAAAGCCATACTTTACACTTTATTTTTGTAAGCGTTCACGGAGAAGCTGGGTTTGATAGGGCAAATTTGATTTATGAAAATATCCAAAAAGCACAAAATGATATAGAAAAGTTAGAGATTATTAAAAATTATTATGAAGATAATATCAATCAAGAACCACTCTTTGCACAAAAGTCTTTGGATTTAAAAATACTTTTTGATAAATATGCAAATTTAGGCTTAAAATATGTGCCTTATATAATTGAAAAGTGAAATATATGGATTTAGGAACTTCTAGCACTCAACTCATTGCAACAGCTTTTACTTTTGGGCTGTCCGCTTTGGCTTTTGCTTATTTGCCTTTTATTTTTGTGCTTGTTAATGGACTTGTAAAGGCAAATGGAGGACACAATGCACATTCAAGCTCAATTCTTAGTATTTTTATTTTTGCTTTTGCTGTGCATTTTATCTCTTGCATATTTTTTATGATGGGTATAAAAATGCTTGATATTTTAGGGGCTTTATATCAAAACAATTATTTGCAAGACAAAATCTTTCCTATTTTTTGGGCTAGGGGAGAAACGAGTGTTTTTTCCTTAGCAAATGCGAGTGGGAGTATAGAGGATAAGGGTGCATACCTACAACTTTATATTGTGCAAACTATTTCAGATTGGTTGGAATTAGTAGGAGTTTGGGTAGTATTTTTTACCGCTTTTGCGTATGCAACGATTCAGACAAAAAGAGATGTGATGCAATTTAATGTTGTGAATTTTCTTGTATGGCTTATCATTGCTAATATCGTTGGGTATTTCGTGTATTTTCTGTGGGCAAAAATTGCAACTTTAGCACTTTTTATTCCAGATTCTGATTTGGTAAAAAGAATCGTAGAGAGCTATAAAGAGCTAGTTTCTTAAAAATAAAGGAGTGTAAAATGTTTATTTTTATCTTGTTTGCCATTATTACCTTTATGTTTTACCTTAAAAGTAAATTTGGCAATGAAAATGAAGAGATACTCACAATGATAACTTACAATGGATTCTGATACTACGCCTAAAGAATTAGGACGATTGATTCTAGGATTGATTAAAGGAGTAGCCGCTCAAAAGGCAAAATTTGCAAAAGAACCAAAGATTCCCTTTGCGTGTTTCTTAGATGAATTAGGAAGTTATGTCATAGAGGGATTTGGGAGATTAGAATCCAAAAGTAGAAGTCTTGGAATCTCTATTTTTCCATTTTTTCAAAGTCCAGCCCAAATTGATGTCGTTGCAAAAAATGATTATGAAAGAAAGGAAATCATAGATGTAACAGGTGTGCATATTTTAATGAAAAATATGCACCCTGAAACCACAGAATTTTATGCCAAAATGGTAGAGAAAATCAAAGTGATGAGTAGAGACTTTGTGAAGCGAAGAGATTTTGCAAAAGGACAAGGCGCAGTAGAGGATACTTATAAAGTAGAGGAAAAAGATGCGATAGAACACAATGAAGTGGTTAATATGAATAATGGAGAAATGATAATCTTTGCTAATGGTAAATTACATAGAGCCATTGCTCAAGCAGAATCCTCATTGCTTTCAATGGGCAAGAAAACAACTTATCAAGGTATGAGTGATGAGAAAATCCCTTTAACGCAATATGTGAGCAAGAGGGAGTTTTTTAACAAAGTGAGCAATATTCTAAACGAACTTCAAAATGTAGGATAAAAAATATTAAGAATAGAAAGGCAGATACCATTCCATTTTAAAAATTTGTTTAAATACCAATTTATTAATGACTACCAATATAATATCTATGTAACATAAAAGAGCAATGATTAACACGATAAGTGTTAGAATCTTAAAAACTCTATTTTCTATGATATAAGTGCTAACATAAAAGAACCATACTGCTACTAAAGCAGGAGCAAAAAAAACAAACATTTTTCAATCCTTCAAATAAGATTTCAGTATTATACAAAAAATTTTAAATCCTCTCATTTGAGAGTTTTTAAGTTTATTTTTATTTTTTAATTTCTCTCTTTTTCTATACTTCTTTAACTTTTTACAACAAAGGAGTATAGAAATGTTAATGTTAAGGAACATTGTAAAAATCTTATTGGTGCTTGGAATTTTTGCAAGCTTTGGCTTAGGTGCTAATGAATTTAGTGATGCTGAAAACATTGTAAGCTCTGCTTCAACTTCAGGAAAATCAGTGCTTGGAGAAGGTATTAAATGGGCAACTGCTGTTTTTTTACCTCTTGTTTGTCTTGTCGCTGGTATGGTTATGGGTTATTCACAACAAAAGAAAAAAGCAGAGCAGGACCAAAATACTAACAAAATTTATTTTGTAACAGTGATTGCTGGACTTGTAGGATTTTTTGTTTATATCCTTATTGCTACGATTATTTCAAAAATGCTTTTTGGGGATACTTCTTATTTATTTAATGTTATTACAACATTTTGGAAAAATGCGGTTATCTAATGAGATTTTTCACTCAAGTTTTATTTTTATGTTTTTCTGCTTCTTATGCGTATTGTGCTTGTGCCAAGATTCATTGTCCAAGCACAATTGCAAAAGGTTTTGAAAAAGTAGCAGAATCTACTTTGAATGCTAGTTATAAAAGTGTTGATAGTGCATTAAAGAGTGTCAAAAATCAATATGATGATTTACTAGAGAATCTTAAAGAAAGCAATAAGAAACTAGAACTTGCCATCAAGCTTAATCAGCATAAGCTCTTAAAAGAAAAAGAACTCGTGTTTTTACTCAAGCAGTTTAATTCGCTGCAAGGAATACAAAATGGCATCAGAGCTGAAAATTTCAAATAAAAATGGATAGGACAATGAACAAAAAATTAGTATTGCGAACAGCTAAATTTCCTTATTTCTTTTGGAGTTTTAATAGGGCTTATACTTGTGAATTGGATTTTGCAAACCATACCTATAAAAACTTAGATAAAAAGACACGCTATGTTTTTAGAGATTTTAATCCTTATGTCTTTTTATCTTTGAAATATTTACCTATTCTTTTAGTCTTTTATTTTTGTTTTAGTATGTATGACTTTAGCTTTAATAAAAATACAATAGTTGCTTATGTTTTAGCTTTTATTCTCACTTTGAGCGTAAATTTCTTAGAGAATTTAGCAAGAAAATTTACAAGTGCAATCATTTTATTACTTTCTTTTGGCATCGGGTTTTTTATGGAAAATTATTTTTTAGTTGCTTATGTTTTAAAGTATTTTTTATTGATTTGTGTGTTTTTGATTTTTTATTTAGATTTAGGATTTAAACCTTTTAGTCTGATAGAAAATAATAAAGTCATTTAGAACCAAAAAATTTCATTGCTCCAACGCAGCAAGAATTAGTCCAACAACAAGCACAAGGTGGCAAACAAGAGGATTTAAGTGATTTAAAGACAAATGAGTTTTACTTAAATTTGACTTCTGAAGATATTAAAAATGTGCAAAATAAAGATAAAGAAATAAGAGAGGCTTTTGATGGATTTTCTCAAAAAGAAATTAATTATAAGCCTGTAATTCGTCCAATAGCTAGTATGGATTCTATTTCCTTACATCCTTATTTTACCTTTTCTTTGCTTTTACCAGCTGGAAGTATTATAAGTCATATTGATTCTTCTTCTGCAATGGCTGTCTTAAAGTATGAAAATAATGCAGTAATGATTCGTCCTAATGCAGATTTCAAAGTAGCAAACATTACCATATTGTATAAGCTTGGTGATAAAAACCATATTCTCAATGTTTTAGCTACATTTTATGAAAAAAATAAAGAACTTGATAAGCTTAATCTTGTTTATGCTTATGAAAATACGCCAAAGCTAGATGATTTAGCTGTAATTGAAGCTTATGTGCGAGAACACAACTCATTGCCAAGACAAAAATATTCTTACATTCAAATTAATGATATTTCTTATCGCATTGTGGAAGATAAAGAATATGGCAATGTATTTATTGACAATAAGAAATATCGTGTGGATAACAACACAATCTATAAATAGGAAAGAAAATGGATAAACAACAAGAACTATTATCTGTTAGCGAGAATTTTGTAAATCTTATTTTTGTTTTACAAAAAGAAGTAGGGAGTTTAAAACAAGAGAATAAGGACCTCATACGAGATTTAGAAATTTTAAAATCTTGCATTGAGATTTTAAGCACACATATAAATGTTTTAGAACAGAGAAATAAGGGATTTAGCGACCGCTTTAAACTTGGGATATTTAAAACTAAAAGTATCAATGAGGATTTAAAGCGAGAGTTAAGTCAATTAAAAGCTACCAAAGAATTTTTTATTCTAAATGACGATTAAGGAGCAACAATGGAATCACTAAAAGCAATTTTGTCAGATGTTACAAATGCAATAAAAACAAGAAATTTTAAGAATCTAAATCCCCATTCCAAAAGGATTTTAATCTTAAGTATTATCGTTATTGTATTATTTTTTCTAAGTTTGTGGTTAATGAGAGATAGTAGTAGCCAAACACAAATTAATAAAGAAATTTCCCAATCTTATGAAGAGACGCAAAAGGAAAATACAGGTGAATATGTTCCTCCAAAAATTGATATTTCAAAAAATAATGAGCAAAAGCAAGAGACAAAAGAAAATTCCAATGTTGCTACTCCCCCTCAACCTATTAATCCATTTGTAGCGCAAGATAAGGACAAAGAGCAATTTTCAAATATTCCAGATTTAAGTGGGCAGAATCTTTCTCAACAGGAACAAGAAGAAGTCATCAATCAAATTGCCAAAACACAAAAACCAAGCGATATGATAGCTTTTCTTAAAGAGGCACAAAGTAAATTTGACTTTCTTAAGACACAAAAGCGGTTTAAATATGATTTAAAAAATTATCAAATAGGAGACATTTTTTTATGGTGGGAAATTGAAGAGATTACACCTGTATATATACGTTTTAAAGATGAAGACTATTCTTATAATTTAAGATTTTTGGAGGATTAATATGGAAGTACTGAATTTAGCAGATTTAATTGCAGAGTTTAAAGCACTAGCAAATACTTTAAGGGCAAGATTGGCAAAAATTGAGAACGCAATTAATGCTCTTGAAGACATTGAAGAAGAAAATGCAGAGATTCTCACGAATGTGCAACAGATAGAAAAACATATTTCAAAAAGGAATGCACTATGAAAAAAATAATTTTACTAGGTTTTTTAGCAATCAGTCTTGCTTTTGGTGCGAAAATGAATATAGAAATTTATGAGCCAAACTCTAAAAATTTTAGAGATGGTTTTGAGGCTGGCATTAAGGCATTAGATTTTCAGGCAAAAACTGATGGTTTTCAGCAGAAGCTTATAGTAATTAATAAACCTTATTTGCTCGTCTTTGATATTAAAAATACTCCTTTCCACGAAGCATTATTTTTGCAAATTATTAGTGCAAGGGAAGGATTTGATACACATTTTACGAAAGAATTTATAAGTCTTGGGGAGTTTGAGCGGGATATTGATGCTAAAGATGCAAAAGAATTGATGATAAGAAAATACAGGTTAAATCCCAATGATTTAAAGATTCTGACTAACCAAAGTAGCATCGTTACTTATCCTTTTCTTTTCCATAATTTTTATAAGAATATTTTAAATGAAGTTCAAAAATTGGGATATGTAATTAAAACAGAAGTGGCATATACAAATAAAATACAGATAAATACGCCCAAAAGAACAACTCCAACAAAAGTGATAAGCAAAAAAATTGTTTTCAAGAATCCTAGAGCTATGGGATATATTTTACAAGGAGATTTTAAATCTTCCTCAAGTTTTGTAGAAAAAGGCTTACTCAAAGCAACAGACTATGAGTTTGAAAAAAGTATTACGACAGATGAGGGAGAGATTTTTGTAAAAGTCAAAGAACAAAATCTTTATTTTCCAAATTCTGATGTTAGTATAAAATAGGGAGAGAAAATGAAAAATATAAAGGTGTTTATTTCGGCTATCCCTCTTGCATTTTTGTTTATTGCTTGCAGTGGAAAAGTGCAAACAAATAAGATTCCTAATGAAACAAAATATTATCTTCCTAAAGGTGCTAAAACATCGGATAAAGTAGCCTTAGATTCTAAGGAGTTGCAGAGTTATTCTCTTACTTTGGAAGAATTTTTTAAAAGAAATGTCAAAGCTGATGAAGAAAAGAAACAAGATATTTATCAAACAGGGATTAAGAGGGGATATTTTCAATGAGAAGGTTATTTTTCGCACTTCTTTTCTTTGGTTTTCATAATCTTCTTGCAAATGCAAGTGATGAAGCGAATAATATTATTAAAAGCGCAAGCGAGGGAAGAGAAGTTATTGTAGAAAACAATGCAGAAGAAGAGAAAGCACAACACAAGAATGATAAGTTATTTTATAATGAGGTTATATTAAATTGGCATTATTCATTTCAAAAAGAAAATAAAAGATTTAACGAAGCGGTAGGTAAAAGTGCTGAAAACTCCCTTGTGAAAAATGTTAGTGCAAGTGAAGATAAAGCTAAGGATAATCAAAGCACAAATGAAAAATTAGCTGTAATAAAAGGATATTGTTTTATTACAGATGAAATTAATGTTGGCAAACAACCAAGCTCTCTAAGAACAGAGTGTCAAACAAACTATGGTGCAGTTACACTCTTTGGGAATCTTATTAATCTTAATGAGAAAGCAAGCCTCGTTTTAGATGCGAAATACATTGAGAAAGATGGCTATCGCTTTGAAGTTGTTTCTAGCATTGTTACAAACGAAGAAAAAACAAGTTATAACATTGCAACTTTTGTAAATGATAGAAAGATTACACAAGTTGGTTTAGAAAGCTTATCGCAAGCAAGCACTGAAGTAAAAACTTATACAAATCAATATCTTAAAGCCCTAGAACAATCTAAAACTAGACAAGATGTTGTTTATACTACCACAGCAAATGGCTCAAATGCCTATGTAACACCTACTACAACTACAAATACGCAAGCACCAGACCCGCTCAATTATTTAGCAATAGCAGGCACAAATATCATTACTTCAGCAGTTAAAAGCACAGCAGACATCTTCAAAAAAGATTTGCCTTATCTTTACCAAATTGTAGGCAAAAGCAAAATTTGGATTGATTTGCAAGTGAAAGAAGAGGGAGAATATGTCAAATGAAACGATACATAATATTTAAGGAGGAAATAATGAGTAAATTAAGTAGGGGTTTTGCAAGTCTTGTAATATTTGCAAATTGTGTTTTCGCAAGTGGTGGCACAAGCACAGAAGACTTTTTCTACCAAAGAGGTTATGAAGTAGGTTTTTCTAATGGATTTGAGGAGGGTGTTAAGCAGGCAATGGCAGAATCTAAAAAAATGTTAGAGCTTTATGGCAATGAACTCAAAGCCTATGAAATAGGAAAATATCTTATTAAAACACAAAATCTTACCTACCCTCAAGTATGGCAAGAGCTTGATGAAAGTAGCGGTATGGTAAAGCTTAGAATTATCCCCTCACGCATAGAAAAAGAGCTTAATGTTGATGAACTATTTAGTAAATTTACCCAAATTCCAACAATGAACTCTTTAACGCAAAATAAAGCAAAACTAAGTTTAGAAGAAAAGAATAGCGTATATCTTTCAAATAGGGATTCCAATATTAATGCTTTGCCTCAAAGTGTTAATAGTGCTAGTAATCAGCATACTTTAAATGTGAAAAAGACATCTAAGAATTTAGATATTTTAAAACGAGCTAATGTTGTTTTTAGTGATGAGGGAGAAACTTATAATGTGCTTTTCTTTACAAATATAGAAAAACAGGATTTTTGTAAGCAATATGAGATTTGTAAGTGAGTTGAAAGGAGTTTTCAATGTTTTTAATTAAAAGAGTTTGGGTATTAGCTTTAGGTATTGCTTTCTTTTGTGGCAATGTGAATGCAGTTAATATCAATAGTATAGCTGGTGGAGCTTTAAATTCTGCACTTTCAAGTTTAGATTCTAAATTTGATAATCTCTTTAGTAATTCTGTTAATTTTGCTAATGCCTGTTTTAATACAGATTTTAAATTAGGTGTTGATACCACAGATATTTGTGCCTTAGCTTCAAAACTTGATGGTGTTAAAGTCAATGCGTGTAGCGTTTTTGGCGGAAACTATAATGTAGGATTAAGTGGTTTTAGAAGGCTATGCAATACCCAACAAAAAGAATTTAATGATTATGCTTCAAAGGGTGCAGTAAATTTTGCAGAGTGGGCGATGTTGCAAGAGGATAAAACAAGCACAAATTTCACAGCCAAACTTCCAAATGGAATGGACTTAAATACCTTTAATAGAACTTGGGATATTGATAATATTTTAAAAGATAATTCAGCGACAAACATTGTTGGAAATTACCTCAAAGATGGGAAAATGAAAGAGTTATCATTGCTTATGGATTATTCCAAAAGCTATGGCTCAAAAACCAATCCATCAGAGATTAAAGTTGAAGATATAAAAGCACCACAGGATTTGAATGCTTATAGGCAAAGCATTGATGAAAGTGTTAAGAATCATAGAGCTATTTTAAAAAGCGCGAATCCCACCCAAAGTGCAACTTTAGCAAGAACTAAGCTCTCTAAAAATTCCACAGCCGATATGAGAGAATTAACTAATCAACTAAAAAGTGAATATGATAATGCCAAGATTGCGGAAATTGGTAATACCCTAGCTATTAATGATTATAAAAAGTTAGCCATTCCTACACAAGAATATGTTAATTCTTTAAGGAGTGATTTAAAAATCAGTGCCATTGCTCAAATTAGAAAGCAACAAGCCACAGAAGTTGCGCTTATCACTCAAATAGAAGAAAAGTGGGAGAAAAAATATAATCTTGCTAAATTATTGATTGATAAAGAATCCATTTTAGCCCAAAAATTTGATGAGGTAAGTGCCAAAAAAGAAATAGAAAAGATAGCCAATGGAATCTAACAAGGAACAAAATATGGAGAAGCCTAAAGAGACAAAAACAATAAAAAAAGAATCTCTAAATTTTAAATGTGAGCAATTCTTTGGTAAAAATTGGAAATATGTTGCTTCTTTTTTAGGAATTGCTATTTTAGTTGGAGCGTATGAATTAAATAGCATAAGCCAAAGAATGCAAAAACTTGAACAAGTTGTCTTAGAAAACAATGAAAAAGTTGTTTTAACAACAAGTGATGGTAGGGCAATCAAAGTTACTAAAGAACCTTTAAAAGCGGAATATTTGAAGCAATTTGCAGTTAGCACCTATGTGAATAATTTTATTGTCTCACGCTCTCAACTCACTAATAACTTTCAGCAATCGCAATTTAAAGATTATGGGGAAGTAATGGATAATGTTCCTCAAATTAGAAACATTTTAATAAATTTTATAGATTATAAAAATGATGAGGAAAAAAATATACAAATCAATCAAATTGCAGTAGGAGATTTAAGAGCTTATGTTCAATGGCTGATTTCTGCAACTGCGCAGGATAAATTACCCGAATATATGGCAATTAAAGATTATAGTGTTGAAAAGTATGAATACACAGGTAATAAATTTAGCATTGAAATTATTATTAAAATAGTTGCACAGAGCTACATTCTAAGTGAGAATGCTTATAAACAGCAACAAGGAAATTTTAAAATTGTAAGTGAGGGAAGTTTTGATTTGGGAAAATCAAGTGATATTAATCCCTATGGTATGCGTATAGAAAAGCTCAAAATTGAACCAATTACAAAGACAAAGGGGAATTAATGGACTATTATCAAAAAGTAGAAAAACTCAACGAACAATTAACAGAGCTTACACTTGCTTTGCAAAAAGAGGTTAAGGAACTTAAAGAGGATACCCTTGTTAATGCTCAACATATCAAAGTGCTAAAACAAAAAAATATAAAAAATTTAGGTGTTGTTAATGATAAGCTTAAAGAACATATTGATGCGACTGCTGATTTAGCTGAAGATTTGGGGCAAATGAGTGAAGAAAAAGAAAACAACAATTATGCAAGTTTTTTAAAAAGCCTATTGGAATCTGATTTCAAAGCCTTACAAAGTGAAATGTTAGAAGAAAGCAAAAGAGAAATTTTGAATGCAAAAACTTCAAACAATACAAAAGGTAGTTTCAGTTTTGGAATCATCTTTAATATCCTTAGTTTAGTAAGCTTTGTGCTTATTGTTTTTATCTCGGTGAAATATAAGCTATTTTTTGGATAAGCAATGAAAAAACTATTATTCATTATTAGCATTTTTGTTTTTGCGCCAAATCTATATTGTGCGATTCCTCCCTGCTCTTTTATTATAGATTCTGGCTCTAAAGAAGCTTATGGAGACTTGGACAATTTTTTAGAAGAAGAGAACAATAAAATTAAATCTTATTGGGAAAATGAAATTGGGCGAGTAATTGAGGAAATCAAAAAACAAAGCGAGGAAAGAGAAAAGCAACTAAAGATTCTTAAAAATTTAGAAAAAGAAAGGCTTTTTGCAAACAAAGAAATAGAATTTTTATTAAAACAGGAAAGCGAACTTTTAGGCAATGAAGCAAATATTGAATCGGAGGTGAAATAATGGAATAAGCAGGATTATTAAAATAAGTGCGGCTTGTGGTTATGATAAAACAATAAAAAAGGAAGCAAAATGAATTACAAAAATAAAGAAACTTTGATTCAAAGTTTTAATGGGAATATTGACCAAGTTTATTTTTCACATCTAAACAAAAAAGCAAAAATACAATTTTTAGCGGACAAAAACGAAAAGCTAGATAAAGAAGTTGATAAATTTAGTGGAGCGTTGAAGCTTAATATATGTGGTGCTTTGAACTTAATTGAAAGACTTACAAAAATTTTAAAGAAAGAGTTTAAAAAAAGAGATAAAAAAGTCTTTAAAGAGTTTAGCAAAAAGCTTAAAGCACAACAGAGGCTAAACATCAATGAAGAAGTGCTAAATAAAGTTGAGATTCCAGATAGAGAGATACTTCATTACTTTGCTGATTTGCATTTTATTATTGATAGGTTAGAACAAAGCAATACCAATAAGACAAGGAGAATGAAATGAATACAATCAACTTAAACCAAGAAGAGCAAAAAGAGCTTAAAGGTCTCTATGCAAAGCTAAGCAATCTCTATAAAGAGAGAGCAAAACTAGAAGTGCTTAAAAAAGATAGAGAAGAAAATCTTAAAGAAGAAATAGCAAGTGCTTGCAATATTATCAACAAACAAGGAGAAACGCAAAGCTCAAAAGTCAAAATGCCTTTGGTAAATGCCATTTTAGATGAGCTTTATAGAGATAAGCCTAACAAAGAGGAAATCAAAGCAAGCACTATGGAAGATTATAAGCTTGCTATTAACAATAAAGAAGTCAATGAAGATTGCATTAAGAGCTACATAAGCAGCGATGAGAGCATTAAGGAAAATAATGATTCTATCAAGGAAGTCTATAAAGAAAGCTCAATTCTTTCTAAAGAGATTTTAGACGCACTGAATGCTCTATTAAAAGATGAATATAAGCTTCATTTGAATGATGAGCTTGTAAAGGGAGGATATGAAATCAAAGAAACAAAAGGTAAAGAAGAGCTATTAGAACTTAAAGAGCTAATAAAGAAGTTGGTAGGATAAAAACAGCAATGAGTGATAAAGAATTAGAACAAGAAATCCTAGCTTTAGAAAATGAAGTCAAAAGACTAGAAGATTCTACTAAAGAGATTATTCAATCTATCAAAGAAAGAATCCAAAATCTTAAAGACATTGCTTGGGAGAGAGAATCCAAAAAAGAAAGCAGCAAGATGTATAAAGTGCTAGAGAATGATAAGCCCAGCACTATTGTAAGAAGCAATGTTGGAGATGTGGTTGTAGATAGGGAGTTTATGGAAAAAGAAATACACAAACATCTTGATAATCCAGCATTAAGAGGAATGGTAACCACAGAAGAAATGCTCCCTTATCCTAAAGTAGCTAAGAATGTGGAGGCTGAAATAGATAAAAAGCATAAAAACTTTACTTGGAAAGTAAAAGCTGATGATGAAAGTATATTGGCTTATGGAAGCAGAGAATATATGAAAGATGATAAAGAAATTAATAGGCTTTTAACTGCTCATAGTAAAGCAGAATCAAATGAAAGAATGGCGGAAGTGGATAGGCGTGGTCATCCCTATCATTCCATATTTAACGACTTCAATTTTCGCAAATCCGCCAACAATGAAAGTATAACACAAAATGATTACATTATTCCACAAGAGAGAAATATATTTAACGAAAAAGACATTAAGAAAATATCTCTTGATGAAAGACTAACCTTATTACAATCTAATCAACAAGAGATTGCTAATCTCCCAAGAGCAAGTGAAGTTTCAATCAAAGAGGAAGAAGATACAAAGCATAATAACAAGTTAGATGAGGTAAAACATATCAAAAGGATTAAGCAATGAATTTAGCCTTAATGACTTTAGTAGGAGCAAGTGCTTTTGCGCTCTATCAAGGAGCGAAAAAGCAAGATAATAAAGGTAATTATTTCTTGGAAAAAATTGCAAGACCCTTTCATAATCTTTTCATAGAATATCACTCTAATTCTTTATTTCATATTGATTATATTAAAGAAGACCATATCATTTGCAATACTCCTTATGAAAAGCTCTTTGGCATAGAGATTTTAAGCAATGAGAATATACAAAATTTTTTACATAAGGAAGTGATAGAATCTTTAATAAGAGATAATAAAGATAATGAAGATGCTTTTTTATACTATGTTTTACATAAACAAGGAAAATTTCAAAAGCAATATATTTTCTCCCATAATAAAATCATTGTAAAGACTCTAGCCGATTATTTTGATGTGCAGCTTTTAAGTGGATTAGAATTAACCAATGCTCTTTATAATCAACTCTTGCAAAATAGCTTTTTTATTGAAAATAAACAACTCAAACAAAGCCTTGAAATCCATAAAGACACACTAGAGGCTGAACCTGAATTTGTAATGTTTAAACGCCTTGCTAAACAAGCTATTGCTAAAAACTACAAGCAAATAGATATTTATCAAGCATTTAAACATTTAGAAATCAATGAAAGCAATATTCAACAATTATTCAAACTCAATTTTGAGGGTTCTATTTGGTTTTATATAGATATTGCCACTAAACATATCCAAAACCATATTACGAGGCTTTTAAACTATGCTAAACTCGTTGGAGATAAAAAGCCTTTTATTGAATTGCAACAAGCTTATAATGCTAAAGAATGTGATTTAGCTATAATTAATGCTATTGCTTATTTAAAAGATTATGATGATGAAATTATAGGAAATTTAGGTAGTTCTCTTAAAACAAGTTTTATAAATAAAGAGCTTTTGCGTAGTGCGCATTTGCAAAAGAATCTTATTAAATTTAGAGATAGCGATTTTGATTTCCTTGTAAAAAGCGATTATTTGTATCATTTTATTGCTTCAGTGCATAAAAGAAACACAAGTAAGCCTGATATTTATGGCGTAGATAAGAATGGCGCATTCATAAATTATTCTTTTTCTAAAGAAAATGATAATCCTCATCTATGTCTTATTGCAAAGCCCGGTTCAGGTAAAAGTGTGAGCAAACAAAAGATAATGGCTCAAATGATAGGGCTTGACTTTAGCAATGGAGAATGCTCACATCTTGGTAAAGAAGCTGGGCAAACTAGAATTAGAAGTTATGATATAGGATTCTCTGATGAGAAGTTCATCACTTTGCTTAAAAATAATCCACACAATAAAGTTGCCCATATAGAATCTGCTTTTTCTAGCTTTGCTTATAATATTGTTAATCTCCCAGACCCTGAAAAAAATGCAGAGATTTTTGAAGCAGATATGCAATTTAATATAGACTTAGCAAGTGTTATCCTTGAAACTCAAAATGCACAAGCTTTAAGTATTAATGAAATGGCATATTTTAAAGAGATTTTGAGAAAAGTATATAGAACAAAAGAATATCAGAGATATAGAGTTAGGGACCTAGAGACAAAAAATAAGGAAAGTCATCAAAAGCTTTTAAACTTAGGTTATGACAACACAACATTTTTACAAGATATTAAAGAGAGCGAGTTTGCCTATCTCAAAGTGCCAAAGCTAATTGATATAGTTAAATTCGCTAGAAAAGAGGGGCAAAATATGCAACTCAAAGAAAGTGATAGAGCTGATTATATAGAATTAGCACGAAAGCTTGATGCGATTGAAAAGCTAGATTTATTTAGTGAGTTTGATAAAATTAATATTGATGATGTAGATGTGCTTTCAATGGATTTAAATAACTTCAAAGAATCTAGTCTCTTTACTCCTATCTTTTTAAGTATCTTTCAAAAAGTGTATCTTAAAGATAGAGAATATGCACTCTCTTGTAAAAGAGCCAATCGCCCAGCCCCTAAACTTTTTTATGCCATAGAAGAAGCAAAGAACTATTTTGTCGTGCCCTATTTTACAAGAATGCTTGAAAAGGTAGCCTTAGAAGCTAGAAAATACAATGTGCATTTGTGTTTTGTAGTGCAAAATGCAGAACATATCCCGATAGGAATTTTAAAGAATTTAGATACAAGAATCTTTCTATTAAGACCTGATAAAAAGTTAGAAGTGATTAATGAAGCAAAAAATAACTTAGAGATTCCAAAAAATGTAGAAATAGGACTTTTAAATACTGATAAACACGAACTTTGTGTATGGTATAGCAGTGGAGTATTTCATTTGAAATTTGAAATTGATGAAAATGAAATGAAAGTCTTTAGCACAAATCCAAATGAGGTGTAAAATGAAATTTATAAAGAGCAAAATTAAGAAAAAATACATTTTAACATTTTGCTTGATTATTCTTGGCGTAATTATTAGCCAATTTAGCAATTTTAATCTTACCTATCTTATGCCAAGTAAAGAAGTGCAAGGAAGTATTATTAAGGTTTATGATGGCGATACTCTAACAATACTTCATAATGGAGAGAAGTTTAAAGTAAGGCTTTATGGCATTGATGCACCAGAATCTAACCAAAGCTATGGCAAAGAGGCTACATCTCATCTTTTAACTCTTTGCCCCATAGGAAGTAATGCCACACTTAAAATCAAAGATAAAGATAAATACAACAGAATTGTAGCCATAGTCTTTTGCAATGATATTGATGTCAATGCAAACTTAGTAGAAAATGGTTTTGCTTGGGCCTATAAAGAATATTCTAATGCTTACACTCATTTAGAAATAAAGGCAAGATTAGCTCATAAAGGCTTATGGAAAGATTCCAATCCTATAAAACCGAGTGTGTTTAGGAAGCAACCTAGAGGAAAGAATAATGAACCTTAAAAGCTTTGCACAAAAATTTAAGGACATTAGTAAAGAATTACAAAAAGAAACAAGAGGAATCTATAATGTAACTTTTAATGATAAGAATGCTACGCCTATTAATTTAGAACCTGATTTACTAGAAGAATTGATTGAAAGCACAATTAAAGAAGCTATTATAATGTATATGAAAGGATTTCACGATTACAGAAGAGACAAAGGCTTGGGTGCAGAACATATTAAAATCCATTTAGAAAAAGGGAGCGAGGGAGAAGTTAATATAGAAGAGCTTTTAAATCTTGGAAATTCTTTGAGAGAATATCTAAAAAACTTCAATGAACCTTTTATTGACAGCGATGGTAGAAAAATCTATGAATGGAAAAATGATAAAGGGGTAAGGTTTAGAGCTGTAAGCGATTGTATATCACAAAAAGTATTAGAAAAAATCAATCAAATGGGAGGGAGTCAGCTTCCACTTTCCCCATTTGAAAACACTATTATAACCTTTTACTCTGATAGAAACTTTAATGAAAGAATGGAATTTAAGAGTCCCAAAGTCAAGGAATATTATGAGAATAAAAACAATACATCAAAAGTAAGGAGAAAATAATGAAAAAAGTATTATTGATAATATTGTTAAGTTGTGGAATTTCAATGGCAAATACTACCACAGGAGTAAGCATTGAGGCAAAAATATTTTCAAACCCTAATGATAAAATTATTAATGGAGGTGCTTGTTCTTGGGAATGTAGAGATGTGAATAGTGGCTAAAATTATAGGGTTTGATTTTAAAAGCGGAACGACATATTGTAAAGCTTTTAATGACAACAATTTGGACCAAGATTTGGGCGTTGATGCAAGTCGTATTAACACAGCTTGTGCTTTAAAACCTAATATAGAATCAGAGTATAATCAAATTATTGGAGGTAACGCTTCTAGTTACAACAGCAAGAGAGAAAGCTCCATTGCCTATGTTCAAAATGATAAGCATATTAACCTCACAACATTTCTTACTTCTCTAGTAACGCTCAATCCCAATATAATAGATAGAGAACAGACAAAACTTTTAGGAGAGATTAAATTAAAAAATGGCTTGGATTTCCATAGTGTGCAAACCATTACTCAAGGTCGTATGGTTGAAATGTCTATCCTAGACTCAAAGTGGCAAGGAATTAAAAATGATGCACAATATATGGCAAATGCCTTTAAAGATTGGTTCAGCGAAGAAAAACCAGCTTTATCTAGTCATACAACAAGCTATGAAAAAACCTCTGCTACTGATGGCTTTAATAAAAGCAATATGGCTTATTTTTCTGACCTTTTTTGGCTCATGAAAAGATTTATCAACATTTACAGATTCTACTTTTTGTCTTAGTAGGAGGATTTTTCGTAACTCAAATTGGTGCGAATAAGCTTCAAGCGTATTTGGAGAATAGAGGAGAGAGTAGCGCAAAAGAACCTTATTTGCATAAATTTTATATCCCATTACTAATGGTTGGAACATTTTTTATGCCAATTCCTGAAGCAAATGGAATGGCTCATTCTACAATCGTTCAAAATGTGATTCGTAGTTTTACAATGATTAATGAATTGTTTATATTTCTATCAGTAGAGCAATTTAGCGGAATTGAAACAAGTTGGTATAATTTTCATACAAATTTTATAACAGGAGCTATAACAGGACTTTTAATGATTTTTGGCACACTTGCTTCAGGTTATATTATGTGGAAACTCATTGTTTCAGGACCTGCTTGGACACTCTCTTTAGTTGGAATTGATGGCAAGCAAGATGATGTCATAGCAAGTGGTATAGAATCTAATTTAGCAAAAAGAGCCTTTGTGGCTTAAAACTTAATAATTCTTAAGTTTTAAGTTGCGTTTTTTTGGTAAAATAACTACTTTTATTTTTGAAAAGTAGAGGTGTTGTATGATAAATATAAAGCAGTTGAAGCTATTAGCAAGTGCAGTGGTATTATTGTTATTTGTAGGTTGCACAAGCCATTATGGCAATCAAACTCTTGCCAAAAAAAGCCCAGCGGACTTAAAAAAAAGAGCTTGTAAAGGGTAAAACTACAAAAGCGCAAGTTGTAGAAATGTATGGAAAGCCTGAACAAACAAGTTTTGAGGACAATGGCGATGAGGTTATTTTATATAGCTATTCAGAGGGTGATTTTGATGCAACTAATTTAGTGCCTGTTGTTGGGACCTATATTGCAAAAGATGAAGTGAGAATGAAATACATTTATATAATTTTTAACAAAAAGGGAATTCTTAAAAACTACACGATTACCGAAATGGCACAGCAAACAGGTAGAAAAGGCATAAGTTTTTAGAGGAGCAAAAAAGTGTTTAAACTCACAAAGGAAATCATCTTAGAATATCTTAGCAGCATCAAAGAAGAACTAAATCAAGATGGTATTGTAGAGATAGGGCTTTTTGGTAGCTATGCAAAAGATAAGGCAGACCTTGCAAGTGATATAGACATAGTGATTTGCTCAAGTGAATCATTTTTAAAAAAGTTTAGAGGTTTTGAGAGTGTAATTTACTTAGATGATTTACGACAGAAAATAATGAAACATTTTAAGATTCAAGTAGATATTTGTGATACTTTTTCTATGAATGAAGAGAGAAAGAAAAATCTTTTAGAGAATGCAATTTATGTGTAGCGAAGAGAATATAAAAAAATTGCGTGATATAAAAGAAAGAATCGCATATATTCTTGAACTTTGTAATGAAATAGGCATAGTCAAAGCCCTTAAAGATGTCAAGGAGAAACAACCTGCTATTGTAATGCACCTTATTGTCATTAATGAAAATCTCCAAAAGTTGCAAGATAGTTTTGATATAAATATGGCAGACATTTTTACCAAAGAGGATATTAGGGGGCTAAAAGCGATTAGAAACATTGCCTCACACGATTATGAGGGATTAAATTTAGAGATTATAGAAGATGTAATTAGATTTAAACTACCCCCTATTCAGGAAAAGATTAATGAGTTTTTAGCAAATACCAGCTCTAAAATTAAAAAATATTCTCGTAAATAATATTTAAATTTTATACAAAGAAAAGGTTTTTTATGAAAGAAAATGAAATAGAATCTTATGAAATAGAAAATGATATAAGATATGATGAAGAATTTAGAAGCTTTCTTAAAAAGGTTCTTGGTGTTTTATGGACTTTGTGTATTGTTGGTATCTTTGTAGGTGGAGATTTGGAAGGCAGCAAAGGACTATTAAGCTATTTTGTTAATCTAACATTATTGCCTATTACTACAATACCTATTTGGTTTATTTTTGGTAAATGGAAGTTTGTGGCTATACCACTTAGTATTTCCTTATTTTTGGCTTCTATGGCTCTAGCAGGTGCGATACCAGATAATAAATATATAGTTGTAGGGGTTATGATTCTTTCTTTGATTGGTATTACAGGAACTCTCTTGATAGCTTTGATAAGAGCTGTTTGGAGCTTGATTAAAAAAAGGAAATAAATAAAACAACTTGCAGGATTAGGAACTAGAAACGAACACAGCAATAAAAAGTTTCTTAATCTGAATGATTGTTGATAATTCCATTTACATTATTTTGTATTCGTATGTTATTAACTTCAAGGTCAAATACAGTATAGACAAAAACTCCTACAACGATACATAGAGGCAAAGCAATTAAAATTTTTTTAAGATACATTCTTTGAAAATTTTGCCAAAAACTCTCCTTGATAATTCCATCATAAGCTTTTGTAAAAGCTAGTTCTTCATCAACATCATCATATAATGGTATGAGGGAAGAAGCGATATTATTGCAAAAAAACAAAATTCTTTCTTCCACATCTTTATTATTTGAGTATTTGCCTTTGTAGCCCAATACAAGGCAGGCATAAATAAATTCTAAAAAATCTTTATTTTTTGCGGGATTATTAAGCCAAGAAGATGTTATATCATAAAAATTATCTCCCCCTAAAGTTTCGTCAAATAAACGCACTGTTAGGGTATTATTTGCCCAAGAGCTATTAATAAAAAGCTCATTTTTCATTAACATCTCATCAATAAAAACACAAAGGCAATATCTAAGCCTAATAATATCTTTTTCATCATATTCTTTTAAAACACTAAGTTTAGAACTCCAAGTTAAAATATCATTGACAATTTTTTCTCTAAGGGATTCTATGGTGCTTGTATCAAGTAAGGTTACTTTAGATAGTCTAAAAGAGAGTAAAAGAAGTTCCAAACAATAATCAACAACTTTATTGTTTTTAAGACCGCTTAAATCAGAACTTAAAAGTAAGCTAAATTCTTGTGTCTCTGCATTTGATTGTTTTTGCATTTTATTTCCTTAAAATACTGCCCACATTTTTATATCAGGATTCTTAATATTATGAGTAAGGTAAATACTTATTGCGTTTTCTCCTTTAAAATGTTTAAATAATTCATCTTTTTTATCTAGTTTATAATAAATATAGCCATTTAAATAAGGGATAGCCGAAGGAATATTTGGAATTTGGATAACATTTAATCCTTTAAGTTGGGTGGCTACTATATTTTTGATTTTACTCTGCGTATGAATTTTGCTTTGTGTTTTAAAATTTTTTAGTAAATATTCGTGATTAACATCAGCATTAATGGCTAAGAAAAGTTCGGCTTCTTCCAAAATTCCAGCATTATCAAATAACAAATCATAGAAACCATTGCTATTATCTATAAGTTTTGCCATTGAATATCTCGGAGAAGTAATTTTAGCAAATAGAATCTTTATGTTGTTGATTAAAGGGAAGAAAGTTTCATTTAAATTATCGTGTTGGTAAGCAATAAACTCTAAAAAGGAATTTTCAACACCAAATGCTCCAAGTTCACCCTGAAACTCAATAAGCTTTTCATATAAATACTCGGGATGTAATTTGTCTTTATGGATTAGGCAAGAAAAAATTAAAAACCATTTTTTAAGAAGATTTAAAGATAAATAAGTGCTGAAATCCAAAGTATTTTTTGTTTGGTCAATGCCTTTAAAGATTTCCCAAAGTATTTCTTTATGTTGTTTGATAGAATATAATGTTTCTTCTAAAAAAGACTTGACAATAGAAACTTTATTGATATTAATACATGTAGGAATAAAATTTTCTTCAAGCTCTATTTTTTTGTTTGAATCTATATTTTTAATTTTGGCAATAGGAATCTCAAGTTCATCAGGTGTTGCATTGCCTAAAATTCCAAGTTTCAGTCTCAAGCTCGCAAGGGTTAAACTGATTTTTTCTTGGGTAAAAGTTGCATTTTGTAAATCTCTTTCATCCTCTAATAATTCTTTTGAAATACCTATATTATGGTTATCATCATAAGTTCTTGAGGCGATAATACTTCTTAGGGCTAGATATTTAGAATTAGGAAAATTATTTTGTAGAGCGACATCAGCAATGCTAGCAGAACCCAAAGGAATTTTTAATACTATAACTGAATTTTCTAATGATTCGTAATTGATTTCTAAAGCTTCTGGCAATAAATCTTGTTCTGGAGCGTTAAAAATACTTCCATCTTTAGCTATCCCAGAAATTTTTTCTAATGCAATTTTACCTTGTATAAGCATTTCATCAGAGAACTTTAAATTAATAATTCCATAAAGGTTACTTAATATTTTAATAGTTTTTAAATCTATATTTCTTTGAAAATATCTTTCTTGTTGTTCAAAATGAATTTTATCAATATTTAAGCCATTAAACCAAGCAACTTTTAGTTGATTTGCCATATTAATATCCTAGAACTCATTTAATCGTTTTAATTCCTTTTTGTGTGATTTCAAATTTTAGTGTTTTTTCATTCCAAAATCTACTCCAAAATCCACTTGCATCTTTCGTTTTTACCCAAGCTTTAGTTACTTTTTTTGTATCATTGGCAAATAAGGCTAAAACGCCAATGTAAGGAACTTCTTTGTCATTAACTTTTATTGCTACAATTTCATTTTTAGGAGCAATTTGTAATTTGATTGAATCTATTTTATCTTTACCAAGAGATCCATCTTCTCTAGTAATTAAGTCTTTGTCGCTTGCTTCTTCAAATTTTTCAATATTCTTGAGCTTATAGATGATAAGAGTAACAGGAACATCATCAAGTCTATTGTTAAGATTTGATTTTTCAATGTTATTGATTCTTACACTCACAGTGTTTGAGCAAGCTCCAAATAAAAGGCATAAAACCAAAATCAATATTTTTTGATACATTAACAATATCCCCTTTTTAAATTTTTCTAAACCTTAATTATGTGATAATTTTAATATTTGATTGCTAAAACTTTTATAAAATATTGGTGAGGAATTAAATCAATGCAATTTGCTAGTCATTTAAAGGATAATTTGGATAACTTGGAAATTTACCATTTCCTTGAAGATGAGATGTCAAAATATAAAACATTGAATCACGAGAATATAAAGTGGAACAAGGTTTATGAGTATTCTTTAGAAATCCTACAACAATTTTCTATGGATGCTAGAATTTATAATTATTTTGTTTTATCGTGTATAGCATTAAACAATGAAGAATCTTTCGGGACAATGAGTAAGCTATTTGAATTTTTGGTTGATATTTTGCAAAATTCTCCTAAGAATTTAGGCAAAAATGTTGAAATTTTAAATACCCAGAAAAAGAAGATAAAGAGTGTCGTGCAACATTTTATAATAGAAACTGACAGACTTAGTTTATCACATTTTCCTCAGATTATAATGGATTTAAACCATACATTCAGGATTTTAGGGAAAATTTTAGAGTGCGATTTTAAAGAGATTCAAGTTAAACAGGAGATACAAAAAAGTGAAGTTATATCATCAACTATAAAACAAGTTGAATTTCATACTCAAAACCCAAATACCAATTCCTTAAATGATAGAGAATATAGAATATTTTTCAACCATTTAGCTTTCGAGCTTTTGGAAAAAAATAAAGATAATCTTAATGCTTATGCTATGTTTGTTGAAGCAATGTGGGGGAGGATTAGAACCCTTCCTGTCGATAGTGAAAGTATTACTCAAATTAAGTATCCAGATAAAAATTTAATACAAATTTTGCTTGAAAATAATTTTGATGAATTAGAACACATTAAGTGTTTTATGTCAAATCTTGTGTTAAATCCTTTTTGGATAGAGGGCTTAAAGTTTTTTTGTGAATTTTTATACAAGCGTAAAAAAACAAATGCTTCCAAATTGCTTAATACTTTAACTAGAGAGTTCCTTATTAAATTTAAGGAGATTTCTAATCTTAAGTTTAGCAATGGCGAATCTATGTGTGAAGAGCAAGTTTTTAATTATTTTTTGAAGCAAGGCATAGATTTTAATTGTATAAAGCCTAAAGCAAATAAGGACAGGCAAAATAATATAGATGAAATTTTATTAGATATGAATACTCAAAATAGTAATAACTCTCTATTTGCACATATAAATGCTTTAATTGAGATGGCTAAACTTTTTGAGGAGAAAAATATGCCAAATAATGCTAGGATACTTTATATCCAAATCAAAGATTTAATGGAGAAAACATTACTAAAGGATTATTTATTAGAAGATTATTCAAAAATTAAAATAAAAAGTGAAAAAATGTAAAAATTTAGCTAAATTTTTACATAGTTTTAGTTATAATGTATCTTAAAATTGAGAAAGTTTTAAAACAGAAAGGATTTGAACAATGTCTGATGGTTCTAGTGCTCCAAAAGAGCGTATTAATATCACATACAAAGCAAAAACGAATGGACAAGAAGCAGATGTTGAGTTACCCTTAAAATTGATGGTAATGACAAATTTGACAGGAGGAGCTGATAAATTACCTTTGGAAGAGCGAGAGATTTTACAAATTAATAAGGTAAATTTTAGTCAGGTAATGCAGAAATTGGATATTAGTTCTAAATTTAGTGTTAAGAACACCTTGGGCACAGGAGCAGAAGAGCTAAGTATTAATCTTAAAATTTCTAGTATGAAAGACTTTTCCCCAGATAGTATAGCAAAGCAAATTCCAGAGCTTAATAAACTCATACAACTAAGAGAGGCTTTAGTGGCTTTAAAAGGACCTATGGGTAATATTCCAGATTTTAGAAAAGCAGTTTTAACCGCTTTAAAAGATAAAAAAACAAAAGAGAAATTGCTTTTAGAAATTAAAGAAGAAGTCAAAGAATAGGAGAGAAAATGTCAAGCGATAAAGTGGTTGATACACCTATTATTGAAAGCATTATGGAAAAAAGTAAGTATTTAAAAAATGATGAAAGTTATAGTATAGCTAAAAGAGGTGTTGCCGAATTTATCTCTGCTATTGTTGAGAATGATGATGTAGAAGATAAAATCAATAAATTTGCTTTAGATGAGATGATAGCACATATTGATGATTTAGTATCTAAGCAAATGGACGAGATTTTGCACAATGAGGATTTCCAAAAACTAGAGTCTGTATGGAGAGGCTTATATTTCTTAGTAGAAAGAACAGATTTTAATGAAAATATTAAAATCAACCTTTTTGATGTAACCAAAGAAGAAGCTTTAGAAGATTTTGAGAACAATCCTGATATTACCCAAAGTGTCATTTATAAAAATATTTATTCTTCAGAATATGGACAATTTGGTGGAGAGCCTGTTGGTGCTATCATAGGCGATTATCAGCTTAGCACCAATAGCCCAGATATGACTTTTTTAAATAAAATGGCAAGTATTGCTGCAATGAGCCATTCGCCATTTTTAACCTCTTGTGCTCCTAGTTTTTTTGGGTTAGAGAATTATTCAGAGTTAGCAAATATTCAAGATTTAGGAGGTTTGCTTCAAGGTCCTCAATACACTAGATGGAGAACCTTTAGAGAAAATGAAGATTCAAAATATATAGGGCTTATGGTAACAAGATTTTTAACACGCTCTCCTTATAGTCCAGAAGAAAATCCTATCAAAACTTTTAATTATAAAGAAAATGTTCATAATTCACATAATCATTTATTATGGGGCAATTCAGCTTATGCCTTTGCTACAAGATTAACTGAAAGTTTTGCAAAATATAGATGGTGTGGAAGTATTATAGGTCCAAAAAGTGGAGGGAGCGTGAAAGATTTACCTACTTATCTTTACGAGAGTTTTGGCACTATGCAATCCAAGATTCCAACCGAAGTGCTTATTACAGATAGAAGAGAATATGAGCTTGCTGAAGCAGGGTTTATTGCTTTGACTTTAAGAAGAGATAGTAATAATGCAGCTTTTTTCTCTGCAAATTCAGCTTTAAAACCTAAAGTATTTCCAAATACACCTGAGGGAAAGGAAGCAGAAACGAATTATCGATTGGGAACACAGCTTCCTTATATATTCCTTATATCAAGATTAGCACATTATCTTAAGGTTTTACAAAGAGAAGAAATAGGTAGTTGGAAAGAAAGAACTGATATTGAAAACGGACTCAACGAATGGGTAAGACAATATATTTCAGACCAAGAAAATCCTCCTGCTGAAGTCCGAAGTAGGAGACCATTTAGAGGAGCTCAGATCAAAGTGGATAATGTGGCTGGAGAGCCGGGATGGTATAAGATAGGGCTTAGTGTTCGCCCTCATTTTAAATATATGGGCGGAAATTTCGAACTTTCATTAGTGGGCAAACTTGATAAAGAGTGAAGATGTCATTGCTTGGCAAGATCATTCATCAGTTAGACGATCAGTGTCAAAATATTCCTTTTTATCAAAACGAATTTGAGGATATTAAGACCAACATTCAAGCTTTACTTAATACCAAGTTAGATGATTGTATTATAGCTAATGATTTGGGTTTGTCAAATGTTGTAGAATTTAATTTAAACGCAAGTGATTTATGCTTCAAAATGGCTAAAGAGATTCATTTCCTTATAAGCAAATATGAGCGGAGAATTAGAATCTTATCTATTCGTTATGACAATTCTTTGACGCCTTGGCAAATTTCATTCTTTTTGCAATGCAATTTTTTTCAAGACCATTTTAAAGAATTTAGTTTAGAAATTATTTTTAAAAATGATAGATATTGTGAGGTCTTTTAGTGAATAATGAAGATGTATTTTACTACCAAAAAGAGCTTTCCTATCTCTATCAAACAAGAGAATATTTTGTCAAAAAATTTCCAAAACTCGCACCATTTTTAGCTCTTGATAGTAAAGACCCAGATATTGAGAGAATTATTGAAAATCTTGCTATTTTGACTTCTAAAATTCATCAGGAAATGGAACAAAATATTCCATACATAGCAGAATCTTTGTTGAATGTAGTCTCTCCTAATTATACTAATCCACTACCTTCTTTGTGTATGCAAGAGTTTCTTTTAAATAAAGATAGTAAAAAAAATAAGATTATTGTTCCAAAAGGAAGTCGCCTTCAGTCTATAACCATAGAACAAATTGAGTGTGAGTTTAGAACGATTTATGATGTTTATCTCTACCCTTTAGATATTGATGAAGTGTTTATGAGCAGTGAAAAACAATATCACACAATGGATTTAAGGTTAAAGGTTAATAAGCCTGATTTAAAAATTTGTGATATAGGATTAGATTGTTTAAATTTATATCTTGGAGATGACATCTACACTTCCGCAACTTTACTTTTATTCATTCACCTTTATTTGGAGGAGGTAAAAATCATTTCTTGTGATACTTCTGAAAAGTTTAAGCTTAATTCTTGCAACATTAAAACAATAGGGCTTGAACCAAATGAAAGTTGTTTAAATTATGATGATTTAGGGTTTGAGGCTTTTTCTTTGCTTAGGGAGTATTTTTTTATCCCTGAAAAATTTAATTTTATAAGAATACAGGGTTTAGATATTTTAAAGGATTGTCAAGGCTCAAATTTGAGTATTCAATTTAAGTTCAATAAAATTTTTCCAAAGAATTGCATCGTCAGAGCAGATTTATTTTCTTTAAGCATTACGCCTATTGTGAATATTTTTCCCAAAAATGCAGAATCAATTATTAATGACCATACCAAAGATGGATATAGGATTTTTGTAGATAGGGTGCATTTAGATTCTTATGAAATTATCAAGATTAATCAAGTCAAAGCTCACAATAGTGATAGTGGAAGAAGGATTCTTAAAAATTATAAGAGTTTTGAACGTTTTGAGTTTTTAAAAGACAATCAAAATGAATTTTATAGTATAAATGTTAAAAAAAATTCTAAAGGTGAAACATACAAAGAAATTTCTTTTTTTTCAGAGCATTCTTACAATGAGATAATTACCATTGATGCTTTGTGTTGTAATAAGAATTTACCCTCTAAGCTTAAGATAGGCGATATAAGACATATTAATTTTGAGGATATATCCACTAAAAATATTAAAATCCCAAGTATGATGAGAGAATATAGCGTTGATGGGCATTTACTTTGGAAGCTTGTATCTATACTCTCTTTTAATTATCAAAGTATTCTTAATACAACTTCATTTTTTGGAGTATTAGAAAGTTATAGTTTTGTCAATGACAAGGAGAATGAAGAAACTTATAAGCGTTTAAAAAATTCTATTGCATATATAGAATCTAAATCGACTTACCTCGTTGATGAATACATTACAAAAAAGGGAACACTCTGTATAATGGGCATTAAGGATTCTAATTTTTATTCTTTGGGAGAAGTTTATAAATTAGGGCTTATAATATCTAAATTTTTTGCTTCTTTTGTAAGCATTAATTCTTTTTGCGAATTAAAGATAAAATGCTTGGATAGCAAAGAGATTTTGTATTATCCAGCTACTCGCGGCAAAAAAGTTTCTTTATGAACAATACGACTTATTTTACTTTCCATAAGCTTCTTTATAAGCTTCTTAAAAAATACGACAAAAGGGACATTTTTTTAAGAACCAATAAAAGCCTCAAACACCCTCATAAAGAGATTGAATACATTGAAGAAAATAAAGAGTTTTTGATTGAAATAATGGTAAATTTTATGGGATTGCAAGGCAATACATCACAACTACCCTCTTATATGCTTGATAAGCTCTCAAGGAATGAAGATGGAGGCTCTGGATGGACATTATTCTTTGATTTTTTTAATCATTATATTCTTTGGCTCTTTTTTGAAAGCGCGAATTTGAAAAATTATTCTAGAAGTTTCAAAAAAGATTTTAGTGATTCTATTTCAAAGATTTTATTTTCTATATTGGGCATTAATGATAGAGAAATTGCTAAAAATTATTTGCCTTTTGCACCTTTGCTTTTAAGTGCCTCTCGTCCTAAATATTATATAGAAAAAGTATTGCAAAGTAATTTTAATTTGCATAATAAATTATATATCATTGAAAATCTCCCACATCAGATTTTCATCGCTCCTTCTCAAAAAAATAAATTAGGTATTAAAAATGATGTTTTAGGTAAAAATTTTATTTTAGGGAGTAAATTCCTCTCTTATCAGAGCAAGATAGGTATTTATATCAAAGACATTGAATACCATAGAGCCATAGAATATTTACCCAATCAAAATAAACACGAAGAACTCAAAGAGAGCATACTATTTCTTACCAATCATCAATTTTGTATTGACTTGTATTTGCGTATTAACCATAATGAAAAAATGAATTTTATTCTAGGTGATGAAAGTGTAGCAAAACTTAGTTGGGGATTAGCATTAGGGAATCTTAATAAAAAATATCATTTAATGTGTATTAAAATGTATGAGTAAATTTTTATATTTCCAAATTAAGTAATTTTATTGTTTTTTATGTTGGATTCTGCTCTAATCATAAAAATTTAGGGGACGCATTAATGACTGGAGAATTATTAGCCAAAACAAAACAACAAACACAACCTGAACAATTAAAACCTTTAAGCACTGCAATGCTTCACCCTCTACTAGAAGATAATGAAATAAAATGTCCTCATAATGGAGTAGTGCAATTACAATCTAATAAGGGTAAAAGCATTACAGATAAGAATATCCCTTTTATATTAGAAACAGATTTACTCTATAGCTCTATTGTAGGTTGTCCTAATCCTCATATAAGTGGAGGACCTTGCACACAAGTAGCATTCATACTTCCTAGTGCTAGAGGACTAAAGAAACATAATGATGATTATCCTATAATGCAAGATTTAATTATATAATTACAGAAAAGGACAAATAATGAAATACTTTATCTTAATTTTTATTAGTCTTATAACTTTAGTCATTATTACTTCTTGTGGGTTGATTCGAACAAGTTCAGCTGATAAAGAAAAAGTAAGAATAGCAGAGGAATATGGCGGAATCTATGTCTTTGATAAAAAACTAAGAGATGAGATAATACAGAGGGAAAAGGAAAAGAAAGAATATAGAGGAAAATATTTAGGGGAATATATACAAGTAGGGAATGAAACACATTTTGTGGATTTTACATACCTCAATAATAAATTCCCTCAAATCCTTTCTAATGGTTGCAAATATTTTGCTAAAGGGCTTTCAGTGCAAGAATATGAAAGAACAGATTTAAGTCCTTATAAGGAAAAAATCAAAGAATATACGGGGGAAGAAGCATATAACATACTTCATAAAGGTTTATCTGTATCAAGTTATTATGTTGATAAAAATAATAAAGTAATACCTATAACATTCTATACCTACATCTATGATACCATAACCACTTATGGACTCTATGGTGATGAGGGAGCAGGGTTTAGGCTTACAAATCGTTATTCTGTTGGTATAGCAGGTGGTAATATCTTTTACCTAGAAAATGGTAAATTTATAAAAAGTGATGAGATAAGAAAAGGGGAACGAGAATGACGCCCAAAGACTTCATAGAGCATGCTAAAGACTATGCAGATATAGCAGATGCAAGTTATGCTATGTTGCACTATATAGATAATAATGAAGAAATTGATACTTTCTTAGATACTATGAAAGCAAACAATCCTAATCCTAAAGTAAGACCTCCTGCTAGATGGATATATGCTGATGGGATACATCTAGGATATGAGATACAAGACAAGCATTTAAAAGATGAGAGAATTAAAAATTTTATAGAGAAAAATCAAAGAGAGTTAAGACAACCCACTGCTTATGCTTTAGCTATAGAGGCTAGATTTAGTAAAGATATAAAAATCTTTAAGCCTAGTGAAAACGATTCTGTAAAAATCAACAATGAAATCCAAAGTTTTATTGATAGGGATAAAGAAGACTCAAAAGCCACCCAACAAAAAATCCTAGTCGCTATCAATAAATCCCAACAAGACGCAAACAAAGACCTTACCTACCACCTCTCCCCTCGCACTAAATATTTCACTTCTCGCTTTGAGATACTCCATCATCAACTTAATACTTCTATGAGTGGATATTCTCACACACTCTTTAAAGACCATTTAGCTAAAGATTCTAAAGACACTTATCTTTTAGCCTTTCGCGGCACAGAAATAAGAGGGGCAGAACTTTTTAAAGATATAGTTTTAACTGATGGCTCTATTGCTATTGGAGTTGCTATCCCTCAAATCATTTCTTTAGTAAAATTTAAAAAAGAAGTCTTAAAAACTATTGAAAAAGATATAAAGGATTCTATCTATAAGCTTAATGTAGTAGGGCATTCTTTAGGAGGACATCTTGCACAAGCCTTTTGTCTATGCCACAAAACAGAAGCTATCCATAAACTCTATACTTTTAATGCGCCGGGATTTGGAGGAATACTAGCTAGTCTTTTAAATATTGCCATAAGAGTTATAAGGCTTGTAGGCAAACTCATTGTCAAATGTGCAAAAAAACTTTTTAATCTTTTAGGCTTTACAAGAAAAATAATTGATAAATGTGTCCATACTTGTAATCCCAATGATACTTTAGAAAATTATACAGAATATGCAGATACACTTAAACAAGAAATAGGAGAAGAGGAGATTGAGAATCTTGCGATAAATGCAAAAGAACTCTCTAAAGCACAAACAAAAATAGAAGTGCATCATATAGAAACTATAAAAAATCCTCTACCTAAAGAAGAATCTTTTGCAAGAGAATGGAAACAAACCCTAGAACCCTCAATATCTGTGATTTCTGATTTAGGATATAAGTATGGATTAAATATTATAGATAAACTAGATTATAAAAACACACAAAGGCTACATTTACTCTATGTAGGAGAGCTAGAAACAAGTTATGTAGCGACAAGTCATTTCTTGGAAAGTATCTTACAAATATTGTATTTTTATAATTATCTCCTGCAATCCCCAAGTAATCAAGCCAAAATACAACTTAGCCAAAGTATAGAAAAAGCACTAGATTATCTTAACTCCTATTCTAAACTGCTTATGGAATTAATATATGGCAATAAGCTTATAACAAATGCAACAACTATTACAAAGACAAGCAAAAATGATAACTATCTTAGTGTGTATCAACAAGAAATTTTACATATTTTTGTTCATAATCCTAAAAAAATGGCACAAAGATATGAATACGATTTCAATGGAAAAAGTGAAGTGATACAAATGGAGGATATAAAAGAGAGAGTTATAAAGAAAGAGCTAAGCAAGAATGATACAATGAATACCTTTTTACTTTTACTTGCTCTTGAGATTTATACTAAAATTGTAGATAAAAATGATATGAAATGTTTGCTAAAAGGAGCATAAATGAATAAATACAGAACGCTCTATAAAGCCTTACCTTTTTGTATAGAAGACAAAGAAAATCAAGATATATTAGAAAAAGAAAATATCTATAAAACTTATACTTATAAATCCAATTTTGCCAATATTGTCTTATCTGATGATAACGAAGAATTTTTCAATGCTAAAGAAAAACAAATAATTAATTTACTTTATGATGAAGAATGCAAAAGCTTGTATCTTGCTAATCAAAATAGTGAAATACAGGCTACATTTAACCCTATGAGCTCTACCATTTATATAGATACACAAACAAAAGAGTTATATCTCTTTGCCAACGATAAAGATTTCATTGATTGTGATACAATCTATGAACAAATCAAACAAGAATTAAATCTACAAGAAAGCATAGAGGAATTACAATCCTATAAGCCCTCTCTCTTTTTTTATTCCACCCTTCTCACAGGCTCATCTGAAATACAATCTAATCCCTTTTTCTTTGGCAAATTAGATTCTAAGTCTAACACAGGATTAGACGAATCTCTTCCTATCTATCACTTCTCCCCCAAAGATGAAGAAAATAATCTAGGCACACTTACTATCTTTTTAAACTCTTCTACTCTTACTCTTTTAAACTACTCTCTCTTAGATTCTACTCTAAATATTAAACTCACATTAACAAACAAAGAATCTAAAGCCAAACAACAACAAGCTAAAGCCAAAACAAAACAACAAAAACAACCTGAACAATTAAAACCTTTAAGCTTAGCTATGCTTCACCCTCTACTAGAAGATAATGAAATAAAATGTCCTCATAATGGAGTAGTAAAGCTAAAGAGTAATAAAGGCAAACCTTTTAAATCTAAAGGTATTCCTATGGTTTTAGAATCTGATTTATTACATAGCTCTATCATAGGCTGTGCTAATAATACATTAACATCAGATTCTAAGACATTCTCTACAAATCAATGTATAATACCTAAAAACAAGGCAATAAATGCAAGTTAAAAGCTCAAAGTGTAAGAAAATGCTCCATATTATAGCAGGAATTGTTGTGCTGCTCTTTGTGTATCTAGCCAGTGGTTGCTCTATCTATTATCCTACAAGCCCTCGGGCATTTATCCCTAAACAATGGGATAGTGAATATAAAGAATATGAGAGGTTGTGTGAGGCTTCTAAGAAAGGCATTATCTATTCTCGCCCGATTCCACAATACATACAAGATTACTATACGACTATGCAAAAAACAGGGTTTAAAAATAGCTCCATAAAGACTCCTACAAATAATATTCCTTGGGAGTCTGGTTGGGATAGATTGTGGCTTGATGAAAAGCCCAATGGTTTTGTACGTCTTGCTAAAGGAGACCAAATAGTCTTATATCGTAGTTACGAACTTTTATCTAATGAAGCAAGCAATAAAAAGCTTATTCTTCCCCAAAAACATTTCATATTTCTTAAGCCTTACATATATCTCCTGTATGCCGAGATAAAGATGAGTCATACTTATGCTTATGTATATGCTCTTATAGATTCTCAAAATGGAGAGATATATGCGTATTTCATTACGGGCGTGAGGTATCATACAGGCTGGAGGCAAAGTCCATATCTTACTTGGGGTCCTCCGAACGAACGTAAAATATATTGCAAAACCTACAAGGAAGATGACTATTTTTATGCGGCAGACCCCATTGCCTCCTTGCATACATTGCAATCAAAGGGCGAGAAACAAGATATAGAATTTTTGGAGCAGATTGCTACATATTTTACACGCAAACAAGCAGACTTAAAAGATTTGATATTCCAAGATGAAAGAGAGGATACACAATGACAATACAACATAAGCACTACAACATAACATATAGTCTAGGAATCTATGTGAATGACTGGGGCTTTATGATGGGTAGTGAGGGAAATCCTCATGTATTTCTAGGATTAAAAAGAGAGAAAGTAAAATGTAATGATATACAAATAAACATGCAAGAAGATTTGTATCGACATTATCTAAAATACAATAGCTGTGCTAATACTATATTTCTACAGAATCTAATCCCAAATACATTTGATATAATACCTAAAAACAGGACAGCAAATGCAAGTTAAAAACTTCAAGACAAAGTGTAAGAAAATGCTCTATATTGCGCTAGGAATCTTTATAATATTTTTTGTGTATCTAGCCAGTGGTTGCTCTATCTATTATCCCACAAGCTATCGAGCTTTTATCCCTAAACAATGGGATAGTGAATATAAAGAATATGAGAGGTTGTGTAAAGAAAATATAGGCAAGGTAGTGTATGCAAGACCTATCACACAAGAGGAGTTTGAAAAAATGAAAGCCTTGTATGCTGAGATAGGATACTATTTTTTTTCTTATAGGTATGTCCCTGTATCAAAAAGTCTTTATGAGTATCGCATGAGTCTTCATAAGGATTTCCGAACTTACCCAGAGCATGAGAGTTCTAGGATTGTTTATCAAATGGTTCTTGGTTATGCGTACGACCGGTATTGGACAGAATTTATCTTTTTTACTAAAGGAAGCCCGACAAGTGAGAAGTTTTTAAAGTGCAAAAAAGAGACCCCCAAAAAAGATTTATTCTTAACTATGGCTTTTAAAGAACAACGCAATATTGGCACAAAAAATGATGTAAGGCTTGGAGAACATGCGAGGATTGAATTTGCAAGGAAAGATAACAATGTCAGATAAGCTTTATCAAAAATACTACACTCTAGGAGTATATGTAGATACTTGGGGTTGGAATGAAGGAAAAATCTCGCATGTCTTTTTAGGACTTAAAAAAGAATATCAGCTTGTTAATGAGAACTTTAAAGGCACATTAAGTGATGAATTAAAGAAAAAATATATAGTAGAATCTGAACTAGAACAACATAGTAAAACCACACAAATAGAACTTATAAATAACCTTACGCAAGAATATGAAAACAATGAAACAAATAGAGCAAAATGGACAGGGCAAACAAAGGTTTTTGATGAAAATTATCTATTCTTTAGACGAGGCTATAAGGACATAACGCTTCCAGCAAAGCAATACTTTAAAGGTAAAACACTCTATCATTATCAAGCTTATAAAGATTCTCTAGCAAAATTTATCCAAAGCAATGTAAGTAACATATATGACATAGAGGGATTCTTTGGCTTTGCTCCTTATAGTTCTGCCCCCTTAAGGACTTCTAGCTATGGAGATAGGGAAAGAGGGGGCAAAGTCTTTCAAAATAATCACTATGAGTATGAAAGAGGGGAAAATAATAATACTGACAAAGAAAAACAATCAAAAAATAGTGATAAGAACTTAGAGGATAATGAATTAAGCACATATTCCTTTAGTAAAGGACATATTCTTAAGGGCATTCGCCCATTAAGCACTTTCCAAAGTGAACACGCCTATGCTATCAAAATACCAAATGAGAAGTATATAGAAGTGGCAAGCAAGGTATTAGAAGATGTGCTTATTTCAGATGATGACTTAAGAGGTGGCTTTTCTTTTGTAAGCAATGATAATCAATTTAGATTCTACGCACTTATAGGTCGTTCGTGTGTAGATTTTGTAATAGATAAGCTTAAAATTCTTTTTGGTAATAGATTAAATTGGTGGGATAATGTTACTTGGACTCCGCAAGGAGCTTATGATGTAATAAAAAAACATTCAAAACAATTTAACACACAAGAAACTTCAATGCTGCAATCACTTTTGGATATAGCCATTTTCTACCAAAACTACGCTACCTTATGTCAGATAGATTCCACTTGGGATTGTGAGAAAGGCTTGAGGGCTTTTAGCACATATTGTTATAGCACTTTACATAGTAGTCTTTTAGACGATACAAAGCTTAATCGTTTAGGAGAGCATAAGATAGAGCCATTACCAAGAGATAATGCAATAGAAAATATCGCAGATGATATAGCTATGCGTATCAACACAGGCTTATGTATCAATGCGTATTTTCAAGATGTATTGCAATACGATAACAATCTTATGTGTGATGTTGCCTTGCTTTGCGTAAAAGAGCTTAATGGCAAACAAAGATTTGTTAAAGCAGATTCACAAAGTGATTTTATCTATCAAGATTTTGACTTTGCTAGTGATGATGAGATAATACAAAAGTCCTATAATTTAGCTATGGATAGGCAACAGCCTATTATTTTTGCTAAGATTCCACATTACAATGTGCCTCATATTGCAAAAGAAAGCAAAGGAGTGTATATCCAATCTTTCTTAGAAAGATACGCTGGGCAAGATAGAAGTATTGGGGATTATAGAGATATATTAGAATCTAAGGAAACACACAATGCCTAAACCATTTATCGAAAGAAAAAATAATGCCATACTAGATGTCATAGAGCTACAAAAAGAGGGCTATACTGATATACATTTTCAAGGTGTCCATTTACTAGGCGGCTCTGAATCTAACAAACCTTATAACGAATGCTTCTTTGGCGAATTAGATTCTAAAGATAATAATCTAGGCTTAGATACTCTTAAGCCTATTTATCACTTAATCGGCGAAATAGATTATGATTCAAAAGATTCTAAAGAGAGCTTTACTCAAACCCTCCAAGTATTTCTAGGTAGCAATACCCTAACACTCTTACATTACTCTCTCCTAGATTCTAGCCTTAACATTAAGTTAGAATGTAACTCTAAAGAATCTAAAGAAATACTAGAAAAAGAACAAATACAAAGAGAGCAGATACAAAGAGATTCTAACCCCATAGATTCTCTAACAAGCACCGCAATGCTTCACCCAATACTAGAAGATGATGAAATTAAATGTCCTCATAATGGAGTAGTAAAGCTAAAGAGTAATAAAGGCAAACCTTTTACTTCCAAAGGTATTCCATTAGTCTTAGAATCTGATTTATTACATAGCTCTATCATAGGTTGCGCTAATAATATAGCAGGAGTGCCTACTCCTTGTGCCTCTGTATCTGTAATACTCCCTAGTGCAAGAGGATTAAAAAAATTTAATGATGATTATCCTATAATGCAGGATTTAGTAAGCTCTGGAGTATTCTCTGATAAAGGCTTTCCTCTTATTTGCACACCTAAACCTAATAGTTATAAAATCAATGCACCTAGTCCTACTCATACTAAGAATATAGACAAAGAAGCTTTAAAGACACAAATAGAATTTCATAAACCTATACTAAGATTACACTATAAAATCTATCCTTCTCAAAAAGATAATCTTCCTATATATAGAATAAAGCTTGATGATAGTATTATAGAATCTAACAATGATACACCACTAGATGCCCTTAATATTGATATAGCTAAAGATACAAAAACATTAGATACAGGAACATTAAATGATAGTAGTTTAGATTCTAATCTGCAAGATATACTCTCTAAAATCTACTCTAGCTTAAAACAAACTTATGCCAAAGACTATCTTTATCAATATCTATCCTTACAATTAGATTCTAATGTCCTTATTCTCATACTTCTTATCCCTCAAAGGATTCCAAAAGTCTATAAAGAGCCTTATAAAAACTATGAACATAAAGACTATGGCATAGGGAAATATAACTATCTCTATGAATATTGCACTTTTACAACACTTAAGATAGCAGATTCTATGCAGGCGGGATTAGATTCTTATCCTAGCAATGCTACTATCCTTACATTACACACACCTTATAAAGCACAAAGACTAGAGTTGCAATTAGCAAGTGGATTAGATAGTGTGATAGAATCTGATAGAGAGCAAACACAACAAATCATAGATTCTCTACTCACACTTCAAGTTATCAATGGAGGGCATGAAGAGAAGCATTGGGGATTTAGAGAGGAGACAGAAAACAAAGATACACAAGCAAATCCCGTGCAAACAAATATAAATACAGAAAGCAAAGATTCCAAAGCAACACAAGAAAACAAAGACAAACAAATACTAGAGATATATTTTAGTTATGGTGATGATATGACGAGATTACAAGGAGATTCAAGACACACACAAGATGTGAATTTGCATATAAAAACACAAGGGTATAGCAATGGGGAGGAGATACATACAACATTGGAGATTCAAGGGAAAAAGCTTAGTGTAAGTGGCATAATACAAGATAATCAAGCTATAATTATGAATGTGTTAAGCTCAAAGGATAAGTGATGTTAGATACAAATGTGTGTAGAGTAAAATGTGGTGATAAAGAGATAACAATTAGGATTCAAAGACCAGATTTTGTAAGTGTAGAAAGTGCGTATAGGGAGATAAATATAGTTGGACGCATAGAAGCAGAAGAAGCGTATAAGAAACATTATGCTGAAACAGGTAATAAAGAGGAATCTGACGAAATATACTCTTTAACTTTAATTAAAAAGAAATATGAAACGGTAGGTGGAAATGCTTACGCACAATTCATAAGTGATATGGATAAATATTACAACACCTGTGCCTTGCGTATTAGCTATGCCTTGAATTATAGCACCCACCCTATTAAAAATATGAAAAAGCAAGTTGTAGGCAGAGGCTACAAAGGTAAAGATAACCACACTTACTATTTGGGTGTATTTGACATTATCGAACTTCTAAAATTAAATTGGAAAGCGTTATCTTGGACTAAATCCACTTATAATCAAGTAAAAGACAAGATTCAATGTGGTTGCTCTGAGGATTTTTACCACAATATGACCTCAAAAGCTGAAAATCAAAAGTTTTTTAAAGAATTGCAATCCATTAAAAGAAAAGGCATTGTAGCAATGATTGGCACAGATGGGCTAAGACACACAACACTATGGAATGAAAGTAATTTTGTCGATGTAGAATTTAATTATTATAATTTCTTAGATGGAACAAATTACATTATCAAAGAATTATATTTTTGGGATTTGTTATGAAAAAAGTTCTTGTTGCATTGTGCTTCTGTCTTTCTTGTGTGTATAGCAGTAGCGATAGGTATAATATGTCGCTTCAGTTGCATTTACTGAAAGCAAGGGAATACATAGATGCTCTAAGGTCATTGGGAGTAGGGTATTGCTTGGGATACGATATAGAAAAGCTTTATGATGAAGCAATATTGTGGTTTGGTTTTGATGATTCTAAACGCAATGATGTAATCAATGAAATAAAAATGCTTATCAATACTCAAAAAATAGAATTTGTAAAGCCTAAAAGAAAATATGATGAAAAGGCACAATTATTTCATAATTGTTTTTTAATGTACAATTCTAGCGTGTATCAAGATGAGATAGAGAATATAGCAAAGAAATATTGTAAAAATGCTGAAGTTTGCGAAAATATAAAACGACTTACAGAGCGGAAAATATGGAAAGATTGCAAGATATTACGTTAAGGGCTACCGTCCAAGCACAAAAGCGGTATGAGAAAGTAGGAGGACAAGCCTTGCGTGAATTTAATAGAGATTCTGAATCTTATATAAACACCTGTGCTTTTAAATTGAGTTATGCACTAAATTATGGGGGTATGCCACTTAATAAATATATATCAAGACAACAAATAACAAGCAGACCGATTGCTTTTCAAAACGCTTTAATTCTTGGGGATAAGGCCAATAATAATTACTTTATGAGAGTAAAAGAAATACGACAATTCCTTCAGTTAAAAAGTGTTTGGGGTAACGCAGATGAACCATATAATCCTAAAATTATGAAAACCAAGCAGGAAAACATCGATTTTTACAACAACGAATTTTCAAAGTTTGATAAAAGTGGAGTAGTAGCAATGATAATTAGTGGGTGGAGTGATGCTGGAGGGCATATCACGCTTTGGGATGGAGCAAATGAACTGAATAAAGTATTCTTGGATTATGATGAAAATTTATACAATAATTATTTATTATACGGAAATGCTATTGTAACAGAGCTTTATTTTTGGGAACTAAAATAAAGGAGGTTGGATTGAGATATGCTGTAATGACAATAGCGATAGTTTGTTGTTTATTGGGCAGTGAATCTAGTGATACAGAATGGGATAAACATAGATTTATAAGTAGGAAAAATCTTGGATTCACTCTTTGCTTAAAAGAATTTTACAAAGATTTACCAAATGAAATAGTCAATGCTGATAGGTTATTTGGCGTGATTGAGTTAGCTGACCCAGATGATAAGAAAAGATTTATCGATTTTATTACAACCAATATCAATAGCTATATACCACATTTTAAATATCCTGAACTTTATCCTAAGAATTGGTATTTTGTAGCCTGCCTGAATATGTATAATTCTCAAGAATATGAGGATATGATACAGAGAAAGGGTAAGTATGCGAAGTGAAAAAGGACATACGACTTTGTGGAATGGAAAAGATAAACACTTTGAGGACTTTGAGATTAGCGAAAATTATTTAATTGGTAACCATAATGTGGTGGATTTTCAGTTTTGGGAATTAAAAGGGTGAGTAATGAAAAAGATAGCCTTATTTTGTATTACACCATTTTTTTGTTTTTGCATTGCAAATGCAGAGGAGTTTTTGGATTCTTACAGAAAAGTCGCAGAGCTGGGTTGGTTAGGATTGGCATATTGTATGGGTATAGATGATGAAAGCGAGATTAAAAAAGAACTTGATAATTTATCGCTTGACCCCACTAGGCATAAGATAAAAATAATGGATTCAAAATCTGCATTTAATGAGTTAAAGCAATATATTGATACAGAAAAAGAATTTTATGACATTAATGATAATAATCCAAAATTAGGTTATAAAAATTTTAAAGGTTGTATAAAAATGTTTTATTATGGCACAGGATATGGGTCAGGCTATCAGTTTGAAGTAGAACGCATAGTAGAGAAATACTGCAAGGATTGCAAATAAAATGTCTTGTAGAATACCCTCAAACTTAGAATCTAATATTGAAATCAAAGAAACACTCTACCAAGATAAAATCATTCTCTTTGATTCTCTAAAGCAAGAATTTCAAAAATACTATGAATTCAAAGAAGTAACTCTAAACTTAGGAATCCATACTTTCTTTTTAATCTTTGTAATACCAAAAAGAATTCCTAAAATCTATCAAAAAGACTATAAGGCTTTAGATTCACAAAGAAAAGATTATGGCATAGGATATTTCAAAGAATTATTAGAATACAACAAAGACTACAAAGAAACCAATACACAAAATAATCCCTACACTCCTTTTTTACTTTATCATACTAGAGTATTTTTAGCTCCAGCTAAAGCAAAAAAGATTCACTTTGAATTTGCTTTAGGCTTAGATAACTATGATAGAGAGTAAAGATAAAGAAAGCAATACTAATGTTTGTAAGTTTAAGGTGTTAAGTGGAGATGTTATAGAAGAAAGAGAAGAGGTAGAGAGCTTAGAAGCAAAAGAGAATCAAGTATCAATACAAGGAAACAACACAGATTCTAAGAATCAAAACAAAGAAAAGCAGATACTAGAGATATATTTTAGCTATGGTGATGATATGGCAAGATTACAAGGAGATTCAAGACATACACAAGATGTGAATCTACACATAAAAACACAAGGATATGAGGATGGGGAGGAAGTGGGAGTGCTTATTAAAACTAGTAGTGATAAGTTTAGTTTGCAGGGAAAAATTAACAATAATGAGGCTATACTCCATGATGTTTTTAAAGGATAGATATATTGCCATAGGAGAAGTAGAAGTCTATGTCTAAACAATTAATGAAAACATTGAATCTTAAAAGACCTAAATGGGAAAGTGTAAGCAAGGCGTATATAGAAATAAATGAGATTGGAAAAAACCTGAATGATGATTATATAAAATCAGAATTAAGATATAATTTTTTGGGCGGAAAGATTCAAAGGGCTTTTGAGAGAGAGAAAACAAAATATGTTAATACTTGTGCTGTAAGAGTAAGTTATGCTTTGAATTATGGGGTATGCCTCTTAAAGAATCATTAATTAGCAATGTAAAGAGTGATAGACATAAGGTAATGTTGCAAAATATGAAAAATGCAATAGAAACTTATAATAGATTAGACAAAAGCAATAATTACTATATAACAAGTTCCATAGATATGGAAACATTTTTGTGGATTAAGTTTGGGTCACCTGAAATAATACAAAAAACTATGACAACCAAGCAAGAAAATATAATTTTTCTTAATAAGCTGAAAAGTCTTAATAAACAAGGGATTATTACTATGAGAATCAACTTTAGTGACGCACAAGGGCATACAACTTTGTGGAATAAGGATAGATTTATGGATAGTAGCAATTATTTAGTAGAATATATTATTCAAAATAATGCCAGATATTACAACCCTGTCGTAACAGAAGCTCATTTTTGGGAATTAAAATGAAAATATTGCTTTTATTGTTAGCACTTTGTTTGCATATGAACGCCAAAGAGAATCTGCATTCATTATTAAAAATACAACTAACACAAAAGGAATATCTTACAACATTGCAGACTATGAAAAGAAAGGGGTTGCTATATTGCATAAATACCTTCAAAAGTGATGGTAAGGTGTTGCGAGATATAGCATTAACAGAGCAATCTCTATCTATTGAACAAGATTTTATACAAACCTTTTATCAACAATATCCACAACTTTTGTCAATGAAAAATGGTTGGAATGCCAATAAAACAGGCAATGTAACATTTGAATACATTAAAAGATACATAAATGTTAATATTCCCTTTATGTCGTATTATCAGGCATATGCACCTTATAATAGATTTCCAATTTCCATACAAAAAACTAATAATGTTGATTATCTTAACAGTTTTTTACAAGAACCAATAACAGAAAGCGCAGATTATTTTATCCCTTGTATGCAATTATATGATTCTAAAGAGTATCAAGAATATGTTGTTAAAATAATAGACTTTATTATCTGCAAAAACTGCAAAAGCTATAAAACTCAATATATGCAAAGATATCAAACAATGTATGATTCAATCGTAGGTCTTGCTAAAATGCAAGGCTTTGCACGTTGCATAGGGCATTATCAAGAAAATACTCAACATAACTTTAATAATGGCTATGATAAGATAACTAATGATATACAAAGTGGGTATTTTTTACTTTCCCATTTTTTTGTTACTTATAATCGTATGTATGATTATAGAGGCATAGAAAAAGAGTTAGATTCATATATTCATACCATTATGAAACACGTAGTAAAACATAGCGGCAACCAATCACCTTATGTGCTTGATTGCCTAAAACTCTATGATTCCAAAGAATACCAAGACGAAGTAGAACGCATAGTTAAGAAATATTGTAAGGAATGTAAGTAAAATAAGTCTTAAAGATTCTAAAATTATGATAACTAAACAAGAAAATATAATTTTTTATAATAGCAAATTTTCAAAATTTAGTAAAAATGGAGTGGTAGCAATGATAATTAGTGGGTGGGGTGACGCTAATGGACATATTACATTGTGGAGTGGAAAAGATAAAAAGTTTTTAGATAATTCTAATTACTTGCTTGATAGTAGAGATACAGTTATTGTCAAAAAACTTTATTTTTGGGAATTATTGTAAAGGAAACTTATGAAAAAAATTATATTAGCCGTATTGTTTAGCATAAATATCGTATTTGGGCTTGGAGAAATGAGCTATAAAAATGAAGAAGGCAAACGAAATGAACTAGAACAACAACACTTTACCTATGAACTCAAAGTCGATGCACTAAAAAAGCTAGGCTTTCGCTACTGCATTAAAAAGTTTGTTGATGATAAGGGCGATGTGTATTATATCATTAAAGAAAAGTTGAATATGCCCTTGTTCTTTGATGATAAGAATCCAGACAATATCACACAATTTTTAACGCTTGTAGAAAATCTTAGCACATGGAATAGCAAATATACAATTGATTACACATATAAGCCTTTTAAATGTCTTATGGTTTATGAACTTAAAGAATATCAACAAGAAGTAGAACGCATAGTTAAGAAGTATTGCAAGGATTGCAAGTAAAAAGCAGAAAGATTTTAAACCATAACAATCAAAAAAATATTGATTTCTGTGATAATGAATTGTAAAGTTGCCTAAAAGTGAGTTGGAAAAATACAAAAAACATAAACCAAAATATGAGGGGGGTGATAAATCAAAAAGTTTATGGTAGAATAAATTTTTAGGCAAAAAGGTGACTAAATGATAATTTCAAGCAAAGAAGAATTATTACAAGAAATTAATAATTTATTAGGCTTAAAGACACATAAGACAATAGGACGTATCATATTTCTTTGTCCAAATATTGCAAGTCTCATTACGCGTGACAACCAATCACCACAAAATCTAGGGCAAGAAATTCTAAAAAAACTACAACAAACAAACATTGAGATGACAATCTACAGCTTTGAGGCATTAAGTCAAGAACAAATCTTGGGGACAAAACAACCTTACAACCTACCCAAACATATTACCATAGAGACATATCATAATGATAACATCATCAAAGCCCTATTAGATTCTATTAAAGAATCTGCAAAGATTAATACAACTAAGCAATATAAAGACCTAGAGACTATGCTTGATGACATCGACCCTGAAAACATAGATAAAATTTCTCTAGCAAAGCCTAAAAATGCAATAATAAAACATATTGAGGAATTACTCATAGAATCTAACTTGTTTGCAGATATGATAAAAGCAGATGCTAAGGCAAATATTGAGCAACTTTTTAATAAGCTAGAGCAGTATATCAAACAAGCCCTAGAGGATAAGAATAACGATGATTATAAAAATATCATAAAAACAATCTTTGGCGTGATTCTTACTATTGCCACAGGTGGAGGTGCAGCAATCATATTGCTAGGTATATCTGCAGTATTGCTTTCATCACTTATGGACTATCAAGATGCTAAAAATAACAAATATAGCTATATCAAAAATCCAATCATAGAGTTTCTTGCCACCGAGTTAGCAATGTATATACAGCTTGCAAACACACAACTACTCTCTTGTATGCTGATTGTGGAAAGCACACAAGAGACAGACAAGAAAAAAATAGAATTTCTTGACTTATCAGGTTTTAATCTTTATTTGGAAAATACGTTATTATCGTGTACTCAATCTATCGCCTTTAAGGGTGAGTTTATGCTTGATAGCCCTATGATAGATATTCCAAACCTATTAGCTCAAAAAGCAATTACCCTACCCACAACACAACACAATAGTATAAAAGCTCAAATGCTCCACATACACCAAAATGAAACTAAACAACAAAATATCAAAGACGTATCTCTTCTTACAAATATGCTCCAAGCAGTGCGATACTTCAATCATCTTGCCTATATAGAATCTCCACATTTAAACTCTGCCTTATTAGCTGAAATTTGTGCTAACAAAAACACTCAATACCCCAATAATCACACTACAAATATGGCAAAAAATTATCTTATTATCACCAATGCCCCAAGCAAATATAATGCAAAGCTTACAGAGACGATTACCCAACACATCATTGGTAATACAATTAAAGACGATATAAACAATCGCACCAAACAAGAGCTTACTCTCTCAAGAGAGGGCGAAAAGAAAAGCTACAACACCACAAGAGATTACAGCACATATAGGATAGAAATCAATAAAAAAGATGATGAGCCTTATATGGTGCAGCTTTCGCCATTTGTGAGAGTGGATATGAATAAGATTAAAGCGAGTTTTGAAAATAACGAATCCTATAAAAAAGCACAAAAAGAACTACAACAATTACATACACAGTATCATGCAAGCTTTTATTCAAATTATTCACCCGGCAATATGACCTTGTATGATTTAATGAATAAAAAAACATCTCAATTAAATCACATAAAAAAATCCTATGGTATAGATTATATAAACCAATTCTTTAAAACTCCAAAAGAGATTGAGGATATTATTACAAAAGAAGAGCAAACAGCTAAAGATTTTCTTACTCAATTACAATATTTTCATAATAGCAATACAAACTTAGATAATTCTTTATTAGCGATTTTTACGCTTTTTTATGGACTCTATGTGTTTAAGATACATTTTCCAAGCTTTGCGTTGAAAAGTAGCATTGCAAAAAAGACAACAAGTAGTGGCTATCTTTTCACAAACGAGCGCGATTATCTTAAAGTCTCTTGTTTAAATGAAACTTGGGAGTTTTATCTCACCAAAGCATATCCAGACTATAAAGTCCAACCATCTCAAAATGTCCAAATCGCCAAAGTTTTACAAGAAAAACTCTTGCAACATAGCAGCCCACAAGAGACAGAGCTAAGTAAAGACTTCTTAGACTATCTTAGAGAATTTATAAATACTGATATTGCGAATAACGATGCAAAAGCATTTGATAAGACAATGCAGCAAGAAATAGGGATTGATTTGGATAAGGAGCTAAAGCAAGAGCTAGCACAAATCGAAAAATATGGAGAAGAATACAAAAAGATTGTGCAGCAAGAACACACACAAGAAGTATTTTATAACTCACTTTATAAGATATTAGGCATAATATGCCCCTTTATGAATTTCGCTCACGAAGATATGATTAATACGACAAAGCATTGTATTGCAATTTTTATCAATACCCTTGAATCTCTAAGTAAAAATCAAAGCTCAAATTTTGCTTTGCATTTATATCGGGCATTGCTTACAGAAATAGGAGGAGTGCTATTTTTATCATATCCTACAACTATACGCGTGCATATTGAGATTAATGGAGGCGTTCAAGACACATCAAAAAAATTGAATAACAAAGTAGATATTACACACAAGATGAAAGCAAAACTCACAGAGTTATTAAAGCCAGAAAACGAAAAGCAAAAACAAAATTTCCTCAAAGGCTTTGCCCAAGTAGAGCTAAGACACACACAAGCACAAATAGCACATTTTGAAGCAAAAACTGCTTTTATCCTTGATCACATTGATAAAAATGCCAAAATATTAAACCTCCAAGCTATCAAAGAAAATCTAAAGCAAACTATGAGCTCACCCAAAGACAAAGCACTTATTGATAAAATTTGCTTTACATATAGCAGTGGCAAGGCGCAATCACACTTTATAGGCAAACTTCAAGCACGAGAGATTTTCTCTCAAATCAAGCAATTTCGTTATAATAAGATTGCCTATTCACTCAAAGTCAATACTGCTGCAACCGCAGTAGATATAGCACTAGATATTGTGCTTAATTATTATTTTAGCACCAATTATGAGGCATACCAAAAAGAGTTTGAGAGCATTATGCACAAACGTTATAGCTTTTATTATGATTTACCCTATGCGTTAAAAAGACAAGAGAGCCTCCTAGAGCTTGATGACCAGAACCAAACAATCAAAAAAGACAGAGAACTCACCTACTATCCTATGTTAGTGCATTCCAAATTTATGTCTTTTGATTTGCAATCAATGATATATGGCACAGAGCTTTGCACAGGTGGGCTAACACATCATATAGGACTAGCCTATTTATTACGACAAAACAAAAGCGATGTTTTGCAAGAATTCTTGCTTACAAAACTCCTATCCTATCTTATCATCGATGAGAAGCGAACAGCAAAAGATAAGCAAGATTATGAGATACACTATAATAAACAAGTGCCAGATTATACATTCTTTCATCATAAGAGTGTAGATAGCACAGGCAATATCACAAACACAACAAGCCATATATCCCTCAATGATATACGCAAATACCAAGTGCCAAAAGATAGTAGTTTGTATAAGGAGTTTAAGAATTTAGAGAATGAGAAAGATGATGTATCAGCTATTGATGCCTATAATGAAGCCCTAGAAATCTTAGCAGATTATAAAGACTACTTTTTTACCAACACTCCAAAGAAAAATGACCAAGGCAAGATATTAAGCTACAAAGATGATAAAAATAAAGCAAGGAGATTATTGCAATGCCTTAATACCATAGGGCAGAATAATATTAGAGCGTTGTATGTAGGGACAAGCGAAAGTAGCAAAAAAATGAAACGCCCTAAATTCATAGGTCGTCTAGCCACGACTATCATTATAGAAGATGGATTATGGTTAGGATAAGATTATATTGATTATAGAAAGGGAGAGAAAATGTTTTTATTTAATGATAAAGAGAATACACAAGAGAAGCAAAAAGCAGTTAAGAGAGTAAAAGATGTCTTTGGTAATGATATAGAGCTAGATTCTAATGGTAATGTGATATTGAAAGATTATAGATTTGATATTCAGACAATTTTTGATGATGAAGTTAAAAAAATTCCTACAACAGATGAAGAATTCTTAAAACAAGATTCATTAAGAGCTACCAAACTCCTTAATGAGACAAATGCTATCTTAGAATCTTCCCCCTATAAATCCTACAAGCCTATTTATTTAGACCCAAGCCTTAAAACAGGACAGACATCGACACTTTTAGAGTTTAAGGCTTGGAGAGATTTATATCTTAAAGACCCTATAAAAAAAGCTATAGCCCCTTGGACTAAAGCTGAAAAAGCCTATTATGAATCCTTACAAACTAAAAGAGAGAGATACCAATACTTAGTGATAAGAAGTGGATTAAGAAGTGCAGTCATAGATATACCTTATGATGCTATTGGTGGAGTAGATGAGAGAGGCAGAGTAATCAATGAAGAATATGAAGAGATCTTTTATCAAGTAGATAGGAATAAAGATACATTAAAATCCTATCTACACATACAAGAATGGGGTATAGCCGCAGGGATATTAGGGAATCCTAGGTATCTTTCAAGCGATAATATGGGTTTTCACGCACGACATATACAGGCTCTTATCTTAAGAATGCAGCTTGATGCAACTAGCACTAATTTTTTGGAACAAAGAAATTATGAAAGTTATGTAAAAAATTTTGACTATATATCCGGTATACGCAAAAACCCCTTACGCCAGCAACAGCTTAGAGCCCTAGCTAAGAGCATAAAGCCTGATAGATTTGGTATGCTCCCATATATAGATGAGATAATGGGAGTGGATTGGGTAATGGATTTTTCACAATATGATGTCTATGGTGATGTAATCATGGAACTTTATCAAGATGGACTAATAGATAAAGGGTTAGTTGCTAAAGGGCTAATAAAAGACCCTAGAGATACAGATTCTACTAAAGAGAGCAGAGATGAGTTTAGGCAAAAAGCTATCTTTTTAAGTCAAAGAAGAGCTGAAGCTTCAGCGCTCAATTTACCATATCCACCAACAAGAAGTGATGCTCAAACAGAATTAGAAGATGATATGATAACACTTTATGCTAAAATTCGTGCAGTAACTCCCCCTCAAGGCTACCCTAATGCTCCTACTTACTATATCCCAGAGTATTTAGATGAATTCTATGAAGCAGGTAAGCTTGACAAAAAACTAAATCCCACAATCCCAGCCATATATAGAGAATCTTTCCCACAAGAATTACGTGATAAAATAGAATGGTATGCCAAAAAGCATAATATCAAATAGAGGTGCAATGCACAAACAACAAATCAATAACCCATAAATCACAACCAAAGGACATTCATGCCAAAGAATAACCCCAAAAACACAAACATATTGTCAAAAAATGCTCACATAGATTCTAAAAGACGTGAAGCTATGAAAGATTTAAAAGACTTAAGCTTACTTAGTGTAGGTAGCATACTAGGATTGCAAATATATAAAGATTCTAAGACTCATAACATAGAATCTCATTTCTTAGATTCTTATACAAATACATTAGATTCTACTTCTCTCTTAGAATCTAATACCCTAGATTCTTTGCATTTTCCCTCTTATTCTAATATCCCCAGTGAAATCCTCTCACTCCCTCTTAAATACTTCAATGTGCCACAAATATACACTATGCTTTTAGAATCTAAACTCCCAAGAAATCAAAGAGAACATCTACTCTATATCGTGCCATTACTTACAAGTAAAGACTTTAAGCATACAATGCCTAGTCTCTATCATCACTATAATGCAGAAAATAATACACATAGCATAATCTATAATGAGACAAGCCAATTCTTACAATATCATTATGACACTTTAGGCTCTTTATTCAAAGACTTGCAATCTCATTATTTTATAGCAAGAGATTATAGAGCACTCAACCAAGATTCTAACCTTACAGAAAATCCCATACAAGAGATTATGCAATATCTTATCATCGATGAGAAGCGAACAGCAAAAGATAAGCAAGATTATGAGATACACTATAATAAACAAGTATCAGATTATACATTCTTTCATCATAAGAGTGTAGATAGCACAGGCAATATCACAAACACAACCAGCCATATATCCCTCAATAATATACGCAGATACCAAGTGCCAAAAGATAGTAGTTTGTATAAGGAGTTTAAGAATTTAGAGAATGAGAAAGATGATGTATCAGCTATTGATGCCTATAATGAAGCCTTAGAAATCCTAGCAGATTATAAAGACTACTTTTTTACCAACACTCCAAAGAAAAATGACCAAGGCAAGATATTAAGCTACAAAGATGATAAAAATAAAGCAAGGAGATTATTGCAATGCCTTAATACCATAGGGCAGAATAATATTAGAGCGTTGTATGTGGGGGTGAATGATGATAAACCAAATAATGATAATAATCACACGCCCTCATCATTATCTGCAGACACAGATTCAAAAGAAGATAACAACCAATCACCACAAAACAAGAAACGTCCTAAATTCATAGGGCGTCTAGCTACCACTATTATTATAGAAGATGGATTATGGTTGGGATAAGATTAAAAACAATAAGATAAGGAGAAACAATGAGTGAGACATATCAAATCTATGCACCAAATTCAATAATACTTCAAGTAGATAAAGGCACAAATAAAATTCATCTTACACCATATACTAATATAGAAACAGGTAAATACACAGAGGAATATTCTAAAGCCCTGCTTGAAGCTTGGCAGATAATGGAAGAAGCAAAGAAACAATACGCCCCCCTCTACCTAGACCCAAGCCTTAAAACAGGACAGACATCGACACTTTTAGAGTTTAAGGCTTGGAGAGATTTATATCTTAAAGACCCTATAAAAAAAGCTATAGCCCCTTGGACTAAAGCTGAAAAAGCCTATTATGAATCCTTACAAACTAAAAGAGAGAGATACCAATACTTAGTGATAAGAAGTGGATTAAGAAGTGCAGTCATAGATATACCTTATGATGCTATTGGTGGAGTAGATGAGAGAGGCAGAGTAATCAATGAAGAATATGAAGAGATCTTTTATCAAGTAGATAGGAATAAAGATACATTAAAATCCTATCTACACATACAAGAATGGGGTATAGCCGCAGGGATATTAGGGAATCCTAGGTATCTTTCAAGCGATAATATGGGTTTTCACGCACGACATATACAGGCTCTTATCTTAAGAATGCAGCTTGATGCAACTAGCACTAATTTTTTGGAACAAAGAAATTATGAAAGTTATGTAAAAAATTTTGACTATATATCCGGTATACGCAAAAACCCCTTACGCCAGCAACAGCTTAGAGCCCTAGCTAAGAGCATAAAGCCTGATAGATTTGGTATGCTCCCATATATAGATGAGATAATGGGAGTGGATTGGGTAATGGATTTGAATATGTTATATGGGTATGCCATAGATGGAGATGGATACAATGTAGAAGCATATATTAAGGAGATAGATGAAGGTAAGCTCCTAGACCCTAGAGACTCTAAATCCACAAAGCAAACACGATTAGAATTTCGCAAAAGAATAAAATCTATTCCTCATCTTAGAAAATACCATTTAGATTTTCCAAATGACTGGACACAAAAAAAGGTAGATTTATATATAGATTCTATGCTTTTAGAAGCTAAGATTATGGCAGTTACTCCCCCTCAAGGCTACCCTAATGCTCCTACTTACTATATCCCAGAGTATTTAGATGAATTCTATGAAGCAGGTAAGCTTGACAAAAAACTAAATCCCACAATCCCAGCCATATATAGAGAATCTTTCCCACAAGAATTACGTGATAAAATAGAATGGTATGCCAAAAAGCATAATATCAAATAGAGGTGCAATGCACAAACAACAAATCAATAACCCATAAATCACAACCAAAGGACATTCATGCCAAAGAATAACCCCAAAAACACAAACATATTGTCAAAAAATGCTCACATAGATTCTAAAAGACGTGAAGCTATGAAAGATTTAAAAGACTTAAGCTTACTTAGTGTAGGTAGCATACTAGGATTGCAAATATATAAAGATTCTAAGACTCATAACATAGAATCTCATTTCTTAGATTCTTATACAAATACATTAGATTCTACTTCTCTCTTAGAATCTAATACCCTAGATTCTTTGCATTTTCCCTCTTATTCTAATATCCCCAGTGAAATCCTCTCACTCCCTCTTAAATACTTCAATGTGCCACAAATATACACTATGCTTTTAGAATCTAAACTCCCAAGAAATCAAAGAGAACATCTACTCTATATCGTGCCATTACTTACAAGTAAAGACTTTAAGCATACAATGCCTAGTCTCTATCATCACTATAATGCAGAAAATAATACACATAGCATAATCTATAATGAGACAAGCCAATTCTTACAATATCATTATGACACTTTAGGCTCTTTATTCAAAGACTTGCAATCTCATTATTTTATAGCAAGAGATTATAGAGCACTCAACCAAGATTCTAACCTTACAGAAAATCCCATACAAGAGATTATGCAATATCTTATCATCGATGAGAAGCGAACAGCAAAAGATAAGCAAGATTATGAGATACACTATAATAAACAAGTATCAGATTATACATTCTTTCATCATAAGAGTGTAGATAGCACAGGCAATATCACAAACACAACCAGCCATATATCCCTCAATAATATACGCAAATACCAAGTGCCAAAGGGGAGTGATTTGTATAAGGAATTTAAAGCAAGAGAAAGAAAAGGGGCAGCATCAGCCATTGATGCTTATAATGAAGCCCTAGAAATCTTAGCAGAATATAAAGACTACTTTTTTACCAGCACTCCAAAGAAAAATGACCAAGGCAAGATATTAAGCTACAAAGATGATAAAAATAAAGCAAGGAGATTATTGCAATGCCTTAATACCATAGGGCAGAATAATATTAGAGCGTTGTATGTGGGGACAAGCGAAAGTAGCAAAAAAATGAAACGCCCTAAATTCATAGGTCGTCTAGCCACGACTATCATTATAGAAGATGGATTATGGTTAGGATAAGATTATATTGATTATAGAAAGGGAGAGAAAATGTTTTTATTTAATGATAAAGAGAATACACAAGAGAAGCAAAAAGCAGTTAAGAGAGTAAAAGATGTCTTTGGTAATGATATAGAGCTAGATTCTAATGGTAATGTGATATTGAAAGATTATAGATTTGATATTCAGACAATTTTTGATGATGAAGTTAAAAAAATTCCTACAACAGATGAAGAATTCTTAAAACAAGATTCATTAAGAGCTACCAAACTCCTTAATGAGACAAATGCTATCTTAGAATCTTCCCCCTATAAATCCTACAAGCCTATTTATTTAGACCCAAGCCTTAAAACAGGACAGACATCGACACTTTTAGAGTTTAAGGCTTGGAGAGATTTATATCTTAAAGACCCTATAAAAAAAGCTATAGCCCCTTGGACTAAAGCTGAAAAAGCCTATTATGAATCCTTACAAACTAAAAGAGAGAGATACCAATACTTAGTGATAAGAAGTGGATTAAGAAGTGCAGTCATAGATATACCTTATGATGCTATTGGTGGAGTAGATGAGAGAGGCAGAGTAATCAATGAAGAATATGAAGAGATCTTTTATCAAGTAGATAGGAATAAAGATACATTAAAATCTGAATTCTTTGCTACAGAATGGGGTATCGCAGCAGGGATACTGGGGAATCCAGAATATTTTGCTTCAGATTTAACAGGTTTTACCGCACGATATGTGCAATCCACAATACTCTATATACAGCTTAATCCAAAAATAGATTATAGAGATATATTAAAAATCATAGAAATATATGGAGAGGATTATGTGGGGAGTTTTAGGACTTTTAAATCAGGATTGCGTAAAAACCCCTTACGCCAACAACAGCTTATAGCCCTAGCTAAGAGCATAAAGCCTGATAGATTTGGTATGCTCCCATATATAGATGAGATAATGGGAGTGGATTGGGTAATGGATTTTTCACAATATGATGTCTATGGTGATGTAATCATGGAACTTTATCAAGATGGACTAATAGATAAAGGGTTAGTTGCTAAAGGGCTAATAAAAGACCCTAGAGATACAGATTCTACTAAAGAGAGCAGAGATGAGTTTAGGCAAAAAGCTATCTTTTTAAGTCAAAGAAGAGCTGAAGCTTCAGCGCTCAATTTACCATATCCACCAACAAGAAGTGATGCTCAAACAGAATTAGAAGATGATATGATAACACTTTATGCTAAAATTCGTGCAGTAACTCCCCCTCAAGGCTACCCTAATGCTCCTACTTACTATATCCCAGAGTATTTAGATGAATTCTATGAAGCAGGCAAACTAGATAAAAAACTAAATCCTACAATCCCAGCCATATATAGAGAATCTTTCCCACAAGAATTGCGTGATAAAATACAATGGTATGCTAAAAAGCATAATATTAAGTAGAATATATTAGTATAAGATAAAGAATAATTAAATAATATGTGATTATATATAAAACTTTATTGCATTGCTCTCAAAAGCGGCTAGTATAAAGGTAAGTAAGTTGATAAGCTTAAGAATATTTCTAGGGATAAGGTATAATACATAAGATTGAATAAGGAGTTAAAAATGTTAAAGCAAATAGTAAATGCTGCTGGTGCTATCAGTATGTTTGTTTGTAGGGTGTTCAAAGCTCTTGCCAGAATGCAAGAGTAAGGAGGATATGATGTATTGCGAAAGAATATTATGATAATGGACAGCTTAAATATGAAGCTTCATACAAAGATGGTAAGAGAAATGGTGAAGAAGTGGGGATAAGAAAGTATTTTATTAAAGTAGAGGGTAGGGCATTGTTTATAAAATCTAAAGTGTGAGAAGTAGAGTGTGATTGAGGATAGGGATTGCTGATTTTAAAGGTTGCTTGCTTGTTAATTAAAGCATTGGGGTGAAAGTTTAAAGTGCTCTCCTTATGTGGGAAAGAGTTAAAAGTGTTCCCTTGGTCTTTCCTTGAAGAGTTGAAAAAGTCTAAAGTAAAAGGATGCTCTTCTAAGCTTTCTATATATCCTTCACACTCAATTCTCCATAAGGATTCTAAACTCTCTTTAATATGGGCTTTAGTGATAGTAAAAGAGAGGGAATCTATACTCAGTTGTAGATAAGACATAGGGGTCCTTTAAAAGAGAAATACTACTAAGAATATTGGCTTTACTTTTAGGGAGAGGTAAGGCATAGATAATCCTTAGTAACCTTTTAGGTTTTGATTAATAGTGTTTGGGTTGCCAATCACTAGAAGTATCATCAGTAGATTCTATCTCACCTTTTTCTACAAGCATATTAAGCACATCGCAGAGGTCTTTGACTATTTGCTCTAGTATTTTATCTTGTGGATTCTTGTGTGCAGGGCGAATTTGATTTTCTGCAAAGTCTAAGTCAAATTTCCAAGTGTAAGGTTTATCGTTTATTGTAAAATCCCAAATAGTTTCAGATGGTCCCAAAAGATAATCTTTGTTTAATACCACATTATAGTGCTTGTATTGTGCTAAAACTTTAAGACAATAAGGGCAAGCATCTTCATAATTAAAATTATTTAGGCATATTTCAAGTCTCCTAATATCATCTCTATAAAGTGTGTAATAATCAATAATTTTCATTCCGTTTTTTAGCGTATTCATTCTCTCTCCTTTTATTGTCTGAATAAGTTTATGTAGCCATTTCATTTATTTTATTCCCATTTTGATATTTACGCTTGTCCTTGTGCGTTGTGAGGCTTCAATAATATATTCATAGATTTCATCTCCTTTTTTACCTTTATCTTTAGCTTTTTTAACTAAAAAATCCCAAGTATATTCTTTTTCTGTTTTATCTAATCTTTGAGCTTCTTTTTTATCTTTCATCAAATCCCTTGTATCTCTTTTAGCCTGATTGCGAAATCTGTGTGCCATTACAGCTTGTTCTCTTTTGGATTGAACTTGTTTGATTAGTCGTGGTATCTTTTCAATTTGTATCTTTACATACCATTTTCTTGCTAATTCATTTCCTAATATTTCTCTTGACATTCCCTTACTTATTCTTATTTCAGGTGCAAATATTTTATCAACTTTATAACTAGAAACAATATATCTTGTTTTATCTATTACTTTGATTGCTAAATTCCTTCCCACAACCCCTACAATCCCTATTACATACCCACTTACATCAACAAGCCCCTCCTCTTTGTATTCAATAGGTGCATAGATATGTAGCGTATTGCCCACCTTATGATTGGGATTCTCTATATAGGCATAAATCCTTATTGTTTGATTGAGCCATTCTTGTTTTAGATTTAATATTATTTCTTCTCCTTTAAGTTCATAGTCATCTTTGTTTTTAAGTATCTGAAATGCTACATTATCTTTTACAGGTTGGGATTCATTTGGATTGCCTATGATAATACCCCACTTCGTCTCTTTCTTTTGCTCTTTATAAGCTTGTTTTTGTTTATTGCTTTGTTTATCTTTGTTTGGGATAGTGTCTTGGTTATAGTAAGCTTTGAGATAAATTTGTAAATGATTGATTGCTTGTAGTGCTTCTTGTTCTGCAAATGTATTATTGTCTATATTGTATGTTCTTTTTGGTAGGCATATTGTATTTGCCCTATTATCCTCACAAGTATTTTGTATTTGTTCTCTTATTTCTACATATACATTGCTTACTAAAAGTTTCTCTTGATAGTGAAATTCTAAGGTATGATATTTTCCTCTATGTGCCTCTCTAATACAAAAAGAATCTGTTTTTGGTTTAGAGTGATAATGAGAATGTTGTATCTCTACTTTAAAAGCGTGGCAATCTTTAAGATTCTCTATATCATCTAAAATAACTTCCCCATTTGCACTCTCTTGATTATAGAGAATCTTATCACTTCTTCTTTCAATTATTTTTATAGTAGCATTGTGTATAGGATTATAATACACATCTCTTATTTGTATTTTTATAGGTTCAGAATTAAGCTTTGACATTACAATATCCTATTCATTCCTTTTTCCTTTCCCCTCACTCCGCTTTAATCTCCCCACCTTTAACTATAAGTCCTTTAGAATCTATGACTACTTCTACTCCACCAGCTTTAATAATGATAGAGTTGCCTTTTGCGACAATAGAGGTATCTTTAACTTGAATAGTCGCTTCAGTATTAGCATTAAGAGTATAATTAGAATCTGCTATCATTGTTACATTATCAGCAACCATTATAGCAGCAGTTTCAGATTCTAAACTTAAAGATTGTGGTGAGGATAGATGAATATTTTCATTGGAGTGGATAGCTATTTCGCCTTGTGTTTGGATATTAAGTTTTTGATTGATACTTATATCGCTATCTCCCTCCACCACCTCCCTCTTATTCCCCCCTACATTCCTATTCTCATCTTGCTTAATACTTGTATTGAGGTTTGCTTGTATCTCTACACTCTTATCCTCTCCTACATACTCACTACTATCCTTAGCTACTCTAAGTTTATTACTTGCTCCTACATTTAAAGTATGACTTAATCCTACAATGGTATCTTTAGATAAAGCCACATTTGTATTATATTCTCCTCCAATACTTACAATCTTTGCTAAATCTATGGTTTGCGTATGAATCTTTTTAATCCTTTCATTATATGCTCCCTCTACTATGGAATCTTTATTATTCTGTATCTTTTGAGTGAAGTTATGTTTAATGAGTTCTTCATAATCTCTTTGTGCTTGAAGATAGATTTGTTCTTTCTCTTTTATATTAGAGAGCGTGATTTCATTTAATCCAGATTCTACTATAGAAGAGTTTGTATCCTCTGTCTCTTTTGTATTATTAAGAGTTCTTGCACTTAAACTTGTTTGATGAGCATTTAAAGGCAAAGGAGGCAAGGCAGGATTACTTTGGTTATACAGACTAGCACTGATATAAGGCTTATCTATATCCTCATCAAAGAAACTTACAATCACTTCATCTCCCACTCTTGGAGTATGATACAAACCTGAACTTATACTTGCAATAGGAGAGCTTACTCTAAGATAAGGAGAGTAATGATAAGAATAGGCTTTCGTTTGTGAATTGTTACTATCCACATCATTGTTTGTTGTATGATTTTCTTGTGAGTGTATATTCTCCTCTGTCTGTGTTGTATTGCTTAAAGTATCATTGGTTGTTTGTGTATGAGTGTTAGTATTTCCATTAATGTTTTGAAGAGTGCCTTGTGAATGGTTATTCTCTATATTTTTTCCTTGAACATTATTTTGTTCTTTCACTCTTGCATTATCTATAACCTCTTGAGAAGCAAAGCAATTTATTCGGACCTTTACTCTACCAAAGTTATCTGTATGAATAGTATTTCTTTCTCCATCTATATCCTCACTCTCTCCAATAACAACTCCTAAAGTGCTACTAGGAGCTTTAGGCTTACTCTTTAAAGAGGGAGTATAGCTAAAGGTAATAGGTAAAAGGGTGAGGGTATTACTATAAGAGTGAGATTTACCTAAAGAAGAAGGAGAAGAAAGAGATTCTAAAGCATTAGAAGTATTTTGAGTGAGGGGATTAAAGCTTTCATTCCCTTTGTTTATCTGCTCTGTATTCATTAAAGAAGTAACACTTTCTTTTAAATGTTTTGCATTCTCTTTTTTAATGGCATTATCATTAGAATTAAAGTTATTCTCTAATAAAGATTCATTAATAAGTTCTTGCTCCATTCCTATAATTATAAAATCTCTTAAACTCTCTTTGTTTTCTTTTAAACTTGAGGAGAAGTTTAAAGTAATACTTTCATTTAAAGCTAAATCATAGATATTACTCTGTGCATTGAGACTTTGTTCAATCACTCTTAATCTTTTTTCTTTTAAAGTAATGGGAGTTTTTAAATCACTGCTTTGAGTAAAGGAGGATTCATTGCTATAGTGATGCTCATTTATATGTAAAGAGTGTGTGAAATTATTCTGCTCTCCTTCTTGTAATAAGGAATCACTCTTTAGACTTAAACTTTCTAATGAAAAAGGATTGAGAGCATTCTGGCTACTTTGGCTAAAAGTATGAGCTCTTAAAGATTGAAGTTTAGAGACACTAGAGATACAAGGTTCATTTAAAGTGTTATTCACATTAGGATTAAAAGTAAGTTCTCTACTAGAGTGTCTTTGTGCGCTATCATAAAAGCATATACTCCCTCTCACATCACAAAAGTATATGCCATTATTATGGGCTAATCTTGTGATGAAGTCTAAATCACTCTCCTCATATTGAGAAATAAGTTCTAACTTTGGATAGTGTAAAGCAATCCCAGAGAAATCCAAAGGTTTGATTAAATCGTGTGTATAAAAGTTGAGTGTAGAATGTATGGCTTCTATAACACTCTTATTGGTATAGATTCTATTTGCTTTATTTAAAGACATTCTATAAAGAGAAGAGCAAAGAGTAAGCTTAAAGAAATGCTTATGATTTAAAGAGGGGGTAAGATTACCTCTATGAAACACATTTGCACTACTTTGAGTATTTAATCCTAGATACTCTACAAAGCAGAGTATGCCTTGATATTCTTTTATCCTCCCTAAAGAATCTAAAGATTCTTGAGAGTTTTTAGAATCTTTACTTGTTTGATTATGATGAGTGTCTTTGTTTTTATTCTTAGCACTCTTGATAGTATCTTTAAGAGATTCTAAAGTAGAGGGTAGGGCATTGTTTATAAAATCTAAAGTGTGAGAAGTAGAGTGTGATTGAGGATAGGGATTGCTGATTTTAAAGGTTGCTTGCTTGTTAATTAAAGCATTGGGGTGAAAGTTTAAAGTGCTCTCCTTATGTGGGAAAGAGTTAAAAGTGTTCCCTTGGTCTTTCCTTGAAGAGTTGAAAAAGTCTAAAGTAAAAGGATGCTCTTCTAAGCTTTCTATATATCCTTCACACTCAATTCTCCATAAGGATTCTAAACTTTCTTTAATATGGGCTTTAGTGATAGTAAAAGAGAGGGAATCTATACTCAGTTGTAGATAAGACATAGGGGTCCTTTATGTTAAGTGGGAGGGATGGGGGAGTGAATGCAATCAATTTTACTGAATCTAACAATTAAAAATGGCAATACAAAAAAGTAAAATACCAAAAAGAATAATATACTTACACTTCCACGATTGTAGAGAGGGTGGATTTGCCGTGATGTCATAGTAAGCCTTTATTATAAGTCTTTTGCGGTGTAGTTTGCAAGAGCTAAAAAGAGAGTATCGGCGATAATTTGTCTTTTAGCTTGATTATTAAGTTCGTTTTTATCTTTAGTATTGCTTATAAAACCAAGTGTAACAAGAACTGATGGTATATTGGCAAATTTCATTATATACATATTTCCATTATGCTCAAAATTAGCATTATTTTTTCTTGGATTTATTTCTTTTAATCTGGCAATAAATTTTCTCTCTTGCACTGCATATTGTCTGTTATTATAAAAACAACGCATTCCACTTGCTAATCCGCTTTTTTCACTATCAATATGTAAAGACAAAAGAAGTATTTTTTCACTTTGGGAATTATGTTTAATAGCATTAGCAATTTGCACTTTTTGTTTTATATCCATTGTTGAATCGTTGTTTTCTTGCAGCACGATAAGAGCAACAATGCTCTTAACTTTTACTTTTAATTTATCAACAACATCGCTTATTATTTCACTTCTTTTTAGACTGCCTTGTTCATATTGAGGAGCTAATGTGCCACTGCTTCCTATATCCAAAACAACAATAGGCTTTTCTATAAATGCAGTCTTTGCATAAGGTGTTTTTTGTTGAGTATTAAAAAAAGCAAAAAATACAACAACTTTGTTTTCCCAATCTTTTTTAATAGGATATTGAGTTTTTAAGCCATTTCCTAAAGAATTAAGCCCACTCATTTGTCTGTTTTGTAAAGTAATGTTTTTTATGCTCGTATCTATTTGAGTATCTGTTATTTCAAATACCATATAAGCAAATTGTAGATAGGGTTTATATCTACTCTCTTTAAGATTGGTTTCTGGGATAAGTGTAATTGTATTGGTGCTTTTATGGATTTTTAGGCTTAATACTTCACAATCACATTGTAACTTAGCTTGTGGAATATTAAAACTAAAATGAGCCTTTGGAAGTTTTAATTCTTGTGTCTTTTTATGTTTTGTTTGGACATTAGTAATTGATGAATATTGGGCTATGCTTAAATCAAAATTATCCTCACTCAAATTCTCCCTATCCACCACAAAACTTAATCTGTCTATACCTATTTCTTTTCCTACACTCACTTTCTCTACTTGCAATCTCCCTTTATCATCACTCTTACTCTTTGCAACTACTCTTTTAAATCTTTCATTATAGATATAGATTTCTTTTTCTTTAAGTAATTCTGCTTTGCTTGTATCAATACATTTTTCTATATCCAATGTAAGAAGAATAGCGTCTTTTACAGGCTGTATTTTTCTTTCTTGCTTTCCTTGTTCTTTTTCTTCCTCTTGTTTTCTATCAAGGTATTGTGGAAAGCTTAACATTAACAGGATAGTTTTGAAGTAGCTACTATAAATATTGCTAGATTCTTTACAAAGGCTCTCTGCTTCATTAGAATGAGCTAAAGGATTGCCAAATATATCTTTATCAAGCTCCCTTAATTCTACATAATTATTTCTTATAAGATAGTCATTAATGCGATTGATTTTTGATATATAAGTATATTCCAATTGTTTAATTCTTTCATTTTCTACTTTGGCAGATTCTAGGGCTTTATCTTCGTCAGAAAACCACCATTCCTCAGCTTTACCAGCCAACCAAGCTCCAGCAATAGCACCGAGTATTGTGCCACCAACAGGTATCACAGAACCTACTGCACCACCTAAGATTCTACCTGCCATAACGATACCAAGCCTTGAGGCTGTTTTGGTGGCGAGTTTTTGGGTAGCATATCCGCCAAGATTTCCTCCTTGCCAACTTGCTATAAACTCTAATGTAGCTTCTCCTGCTGCTCTGCCATCGCCTTTCCCCTCCACCTTTTTAAAAAGATAGGCTATTACTCCATAATTTACACCTAAAGTAATGGTAGGAATATTTGGAACATAAAAAGGGCGATTTTTAGGATAGATTGTATCACTCATAGCACTTACAAAACCAGCATTTGCAGGCAGATAAATATTTAAGAAATTTTCAGTAGTACTCCCTAAATCATTGAAAGTTTTTTGCTTTTGTGGGAGATTTTTATCAAATTCACATTGACAGACATTCAAAGAAGCATAAATGCTTTGTTGTTTATTCATTTTTATCCTTTAGTGATTCTATCCTATCCTTGTAGGGTGCAAGGTAGTCCATATCAAATCGTAAGTCCTTTTTGGTATTATATAGTTTTCTATTATTACAACCTTGTTCGTATCCCCGATAAAAACTCAACTGCTTGTTTGCAGAAAGACTATTAAATGTATTTTGTATTTCTTTACAAAAATATTCTTTGAGTAATTCTTGATGAGGAGAAAAATCTATTGTAAAAACATTATTACTTCTCTCTTCATTAAATATATATTCTATATTATTAGCATATAAAATATAAAGTTCTACTATTTTTTCTGTATCCATAGATTCTAAAGCTTGTTGTGTATATGTGGTGCAAAGTTCTTTAAATGCTTGATTGTTTTCAAAATTTCCAAGAGAATCATAACCACAAGGAAAGAGAAATTCTTTTTTATTGTTGGGATTGTGTATTGTTATTCTCTCAAAAAATCTTAGTCCAACTGCAATAGAATAACTCATCACAAATTTTCCATAAGGGTAAAAAATCTCTCCATTAAAGCGTGTTTTTACTAATAACCCTTTTTCTGTTAAAAGCATAGATTGAAAATTTAATGCCTTATAAGATTCAAAGGCAAAAAAAATACTAAGCCCAAGAGCCAATATAAAATACCACAAAGATTCTTTAAGCAAAACAAACCAGCAAAACCAACAAAAGAAAATTGCCATACCAAAATAAATAGCATATTGCAAAATCGCAAGGAAATAAAATTTTCTTTTTGGTTTCCATAATATTGTATCAACATAAGGAGATATAAATTGCGTATTATTTGACATTTGCTTTTTCCTCTCTTAGCTTGTCTATTTTTATTCTTATAAAGATTAGAATGGAAGTCTTGGGTTGTGGGAAGTAGAATACTATATGCTTTATCATAGCTATCTTTATCCAAAGATAATAAAAATTCAGTTATAAAAGGATTCAAAGTAGCATAAAGCTGATTAATATTTTCTATATCTCCCTCAATAAGTTGCAAAGTATATATAGTTTTTCCATTGAAATTGGCAATTTCTACATCATCACATACCAGTAATGCAGCAAACCAAGAGGGGCTACTAATATCTACATAAAAAGTTCCTAATGGGAGTATTATATCGCTACCGATGTATTTTTGTAGGACTAAACTCTTTTTTGTTAGAAACATTGCTTTGAGATTTATTGTTTTATATATTAATTGCGGACTTGTCATAAACCATAATAAAACTAAAACTAACAAAATAATAGTAATAAATAAACTATTATCATCTCTGCTTAAATATTTTTGTAAGCCCAAAATAATAAAACATATTCCACCAAAAAAGAAAATCATTCTAGCAATCCAAGACCAAAAAAACTGAAATGTTTTTTTATGTTTCAATTTCCAAAGAATCTCATTGCTCATCTATCACCCTTTCCCTCTGTTTTTTTGTAAAGAAAGTTTAGGATTCCAAAATTCATCATTATATTAATCTTTGGAATCTTTCTTATCTTTTCTTCTATGCCATTATTTTTAAGATGTTTATCAAGTGTTTCTATAGATAAATTTTCTGTAATTACTAATCCATTAGAAATAATAACTCCCGTTGTTCCAAAGTCTCGTCTGTGGATAGGAATCTTTTCAAACTCATTACAATTACACTCTAAACCTTTATAGATATTTTTATTTTCAACCATTGTTTGTTTGTTCCTCTCTTAGTTTGTCTATTTCTTTGAAACCTCCAAAGAATCTCTTTCCCCTCACTCCGCCCTTACCTCCCCACCTTTAACGACTAATCCTTTAGAATCTATGACTACTTCTACTCCACCAGCTTTAATAGTAACACAATCTCCCTTAGCAGTAATAGAAGTATCTCCTACTTGGTGAATTATAGTGTTACCAGCTTGTATGGCACAATCAGATTTTAATTCCAATGTAGCATTGTCTGCTTGAAGTGAATATTGTTCTTCTATATTATCTTGCATAGATTTTGCATTAGTAGATAAGTTTTCTTTAACATTAGTAGAGTAATTTTCATAAACATTAATAAACATTTCTTTTTCTACATTCTTCGTTAAACTCCCCTCTATATGTGTTTGCACTTCTCCTTTAATCTCTTCGTGTTTATCTCCCTTTATCTCTTCTTTTACACTTCCCCCTATCTCTACCCTTTTATCTTCCCCTACACTCTCACTACTATCCTTAGCTACTCTAAGTTTATTACTTGCTCCTACATTTAAAGTATGACTTAATCCTACAATGGTATCTTTAGATAAAGCCACATTTGTATTATATTCTCCTCCAATACTTACAATCTTTGCTAAATCTATGGTTTGCGTATGAATCTTTTTAATCCTTTCATTATATGCTCCCTCTACTATGGAATCTTTATTATTCTGTATCTTTTGAGTGAAGTTATGTTTAATGAGTTCTTCATAATCTCTTTGTGCTTGAAGATAGATTTGTTCTTTCTCTTTTATATTAGAGAGCGTGATTTCATTTAATCCAGATTCTACTATAGAAGAGTTTGTATCCTCTGTCTCTTTTGTATTATTAAGAGTTCTTGCACTTAAACTTGTTTGATGAGCATTTAAAGGCAAAGGAGGCAAGGCAGGATTACTTTGGTTATACAGACTAGCACTGATATAAGGCTTATCTATATCCTCATCAAAGAAACTTACAATCACTTCATCTCCCACTCTTGGAGTATGATACAAACCTGAACTTATACTTGCAATAGGAGAGCTTACTCTAAGATAAGGAGAGTAATGATAAGAATAGGCTTTCGTTTGTGAATTGTTACTATCCACATCATTGTTTGTTGTATGATTTTCTTGTGAGTGTATATTCTCCTCTGTCTGTGTTGTATTGCTTAAAGTATCATTGGTTGTTTGTGTATGAGTGTTAGTATTTCCATTAATGTTTTGAAGAGTGCCTTGTGAATGGTTATTCTCTATATTTTTTCCTTGAACATTATTTTGTTCTTTCACTCTTGCATTATCTATAACCTCTTGAGAAGCAAAGCAATTTATTCGGACCTTTACTCTACCAAAGTTATCTGTATGAATAGTATTTCTTTCTCCATCTATATCCTCACTCTCTCCAATAACAACTCCTAAAGTGCTACTAGGAGCTTTAGGCTTACTCTTTAAAGAGGGAGTATAGCTAAAGGTAATAGGTAAAAGGGTGAGGGTATTACTATAAGAGTGAGATTTACCTAAAGAAGAAGGAGAAGAAAGAGATTCTAAAGCATTAGAAGTATTTTGAGTGAGGGGATTAAAGCTTTCATTCCCTTTGTTTATCTGCTCTGTATTCATTAAAGAAGTAACACTTTCTTTTAAATGTTTTGCATTCTCTTTTTTAATGGCATTATCATTAGAATTAAAGTTATTCTCTAATAAAGATTCATTAATAAGTTCTTGCTCCATTCCTATAATTATAAAATCTCTTAAACTCTCTTTGTTTTCTTTTAAACTTGAGGAGAAGTTTAAAGTAATACTTTCATTTAAAGCTAAATCATAGATATTACTCTGTGCATTGAGACTTTGTTCAATCACTCTTAATCTTTTTTCTTTTAAAGTAATGGGAGTTTTTAAATCACTGCTTTGAGTAAAGGAGGATTCATTGCTATAGTGATGCTCATTTATATGTAAAGAGTGTGTGAAATTATTCTGCTCTCCTTCTTGTAATAAGGAATCACTCTTTAGACTTAAACTTTCTAATGAAAAAGGATTGAGAGCATTCTGGCTACTTTGGCTAAAAGTATGAGCTCTTAAAGATTGAAGTTTAGAGACACTAGAGATACAAGGTTCATTTAAAGTGTTATTCACATTAGGATTAAAAGTAAGTTCTCTACTAGAGTGTCTTTGTGCGCTATCATAAAAGCATATACTCCCTCTCACATCACAAAAGTATATGCCATTATTATGGGCTAATCTTGTGATGAAGTCTAAATCACTCTCCTCATATTGAGAAATAAGTTCTAACTTTGGATAGTGTAAAGCAATCCCAGAGAAATCCAAAGGTTTGATTAAATCGTGTGTATAAAAGTTGAGTGTAGAATGTATGGCTTCTATAACACTCTTATTGGTATAGATTCTATTTGCTTTATTTAAAGACATTCTATAAAGAGAAGAGCAAAGAGTAAGCTTAAAGAAATGCTTATGATTTAAAGAGGGGGTAAGATTACCTCTATGAAACACATTTGCACTACTTTGAGTATTTAATCCTAGATACTCTACAAAGCAGAGTATGCCTTGATATTCTTTTATCCTCCCTAAAGAATCTAAAGATTCTTGAGAGTTTTTAGAATCTTTACTTGTTTGATTATGATGAGTGTCTTTGTTTTTATTCTTAGCACTCTTGATAGTATCTTTAAGAGATTCTAAAGTAGAGGGTAGGGCATTGTTTATAAAATCTAAAGTGTGAGAAGTAGAGTGTGATTGAGGATAGGGATTGCTGATTTTAAAGGTTGCTTGCTTGTTAATTAAAGCATTGGGGTGAAAGTTTAAAGTGCTCTCCTTATGTGGGAAAGAGTTAAAAGTGTTCCCTTGGTCTTTCCTTGAAGAGTTGAAAAAGTCTAAAGTAAAAGGATGCTCTTCTAAGCTTTCTATATATCCTTCACACTCAATTCTCCATAAGGATTCTAAACTTTCTTTAATATGGGCTTTAGTGATAGTAAAAGAGAGGGAATCTATACTCAGTTGTAGATAAGACATAAGGGTCCTTTAAAAGAGAAATACTACTAAGAATATTGGCTTTACTTTTAGGGAGAGGTAAGGCATAGATAATCCTTTATGTTAAGTGTAGGGATGGGAGAGTGGTCTAGCATTTATAGAAAGTTCCCCCTGATTGAAAGTTTTTGTATTTGAATCTTTGTTTGCACTAAAATCCTTGCAATCTTCTAATTGAACAACTTGGGGGGAAAGAGACAAAAGGTATCCAAGATTTTTGTAATTCCCAGACTAATACATCAATACCCCCTTTATTTTTTCTAACTTCTATAATCTCTTCCTCATATGAACTTGAATCCTCTAATCCCTCAACAATAATTCTTTTTTCTTCATCAAATAATATAATTTCATTGCCCACTATTGCATAATCCAATGATACAAAAAGAGGATTATTAGGATTATCATATACCAAATTTCCTCTCTTAAATTCATAAATTTGTCCTTGATTTTTATTATTTACTATAAGATATTTATTATCTAAAGAAAAATCAACTCTTGTGCATTTTTTATCTTTGTAATGCTCAAGTTCATATAAATTTTTGTTTAAATCAAATATATGTAGCTTTCCTCTATCACAGATTCCTAAATATTGCTTATCGTAAGAAATATTAAACGCTGCAGCTTCATTATCATTATATACTTGTATGATAGTGTTATTGGTTTTATTCTTTATTATGGTTTTTTCTTTATTTTTAGTAATTTCGTATTGATTTATTTGGATATTTCTTCCATTTTTAAAATATTGTTTCTTGCAATCTATTAAGCCTTTATTGCTTAGAATCTCCTCTTCATTTTTGACCGATTCTTTTATTATCTTGCTACATTGTATGATATCAAAACCTGATAGTTCTTGCATTTTTGCCCTGCTTGTTTCAAAGTTTGTGAAAGGCTTTGTGCAGGAGGCAAGCATCGCACATAAAGGTATAAGGCAAAGTAGTTTTAATACTCTCATTCACATTCTCCCAATTCGTAAGGTATAGGCAAGAATACCATAGCACCAAAATTATAGCTAAGGTAATCTGCCAAGGTAGGTTGATCTAATTTTCTGTCTATTTCGCCCCAAGTTACTACTTCTTGTGTAATGGCAGCATTTTTTATGTTTAAATCTATATCTTTTCCATTGCTTTGTGGTGCAGTCTTCCACACTATCCAATGAGATTTAAATTTTAAAAAAGTTTTTTTATTGGAAAATAATCCTGCATTAACCAAAGAAACAATATGAGCCTGTGAATATTGTTGTTTATATTTAACCAAACACAACAATTCGTCTTTACCAATATGTAGACCATAAGTTACATTAGAAAACAATAATTTTGCTCCGACCTTTAAAAACCACTCTTTTAGTGCACCTGCAAGGGTGATACCTGATGCTTGATCGGTTACTTCCTCATAGCTAAATGCTATATTTTCAGAATCTCTTAGACTTGCTAGAGTTATCCAATCTACGCCATTGATTTTATTTCTATCATCTCCAAGTGATTTTGGTTTTTTGCAGTTTCCGCTCGGTTTAATACTTAGATTTTTTATTTTTGCTTTCCCATTTTCCCACAAATCAATAACACATTTGACATATAAATCAGGTCTATCTATCAAAAGACAATAAAAAAATGCAGCTGGTCCGCAAAGTGAAGTTGGTCCTTGATTTGGATAGTAGGAATTTGCAAAATTATTGATATTAGGTAATATAGCATTTGTTATATGATAGTTACTTCTCACAAGATTAACCATTCTTTCTTTGAGTGTTTTTATAATCAAATTTTTATCAAATGGATTTGAATTTTCTTTTGCTTTTGTAAGCCTTTCATCTGAAAATACTCCTTGAGTATCTCTGTTTTCAAATTTATTAATAAGTTGTAAAGCCTTTGCTATAAAATCTGGCACATCATAATCAACAATAAACTTATGTATAGATTGTATATTACCCTTTTTCTCATTCATTTTTATAATAGACTCTATTTCTTTTTTAAATTTCCTTAAGGTGTCATCATTATCAAAGTTTAGATTTTTGTTCTTTTCAGGTTGCGTTGTTGTTTGGCCGGAATCTTCTAAATGTAAAATATACTCACTTTCTTGTGTGAGATTCCCATCTTTATAAATGTTAAAGCTTTTTTGATTGCTTTGTAATTGTATATAATATTCTTTTTGTGTTTGATTATTAGAATCTTGATTTAGTAGATTTTTCAAAGCGTATTTCTTAGTAGGATTTGGACATTGAGATATATTGAGCATTTTACCATTAAAATAAAATGTAGGTATCTTGTCAAAACTTTCTACGCATAAACGCCCATACTCATAACTTCTACATATTTTCCTATTGCGGTTTATAGGATAGGAATAATAATCTGGGTGATTGATTGTGATTTCAAATCTATTGATATTTTTAATATATCCTTGGAGGTTAAAAAGAGTTTCTCCTTGAGAATTTGTTTTATTTGGCAAAGCAATCTTTTGTCCTTCTCTTTGTCCCATAGCCAATAAAATAACCTCCGCATTTTCAATAGGATTGTCTTTAAAATCTACAATCTGTATTCTTAATGTATCTTTACTATACTCTTGGGTGTTTTCTTTATTTGACATTTGTTCTATTAATTCCTATCAAGTAATATATTTTGAGATTTTTTAAAGTTTTCTTTTCCCCTCACTCCGCCTTAACCTCCCCACCTTTTACTACAAGCCCATTAGAATCTATAACTACTTCCACACCACCTGCTTTGATGATGACAGAATCTGAAGTAGCTGTTATGGTAGTGTCGCCTACTTGGTGGAGGATTTGGTTGCCTGCATTCACTTCATAGTCTGTTGTTATTTCACTATATTTAGAATCCACACTCTCTGTGAGCTGCTTATCTGTTTGGTAGAAAAGTTGCCTCTCATTGCTTCCTCCTATCAAAATAATATTCATAAGGCATATTTTGTATTACTTCAGCTTTGGTGTTTGATTTAGATTCTTGTTTGGGGAAGTCTTGTATTGTTTTATGCCCAATATATTCTTTACCTTGTATATGGCTAGGAGCAAGGGTTATCTTAGTTATATTACCTACCATACTAGAAGTATCCATATTGAAAAATTCTTTGTGGCAGTGTAAGGCAAGGGTAAAACTTTTATTGCTTTCTTCAAATGATAGGCAAAAACACAACAATCCATATTCATCAGTTTTGCTCTCATAAATCTTATGGTGAAAATACGAATAAATATAAATGGGGGTATTTTGCAACAAACCCTGCTGATTGCTAAGAGTAAGGCTAATTGTTACTGTGCCATTTGGATTCTCTGTTTTTTGCTCTGGTGCTTGTCCTAATATACCATTTCTTTTATACCATTGATAATACATTAGCTCTAGCTCTACATCTACCTTTTTAAAATTAGCAGTTCCTGAAATCACTTGAAACCAATTATTATACGAATCTTGTTGGTCTTTATTTTTAGAATCTATTTTCCCATTTTTATATCTCCTATATAACAAAATTTGTTGTTTGAGTTTTTCTTTTTCTTGTAAGAAATATTCACAGATTCTAAACCCCCTAGAATCAACATCTTTAGCGGTATAATATAATCCTAAGTTTTCTTTTATTGTGTTTGGATTGTGGAGCGTATAATATTTTTCAGAAGTAAAGTAAGGGAAAAAGCGTCTGCCCTTTGGTGTTTTTATCTCTAATAAATTAGAATTTTTATCATAACTATATTCATAAATTTTATTCAAACCATCTGTTTGAATGATTGCTTCTTGCTCATCACAATGTGTTTCTTTTATCTTATAAGCTGTATTCCAAAATACTGCTGGATTAAGTAGTCTATCTTTAGAATCTTGTATTTGATAATGCAAATGGATAGCAAATTTATTTCTTAGATGTCTAATAATTTCATTTTTTATTATTTGCTCTTTTTTATCTCCTAAATCCTTGCGTTCCATAAGTTTTAAAAGTGTATTAAGATGTATAGCTTGGATACCATTTTTATGCAATGTGTCTATATATGGCTTGTGTTGTTTTGTAATGCTTTCTTGCCACTTTTTATTAATGAGCTCTTGAGCTTTTTGCATTTGTATATCATCTGTTATTTTTTCCAAAAAAGCAAAATCATTTTTTAAAAAATCAATGAATGCTTGAAAATAATCCACTTCTTGAAGTTTCAGCACATTATCATAAATGATATTAACTTGCTGATTATCTATATTAGATAAAGACTTACCGATACCACCGATAATTCCTACCAAATCCCCTTGTTTGATTTTTTGCCCATTTTGGACAAATACGACATCCATATGAAGCAATCCGTGTTTATTTTTATCTTTATCAATGATATACACAGAGTTTAAAGAAGACTTTTCATTAAAAATAATTTGCCCATCTATTGGTGAAAATAATGGTGGCTTTTTATAGGTAAATTCCCCCATTGAAAAGCTTTGTGAAAAGCATATATCTATGCCAGAGTGTGGTTCTCTGTTTTTTAAATCCGACCTCCTGCCAAAGGTGCTTGTTATTCTATATTTGCTGTCCTTTTGAAATGGTTTGATTGTTGGGTTTTCTTTATTAGATTCCAATACATCAGTGTAGAGATAGCCATTCCCCAATACCCTACCTTGTGCATCTTTAGGTATTGGTATTGCTTGATTTTTGTCTTTATTTCCGAATAGCATCATTGTAATCACATTTTTAAAATCATCTGCTAGTAACATTGCATTCCTTAAGGCATATCGGGCGATTCTTGTGCCAGAATCTCAAGGGCATTTTGCGTGCGTGTCTCAAAGGCTTTGTGATAATCTTGTATCGCTTTTTGTGGGAGATTCTGCTCTTGTGCGACATAGTGTGCCAGCTCATCAAAAATCTGCATATACAGATTACAACTTGCCTCGAACTCCAAACCATCAAGGCGATGGCATACATTTTCTACATCTTGCAAGGGATAAGACACTTCAAAGCCGAGCACACTGCGTGGTAAAGATTGCAAATTTGTGGTGCTTAAAAAAGCCATGATTTTATACTGCAAGATAGAATCTAGTGAATGCATATCAGTGGCTATGCGTTTTTTAGCCATAAGTTCTGCAGTAGCGGCTTTGAGATTTTGTATTGCCACATAGTAGCAGCTCTGCTCCTCACTATAAGATTCCTCATTTTGTGAATCTTGTGGCACATTGTAGGTGCGACTTAGGTTTTTGCATTCCTCTTGTGTTAAGTCATTTAGAGAATCTAACTTGGCTTTAGTGATAAGGTTTTGCAATACAGAATCTAGCGATACAATGCTTTGCGTTGTAGATTTTGCATTATCTTGTATCGATATACTCCAAACATAGCCTATAAGACTACATAATAGTAATGGTATTATTTTCATTTTTGCTCCTTTTATTTTCTCTCACTCACTCTTAACTTCTCCACCTTTAACGACTAATCCTTTAGAATCTATGACTACTTCTACTCCACCAGCTTTGAGGATTATTGTATCACTTGTTGCGTAAATAGTGGTTTCATTAATCTTTAAATTAATAGTATTACCTGCATTGATAGAATAATCACTTGTTGCTTCTGATACAATATTATCAGCTATAAAAGTAGCATTTTCATCTGTTTCAAGTCCCATAGAAGCATTAGATGTAAATAAAAGATTCCCTTTAGTCCTAAGTGTAGTTTCATTAGTAGATTCTATATTGATACTATCTTCAACTTGCAAATGATATTCTTTACCTACCACCTCCCTCTTATTCCCCCCTACATTCCTATTCTCATCTTGCTTAATACTTGTATTGAGGTTTGCTTGTATCTCTACCCTTTTATCTTCCCCTACACTCTCACTACTATCCTTAGCTACTCTAAGTTTATTACTTGCTCCTACATTTAAAGTATGACTTAATCCTACAATGGTATCTTTAGATAAAGCCACATTTGTATTATATTCTCCTCCAATACTTACAATCTTTGCTAAATCTATGGTTTGCGTATGAATCTTTTTAATCCTTTCATTATATGCTCCCTCTACTATGGAATCTTTATTATTCTGTATCTTTTGAGTGAAGTTATGTTTAATGAGTTCTTCATAATCTCTTTGTGCTTGAAGATAGATTTGTTCTTTCTCTTTTATATTAGAGAGCGTGATTTCATTTAATCCAGATTCTACTATAGAAGAGTTTGTATCCTCTGTCTCTTTTGTATTATTAAGAGTTCTTGCACTTAAACTTGTTTGATGAGCATTTAAAGGCAAAGGAGGCAAGGCAGGATTACTTTGGTTATACAGACTAGCACTGATATAAGGCTTATCTATATCCTCATCAAAGAAACTTACAATCACTTCATCTCCCACTCTTGGAGTATGATACAAACCTGAACTTATACTTGCAATAGGAGAGCTTACTCTAAGATAAGGAGAGTAATGATAAGAGTAGGCTTTCATTTGTGAATTGTTACTATCCACATCATTGTTTGTTGTATGATTTTCTTGTGAGTGTATATTCTCCTCTGTCTGTGTTGTATTGCTTAAAGTATCATTGGTTGTTTGTGTATGAGTGTTAGTATTTCCATTAATGTTTTGAAGAGTGCCTTGTGAATGGTTATTCTCTATATTTTTTCCTTGAACATTATTTTGTTCTTTCACTCTTGCATTATCTATAACCTCTTGAGAAGCAAAGCAATTTATTCGGACCTTTACTCTACCAAAGTTATCTGTATGAATAGTATTTCTTTCTCCATCTATATCCTCACTCTCTCCAATAACAACTCCTAAAGTGCTACTAGGAGCTTTAGGCTTACTCTTTAAAGAGGGAGTATAGCTAAAGGTAATAGGTAAAAGGGTGAGGGTATTACTATAAGAGTGAGATTTACCTAAAGAAGAAGGAGAAGAAAGAGATTCTAAAGCATTAGAAGTATTTTGAGTGAGGGGATTAAAGCTTTCATTCCCTTTGTTTATCTGCTCTGTATTCATTAAAGAAGTAACACTTTCTTTTAAATGTTTTGCATTCTCTTTTTTAATGGCATTATCATTAGAATTAAAGTTATTCTCTAATAAAGATTCATTAATAAGTTCTTGCTCCATTCCTATAATTATAAAATCTCTTAAACTCTCTTTGTTTTCTTTTAAACTTGAGGAGAAGTTTAAAGTAATACTTTCATTTAAAGCTAAATCATAGATATTACTCTGTGCATTGAGACTTTGTTCAATCACTCTTAATCTTTTTTCTTTTAAAGTAATGGGAGTTTTTAAATCACTGCTTTGAGTAAAGGAGGATTCATTGCTATAGTGATGCTCATTTATATGTAAAGAGTGTGTGAAATTATTCTGCTCTCCTTCTTGTAATAAGGAATCACTCTTTAGACTTAAACTTTCTAATGAAAAAGGATTGAGAGCATTCTGGCTACTTTGGCTAAAAGTATGAGCTCTTAAAGATTGAAGTTTAGAGACACTAGAGATACAAGGTTCATTTAAAGTGTTATTCACATTAGGATTAAAAGTAAGTTCTCTACTAGAGTGTCTTTGTGCGCTATCATAAAAGCATATACTCCCTCTCACATCACAAAAGTATATGCCATTATTATGGGCTAATCTTGTGATGAAGTCTAAATCACTCTCCTCATATTGAGAAATAAGTTCTAACTTTGGATAGTGTAAAGCAATCCCAGAGAAATCCAAAGGTTTGATTAAATCGTGTGTATAAAAGTTGAGTGTAGAATGTATGGCTTCTATAACACTCTTATTGGTATAGATTCTATTTGCTTTATTTAAAGACATTCTATAAAGAGAAGAGCAAAGAGTAAGCTTAAAGAAATGCTTATGATTTAAAGAGGGGGTAAGATTACCTCTATGAAACACATTTGCACTACTTTGAGTATTTAATCCTAGATACTCTACAAAGCAGAGTATGCCTTGATATTCTTTTATCCTCCCTAAAGAATCTAAAGATTCTTGAGAGTTTTTAGAATCTTTACTTGTTTGATTATGATGAGTGTCTTTGTTTTTATTCTTAGCACTCTTGATAGTATCTTTAAGAGATTCTAAAGTAGAGGGTAGGGCATTGTTTATAAAATCTAAAGTGTGAGAAGTAGAGTGTGATTGAGGATAGGGATTGCTGATTTTAAAGGTTGCTTGCTTGTTAATTAAAGCATTGGGGTGAAAGTTTAAAGTGCTCTCCTTATGTGGGAAAGAGTTAAAAGTGTTCCCTTGGTCTTTCCTTGAAGAGTTGAAAAAGTCTAAAGTAAAAGGATGCTCTTCTAAGCTTTCTATATATCCTTCACACTCAATTCTCCATAAGGATTCTAAACTCTCTTTAATATGGGCTTTAGTGATAGTAAAAGAGAGGGAATCTATACTCAGTTGTAGATAAGACATAAGGGTCCTTTAAAAGAGAAATACTACTAAGAATATTGGCTTTACTTTTAGGGAGAGGTAAGGCATAGATAATCCTTAGTAACCTTTTAGGTTTTGATTAATAGTGCTAGTCATAATAAGCCTTTAAAAATGTGGAATCTTTGGTTGATAAAATCTTTATTCCTCATCATATTGTTATCTGAATCTTTTGAAATATTTTTATCTACTCCTTGCAAAATACTACCTCCCACAATAAACTCCATCTTTGCATAATTCCAAGCACCTACAAACTGCATAGGTTTGTCCCCAAAGTCAAAGCTATCATCAACATAAGCTTTAATTTATGTAGCTTTTGTAATGCAAAATGTTATAGAGCTTACAATACTAAAAAATAAGAATCCAAATTTAAAACTTCTTGTTTTAGATGAAGGCGTTATTTTAAAATGCGGATTTTTATAATAAATAATTAAAAATAAGACGATAAAGATTAGGCTCATATGAATAGGAGTTATTAAGGGTAAATAAAATATTGAAACGAAATGACTTGTCCTAAAGAAATCAACAAAATTATCAACACCTCTTGATTTTATTATATGCAATATAGTACCTAAAGAAGCTCCCAATATAGTACCTAAAGAATTTCCCAATATACTACCTAAACAAAAAAGTGTAGGATACTGATTAATATACTTTCTAATTCTATACCTATAACAAAATAAAATTAATATTACTATTATATTAACCGCAACTAAACATATTAAAACTTGAATAATAGCCGCATACGATAAAAACCCCCAACCATCCATCAAAAATCCTTTATTATTATTTTAAATATTCTTTTTAAGTTAGCATCTTGTGGAACTACTATATCCTTAAAAGTCTTACTTGTTACTAGAAAATCGCAACCTATATGAAAGTATGTTTGAGTTTGTTGATAGTCTTGATTGTAAATTGGATAGATATTTATTTGCTTATAGTCTAAATATTCTTTTTTAGTTATAGCGGTATTTGTTCGAAGAGAAAGAAAGAAAAATGCGCCAACATTATTTGCACTAAATGTTCCGCTTTTTTCTGCATATTTATTCATCTGTTGTTCCGAAACATCTTTATCAAATCTCACCTCTTTATAATCCCAAGCACCCACAGGCTGTCCTAATTCTTTTATACTCCCATTATCATCAAAAGTATGGTTTTGGTCTCTAAAATCAAAGCTATCATCAATATAAGCCTTTATCTGTGTGGGATAGATAGCTATTTCTTTTTCATTGATTCTCTCTACTTCAAAACTATCTAGCACATAATAAATTTGGAATTTACCAGAGAGTGCATAAAGAGCTATGGCTTGGTTTGAGTTTTCTTCAGATTTTAGTTTATATTCTATCCCAAAGTTAGTGTCAGAGATGCTATGACAGTATATGTAATCCACCAATTAGCCTCACTAAAAAACTCATAAGTCTCTGTATTATATAAAAAAATGCTAGAGATGGTATGGGTGAAAGTAAAAAGTGTAAAAAGCTTACCATAGCTATGCCTATCTTTTCATTTTTAGATAAGGGTTTTTTGATGATTTCTTGATTACTAAAGAATTTAAAGATTGCAAAATATATGACAGATACAATACATAGTATTATAAAGATTAAGTAGAACCCGAGCCATTCATAAATGCTATAAACCTTCAAGCTTTTAAAAAAGCTCCAAAAAAGCACAGCCACTATCCAATATACCACACTATAAATACCCCAATATTTTATAAAATCTTTCTTATGTATTATTGTATTTACTCGTGGAATCACACTCCAAACAAGCAGTGCAATACCATATAAAACAACAACATAAAAGATAAACTCAAGAAAAGAAACACTCATTAATTTACCTTTATTTGAATAGGCATTGATAAGGGGAACACCTCTATATCCTTAAATGTAGAAGTAAGGATTCTAAAATCCAAACCGAGATGAAAGCAAGTTTGGGTGTTTTGGTAGTCTTGTTTTTGCATAAAATAGTTCCTTGCATTTAACTAAGCTTATAAGATAAATAAAAGCCATTTAGAAAGAGCGTAATACTAGACGAGCAGACAGTGATAAAAAAATGTCTTGTATTATATACTCTTTTATCCCATTGCTTCTTATATGCTCTATATGTAAGAAAACATACATAGCACCATACTAAGAAAAAAGACAATACATTAATACTGCCAAAAATAATAGGTGCAAGAATCCTTACATACTCTATTGTTTCCTTTCTCAATATACAACCTAATAAACTACCCAATACACTGCTAACTATGCCACCACACACAATACTTATAATAAAACGCTTGTTTGCAAAAAGATTATATTTTTTGTCTGCAATAGCAAATATCACAAAAAGTGGAATATGTGCTACAATCTGACATATAAAAATATCAAATAAGGATGCAATAACTAAAAACCCAAATCCATCAGTCATTATCTAGTCTCGCGTTTTACTATAACCCTAAATAGATTTCTTGTATCCAAATTATTTGGAAGCTTAATGTTTTTAAAGCTTTTGCTTGTAACGATAAAGTCCAAACCTAAGTTGAAATATTTTTGCGTGTTTTGGTAGTTGAGATTTCGCATTATGGCTTCCTTTATCGCTACATTTCTTTAAAAAACTTAGCTACTTCGCTAAATAAATTATATTCCAATATTACCCTGCATATTGCATAAAAGAGCAAAGAAAAGATAAAGTTTAAACCAAGTATGCAATATTTTTCTGTTTTATTCAAAAAATCATTTTGTTTCTTGTTAGATAAAAATTTCAATAACAAAAGATACACAGATGAATACATAGTAAAAAACACCACACCTGATAACATAAAGAATACAACATACTCTCTTATTGACAAATAAAGCATTATATATGCTATTAGAGTAAGCACAATATAACACAATAAACCACTAAGTAGCCAATATCTTATGCTCTTTTTCTTAAGAAACATATTTCTAATTTTAGGCACAAAACTTATAAGGATAAATGGCAAAAGCCCTACTACAACAAGCTGATACAATATAAGACTATAAGGAAAGAGTATAATCCCACTAGCCAAACCCTCTATAAATAACATTAATCTATTCCTATTTGAATAGGCATTGATAAAGGGAACACCTCTATATTCTTAAATGTAGAAGTAAGGATTCTAAAATCTAAGCCTAAATTGAAATATGTTTGAGTATTTTGATAATCTTGGTTTCTCATTATAACCTCTTTTAAGTCCTTTGCACTATTTCTTTCTAAGTTCACAAACGGCAGTTTATTTGCCACATCAACAGCATTATCCTTGAAATACCCCTGCCAAATGCTACCACCCGCGATAAACTCCATTTTCTCATAATCCCAAGCACCTACAAACTGCTCTGGTGTGCCTATGAAATCAAAGCCATCAAAGATATAAGCCTTTATCTGTGTGGGATATATGGATATTTCTTTTTCTAAGGTTTTCATATAGATAATACCATTTCCAAAAAAATAAGGACTATCGTGGGAAACAATAGAGCAAAAAGAAAATTTAAACCTAATAAAAAATACTTTTCTTTTTTGCCTAAAAAAGCATTTTGTTTATTGTTGGAAAAAAACTTAAATAACACAAGATATATAGTAGAATAAATATTAAAAATTACTGCTCCAAGAAGCACTAAATACATAGAATCTATATCAATTTTAAAAAAAAATGCCACAAAATGAACTACAATATAAATGATATAAGAAATAAAACCACCAATAATCCAATAAACAATACTTCCATTTTTGAGCAACATTCTATGTATTTTGGGAATAAATGTTGTAAAAATAAAAGGCAACATTGCAGGAATCACGAGCCAAAACATAGCAACACTATAAAGAAATGCTGTCAAAATCCCCTTTGATAGAATTATAAATGAATCTACAACATTCATCAATTTAGCTTTATTTGGATTGGCATTGATAAGGGATAGACTTTTATGCTTTTGAATGTAGGAGTTACAATCCTAAAGTCTAAACCTAAGTTGAAATATTTTTGGGTATTTTGGTAGTCTTGATTAAACATTATATTCTCATTTGCTTCTTTGACATTACCAATAGAAATTACTTTTGTTGAACCTGTAACTTCTCTAAACATTTTTCTTGTGCTATTAAATACCTTAAACTCCATTTTTTCATAATTCCAAGCACCCACAAATTGCCCTGATGTGCCTATGAAATCAAAGCCATCAAAGATATAAGCCTTTATCTCTGTAATTTGAATATCTATTGCATTATTTTTACCTTGAGTGATTTTAAAGAGGCTAGGAATATAATAAATATTAAATTTACCTGTTAAAGCATAAAGGGCTATGGCTTCTTTGAAATCCAAGATACTTGCAAAAGCAGTATCTCCCAAACCATAAGCACGCATACATTGCCCCCATAATTTATAAGGTCTTTCTATATCAACAAGAAATTGCTTTTTGCAGACATTATCACTTTTCCAATCATTGCCTTTTAATGAAAATATTTTCTCATTTTTTGTAAAACCTTGATAGATATTGTCAAGCATAACAACTATTTTTGCATTTGTATTTTTACTGCTTACAATGTCTTGTAAGTCTTTTTGTATAGAATCGCTTTTGAGCCATTCTATAATCTTTTCATAAAAAGCACTATCAAAAAAATTATTATGCAAAATCTTTGGTGTCCCTGTTGCTCTGCGAACATATTCAAAAGATTCATAAGTCATTTCTTTTATAGAATCCTTAACAAATTGATTAATATCGTTTCCAAAAGCAGGAACTTTCAATATTTTATCCTCTAGCCCTTTCATCAAAGGAAACTGCATATAAAACTTGTCCCAATCTAGCTCTACATAGAATCTTAAATTATTCTTGTCATTTTGTTGAATTTGGGATTTTACTTTTGGGCATTGATTAGCTATCTCTCTTGCAAACTCCCTCATCTCTATTCTAGGCAATATCTCTTTTACTATTTCTTTCATTGTTTCATTAGGGATAGAATCTATAAAGTCTTCTTGCCTAGAGTCTATGTATATCAATTCTCCTAATTCTTTAGCATTAGCAGGATTATCGTGCCATAATCTTTGGCATATATAGCTTACTCCCCAGCCAAGCCTTGAGATTTCATCATTTCTTGCATTAGCTCTTAAAGTCTCTGCTAAGGTGCAATCAATAGTAATTTGAGGATAATCATTTATCCTTATAATTTGACATACTTTCCAATTTGGTTCATTTTTGTAAGCAAAAATAGCAATTTGTTTATTTTCAAAGCCTTGAGGGATAGTGATTTCTAAAGTTTTGCCCTTATAGATATTTTCGGGTTCTGCTTCGTTGGATTTTATATTTTTAATCGTATAAGCAGGAGTATTTGAAAAAAAAGTTTTAGAATCTTGTAGGATTTGTAAGGTATCTTTTGGGATTTCATCAAGTTCAACAGGGTGTAGTTGTGTGCTGTATGGATTCTTATCTTTAGAATCTTGTTGATGAAACATTTGGATTTCATCAGGTTTCATAGCTTTATATACCCATTTAATCTCATTTTCTTTTACTTTATTCTCATCAAAACTTGCCTTCAATGTGAGAGTATCACCCACTTTATAAAAGTTTTTAGTAATGATTTCATTATTAGTGTCTGTAAGTATATATTCATTTGGTTCTAATTTAACTTGCTGCACTGCAAAATTATCTAACTTTTGCTTAAACCTTAATTCAAGTGGCTTTTCTCTTCTTTTGATAGAATTGAGGATAATACTTCTATCTAAGATAGGGTATTCTTGGTAGTCTTTATGGATAAGTTTAGCTCTAAAGGACTTAAGATTTTGCTCGGAATCTATTTCAAAAGTAGTTAAACCTTGAGTATCACTTATTGCCTCTTGTCCTAGATTGACATTTTGTAATTGGAGTTTTGCATTAGCAATAGGCATTCTTGTGTATTCATCTAAGGCTTGGATTTGGAATTGTATTTCTCCCTTTCTATGAGAATTAATAGTATTAGGAGGGAGGATGGTTTCTTGGGGGGAGTGGGGGAACAATAGGAGGGGATTAACTTGTGAAATATTCTCGTTGTTTTTACTTATATTAAAATCAAAAAGAAAAAATGAATTTGGATATAAAATGCTATTAAAATTATAAAATAAATCATCTCTATTGAATATTGTAGATTTAGTATGTGGCACTATTGTTTGGATTGTTTTACAATTTTTCATTGGAACTAATTTGCCCTCAAATTGCCTTTCGTTATACCCAGCAATTTCTAAGGCTTTCCATACATAATCCACACAGCTATTCCACATAAAATTATAATCATTATTGCCAAATCCTAAAGATTGTGCATAGTTATTTGTTTTATCTGCAAACTCTTTTAGTTTTTCATAGGTTTCTTGTGTAATTTCTAATGCTTGAGATTCACAAGCAGCTTTTTCTCTTTGATAAGTTATATTATCATCATTAACTATACCATTACTGGTGTATCCTGCATTCTTTTCTTCTATAATATTACTATCTTCATCAAGTGCATAAATTTTAAACCACATATGTCCTGCTCTAGATTTATCACCATTATTTAAGGGTGTTCCAGCTTCCTCTATGAAAATTTGTATATAGTAGCTTGACATAAAAACTCCTACTTGTCACTTGAAGATTTGATAATTACAAGAGGTTTAATATCATTTGGCAAAGTCGTATCCTCTAAAACTTCAAGTTTAACATAATATTTTTTCCAAGTTTTTACATTTACTCTCATATTTGTTATATATTTTTGCTTGCTTCCTATGAAATACAAAGGAAACTCTATGATTTGTTCTTGTTTTGCTTTAGGATTTGCTAAAGGAATAAAAGTAATTTTAAATTTAAAGTATTGATTAGGGTGATAGGCTTTTAAGAGTTGCATTATTTTTTCTTTTCTCTCTGGTATCCAAAAATTAGGACTAAGATTAAGCTTGTTATTATATGGAGACTTTATAATCTCAAGTCTATTAAAAAAGTCTTTTGCATTTTGTATTGGCAATGTTTCTAAATCATTACTTTTTACATAATTTAAATTATCTGCATAGCCAAAAGAGATAAAAATATCTACATAAAGATTATCTCTCCATAAATCAAGTGGCATTCTAAATTTTTTTTCATAAACATTGCCTTTTTGGGTAAAATCAAATTCATCTCTTAAATGTAAATAATCAACACTCAAAGGATTAAGCACCAAAGAATTAGCCCACAACTGCGCATAAGAACTAAACAACATAAACAAAACATATACTAATTTTGTTTTCATAGCGCAATTAACTCCTTTTATAACTCACAAACTTTTCATACCCATATTGTTCTTTTAATTCTTCTTTTTCCTCTATACTTAAAGCATTTCCACTATAAGCCCTAAAATAATCTATTGCCTTATTGCCATTGGTTATATAGATCTCTTTTCCATTGAAATATAATCTAAGTTTAGATAAAAGATTAAGAGAGATTGTATTATTTGCATCATTGTAATTATTTGTAGCTCTAACTACATTATTTTTCGCTTTTTTATAAAATCTTTCGTCAGAAACTTCAAATTCAAATTGATTGGTATTATTAGGAAAAGTAAAGATAACTTCTCCATTTTTATCTATGGTTTTAGAATTTCCCATAAAGGAGAGCGTTTTACCTTTTACTTTATCCAATAATTTCTTACTAGATATTTGTATATGGCATTGAAATTTGATTGTATTGCTCATTACTTATTCTTTATATATTAAATCATTAAAGAGTAAGCCAGAAGAAGTTTATCTATTCCCATTTCTTTACCTCTCACTCCGCCTTTATCTCCCCACCTTTAACTATAAGTCCTTTAGAATCTATGACTACTTCTACTCCACCAGCTTTAATAATAACACAATCTCCCTTAGCAGTAATAGAAGTGTCTCCTACTTGGTGAAGGATTTGATTTCCTGCTGTGGCAGTAAGATTACTCTTAGATTCCATATCAGTATTATCTGCAATAAAAGAAAGTTCTTTTTGCGTTTCAAACGAAGCAGATTCTTTGCCAAAGAATAAGATATTATTTTTAGCATTAAAATTCATTTGGGATTGGGTAGAGAGATTACATTCTCTCCCACTTTGTATATCTAAACTCCCTTGTATGATTTCTCTCTTATTCCCCCCTACATTCCTATTCTCATCTTGCTTAATACTTGTATTGAGGTTTGCTTGTATCTCTACACTCTTATCCTCTCCTACATACTCACTACTATCCTTAGCTACTCTAAGTTTATTACTTGCTCCTACATTTAAAGTATGACTTAATCCTACAATGGTATCTTTAGATAAAGCCACATTTGTATTATATTCTCCTCCAATACTTACAATCTTTGCTAAATCTATGGTTTGCGTATGAATCTTTTTAATCCTTTCATTATATGCTCCCTCTACTATGGAATCTTTATTATTCTGTATCTTTTGAGTGAAGTTATGTTTAATGAGTTCTTCATAATCTCTTTGTGCTTGAAGATAGATTTGTTCTTTCTCTTTTATATTAGAGAGCGTGATTTCATTTAATCCAGATTCTACTATAGAAGAGTTTGTATCCTCTGTCTCTTTTGTATTATTAAGAGTTCTTGCACTTAAACTTGTTTGATGAGCATTTAAAGGCAAAGGAGGCAAGGCAGGATTACTTTGGTTATACAGACTAGCACTGATATAAGGCTTATCTATATCCTCATCAAAGAAACTTACAATCACTTCATCTCCCACTCTTGGAGTATGATACAAACCTGAACTTATACTTGCAATAGGAGAGCTTACTCTAAGATAAGGAGAGTAATGATAAGAGTAGGCTTTCATTTGTGAATTGTTACTATCCACATCATTGTTTGTTGTATGATTTTCTTGTGAGTGTATATTCTCCTCTGTCTGTGTTGTATTGCTTAAAGTATCATTGGTTGTTTGTGTATGAGTGTTAGTATTTCCATTAATGTTTTGAAGAGTGCCTTGTGAATGGTTATTCTCTATATTTTTTCCTTGAACATTATTTTGTTCTTTCACTCTTGCATTATCTATAACCTCTTGAGAAGCAAAGCAATTTATTCGGACCTTTACTCTACCAAAGTTATCTGTATGAATAGTATTTCTTTCTCCATCTATATCCTCACTCTCTCCAATAACAACTCCTAAAGTGCTACTAGGAGCTTTAGGCTTACTCTTTAAAGAGGGAGTATAGCTAAAGGTAATAGGTAAAAGGGTGAGGGTATTACTATAAGAGTGAGATGTGTTTGAAGCACTCATCTATTAATCTTTCCTATCCACTTTATAATATTTCCTTTTGAATCTATTTCAACACTTAAGTCTTTGTATTTGTTATAAAATCTAGGGGCTAGGATTTCATTAAAGTATTTTGTGCCTTTGGGCGTAATATCCACCCACACATTATATCTGCTCCAACACTTAGGATTATCCCAAAAACTTTCTTTGGTAAGTTTTGCATCACATTTCACTTCCCACGCAAAATATCGTTCATTATTGATAAAGTTTTCCTTAAAATACTCCCAAGCTTCCTTGCAAGATTGCTTATAATTAGAGAGATTATAGAGAGAATCTATCGCCTCATCAAGACTTGAGCCAAACTCTATGTGTTGCTTTAAAAATGCCTCTTGTATAATATGCAAATATTCCTTTTCATAGTCATTTAGCCATTCACTCATCAATACTTCATCAACCTCGTGCCATTCATAAAGTAGCTGATTATAAAGACTAAATTCTATCAACTCCAAAACATCTGCCCTATTTGCATTGGGATAAGCGATGCGATATATATCCATAAGGCTTGTGTTTGTATTTCTTAAAGCCTTGTGATTACGCCAATCTCCAAAGAGACGATGAGTTTTAGAATCTATCATTTTATAATGCTTAATGCTAAAGTTTTGCATATAGGATTTTATCATTTTTCAAACCATTCTAAGATTTTGATTATAAATGTTCCATCTTCTTTTTTGATTTTAGTATATCGTATATGAATTTTATGAATCATATTGACTTGTTTGCCATTATGCGTAGTTTGAGTCCGAATATCAATAGTCGGTTTTCCTCCACTCATTCTTTGATTAGAATAAGTCCTATATTGCACGATAGTGTTTGTATAGTCTCTTAAGGCATACTCCTCTCTGACACCTTTTGCTTCTATCTTATCTGGCAATCTGTATGTTCCATGAGTAAATTCATCTTTTAGCTCTCTTAATTCTTTTAGACTACTAACCTCATAAATAGCCTCCTTATTTCTTGGTAAATTCAACTTTTTGACATTATGCAAAGTATCAAGTCTTTGTTCTATCTTTTTCCAAGTAATAGGCTCTTTTGGGGTATTGCTTCCAAATTTTGAAAATATTTTTAGTCCTCTCAAAATAGGGATAAACATAGCACTCATATCTTGCAGTGCAGGGTCGTCCATATGGTATGGAGTATAAAGAATCTGCAACATTTCACTATCATCATCTTTAGCTTTTATAATTATTTTGTCATAATAAGCTTCATTTACAAAATGTGTTGCATATTCAAACTCCACATCTATTCCCACATCTCTATTTGCTCTCCATAAATAAGCAAAGAATCTTATTTGCTTATTCTCCCATTCTTCTTTGAAAGGAATATTGACTATTTCCCCTTTAATATTTTCTAATTCTTTAAATCTCTTAGAATAAACCAGAGGTTGTGTCTTATTGACTTGCTTTAATGTTTGCTCTATCTCTTCATCTCTATCAAATACAATGTATCCCCATTTAGTTTTATGTTTATATCTTTGTATAGATTCTTTAAGAAGACTTTGTTCATCACCTTGTATATTTTTCTTGTGAGAATCTTTAAGAACATAATGGGCTTGAAGTGTGATAGATTCTATAAGATGATGTTCTAAAGGTGAATTAAAAGAATTGTGATTGTATTCTTGTGGTATATACTCTATGGCATTAACTTTAATATTGGGCTTTATATTGTCATTGAGAGTGATAGCTTTAGGAATGTTTTTCTCAAAGCTTAATCTTTGCTCTAAAAGTTCTCCTACTTGTTTATCCTTTGGTTGGATAGTTTTAGAAGGAGAGATTTTGATATGAAAGTCTTTTTGTTCTTCATCTAAACCATACCTATTTAATACAAAATACAAATCTGAATTAGTCATCTTAGAGCTGACATAAGCATTATGAAATTCTATAAAGCCATTTTCATCACTTTTAGCCCTATCTACAAAAGAATAAAAGTTTGGAGAATACACATAAATCTCTCTATTACTTAAAGCTTCTTTTTTATGATTAAAGCATTGGGCTTTGATGTGTATAGGGAGAGCATCTTTTGGAGTAGAGAGAGAAAGAGAAGAGTTTGTGGAATCTTTAGTGGAATAAGAGTGGGTAGGATAAGCAAGATAGTTTGGAAAAGTATGGAGAAGTGTATCTATATCAAGGGCATTAGAGTTTTTGTTTAAGAGAAGTTCTATAAGGGATTGGTAGTCTTTGGAGGATAAAGTAGGATTTGGCACTAATTCATATTCTAAAGGATTAGAATCAAACATAGAAAAGAAAGATTGGAGTTTGGATTCAAGGGAGTCTATGAGGGGTTTAAGAACATCATCAGCAAGGAAATTTATAAAGTCTTTGCCTGCTTGGGTGTTCATTAAAATACCTGCAGTTAGAGCAGAGATAGCACCAACAATAACAAAGGCAGGAATGGAAGTCATGCCTAATGCTGCAAGGACACCTTCTAATGCTAAACCAATAAGATAATTACCGAACAATTCTATCCCTACACTTACAGCAGTTTTCACCATATCCCTATTATTACTGCCATATCCATAAGTAGCAGATACAGAGATACCCTCTGCTTTAAAAAGATATTTTGCTATTTGATATTTACCTCCAGCAAGTTCTGTTATTTTTTCTGCTCCTTTTTCCACAGCTCCAAATATCCCACTTATTCCAGCCATTAAGGTATCTGTTACATTGCCTTTGTATTGAGAGTAATTTTGTATTACCTCTAAAATATCATGAAAACTATCATATTGCGTAATGATTTCAAAACTATTTTCATTTGTGATTTGTGCGGTTGTGGAATAGTTTGAATCTTGATAATGATAGATGATACCTAATTCCTTTTGTATATCAATACCTAAGCGATTTGCTAATAAGTTTGCAAGATAAGAATCTTTAGGATAAAGAATCTTTAGTTCATGAATAACCTCTTCTCTTTTGCCACTTTCTAATAATGCTTTTAATCTCTCATATTCTTTTTGGGGATAATCTGGGCCAGCATAGATAACAATTCTTGGCATTGTTAGTGTAGTAATATCTTGTGGCATTAGATATCCTTATACAATAAATGTTTGAATTTATCTTTAAGTTCTGAATCTGAAATTTCTATCCCTTGAGATTCTAAGGCTTCTTTGGTTTTTTGACGCATGAAAGTGATGATTTCTTTTATATCATCACGATACAACTCAGTCATGACTTTACAAAATATATAGCGTTTATAGTTTTTGTCTCTAAACCTAACAAGAGCCATATGTTTATAAGTAATACCAATTGAATGAATCATGAAAATATGAGTGGCTGTATCAAAATATGCAGGTGCTGAAAAATAGCTTAAAACTAATCCTACTTCTCCAAACCTAAAGAATCCTTTTTGCATCACAAACCAATGCCTATACTCAAAGCCTATGCCATTATTTGTAACATAGAATCGATTTTTTCGCATGTAAAAGAGACGATAAAAGCCCACTAGTGTAAAAAGAATACCAAGAATTGACAGCATTACAAACATCACCCCATCCATCTTGTTAGCCAATAAGAAATCCCTTATGCCCCCATAGATCATAATAACACCAAAAAAGAGCATCACATTAAACATAAAGCAATCCCATAAGCTTAGTTTATGTTTCACCTCATACACTATCTCATCACCATTGGAATCTAATCGCACTTCACCTTTGTTTGCAGAATCTAGCTTTGTAGATTCTATGTGCTTTGTTGTATTGTTAGATTCTCTATCGCTTTTTAGATTCTCACTCATTATGCTATCCTTTCTTTAGTTTTTCTTAATAATGTTGCCACAGCTCCAAATATCCCACTTATTCCAGCCATTAAGGTATCTGTTACATTGCCTTTGTATTGAGAGTAATTTTGTATTACCTCTAAAATATCATGAAAACTATCATATTGCGTAATGATTTCAAAACTATTTTCATTTGTGATTTGTGCGGTTGTGGAATAGTTTGAATCTTGATAATGATAGATGATACCTAATTCCTTTTGTATATCAATACCTAAGCGATTTGCTAATAAGTTTGCAAGATAAGAATCTTTAGGATAAAGAATCTTTAGTTCATGAATAACCTCTTCTCTTTTGCCACTTTCTAATAATGCTTTTAATCTCTCATATTCTTTTTGGGGATAATCTGGGTCAGCATAGATAACAATTCTTGGCATTGTTAGTGTAGTAATATCTTGTGGCATTAAATGTCCTTGTTTTTTATATAGCCTTTAATTTTTTCTTTGAGTTCAGAATCTGTGATGTGTATTCCCTTGGCTTCCAAAGCTTCTTTAGTTCTTTTGCGGATAAAAGTTATCAAATGTAATATATCCTGCATACTTGCACTTGGATAAATTGTGATTTTTATATAATCTTTTGGCAAGAAAAATAATCTTTTATTCTTAGTTTGTTAAATGGATAAATAATAAATATATCGCCACTACCACCATCAGTTGAACCAATATAGCCAAAAAATATATTTACTTCCCCAAACTCAAAGAATCTCTTTTGCATTCTAAACCAATGCCGATACTCAAAGCCTATGCCATTGTTTGTAACATAGAATCTATCTTGATTTTTATAAAAAAGCATTGTATAAGACCAATTTAAACACAATGTGCCAAACAATATAAACAAGAAAGATAAAAAATGATTTGTTTGTATGAAACCAAAATACATTAAGCACATACCAATAAACACTATGATTCCGCCATATACAAACCATTCCCAAAAATTCAATTGATGTTTCCTATCAAAAACAATTTCATTGAAATTTTTAGATTTTTTGATATTTTTAGATTCTATATTATTTGGGATAGGATTAGAATCTATTGTGCTTTGTTTAGTGTTATTATTTGTATGATTGCTTATAAGATCATCGCAGTTTATATAACACACTATTGCATTTACACTAGGAATACGATTGTATGTATCTTTAGAATCATAGAGTTTAAGATTGTTGTTTGGATTATTTACATTATAAGGAGCATTAGGATTAGATTCTATTATTCCAGCTTTTATACCAAATCCTTTATTGCTAGAGTTAGGTAAGCCTATTTTAATACCTGCTGTGTTGGGTTGGTTAGGATTGTTGGGATTCATAAGGTCATCTCCCAAGGGTAAGTAAAATTTTTTCATCTAAATTATAGTGATTAATACCTTGAGATTCTAAAGTTTTTTTAGTTTTTTGTTTAAAGATCTCAAGGAATTTATCTACATTTTCTGCCATTTTCTTGTCAAATAAAGGATAATAAAAATTACCTTTTATCTTTGCGTCAAACCAACCAAAAGGCAATTTTTGTTTTTTCATATCATAAAATATAAACACATAAAAAAGAGGAGGTCTAAATCTTACCACCAATCCATATTCTCCATAATGGAGATACATTGTCTTTTTGAAGAAAAACTGATAGGTTTGCACAATAAAATAATCATTATAGAGAACTATTTTACGTTGATTGTTGAAAATAACCTCATTCAGACAAAAAATAAATCCCCATATCATTAATACTGTAAATGGAAAAATAAGTATGGTAGCCCACTCTTTCTTGATAGCTTCAATCAACTCCATTAGAGAAGTCGTCATATATAAACTATATAATATACCAAAACTAAAAAGTATCACTATGATATTGATGAATTTGTGTAACACACCCATTTTAGATTTTATCTCAAAGATAGGTTGTATATTGTTCATTGTCCTGTCCTCCCATACCTATTTAATACAAAATACAAATCTGAATTAGTCATCTTAGAGCTGACATAAGCATTATGAAATTCTATAAAGCCATTTTCATCACTTTTAGCCCTATCTACAAAAGAATAAAAGTTTGGAGAATACACATAAATCTCTCTATTACTTAAAGCTTCTTTTTTATGATTAAAGCATTGGGCTTTGATGTGTATAGGGAGAGCATCTTTTGGAGTAGAGAGAGAAAGAGAAGAGTTTGTGGAATCTTTAGTGGAATAAGAGTGGGTAGGATAAGCAAGATAGTTTGGAAAAGTATGGAGAAGTGTATCTATATCAAGGGCATTAGAGTTTTTGTTTAAGAGAAGTTCTATAAGGGATTGGTAGTCTTTGGAGGATAAAGTAGGATTTGGCACTAATTCATATTCTAAAGGATTAGAATCAAACATAGAAAAGAAAGATTGGAGTTTGGGTTTTAGATTATCAATAAGAGGTTGTATGAGATGTTCGGCAATTGAATCAGTTACCCATTTGCCTACTTGAGTATTAAGAAATAATCCAATGCCTACTGCGGCAAGGGCAGAGATAGCAACAGCGGGCAAGACAGGTAAAGCTGCTATACTTAGCCCCATTGATGAAGCCATTAAGGATAAACCTATCTTTGTTGCAATATATGTCCCAGCTATTTCTGCTCCAAGAGTTACCCCAGCTTTTAATAAATCCTTACCATTATTGCCATAATTATAAGTTAAACTTACTGAAGCACCCTCTGTTTGAAATAATACACTAGCCAAGATTCTGCCTTTAGTTCCAAGTCCTTTAGTTGATTCTTTGAGTGATTTATCTACCCCATATTTCTCTGCTAATGTTGCCATTGAAGCAAACACTCCACTTAATCCACTCATTAGAGTATCTGCTATGTTACCTTGATATTCTAGCAAATTTGTATTAGATTCTATGACTAAAGTTGAAGTATTATCCTTATTGATAATTTCTTTAGCTGTAATGTTAGAATCTTCATAGGTAAAGGGTTGGTTTGTATTATTTTGGTGTGCAGATTCTGTGTTGGTCGTAGATTCTATATTGTTTTGTTTGTTTAATGTTGTGGCATTTTTTAAAAACTCTTCACAATCAATATTGCACATTATAACTTCTGCAAAAGGAATACGATTATATGTATCTTTAGAATCATAAAGTTTAAGATTATTATTTGGATTATAGGGAGCATTGGGGTTAGAATCTATCATGCCAGCCTTAACATCAAATCCTTTATTACTAGAGTTAGGTAAGCCTATTTTAATACCTGCTGTGTTGGATTCATTGCTATCGTGATTCATTGGTTATTCCTCAACAAAACAAATAAAAAGCGTGTTAAAGCTTATAAATTGAGTATCAATACCTTTAGATTCTAATGCTATTTTACTCTTTGTCCTTATAAAATCCCATATTTCATAAATTTTCCTATCATTCTTTAAGTAAAAATTTAGAAAATGTAAGCGATAAATATTTTTTCGCCTATACCAACCTTTTGCGTTAAATGGAGCAATAAACATTTCGTTGTGATTATATAAAACAAAAACTTGATATTCCCCTATGCTTACTTCTACTTCTCCAAATTTAAAAAATTTTTTTTGGATTCCAAATAGCTTTCTGCGCTCAAAACCTATACCGCTGTTTGTAACATAAAAGCGCACCATTCCAAATAAAATATTATAAATCTGATAAATAGTAAATCCAAAAAATATACTCCATAAAATTTTAACTAGCAATGTTGTAAAAATATCTGTAAATACCCCTATACACAAAAGAATTACACATAATGCAAGAATTATTATATGAGTAAATGTATTGAAAAAATAATATTTGGATTTTACCTCATACACAATCTCATCGCCCTTAGAATCTAACTTTATATTCTCTTGGTTTTTAGTGTCGTTGATTTCTTTAGATTCTGTGTTTGTAATAGATTCTCTTTTAGAAGCTAACTTCTTAGATTCTATATTGCTTTTTAGATTTTTGCTCATTAAACTATCTCCACTTTTAATAAATCCTTACCATTATTGCCATAATTATAAGTTAAACTTACTGAAGCACCCTCTGCTTGAAATATCCAATAAGCAATTCGTCCTTTCACTCCAAACTTTCTAACATTATTTTTGATATGTGAATCTAATTTCTCTGCTAATGTTGCCATTGCCCCAAACACTCCACTTATTCCACTCATTAGTGTATCAGTGGTATTACCTTGATATTCTAGCAAATTTGTATTAGATTCTATGACCAAAGTTGAAGTATTATCCTTATTGATAATCTCTTTAGCTGTAATGTTAGAATCTTCATAGGTAAAGGGTTGGATACTATTGCTTTGTGAAGTAGTAATGCTTATTGGAGATTTTGTATTTTCTTGAGTAGTAATATTAAAATCATCTTGCTTTATTGGTATTGAAGTATTTTGTAAAAACTCTTGACAATCAATATTACACATTATAACTTCTGCGAAAGGAATACGATTATATGTATCTTTAGAATCATAAAGTTTAATATTATTATTTGGAGCAAATAGAGTCCTATAATCTACCCCTCCCTTCTTATATGGCAATCCTTGCAGAAGCAATGGGTCAAAGTTGCTCTTAGCATCTTCCCCTCACTCCGCCTTCACCTCCCCACCTTTAACTATAAGTCCTTTAGAATCTATGACTACTTCTACTCCACCAGCTTTAATAATAACACAATCTCCCTTAGCAGTAATAGAAGTGTCTCCTACTTGGTGAATTATAGTGTTACCAGCATTAACACTATAATTGGTTTGAATCTCTGAATTTGAAGAATCAGCCTCAAGACTTAAATTTTCATTTGTTGTTAAACTCATTGCTTTAGAAGATTTTAATATCGTTTTTTCATTGCTTACGAGAGTATAGTTTTGTGTGGTATTTATATCCATATCTCCCTCTACATTTTGCATCAAAGATTTTTCTATATGTGTTTGCACTTCTCCTTTAATCTCTTCGTGTTTATCTCCCTTTATCTCTTCTTTTACACTTCCCCCTATCTCCACCTCCTTATCCTCTCCTACATACTCACTACTATCCTTAGCTACTCTAAGTTTATTACTTGCTCCTACATTTAAAGTATGACTTAATCCTACAATGGTATCTTTAGATAAAGCCACATTTGTATTATATTCTCCTCCAATACTTACAATCTTTGCTAAATCTATGGTTTGCGTATGAATCTTTTTAATCCTTTCATTATATGCTCCCTCTACTATGGAATCTTTATTATTCTGTATCTTTTGAGTGAAGTTATGTTTAATGAGTTCTTCATAATCTCTTTGTGCTTGAAGATAGATTTGTTCTTTCTCTTTTATATTAGAGAGCGTGATTTCATTTAATCCAGATTCTACTATAGAAGAGTTTGTATCCTCTGTCTCTTTTGTATTATTAAGAGTTCTTGCACTTAAACTTGTTTGATGAGCATTTAAAGGCAAAGGAGGCAAGGCAGGATTACTTTGGTTATACAGACTAGCACTGATATAAGGCTTATCTATATCCTCATCAAAGAAACTTACAATCACTTCATCTCCCACTCTTGGAGTATGATACAAACCTGAACTTATACTTGCAATAGGAGAGCTTACTCTAAGATAAGGAGAGTAATGATAAGAATAGGCTTTCGTTTGTGAATTGTTACTATCCACATCATTGTTTGTTGTATGATTTTCTTGTGAGTGTATATTCTCCTCTGTCTGTGTTGTATTGCTTAAAGTATCATTGGTTGTTTGTGTATGAGTGTTAGTATTTCCATTAATGTTTTGAAGAGTGCCTTGTGAATGGTTATTCTCTATATTTTTTCCTTGAACATTATTTTGTTCTTTCACTCTTGCATTATCTATAACCTCTTGAGAAGCAAAGCAATTTATTCGGACCTTTACTCTACCAAAGTTATCTGTATGAATAGTATTTCTTTCTCCATCTATATCCTCACTCTCTCCAATAACAACTCCTAAAGTGCTACTAGGAGCTTTAGGCTTACTCTTTAAAGAGGGAGTATAGCTAAAGGTAATAGGTAAAAGGGTGAGGGTATTACTATAAGAGTGAGATTTACCTAAAGAAGAAGGAGAAGAAAGAGATTCTAAAGCATTAGAAGTATTTTGAGTGAGGGGATTAAAGCTTTCATTCCCTTTGTTTATCTGCTCTGTATTCATTAAAGAAGTAACACTTTCTTTTAAATGTTTTGCATTCTCTTTTTTAATGGCATTATCATTAGAATTAAAGTTATTCTCTAATAAAGATTCATTAATAAGTTCTTGCTCCATTCCTATAATTATAAAATCTCTTAAACTCTCTTTGTTTTCTTTTAAACTTGAGGAGAAGTTTAAAGTAATACTTTCATTTAAAGCTAAATCATAGATATTACTCTGTGCATTGAGACTTTGTTCAATCACTCTTAATCTTTTTTCTTTTAAAGTAATGGGAGTTTTTAAATCACTGCTTTGAGTAAAGGAGGATTCATTGCTATAGTGATGCTCATTTATATGTAAAGAGTGTGTGAAATTATTCTGCTCTCCTTCTTGTAATAAGGAATCACTCTTTAGACTTAAACTTTCTAATGAAAAAGGATTGAGAGCATTCTGGCTACTTTGGCTAAAAGTATGAGCTCTTAAAGATTGAAGTTTAGAGACACTAGAGATACAAGGTTCATTTAAAGTGTTATTCACATTAGGATTAAAAGTAAGTTCTCTACTAGAGTGTCTTTGTGCGCTATCATAAAAGCATATACTCCCTCTCACATCACAAAAGTATATGCCATTATTATGGGCTAATCTTGTGATGAAGTCTAAATCACTCTCCTCATATTGAGAAATAAGTTCTAACTTTGGATAGTGTAAAGCAATCCCAGAGAAATCCAAAGGTTTGATTAAATCGTGTGTATAAAAGTTGAGTGTAGAATGTATGGCTTCTATAACACTCTTATTGGTATAGATTCTATTTGCTTTATTTAAAGACATTCTATAAAGAGAAGAGCAAAGAGTAAGCTTAAAGAAATGCTTATGATTTAAAGAGGGGGTAAGATTACCTCTATGAAACACATTTGCACTACTTTGAGTATTTAATCCTAGATACTCTACAAAGCAGAGTATGCCTTGATATTCTTTTATCCTCCCTAAAGAATCTAAAGATTCTTGAGAGTTTTTAGAATCTTTACTTGTTTGATTATGATGAGTGTCTTTGTTTTTATTCTTAGCACTCTTGATAGTATCTTTAAGAGATTCTAAAGTAGAGGGTAGGGCATTGTTTATAAAATCTAAAGTGTGAGAAGTAGAGTGTGATTGAGGATAGGGATTGCTGATTTTAAAGGTTGCTTGCTTGTTAATTAAAGCATTGGGGTGAAAGTTTAAAGTGCTCTCCTTATGTGGGAAAGAGTTAAAAGTGTTCCCTTGGTCTTTCCTTGAAGAGTTGAAAAAGTCTAAAGTAAAAGGATGCTCTTCTAAGCTTTCTATATATCCTTCACACTCAATTCTCCATAAGGATTCTAAACTCTCTTTAATATGGGCTTTAGTGATAGTAAAAGAGAGGGAATCTATACTCAGTTGTAGATAAGACATAAGGGTCCTTTAAAAGAGAAATACTACTAAGAATATTGGCTTTACTTTTAGGGAGAGGTAAGGCATAGATAATCCTTAGTAACCTTTTAGGTTTTGATTAATAGTGTTTGGGTTGCCAATCACTAGAAGTATCATCAGTAGATTCTATCTCACCTTTTTCTACAAGCATATTAAGCACATCGCAGAGGTCTTGCATAATTTTTTCTAGGGTTTCTCTTTTTAGACTGCTTGGATTGCCATTAACTTTTATCCTGCTTCTCCAAGTATCAGTTTCCCATATCCAAAAACAGGATAAATCATTGATAGTAAAATCCCAAATACTCACATCAGGACCAAAGAGATAATCTTCATTTAACACTACATTATAATGCTTGTATTGTGCCAATGCTTTAATACAAAAAGGACAAACATATTCTTCACAATAGAAATCATCTAAATAAAATTCAAAACGCCCCTCTATCTCCCGATAACCGCCCCAATAAGTAACCTTTCTTTTTTCTGTCTGCATTAATTCTCCTTTTTTAAGTTTAAATGGTTTGATAATATATTGCACTATTTGTCGTATCATTTTGGGCTTACCCCCAAGTTTTCATTTACACTGGGTCTTGACCTACTTGAAGCTTCAATAGTATAATTATATATATCCTCCATTTTTGTCAATCCCTTTTCTTTTTTTATATATTCTATCCATTCTTCCCAAGTTTTAATCTTTTCTTTATATTCTAGTCTCCCAGCTTCAGCCCTATCCCTCATAACATCTCTTGTATCTTTTTTAGCTTGATTACGAAAATTAAAACAAAATCTTGCCCTTTCTTCAAGTGTCAAGATTCTATTATTAAGCTCTTTAATTTTTGGTAATTGTGTATTGACATACCATTCTCTTGCGTCTTTATTATTTAAAGATTCTCTAGCTATGCCTTGCATTTCTCTACTTTCTTTTTTCACATACCTATTGCCCTGTATTTCTGATATAAATTTTGTGCCTTTTATTACCAGACCTCTGCCAATCGCTGCTCCAAACCCCACAATATACCCACTTACATCAACAAGCCCCTCCTCTTTGTATTCAATAGGTGCATAGATATGTAGCGTATTGCCCACCTTATGATTGGGATTCTCTATATAGGCATAAATCCTTATTGTTTGATTGAGCCATTCTTGTTTTAGATTTAATATTATTTCTTCTCCTTTAAGTTCATAGTCATCTTTGTTTTTAAGTATCTGAAATGCTACATTATCTTTTACAGGTTGGGATTCATTTGGATTGCCTATGATAATACCCCACTTCGTCTCTTTCTTTTGCTCTTTATAAGCTTGTTTTTGTTTATTGCTTTGTTTATCTTTGTTTGGGATAGTGTCTTGGTTATAGTAAGCTTTGAGATAAATTTGTAAATGATTGATTGCTTGTAGTGCTTCTTGTTCTGCAAATGTATTATTGTCTATATTGTATGTTCTTTTTGGTAGGCATATTGTATTTGCCCTATTATCCTCACAAGTATTTTGTATTTGTTCTCTTATTTCTACATATACATTGCTTACTAAAAGTTTCTCTTGATAGTGAAATTCTAAGGTATGATATTTTCCTCTATGTGCCTCTCTAATACAAAAAGAATCTGTTTTTGGTTTAGAGTGATAATGAGAATGTTGTATCTCTACTTTAAAAGCGTGGCAATCTTTAAGATTCTCTATATCATCTAAAATAACTTCCCCATTTGCACTCTCTTGATTATAGAGAATCTTATCACTTCTTCTTTCAATTATTTTTATAGTAGCATTGTGTATAGGATTATAATACACATCTCTTATTTGTATTTTTATAGGTTCAGAATTAAGCTTTGACATTACAATATCCTATTCATTCCTTTTTCCTTTCCCCTCACTCCGCTTTAATCTCCCCACCTTTAACTATAAGTCCTTTAGAATCTATGACTACTTCTACTCCACCAGCTTTAATAATGATAGAGTTGCCTTTTGCGACAATAGAGGTATCTTTAACTTGAATAGTCGCTTCAGTATTAGCATTAAGAGTATAATTAGAATCTGCTATCATTGTTACATTATCAGCAACCATTATAGCAGCAGTTTCAGATTCTAAACTTAAAGATTGTGGTGAGGATAGATGAATATTTTCATTGGAGTGGATAGCTATTTCGCCTTGTGTTTGGATATTAAGTTTTTGATTGATACTTATATCGCTATCTCCCTCCACCACCTCCCTCTTATTCCCCCCTACATTCCTATTCTCATCTTGCTTAATACTTGTATTGAGGTTTGCTTGTATCTCTACACTCTTATCCTCTCCTACATACTCACTACTATCCTTAGCTACTCTAAGTTTATTACTTGCTCCTACATTTAAAGTATGACTTAATCCTACAATGGTATCTTTAGATAAAGCCACATTTGTATTATATTCTCCTCCAATACTTACAATCTTTGCTAAATCTATGGTTTGCGTATGAATCTTTTTAATCCTTTCATTATATGCTCCCTCTACTATGGAATCTTTATTATTCTGTATCTTTTGAGTGAAGTTATGTTTAATGAGTTCTTCATAATCTCTTTGTGCTTGAAGATAGATTTGTTCTTTCTCTTTTATATTAGAGAGCGTGATTTCATTTAATCCAGATTCTACTATAGAAGAGTTTGTATCCTCTGTCTCTTTTGTATTATTAAGAGTTCTTGCACTTAAACTTGTTTGATGAGCATTTAAAGGCAAAGGAGGCAAGGCAGGATTACTTTGGTTATACAGACTAGCACTGATATAAGGCTTATCTATATCCTCATCAAAGAAACTTACAATCACTTCATCTCCCACTCTTGGAGTATGATACAAACCTGAACTTATACTTGCAATAGGAGAGCTTACTCTAAGATAAGGAGAGTAATGATAAGAGTAGGCTTTCATTTGTGAATTGTTACTATCCACATCATTGTTTGTTGTATGATTTTCTTGTGAGTGTATATTCTCCTCTGTCTGTGTTGTATTGCTTAAAGTATCATTGGTTGTTTGTGTATGAGTGTTAGTATTTCCATTAATGTTTTGAAGAGTGCCTTGTGAATGGTTATTCTCTATATTTTTTCCTTGAACATTATTTTGTTCTTTCACTCTTGCATTATCTATAACCTCTTGAGAAGCAAAGCAATTTATTCGGACCTTTACTCTACCAAAGTTATCTGTATGAATAGTATTTCTTTCTCCATCTATATCCTCACTCTCTCCAATAACAACTCCTAAAGTGCTACTAGGAGCTTTAGGCTTACTCTTTAAAGAGGGAGTATAGCTAAAGGTAATAGGTAAAAGGGTGAGGGTATTACTATAAGAGTGAGATTTACCTAAAGAAGAAGGAGAAGAAAGAGATTCTAAAGCATTAGAAGTATTTTGAGTGAGGGGATTAAAGCTTTCATTCCCTTTGTTTATCTGCTCTGTATTCATTAAAGAAGTAACACTTTCTTTTAAATGTTTTGCATTCTCTTTTTTAATGGCATTATCATTAGAATTAAAGTTATTCTCTAATAAAGATTCATTAATAAGTTCTTGCTCCATTCCTATAATTATAAAATCTCTTAAACTCTCTTTGTTTTCTTTTAAACTTGAGGAGAAGTTTAAAGTAATACTTTCATTTAAAGCTAAATCATAGATATTACTCTGTGCATTGAGACTTTGTTCAATCACTCTTAATCTTTTTTCTTTTAAAGTAATGGGAGTTTTTAAATCACTGCTTTGAGTAAAGGAGGATTCATTGCTATAGTGATGCTCATTTATATGTAAAGAGTGTGTGAAATTATTCTGCTCTCCTTCTTGTAATAAGGAATCACTCTTTAGACTTAAACTTTCTAATGAAAAAGGATTGAGAGCATTCTGGCTACTTTGGCTAAAAGTATGAGCTCTTAAAGATTGAAGTTTAGAGACACTAGAGATACAAGGTTCATTTAAAGTGTTATTCACATTAGGATTAAAAGTAAGTTCTCTACTAGAGTGTCTTTGTGCGCTATCATAAAAGCATATACTCCCTCTCACATCACAAAAGTATATGCCATTATTATGGGCTAATCTTGTGATGAAGTCTAAATCACTCTCCTCATATTGAGAAATAAGTTCTAACTTTGGATAGTGTAAAGCAATCCCAGAGAAATCCAAAGGTTTGATTAAATCGTGTGTATAAAAGTTGAGTGTAGAATGTATGGCTTCTATAACACTCTTATTGGTATAGATTCTATTTGCTTTATTTAAAGACATTCTATAAAGAGAAGAGCAAAGAGTAAGCTTAAAGAAATGCTTATGATTTAAAGAGGGGGTAAGATTACCTCTATGAAACACATTTGCACTACTTTGAGTATTTAATCCTAGATACTCTACAAAGCAGAGTATGCCTTGATATTCTTTTATCCTCCCTAAAGAATCTAAAGATTCTTGAGAGTTTTTAGAATCTTTACTTGTTTGATTATGATGAGTGTCTTTGTTTTTATTCTTAGCACTCTTGATAGTATCTTTAAGAGATTCTAAAGTAGAGGGTAGGGCATTGTTTATAAAATCTAAAGTGTGAGAAGTAGAGTGTGATTGAGGATAGGGATTGCTGATTTTAAAGGTTGCTTGCTTGTTAATTAAAGCATTGGGGTGAAAGTTTAAAGTGCTCTCCTTATGTGGGAAAGAGTTAAAAGTGTTCCCTTGGTCTTTCCTTGAAGAGTTGAAAAAGTCTAAAGTAAAAGGATGCTCTTCTAAGCTTTCTATATATCCTTCACACTCAATTCTCCATAAGGATTCTAAACTCTCTTTAATATGGGCTTTAGTGATAGTAAAAGAGAGGGAATCTATACTCAGTTGTAGATAAGACATAGGGGTCCTTTAAATATGTTTTATCTCTATTACCCGAGCACTTTTGCTAAAGATTCTATAATCAAGTCCAAAGTGAAAGTTATTTTGGTAGTCTTGGTAATTTTGATTGATAATGTAGTATTTGTTTTGTTGTGCTGATTGTTTGATGGTAGTTTGCATTATCTACCCCCAAGACCAATTAATGAAGTGCCATAAAATAAAATAAAAAATGGACTAGCAATTACATTATCTACAAATATAATACAGAATATAAGAAATACAAAAAGAGATTCTAGAATATTCATTTTATGCTTAGAATCTGTGTTTAAAACAGGAAGTAAAGTTAGAGTAATTGTTGTTATCCCTGTGGCTGCAATATTTAGCAACAAAAGCCAATCCCACCCAAAATATAAAATCGCACAAGTTGTGCCTAATAAAATCGTAATAATCCATAGCATAAAAAATCGTTTTGAACAAAATATAGCATTGAAAAACTCTATTTTATTCAACATCCTGATAATAAAAGGCATAATGATAAAATAAAAAATCCAAGTAATGGCTAAAACTAAATTATCAAAATCAGATATTCCCTGCTTGAGCCACATATAAAGCAGCACCATTACAAAACCCCTAATTTCAAATTAACACAATTATTATGTTTTATCTCTATTACCCGAGCACTTTTGCTAAAGATTCTATAATCAAGTCCAAAGTGAAAGTTATTTTGGTAGTCTTGGTAATTTTGATTGATGATGTAGTATAGATTATGCTTTTTACTATATTCAATAGTCCTATTCATATCTTGTTCTATTCTTTGTGCGTCCATACTAGCAAATTTGGCAGTTATAAAATGTGGCAAGTCTTTGTATGCTTTATACATAAGATTATCTCGCCAATATTCCATTATTCATAATACTTTCTTTAAGCATTGCTCCAAGTATTACAAATGGAGAGCAAGCCATTATATCCACTAGCAATAATCCAATCAACAATGAAGTCATAACAAATATAATAATATTTTGTGTCAATCCAAAATGAATACCTGATGTGTTATTGCATAAATGAAATTTTAATAGCATTCCATAGATTTGCATTCCACCACCACTTATAAAAGCAAGTAAAAATAAAGGCATTGTATCTATATCCCTTTTGATGTATATAATATAATATAAGCATACAACTATTATTCCGCACACATATCCCGATAAAAAACTCTTGAGAGCAAATATTTCGTAGAAAAAAACTTTTTGATTTATGTATTTCAACACAGGAAACATAATAAAGAAATAAAATACCCACCCTATTAACAAGATAAGGTAATGTGGGTAGATATGAAAATAAACAAAACTCACAGCTCACCACCCTGAAAGATAATTGTCAAATCCTCATTTTTTAGAATCTCTATTACCTTAGCACTTTTACTAAAGATTCTATAATCTAGTCCGAATTTAAAATGAGTTTGGTAGTCTTGGTAATTTTGATTGATGATGTAGTATTTATCTTGTTGTGCTGATTGTTTCATAATACTTTGCATTTATCTAGCTCCAATACCAAAAAGTGGATTTACTGCATAAAAAAGGAGAAAGGGATTTAGCATAAATATATCTGCAAGTATAACACCACAAATACTCACACTTCCCACAAAAATACCTATCGTTTTACCAAGAGAATATCTTTTTTTATTTTTTTCTTTACAATATATGAGAATTAATACAAGTGGATTATAAAAAGCTCCTGCTAATAAGCTCCCTATAATAAATAGTATCAATACATAATCGATTGATAGCTTCAGAAGTACCACAAAGGCTAATACACAGACAGTGTAAGCTACTAATAAGCCAAATATAAACGCTGTGGAAGAAAGGATATAATGTATAGACTCTATTTTATTCCATCTTGCAATTAATAAGGGAAGAATAAAAGCATAAAAAAGCAATAATATCCATAGAATACATAGAATAATATTTTTATTTGCTTCAGAATACAGAGAAAATACATACATTGCCATTATCAAACCCCTAGTGTTATAGTGATTAAATGATTATTTTTTAGAATCTTAATCATTTTGGCACTCTTACTAAAGATTCTATAATCTAGCCCAAATTTAAAATGGGTTTGGTAATCTTGATAGTTTTGGTTGATGATGTAGTATTTGTTCATCATATATCCTTTATTAATTATATCTAACATTTCGTCCAAACTATCAATAAAGTCATGTTTCTTATATAAGCCCAAATGTTGCATAGCTTCATACTGATTAAACTTTACTTCATTATAATCCCACATACCCACAGGCTGATAGGACTGGTCGCTAAAATCAAAGCTATCATAGATATAGCAAAGCAAAGAATCTATACAGCATTCTAGTAGATTCTCTTGCTTTGTATTTCTTTGTATCGTAAAAGTATGCGGTAGATAATAGATGCTAAATTTCCCTGTGATAGCGTATAGGGCTATGGTGCTTTTAGCATAGGGGGTATTATCTAGGAGTTGGTTAAATTCTTGTTCAGATTTTCTCATTGTTTGAAAGCCTTTTACATAGTTGCTTAATGTCGCTCCCTCTTTCATATCCACCCCCATATACTTGGCAAAAGTCTCGTCTGTTAATGGATAGCTTTGTAGATGTAATCTAGCAAATTCGTGTGGCTGGCAATCTATGAGGAGTTTTACCTTTTGATTATTATAGATAAATGCTTTGCTGCTTTCTTTTGTGATATTTGTATCTATGGGGATAATACCAAAGCAATCTTTAAAAGCAAAGGTATCTTTGAGGCTATTTGCCCTCTCTTGCATTTTATCTAAAAGCATAACCACTTGAAAGGTTTGTTTTTGCACTGATGTATCACTAAAGACTTTTTGTATTTCTTGTGCTTGGTGTGTATTTTGTAAAAACTTCTTTACTTCAACCTTAAAATTGTCTGTAATGATATGCGTAGCTTTATCTTGCATATATATGCCATTATCATTTCTAACGCCTAAAATTTTAGATTCTAAATCCTTTATCATAGGGAATTGTAGATAAAGATTATCCCAATCTAGTTCAGCATAATACTCCATTGTGTCTTGTGCGTTTTGCTTAAAAGAAAGCTTTTGTATCTTTATCTCCTCAAAATCACTTAGAATCTCATATAAATCGTCATCATCAATGACTATGTCTTTGCTACTTGCATAACGTAATCCCTTATTTGCGGCAAATCTATCTTGCTTGACAAAATCGTTAGGATTTTTGGGATTATCATGCCAAAGTCTTTGAAGTAGATAGCTTGTGCCCCAACCTAGAATTTTAGCTTGAATGTTTAGAGTTTGCATTTCTTTTGTGAATTTTTGCTCGCCTTGTGTGAGACTTGTATCCTTTTGCATTCTTAATGTTTCTGCTAAAGTGCCATCAATTACTATTTGTGGATAATCGTCAGTATGTATTATCTGGCATACTTCCCAATGTGGATTATGTTTGTAGGCAAAGATAGCAATACTTTTGTTTTTCCATTCTTGTGTATCTGGTATAGCAAATCCTATACTTTCTGTTTGCAAAAGTTGTAAAATCTCATCATTAGATTGTATTGGTTCTGTAATCTTATCGGTAATAGGAATATTTGTAGGCACATAAGACCTAGCATTGCTAAATAAGATATACTTTACTCCCTCTACCTTACCTGTTTTTTGTATGTGTTGCTCCCCTCTATTAAGTATCTTGTATCCCCATTTAATCTCTTGAGGTTTTACCTTATTCTCATCATACTGAGCTTTAAGCATTACTCTATTGCCTGTTTTATAAAAATTTTTCTTTATTGAGTGTCTAATGTCTTGTAATAAAAATTCATCAGATTCTATAACAACCTTTTGCACTGCAAAATTGGATAATTTATGCTCAAATGTTGCATGGCATAAATGTCCATACTCATAACTTCTACATAGCCTCCTGTAATTATCCTTTGGTTTTGCTTGATAATCTTGGTGGCTTATTCTAATCTCAAAACTTTGTGTGTTTTCTTGCAGTTTTTCTTTACTATCAAACACAACTTCGCCATTTGCATTTGTTTTTTCATCAAGTTCAATATCATACTTAGTTTTATTTTTTATACCAATAAGTCTGACTTTTGCATTAACAATAGGATTATCTTGCATATCTCTAATGCGTATGCGTATAGTCTCTTTGCTATATTCTTGTGTGTTTTGTGTCTTTGACATATATTATTTCCTATTCACTCTTAACTTCTCCACCTTTTACCACTAAACCATTAGAATCTATGACTACTTCTACTCCACCAGCTTTGAGGATTATTGTATCACTTGTTGCGTAAATAGTGGTTTCATTAATCTTTAAATTAATAGTATTACCTGCATTGATAGAATAATCACTTGTTGCTTCTGATACAATATTATCAGCTATAAAAGTAGCATTTTCATCTGTTTCAAGTCCCATAGAAGCATTAGATGTAAATAAAAGATTCCCTTTAGTCCTAAGTGTAGTTTCATTAGTAGATTCTATATTGATACTATCTTCAACTTGCAAATGATATTCTTTACCTACCACCTCCCTCTTATTCCCCCCTACATTCCTATTCTCATCTTGCTTAATACTTGTATTGAGGTTTGCTTGTATCTCTACACTCTTATCCTCTCCTACATACTCACTACTATCCTTAGCTACTCTAAGTTTATTACTTGCTCCTACATTTAAAGTATGACTTAATCCTACAATGGTATCTTTAGATAAAGCCACATTTGTATTATATTCTCCTCCAATACTTACAATCTTTGCTAAATCTATGGTTTGCGTATGAATCTTTTTAATCCTTTCATTATATGCTCCCTCTACTATGGAATCTTTATTATTCTGTATCTTTTGAGTGAAGTTATGTTTAATGAGTTCTTCATAATCTCTTTGTGCTTGAAGATAGATTTGTTCTTTCTCTTTTATATTAGAGAGCGTGATTTCATTTAATCCAGATTCTACTATAGAAGAGTTTGTATCCTCTGTCTCTTTTGTATTATTAAGAGTTCTTGCACTTAAACTTGTTTGATGAGCATTTAAAGGCAAAGGAGGCAAGGCAGGATTACTTTGGTTATACAGACTAGCACTGATATAAGGCTTATCTATATCCTCATCAAAGAAACTTACAATCACTTCATCTCCCACTCTTGGAGTATGATACAAACCTGAACTTATACTTGCAATAGGAGAGCTTACTCTAAGATAAGGAGAGTAATGATAAGAGTAGGCTTTCATTTGTGAATTGTTACTATCCACATCATTGTTTGTTGTATGATTTTCTTGTGAGTGTATATTCTCCTCTGTCTGTGTTGTATTGCTTAAAGTATCATTGGTTGTTTGTGTATGAGTGTTAGTATTTCCATTAATGTTTTGAAGAGTGCCTTGTGAATGGTTATTCTCTATATTTTTTCCTTGAACATTATTTTGTTCTTTCACTCTTGCATTATCTATAACCTCTTGAGAAGCAAAGCAATTTATTCGGACCTTTACTCTACCAAAGTTATCTGTATGAATAGTATTTCTTTCTCCATCTATATCCTCACTCTCTCCAATAACAACTCCTAAAGTGCTACTAGGAGCTTTAGGCTTACTCTTTAAAGAGGGAGTATAGCTAAAGGTAATAGGTAAAAGGGTGAGGGTATTACTATAAGAGTGAGATTTACCTAAAGAAGAAGGAGAAGAAAGAGATTCTAAAGCATTAGAAGTATTTTGAGTGAGGGGATTAAAGCTTTCATTCCCTTTGTTTATCTGCTCTGTATTCATTAAAGAAGTAACACTTTCTTTTAAATGTTTTGCATTCTCTTTTTTAATGGCATTATCATTAGAATTAAAGTTATTCTCTAATAAAGATTCATTAATAAGTTCTTGCTCCATTCCTATAATTATAAAATCTCTTAAACTCTCTTTGTTTTCTTTTAAACTTGAGGAGAAGTTTAAAGTAATACTTTCATTTAAAGCTAAATCATAGATATTACTCTGTGCATTGAGACTTTGTTCAATCACTCTTAATCTTTTTTCTTTTAAAGTAATGGGAGTTTTTAAATCACTGCTTTGAGTAAAGGAGGATTCATTGCTATAGTGATGCTCATTTATATGTAAAGAGTGTGTGAAATTATTCTGCTCTCCTTCTTGTAATAAGGAATCACTCTTTAGACTTAAACTTTCTAATGAAAAAGGATTGAGAGCATTCTGGCTACTTTGGCTAAAAGTATGAGCTCTTAAAGATTGAAGTTTAGAGACACTAGAGATACAAGGTTCATTTAAAGTGTTATTCACATTAGGATTAAAAGTAAGTTCTCTACTAGAGTGTCTTTGTGCGCTATCATAAAAGCATATACTCCCTCTCACATCACAAAAGTATATGCCATTATTATGGGCTAATCTTGTGATGAAGTCTAAATCACTCTCCTCATATTGAGAAATAAGTTCTAACTTTGGATAGTGTAAAGCAATCCCAGAGAAATCCAAAGGTTTGATTAAATCGTGTGTATAAAAGTTGAGTGTAGAATGTATGGCTTCTATAACACTCTTATTGGTATAGATTCTATTTGCTTTATTTAAAGACATTCTATAAAGAGAAGAGCAAAGAGTAAGCTTAAAGAAATGCTTATGATTTAAAGAGGGGGTAAGATTACCTCTATGAAACACATTTGCACTACTTTGAGTATTTAATCCTAGATACTCTACAAAGCAGAGTATGCCTTGATATTCTTTTATCCTCCCTAAAGAATCTAAAGATTCTTGAGAGTTTTTAGAATCTTTACTTGTTTGATTATGATGAGTGTCTTTGTTTTTATTCTTAGCACTCTTGATAGTATCTTTAAGAGATTCTAAAGTAGAGGGTAGGGCATTGTTTATAAAATCTAAAGTGTGAGAAGTAGAGTGTGATTGAGGATAGGGATTGCTGATTTTAAAGGTTGCTTGCTTGTTAATTAAAGCATTGGGGTGAAAGTTTAAAGTGCTCTCCTTATGTGGGAAAGAGTTAAAAGTGTTCCCTTGGTCTTTCCTTGAAGAGTTGAAAAAGTCTAAAGTAAAAGGATGCTCTTCTAAGCTTTCTATATATCCTTCACACTCAATTCTCCATAAGGATTCTAAACTCTCTTTAATATGGGCTTTAGTGATAGTAAAAGAGAGGGAATCTATACTCAGTTGTAGATAAGACATAAGGGTCCTTTAAAAGAGAAATACTACTAAGAATATTGGCTTTACTTTTAGGGAGAGGTAAGGCATAGATAATCCTTAGTAACCTTTTAGGTTTTGATTAATAGTGTTTGGGTTGCCAATCACTAGAAGTATCATCAGTAGATTCTATCTCACCTTTTTCTACAAGCATATTAAGCACATCGCAGAGGTCTTGCATAATTTTTTCTAGTGTTTTATTTTCCGTATTGTCTGGGTTTTCTATAAACTTGGCTCGTATAGTATTTTCCCCTGTTATGACGTCCCATATCCATACATAAGGTTTATCATTGATTGTAAAATTCCAAATGCTCACATCAGGACCCAAAAGATAATCTTCATTTAATACAACATTGTAATGTTTGTATTGTGCCAATGCTTTAATACAAAAAGGACAAACTTCTTCTTCACAATAGAAATTCTCTATTGTGAAATCTAAATGATTAACTCTTTTCCAAAGATACTTTGAATAGGAAATCCTTTTCGTTTCTTTAGTTTTATCCATTATCTTTCTCCTTATCCAATTAAACATAACAATTCATTATTGTGGTTTGATACCAAACTTGCTATTAACATCAGGATTAGTGCGTTGTGAAGCCTCAATGGTATAATTATAAATATCCTCCATTTTTGTCAATCCTTTTCTTTTTTTCACATATTCTATCCATTCCTCCCAAGTTTTGTTTTTTCTGTCATTTTCAAGTTCTTCTGCTTTTTTCCTATCTTTCATAGCGTCTCTTGTGTCCTTTCTAGCTTGATTGCGAAAATTAAAATGAAATCTTGCTCTTTCTTCAAGTGTTATAATTTTATCGCCCAATTCTTTGATTTTTGGTAGTTGCGTATTAACATACCATTCTCTTGCTTCTTTATTGTTCAAAGATTCTCTAGCAATTCCTTGAGATTCTCTATTTTCTCTGCGTACATATCTATTACCCTGCAATTCTGAAGCAAATTTTACACCCTTGATTATTGCATTCCTTCCCACAACCCCTACAATCCCTATTACATACCCACTTACATCAACAAGCCCCTCCTCTTTGTATTCAATAGGTGCATAGATATGTAGCGTATTGCCCACCTTATGATTGGGATTCTCTATATAGGCATAAATCCTTATTGTTTGATTGAGCCATTCTTGTTTTAGATTTAATATTATTTCTTCTCCTTTAAGTTCATAGTCATCTTTGTTTTTAAGTATCTGAAATGCTACATTATCTTTTACAGGTTGGGATTCATTTGGATTGCCTATGATAATACCCCACTTCGTCTCTTTCTTTTGCTCTTTATAAGCTTGTTTTTGTTTATTGCTTTGTTTATCTTTGTTTGGGATAGTGTCTTGGTTATAGTAAGCTTTGAGATAAATTTGTAAATGATTGATTGCTTGTAGTGCTTCTTGTTCTGCAAATGTATTATTGTCTATATTGTATGTTCTTTTTGGTAGGCATATTGTATTTGCCCTATTATCCTCACAAGTATTTTGTATTTGTTCTCTTATTTCTACATATACATTGCTTACTAAAAGTTTCTCTTGATAGTGAAATTCTAAGGTATGATATTTTCCTCTATGTGCCTCTCTAATACAAAAAGAATCTGTTTTTGGTTTAGAGTGATAATGAGAATGTTGTATCTCTACTTTAAAAGCGTGGCAATCTTTAAGATTCTCTATATCATCTAAAATAACTTCCCCATTTGCACTCTCTTGATTATAGAGAATCTTATCACTTCTTCTTTCAATTATTTTTATAGTAGCATTGTGTATAGGATTATAATACACATCTCTTATTTGTATTTTTATAGGTTCAGAATTAAGCTTTGACATTACAATATCCTATTCATTCCTTTTTCCTTTCCCCTCACTCCGCTTTAATCTCCCCACCTTTAACTATAAGTCCTTTAGAATCTATGACTACTTCTACTCCACCAGCTTTAATAATGATAGAGTTGCCTTTTGCGACAATAGAGGTATCTTTAACTTGAATAGTCGCTTCAGTATTAGCATTAAGAGTATAATTAGAATCTGCTATCATTGTTACATTATCAGCAACCATTATAGCAGCAGTTTCAGATTCTAAACTTAAAGATTGTGGTGAGGATAGATGAATATTTTCATTGGAGTGGATAGCTATTTCGCCTTGTGTTTGGATATTAAGTTTTTTATTAATGACTATATCATTATCCCCCTCTATGATTGTCTCACTATTGCCTTTAATAATCATCTGTGAATCTTTCTCAATAGTAGTGTTGTTATTCCCCCCTATCTCTACCCTTTTATCTTCCCCTACACTCTCACTACTATCCTTACCTACTCTTAGTGTGTTATCTCCTCCTACATTAAGGCTATTACTTAATCCTACTAAAGTATCTTTAGAGAGTGTTACATTAGTTAGGTATTCTCCTCCTACTTTGACACTCTTAGTGAGAGTGATATTTTGACTATGGGTTTTGTGGATAGATTCTGTATAGTTACCTAATGTGATAGAATCTTTGTTATTGTGAATAGTTTGAGAGAAGTTATTATTTATAGATTGTGTATAGTCTTTTTGTGCTTTTAGTGTTATGACTTCTTTATTTTTTTCATTGCTTAGAGTGATTTCATTTCTGCCTTGTTCATTTACGCCTATGGTTTTAGAGCTAAGTGTTGTGATATGGTCTTGTATTGGTAAATGTGCTAGGCTAGGATTGGTTAGGTTATAGAGGCTACCTGATATATAAGGCTTATCTATGTCATTATCCATATACGAGATTATGACTTCATCTCCTACTCTAGGTGTATGATAGAATCCTGAACGATTAGAGGCTATGGGAGTAGAGACTCTTAGAAAAGGAGAGTAAGAATAACAATAAGGAGGATTGGTTTGTTTTGCAATAGATTCTTGGGGATTAGCCTCTTTAGAGTGTAGAGAAAGGTGCTTGTATATCATCTTGTGGGCTAAAGCTAGTTTGTGTCCTATATTCGTGTTGGTTATACAGGATAGGAGCAGAATCTATATGATGATGTAGGGATTGTGCATAGAGAGGATAGGCAGCATTGATTGAGCTTTGGCTAAAGCTATTAGGCACAATAGTATCTTGTTTAAAAAAAGAGTGAATACATAATTCATTGAGTGTATTATTGGGATTAGGATTATAGGGAATGGTTGTAGGGAGTGATTGTTTATACTCATCACAAAAATATATGGTGTTAGTATCTTCATAAAAGTATATGCCATTATTATGAGCTATTCTTGTGATAAAGGCTAAATCGGATTCATTGTATTTGTCCTCTATGAGTTCCTTTGGTATCTCACTTTCACTTTGTATGGTGTAGATTCCATATTGCATATCGTATAACTTTGGCATTGCACTATCCTTTACTTTGGTGTGATATGTATAAAATTTTCATAATGGTCTTTTGTGTAGTAGACATCTCCTGTTTGGGTGTCTCTTACAAATCTTGGCGAATCTCGTCCATTTGTTACATCAAATTCCCTATATGTCCCCTCTGGTTTTTTGAGGGAGTATGGAATCTAACCTACTAAATAAATGTTAAAGTCTTTGGGTTCGCCACCAAGACTGCATTCTACAACTTCATAAGCCCAATAGTCGCAAGTGTTTTGAAAATCTGACAAAAGTTCATTTTTTTCTTCTTTACTATCTCTATCTAATGCCTTACTCCAATTCTCCACAATCAAGGCAAAGGAATTAAATCCAGCATCTAAGAGCCAATCTAACTCTTCTATCCAACAATACCAAGGATTCCCCGGTTCATCTAGCCAAAACATACTTTCATCAGTTGGCGTTTGAAAGGCTTTCTTAGCTGTCTTTTCAAATTCATCGTAAGTATGTAATTTTGAGCCATCTAATTTAACGACAAACAAGTCTTTATCATCTTTTAACATTACCTCGTCCATACTTTTGAGAGTATAGACTTTGTTATCTTTTTTATCTTTCATTGTGTAGAGCATATTATCCTACTAAATAAATGTTAAAGTCTTTGGGTTCAACATTGCCAAGACTAGATTCAACAATCTCATATCCCCAAAAATCACAAGTAAATTTAAAATCGTCCAAAAGCCATTCCTCTTTCTTTTTAATATCCCTATCCAATGCCTTACTCCAATTCTCCACAATCAAGGCAAAGGAATTAAATCCAGCATCTAAAAGCCAATCTAAATATTCCATCCAACAAACCCAAGGATTCCCCGGCACATTAAGCCAATGCATACTCTCATCAGTGGGTGTCTGAAAGGCTTTCTTGGCTGCTTTTTCAAATTCATCGTAAGTATGCAATTTTGAGCCATCAAGTCTAACGACAAACAAGTCTTTATCATCTTTTAACATTACCTCGTCCATACTTTTGAGAGTATAGACTTTGTTATCTTTTTTGTCTTTCATTGTGTAGAGCATATTATCCTACCAAATAAATGTTAAAGTCTTTGGGTTCGCCACCAAGACTGCATTCTACAACTTCATAAGCCCAATAGTCGCAAGTTTCTTGAAAATTATATAAAAGAAATTCTTTTTCCTCTTTACTATCTCTATCTAATGCCTTACTCCAATTCTCGACAATCAAGGCAAAGGAATTAAATCCAGCATCTAAGAGCCAATCTAACTCTTCTATCCAACAAACCCAAGGATTCCCCGGTTCATCTAACCAAAACATATTTTCATCAGTAGGGGTTTGAAAAGCAGCTTTAGCTACTTTTTCAAACATATCAAAAGTGTGTAACTTTGAGCCATCTAATCTTACTACAAACAAATCTTTATCATCTTTTAACATTACTTCGTCCATACTTTTTAAAGTATAGATTCTATTGTCTTTTTTGGTGTAGTTCATACTATCCTCCTTATTCTATGATTTTAATGAATGTTTCATAATGGTCTGTGGTGTAATATACATCTCCTGTTTGAGTATCTCTTACAAATCGTCCTGCACTATGCCGATTACTAATATCGAATCTCTTATATGTCCCCTCTGGTTTTTGAGGGAGTATAGAATCTCTATTATGAAAAATTTTGCCTGCTCTCACTTCATTTTTGCTACTTACCCCCTTACCTTGTCCCGGATACATTCCTTGCCACTTATGTGCTTTATAATTATGATAAGTTTCTTGCGTCTCTTTAGGCAGAGTATGGAGCTTGACTTCTTTTATAGGCTTAGATTCTGTTTTTTTGTTTTGTTTATCCTTTTTATCTTTTATAGCAAGTCTCTTGCTTGTGTATGCCCTTGCTTTCTTTGCTATGTTGGCATTGCCTCTTAGCAGTTTTAATCCCCATTTGCCTATATTGAGGGCTATCCTCACGCCTCTTGCAAGAGGGATAAGAGAGATGACTTCTATGGCTACATCTACCCAATCAATTCTTGAATCTTTGTGTAAAAAGAGTTTATCCTCTTTATCCTCATCATACATAATAGTGTAGCTTGTTTCTTGTAGCTCTATATCTACCCCCACATCACTCTTAGGACTCTCTATATACGCAAAGAATCTAACTTGCTTATCCTGCCATTCCTCTTTGTAATAAATGTCTATTTCCTCGCCTAAGAGATAGTCTTTAGATTCTGTGATATTAGAATCTTTGCTTGTGTTATTTGTGCTTTTAGATTCTATACTTGTTGGGTTATTGTGTATGTGTGAAGTATTTGCTTGTGTAGTATGTGTTGTGGATTCTGTATGCGTATTCTTTATATTATTATTTGTAGGACAATATTCTTTAGTGATTCTAATAAATTCTTTGAGTTTTGTTAAGGGAATAGTAGAATCTTTTGTGAGTTCTTTCAGTGTAGAATCTATGTCTTTGTCTTTATCAAAGAGTATATAGCCCCATTTTGTTTGTGTCTTTTGCTCTTTATAAGCTTGTTTTTGTTTATTGCTTTGTTTATCTTTGTTTGGGATAGTGTCTTGGTTATAGTAAGCTTTGAGATAAATTTGTAAATGATTGATTGCTTGTAGTGCTTCTTGTTCTGCAAATGTATTATTGTCTATATTGTATGTTCTTTTTGGTAGGCATATTGTATTTGCCCTATTATCCTCACAAGTATTTTGTATTTGTTCTCTTATTTCTACATATACATTGCTTACTAAAAGTTTCTCTTGATAGTGAAATTCTAAGGTATGATATTTTCCTCTATGTGCCTCTCTAATACAAAAAGAATCTGTTTTTGGTTTAGAGTGATAATGAGAATGTTGTATCTCTACTTTAAAAGCGTGGCAATCTTTAAGATTCTCTATATCATCTAAAATAACTTCCCCATTTGCACTCTCTTGATTATAGAGAATCTTATCACTTCTTCTTTCAATTATTTTTATAGTAGCATTGTGTATAGGATTATAATACACATCTCTTATTTGTATTTTTATAGGTTCAGAATTAAGCTTTGACATTACAATATCCTATTCATTCCTTTTTCCTTTCCCCTCACTCCGCTTTAATCTCCCCACCTTTAACTATAAGTCCTTTAGAATCTATGACTACTTCTACTCCACCAGCTTTAATAATGATAGAGTTGCCTTTTGCGACAATAGAGGTATCTTTAACTTGAATAGTCGCTTCAGTATTAGCATTAAGAGTATAATTAGAATCTGCTATCATTGTTACATTATCAGCAACCATTATAGCAGCAGTTTCAGATTCTAAACTTAAAGATTGTGGTGAGGATAGATGAATATTTTCATTGGAGTGGATAGCTATTTCGCCTTGTGTTTGGATATTAAGTTTTTTATTAATGACTATATCATTATCCCCCTCTATGATTGTCTCACTATTGCCTTTAATAATCATCTGTGAATCTTTCTCAATAGTAGTGTTGTTATTCCCCCCTATCTCCACCTCCTTATCCTCTCCTACATACTCACTACTATCCTTAGCTACTCTAAGTTTATTACTTGCTCCTACATTTAAAGTATGACTTAATCCTACAATGGTATCTTTAGATAAAGCCACATTTGTATTATATTCTCCTCCAATACTTACAATCTTTGCTAAATCTATGGTTTGCGTATGAATCTTTTTAATCCTTTCATTATATGCTCCCTCTACTATGGAATCTTTATTATTCTGTATCTTTTGAGTGAAGTTATGTTTAATGAGTTCTTCATAATCTCTTTGTGCTTGAAGATAGATTTGTTCTTTCTCTTTTATATTAGAGAGCGTGATTTCATTTAATCCAGATTCTACTATAGAAGAGTTTGTATCCTCTGTCTCTTTTGTATTATTAAGAGTTCTTGCACTTAAACTTGTTTGATGAGCATTTAAAGGCAAAGGAGGCAAGGCAGGATTACTTTGGTTATACAGACTAGCACTGATATAAGGCTTATCTATATCCTCATCAAAGAAACTTACAATCACTTCATCTCCCACTCTTGGAGTATGATACAAACCTGAACTTATACTTGCAATAGGAGAGCTTACTCTAAGATAAGGAGAGTAATGATAAGAGTAGGCTTTCATTTGTGAATTGTTACTATCCACATCATTGTTTGTTGTATGATTTTCTTGTGAGTGTATATTCTCCTCTGTCTGTGTTGTATTGCTTAAAGTATCATTGGTTGTTTGTGTATGAGTGTTAGTATTTCCATTAATGTTTTGAAGAGTGCCTTGTGAATGGTTATTCTCTATATTTTTTCCTTGAACATTATTTTGTTCTTTCACTCTTGCATTATCTATAACCTCTTGAGAAGCAAAGCAATTTATTCGGACCTTTACTCTACCAAAGTTATCTGTATGAATAGTATTTCTTTCTCCATCTATATCCTCACTCTCTCCAATAACAACTCCTAAAGTGCTACTAGGAGCTTTAGGCTTACTCTTTAAAGAGGGAGTATAGCTAAAGGTAATAGGTAAAAGGGTGAGGGTATTACTATAAGAGTGAGATTTACCTAAAGAAGAAGGAGAAGAAAGAGATTCTAAAGCATTAGAAGTATTTTGAGTGAGGGGATTAAAGCTTTCATTCCCTTTGTTTATCTGCTCTGTATTCATTAAAGAAGTAACACTTTCTTTTAAATGTTTTGCATTCTCTTTTTTAATGGCATTATCATTAGAATTAAAGTTATTCTCTAATAAAGATTCATTAATAAGTTCTTGCTCCATTCCTATAATTATAAAATCTCTTAAACTCTCTTTGTTTTCTTTTAAACTTGAGGAGAAGTTTAAAGTAATACTTTCATTTAAAGCTAAATCATAGATATTACTCTGTGCATTGAGACTTTGTTCAATCACTCTTAATCTTTTTTCTTTTAAAGTAATGGGAGTTTTTAAATCACTGCTTTGAGTAAAGGAGGATTCATTGCTATAGTGATGCTCATTTATATGTAAAGAGTGTGTGAAATTATTCTGCTCTCCTTCTTGTAATAAGGAATCACTCTTTAGACTTAAACTTTCTAATGAAAAAGGATTGAGAGCATTCTGGCTACTTTGGCTAAAAGTATGAGCTCTTAAAGATTGAAGTTTAGAGACACTAGAGATACAAGGTTCATTTAAAGTGTTATTCACATTAGGATTAAAAGTAAGTTCTCTACTAGAGTGTCTTTGTGCGCTATCATAAAAGCATATACTCCCTCTCACATCACAAAAGTATATGCCATTATTATGGGCTAATCTTGTGATGAAGTCTAAATCACTCTCCTCATATTGAGAAATAAGTTCTAACTTTGGATAGTGTAAAGCAATCCCAGAGAAATCCAAAGGTTTGATTAAATCGTGTGTATAAAAGTTGAGTGTAGAATGTATGGCTTCTATAACACTCTTATTGGTATAGATTCTATTTGCTTTATTTAAAGACATTCTATAAAGAGAAGAGCAAAGAGTAAGCTTAAAGAAATGCTTATGATTTAAAGAGGGGGTAAGATTACCTCTATGAAACACATTTGCACTACTTTGAGTATTTAATCCTAGATACTCTACAAAGCAGAGTATGCCTTGATATTCTTTTATCCTCCCTAAAGAATCTAAAGATTCTTGAGAGTTTTTAGAATCTTTACTTGTTTGATTATGATGAGTGTCTTTGTTTTTATTCTTAGCACTCTTGATAGTATCTTTAAGAGATTCTAAAGTAGAGGGTAGGGCATTGTTTATAAAATCTAAAGTGTGAGAAGTAGAGTGTGATTGAGGATAGGGATTGCTGATTTTAAAGGTTGCTTGCTTGTTAATTAAAGCATTGGGGTGAAAGTTTAAAGTGCTCTCCTTATGTGGGAAAGAGTTAAAAGTGTTCCCTTGGTCTTTCCTTGAAGAGTTGAAAAAGTCTAAAGTAAAAGGATGCTCTTCTAAGCTTTCTATATATCCTTCACACTCAATTCTCCATAAGGATTCTAAACTTTCTTTAATATGGGCTTTAGTGATAGTAAAAGAGAGGGAATCTATACTCAGTTGTAGATAAGACATAGGGGTCCTTTATGTTAAGTGGGAGGGATGGGGGAGTGAATGCAATCAATTTTACTGAATCTAACAATTAAAAATGGCAATACAAAAAAGTAAAATACCAAAAAGAATAATATACTTACACTTCCACGATTGTAGAGAGGGTGGATTTGCCGTGATGTCATAGTAAGCCTTTATTATAAGTCTTTTGCGGTGTAGTTTGCAAGAGCTAAAAAGAGAGTATCGGCGATAATTTGTCTTTTAGCTTGATTATTAAGTTCGTTTTTATCTTTAGTATTGCTTATAAAACCAAGTGTAACAAGAACTGATGGTATATTGGCAAATTTCATTATATACATATTTCCATTATGCTCAAAATTAGCATTATTTTTTCTTGGATTTATTTCTTTTAATCTGGCAATAAATTTTCTCTCTTGCACTGCATATTGTCTGTTATTATAAAAACAACGCATTCCACTTGCTAATCCGCTTTTTTCACTATCAATATGTAAAGACAAAAGAAGTATTTTTTCACTTTGGGAATTATGTTTAATAGCATTAGCAATTTGCACTTTTTGTTTTATATCCATTGTTGAATCGTTGTTTTCTTGCAGCACGATAAGAGCAACAATGCTCTTAACTTTTACTTTTAATTTATCAACAACATCGCTTATTATTTCACTTCTTTTTAGACTGCCTTGTTCATATTGAGGAGCTAATGTGCCACTGCTTCCTATATCCAAAACAACAATAGGCTTTTCTATAAATGCAGTCTTTGCATAAGGTGTTTTTTGTTGAGTATTAAAAAAAGCAAAAAATACAACAACTTTGTTTTCCCAATCTTTTTTAATAGGATATTGAGTTTTTAAGCCATTTCCTAAAGAATTAAGCCCACTCATTTGTCTGTTTTGTAAAGTAATGTTTTTTATGCTCGTATCTATTTGAGTATCTGTTATTTCAAATACCATATAAGCAAATTGTAGATAGGGTTTATATCTACTCTCTTTAAGATTGGTTTCTGGGATAAGTGTAATTGTATTGGTGCTTTTATGGATTTTTAGGCTTAATACTTCACAATCACATTGTAACTTAGCTTGTGGAATATTAAAACTAAAATGAGCCTTTGGAAGTTTTAATTCTTGTGTCTTTTTATGTTTTGTTTGGACATTAGTAATTGATGAATATTGGGCTATGCTTAAATCAAAATTATCCTCACTCAAATTCTCCCTATCCACCACAAAACTTAATCTGTCTATACCTATTTCTTTTCCTACACTCACTTTCTCTACTTGCAATCTCCCTTTATCATCACTCTTACTCTTTGCAACTACTCTTTTAAATCTTTCATTATAGATATAGATTTCTTTTTCTTTAAGTAATTCTGCTTTGCTTGTATCAATACATTTTTCTATATCCAATGTAAGAAGAATAGCGTCTTTTACAGGCTGTATTTTTCTTTCTTGCTTTCCTTGTTCTTTTTCTTCCTCTTGTTTTCTATCAAGGTATTGTGGAAAGCTTAACATTAACAGGATAGTTTTGAAGTAGCTACTATAAATATTGCTAGATTCTTTACAAAGGCTCTCTGCTTCATTAGAATGAGCTAAAGGATTGCCAAATATATCTTTATCAAGCTCCCTTAATTCTACATAATTATTTCTTATAAGATAGTCATTAATGCGATTGATTTTTGATATATAAGTATATTCCAATTGTTTAATTCTTTCATTTTCTACTTTGGCAGATTCTAGGGCTTTATCTTCGTCAGAAAACCACCATTCCTCAGCTTTACCAGCCAACCAAGCTCCAGCAATAGCACCGAGTATTGTGCCACCAACAGGTATCACAGAACCTACTGCACCACCTAAGATTCTACCTGCCATAACGATACCAAGTCTTGAAGTTGTGCGTGTAGCGAGTGTTTTGGCGGTTTTGGCTGTTAATTCATGTGTAGCGATATAACCTACACTTGTTTCAAGTATTACCTCTCCAATAGCTCTCCCATTATCTTTGCCTTCTACTTTTTTAAAGAGATAAGAAAAAATGCCAAAATTTCCCATAAGCTTATATTCATAAATTTTATTTAATTTATTTGAAATTCCTTGATTGTGCATATAATTTTTCATAGACTCAGTTGTGCCAGCTCCTACTATTGCTATAGAATAATTTGTAATATCTCCAGCAATACCCAAATCTCTTCTCTCAATAGGGATTTTCTCAAATTTTTCTTTACAGATACATATATCAAGTGAGATATAGGGTGTGTTATCATTTATCTTACAAGTTTGACTTGACATTTCTTTCCTCTCTAAGTTTATCGATTTTATCTATATCAAATTGTCCGCTTTTGTTTTTGTATAGATTGGTATGGAAGTCTTTGGTTAAAAACATATTTACAAGTATTTTCAACTGTTTATATTCTTCATCGTTTAGGTTGTATAAAAATTCTGTTATATGCGGTTTTAAAATCTCAAAAAGTTTATCAAGATTTTCAATATTCCACTCAACAAGTTCCAGCCAATACTTACTGATATCTGGAAATCTTATAACTTCGATAAGGCTACAAAGCGATAAGGCTGCTAACCAAGAAGGTGAAGTAATCTTTACATAAAAACTTCCCAAAGGAAGCACTATTTTATCACCAATATATCGTTGAATAATAAGATTTTTGTTTGTAAGAAAGATTGATTTTATATTTAATGTTTTATACATTGCTAATGGACTTACCACAAACCACATTACAACCAATACAAGTAAAGCAATTGTGATAGATAAGCTATTATCATCTCTACTTAAATATTTTTGAATCCCTATGATAATGCAATATATTCCACCAAAGAAAACTATGTATCTTACAAGCCACGAATAAAAGAAGCTCAAACTTTTTTTATGTTTCAACTCCCAAATAATCTCATCACCACTAGAATCTAGCTTTATGTTATCTTTGTTTTTAGTGTCGTTTGGTTTTTTAGATTCTAAATAATTAGATTCTAGTATGCTAGAATCTAGCTTTGTAGATTCTATGTTTATAGAAGTTTGTTTTATAGAATCTCGCTTTATAGATTCTGTGGGTTTTATCTCATTGTTAGATTCTAGCATTGTAGGATTTATATGTTTTTGGTTGTTAGATTGTAACTTTATAGTTTCTCTATCATTGCTTATATGTTCCATTTGAGTTTCCTTTTATCTAGTTTATAATTAACTACACTTCCAGTCATTCCTAACTCTCTCCTATAAATTGGAATCTTTTCAAACTCATTACAATTACACTCTAAACCTTTATAGATATTTTTATTTTCAACCATTGTTTTTTTCCTTGCGTAAAATATCAATTTCGCAAAAATTTATATAATTATTTGGCAGCCCATCTTTAGAATTATTTTTGAAGCAATTATAATCATTTTCATTCATTTGTATTAAACTATTCTTAATGTATGGCTTTATGATTTCATATATTTCTTGTATATTTGTATTGCTAAAATCAATAAAAAAATATTTTGGCAAAATTGATTGGATTGTTAATGGTCGTATTGCAATAATGGTATCAAAACTAATCTTAATAATTTCATCTTCTTCACACATATAAAAAGTCCCCAATGGTAAAACCATATCAGACCCTATATATTTTTGAAGTATAAAATTATTTGTAGTGATTTGTATAGTTTTGATATTGATAGACAAGAAGATACCAAACAAATAATAAAGTATTATCAAAATAATGGGCAAAAATATAAAGAAATTCAATTTATCAAAATATGCAAAAATAATATAAACAAGGAAACACGATACGCAGAATCTAAAAAGAATACTCCATAAAAAATTGATACAAAAAAAGATATTTTTTATCCTTTTTAGCTCCCAGAGAGTTTTATCTTTAGCTTCGCTCACACTTTGCTCCTTATTGCTCCACAAGCCACATCTCCTTCTATTCCTAAATCTCTCCTATTAATAGGAATCTTTTCAAACTCATTACAATTACACTCTAAACCTTTATAGATATTTTTATTTTCAACCATTGTTTGTTTGTTCCTCTCTTAGTTTGTCTATTTCTTTGAAACCTCCAAAGAATCTCTTTCCCCTCACTCCGCCCTTACCTCCCCACCTTTAACGACTAATCCTTTAGAATCTATGACTACTTCTACTCCACCAGCTTTAATAGTAACACAATCTCCCTTAGCAGTAATAGAAGTATCTCCTACTTGGTGAATTATAGTGTTACCAGCTTGTATGGCACAATCAGATTTTAATTCCAATGTAGCATTGTCTGCTTGAAGTGAATATTGTTCTTCTATATTATCTTGCATAGATTTTGCATTAGTAGATAAGTTTTCTTTAACATTAGTAGAGTAATTTTCATAAACATTAATAAACATTTCTTTTTCTACATTCTTCGTTAAACTCCCCTCTATATGTGTTTGCACTTCTCCTTTAATCTCTTCGTGTTTATCTCCCTTTATCTCTTCTTTTACACTTCCCCCTATCTCTACCCTTTTATCTTCCCCTACACTCTCACTACTATCCTTAGCTACTCTAAGTTTATTACTTGCTCCTACATTTAAAGTATGACTTAATCCTACAATGGTATCTTTAGATAAAGCCACATTTGTATTATATTCTCCTCCAATACTTACAATCTTTGCTAAATCTATGGTTTGCGTATGAATCTTTTTAATCCTTTCATTATATGCTCCCTCTACTATGGAATCTTTATTATTCTGTATCTTTTGAGTGAAGTTATGTTTAATGAGTTCTTCATAATCTCTTTGTGCTTGAAGATAGATTTGTTCTTTCTCTTTTATATTAGAGAGCGTGATTTCATTTAATCCAGATTCTACTATAGAAGAGTTTGTATCCTCTGTCTCTTTTGTATTATTAAGAGTTCTTGCACTTAAACTTGTTTGATGAGCATTTAAAGGCAAAGGAGGCAAGGCAGGATTACTTTGGTTATACAGACTAGCACTGATATAAGGCTTATCTATATCCTCATCAAAGAAACTTACAATCACTTCATCTCCCACTCTTGGAGTATGATACAAACCTGAACTTATACTTGCAATAGGAGAGCTTACTCTAAGATAAGGAGAGTAATGATAAGAATAGGCTTTCGTTTGTGAATTGTTACTATCCACATCATTGTTTGTTGTATGATTTTCTTGTGAGTGTATATTCTCCTCTGTCTGTGTTGTATTGCTTAAAGTATCATTGGTTGTTTGTGTATGAGTGTTAGTATTTCCATTAATGTTTTGAAGAGTGCCTTGTGAATGGTTATTCTCTATATTTTTTCCTTGAACATTATTTTGTTCTTTCACTCTTGCATTATCTATAACCTCTTGAGAAGCAAAGCAATTTATTCGGACCTTTACTCTACCAAAGTTATCTGTATGAATAGTATTTCTTTCTCCATCTATATCCTCACTCTCTCCAATAACAACTCCTAAAGTGCTACTAGGAGCTTTAGGCTTACTCTTTAAAGAGGGAGTATAGCTAAAGGTAATAGGTAAAAGGGTGAGGGTATTACTATAAGAGTGAGATGTGTTTGAAGCACTCATCTATTAATCTTTCCTATCCACTTTATAATATTTCCTTTTGAATCTATTTCAACACTTAAGTCTTTGTATTTGTTATAAAATCTAGGGGCTAGGATTTCATTAAAGTATTTTGTGCCTTTGGGAGTTTGGGCTACTAGAATATTATATTCACTCCAAAATTCTGGAGTATCCCAAGAAGTTTCTACTATTTCTTTATAGGTATTATCATATTTTCTTAAAAATCTTTCCTCATAAAAGAAGTTATCCCTAAAATATATCCAAGCTTGATATTTATCTTCTTTGTAGTAAGATAAATTTGTGGCGTAGTCTATTCTATCACTATTATCCCACTTGCAAAGAAAGTCAATGTATCCTGCTAAGAATAATTGTCCTATAATGTTAATGTATTCGCTGATGTAAGTCGGTTTTAATGACCTTAAGTCAGTATCTGAAATTTCCCAAAAAATCTCATCACACTCAAACTTGTTTCCATAGTTATAAGAGTCGCAATAGTAGCACAATGCACTCAATTCAAAGAAGTCTAAAATATCTATTTTTGTTAAATTTGGATTGGTTAAAAATATTTCAAATTCACTTCGATATTTTCCTTGCATAAAATCATAATCTGGCAATAGATCTAGATTATCCTTAAATTGTTTGATGGCTTTGTATATCATTAGAGCTATACCCCCTTATCAATGTGTATTTTAATATTAAGCTTTGGATTTCTGTTGTTAATATCTATGGTTTCTCCTCCTGTTTTAGAATCTACCCTATAATTAATATTTGTTCCATCATCTAGCTGTCTTCTATAAATGGGCTTTCCGTGTCTTTTGTCTATTCCAGACTCTAGTTCTTTCTTTGATTTAACAAGCTTTACTCTCTCATTAATATCTCCGTTGGACTTTAAGCCATTAGGCAACTTATCCACCACCTCCAACACCTCTTCTCTCGTCAAACTCCTATTAAAATTTGTTGCTCCTTTATTCACCTTATTAGTTCTATTCTTTGGCTTATATCTACCTCTTGAGATTACAGCTAGTCCCAAATCTAATGCTAAATCTTTTGCAGTATCTAGCCAATCATTTTCTTGTTCTATATCATTGGTATTATTCTCTTCTTGCTCTTCAGGTAAGATAATCTCTATAAACTCATCACTCTCATCTAATGTTTCTATTCTTATAACATTATCAGGGATTGTCGCTTGATAATGCACATCTATTCCCACATCTCTATTTGCTCTCCATATTTTTTATCGTTTCTAGGTTCTATTTTTTTAGCATATTTTGTTAATCTTTTCCAATTATTCGCTACTCTTTCCTCATACCTAGCCCTTACATTCTGTGGCATTTGATTAAGGCTTTGTTGTTATAGGATTAGGTAGATATTGAAAACTTTTAAACGCCCTTGAAAATCAAGCTGCCTCAAGATTCCTCCACAAGAGTTATCATAGTCTCCACTTTCTATAAAATCCTCCAATATCTTTTCCCTTACCTTTTTCCCGCTACTTAAAAAACCCTTACCCACTTCATTCCAATGCTTAAAAACTAAGATAATATTTTTATAGGCTATACCATTTCCATCATCATAAGTAAGCCATTCTAAAACACTCATCCAATCTCTAAAAGCATCGGGATTCCCTACACAATCTTTAGTGTGAAATAAAAAGGCATTTTGCATAATATCCATATAGTCAAATTCATAATCTTTTATATCCTTGCCATTTATCTTGACATAAAAAGTATATTTGTCCTCTATGAGTTCCTTTGGTATCTCACTTTCGCTTTGTATGGTATAGATTCCATATTCCATATCGTATTTAAAGTTTTTTGATTCCTCATCTAAATACATTGTATTCTCCTTTATTTTGGTATCAAATGTATGAAATCATTGTAATGATTGGGTGTATAGTAGATATAGTCATACAACACATTGCCATCTTGACTATGTCCTACTACAATTCGTTCTGCACCTCTACCACTTTGACTACTTGCTATGCTTATATCGTGTTCTTTGTAAAAGATAGGATTGCCCTTAGTGTCTCTCGTAGGTAGTTGTGCTATATCGTTTTTCCATTTTCTACCCGCCTCAAGTTTTTTGTCCGGCACCCCCTTACTTCTTTTCCAATTACTCGCTACTCTTTCCTCATACCTAGCCCTTACATGCTGTGGCATTTGGCTAAGGCTTTGTTTTGGATATTTAGGTTTAGCTACTCTATTGGTAGAACGAGTGATATATTTTGTTATTTTATACTCATATTGTTGAATTGTGATTTTGTTTTGCGTATTTCTTAGTTTTAGAGTTCTTGTTGTGAGTTTCTTACTAGCCCAACGGATAGCAACTTTTGCACCTTCTGCACCGGCTTTAATTACCACACCAGCAGTCCAACCACCCACAGGGATAAAAGCAGCACCTAATGATACAGCATCTATGGTATCCCATAGCTTTTCATTCTCATACCAAGCTTTTTCCTCTTGCTTGGTATGGACTACTTGGATGATATAGCTATATTCTCTTTTTTCCACATCTATTCCCACATCTCTATTTGCTCTCCATAAATAAGCAAAGAATCTTATTTGCTTATTCTCCCATTCTTCTTTGAAAGGAATATTGACTATTTCCCCTTTAATATTTTCTAATTCTTTAAATCTCTTAGAATAAACCAGAGGTTGTGTCTTATTGACTTGCTTTAATGTTTGCTCTATCTCTTCATCTCTATCAAATACAATGTATCCCCATTTAGTTTTATGTTTATATCTTTGTATAGATTCTTTAAGAAGACTTTGTTCATCACCTTGTATATTTTTCTTGTGAGAATCTTTAAGAACATAATGGGCTTGAAGTGTGATAGATTCTATAAGATGATGTTCTAAAGGTGAATTAAAAGAATTGTGATTGTATTCTTGTGGTATATACTCTATGGCATTAACTTTAATATTGGGCTTTATATTGTCATTGAGAGTGATAGCTTTAGGAATGTTTTTCTCAAAGCTTAATCTTTGCTCTAAAAGTTCTCCTACTTGTTTATCCTTTGGTTGGATAGTTTTAGAAGGAGAGATTTTGATATGAAAGTCTTTTTGTTCTTCATCTAAACCATACCTATTTAATACAAAATACAAATCTGAATTAGTCATCTTAGAGCTGACATAAGCATTATGAAATTCTATAAAGCCATTTTCATCACTTTTAGCCCTATCTACAAAAGAATAAAAGTTTGGAGAATACACATAAATCTCTCTATTACTTAAAGCTTCTTTTTTATGATTAAAGCATTGGGCTTTGATGTGTATAGGGAGAGCATCTTTTGGAGTAGAGAGAGAAAGAGAAGAGTTTGTGGAATCTTTAGTGGAATAAGAGTGGGTAGGATAAGCAAGATAGTTTGGAAAAGTATGGAGAAGTGTATCTATATCAAGGGCATTAGAGTTTTTGTTTAAGAGAAGTTCTATAAGGGATTGGTAGTCTTTGGAGGATAAAGTAGGATTTGGCACTAATTCATATTCTAAAGGATTAGAATCAAACATAGAAAAGAAAGATTGGAGTTTGGGTTTTAGATTATCAATAAGAGGTTGTATGAGATGTTCGGCAATTGAATCAGTTACCCATTTGCCTACTTGAGTATTAAGAAATAATCCAATGCCTACTGCGGCAAGGGCAGAGATAGCAACAGCGGGCAAGACAGGTAAAGCTGCTATACTTAGCCCCATTGATGAAGCCATTAAGGATAAACCTATCTTTGTTGCAATATATGTCCCAGCTATTTCTGCTCCAAGAGTTACCCCAGCTTTTAATAAATCCTTACCATTATTGCCATAATTATAAGTTAAACTTACTGAAGCACCCTCTGTTTGAAATAATACACTAGCCAAGATTCTGCCTTTAGTTCCAAGTCCTTTAGTTGATTCTTTGAGTGATTTATCTACCCCATATTTCTCTGCTAATGTTGCCATTGAAGCAAACACTCCACTTAATCCACTCATTAGAGTATCTGCTATGTTACCTTGATATTCTAGCAAATTTGTATTAGATTCTATGACTAAAGTTGAAGTATTATCCTTATTGATAATTTCTTTAGCTGTAATGTTAGAATCTTCATAGGTAAAGGGTTGGTTTGTATTATTTTGGTGTGCAGATTCTGTGTTGGTCGTAGATTCTATATTGTTTTGTTTGTTTAATGTTGTGGCATTTTTTAAAAACTCTTCACAATCAATATTGCACATTATAACTTCTGCAAAAGGAATACGATTATATGTATCTTTAGAATCATAAAGTTTAAGATTATTATTTGGATTATAGGGAGCATTGGGGTTAGAATCTATCATGCCAGCCTTAACATCAAATCCTTTATTACTAGAGTTAGGTAAGCCTATTTTAATACCTGCTGTGTTGGATTCATTGCTATCGTGATTCATTGGTTATTCCTCAACAAAACAAATAAAAAGCGTGTTAAAGCTTATAAATTGAGTATCAATACCTTTAGATTCTAATGCTATTTTACTCTTTGTCCTTATAAAATCCCATATTTCATAAATTTTCCTATCATTCTTTAAGTAAAAATTTAGAAAATGTAAGCGATAAATATTTTTTCGCCTATACCAACCTTTTGCGTTAAATGGAGCAATAAACATTTCGTTGTGATTATATAAAACAAAAACTTGATATTCCCCTATGCTTACTTCTACTTCTCCAAATTTAAAAAATTTTTTTTGGATTCCAAATAGCTTTCTGCGCTCAAAACCTATACCGCTGTTTGTAACATAAAAGCGCACCATTCCAAATAAAATATTATAAATCTGATAAATAGTAAATCCAAAAAATATACTCCATAAAATTTTAACTAGCAATGTTGTAAAAATATCTGTAAATACCCCTATACACAAAAGAATTACACATAATGCAAGAATTATTATATGAGTAAATGTATTGAAAAAATAATATTTGGATTTTACCTCATACACAATCTCATCGCCCTTAGAATCTAACTTTATATTCTCTTGGTTTTTAGTGTCGTTGATTTCTTTAGATTCTGTGTTTGTAATAGATTCTCTTTTAGAAGCTAACTTCTTAGATTCTATATTGCTTTTTAGATTTTTGCTCATTAAACTATCTCCACTTTTAATAAATCCTTACCATTATTGCCATAATTATAAGTTAAACTTACTGAAGCACCCTCTGCTTGAAATATCCAATAAGCAATTCGTCCTTTCACTCCAAACTTTCTAACATTATTTTTGATATGTGAATCTAATTTCTCTGCTAATGTTGCCATTGCCCCAAACACTCCACTTATTCCACTCATTAGTGTATCAGTGGTATTACCTTGATATTCTAGCAAATTTGTATTAGATTCTATGACCAAAGTTGAAGTATTATCCTTATTGATAATCTCTTTAGCTGTAATGTTAGAATCTTCATAGGTAAAGGGTTGGATACTATTGCTTTGTGAAGTAGTAATGCTTATTGGAGATTTTGTATTTTCTTGAGTAGTAATATTAAAATCATCTTGCTTTATTGGTATTGAAGTATTTTGTAAAAACTCTTGACAATCAATATTACACATTATAACTTCTGCGAAAGGAATACGATTATATGTATCTTTAGAATCATAAAGTTTAATATTATTATTTGGAGCAAATAGAGTCCTATAATCTACCCCTCCCTTCTTATATGGCAATCCTTGCAGAAGCAATGGGTCAAAGTTGCTCTTAGCATCTTCCCCTCACTCCGCCTTCACCTCCCCACCTTTAACTATAAGTCCTTTAGAATCTATGACTACTTCTACTCCACCAGCTTTAATAATAACACAATCTCCCTTAGCAGTAATAGAAGTGTCTCCTACTTGGTGAATTATAGTGTTACCAGCATTAACACTATAATTGGTTTGAATCTCTGAATTTGAAGAATCAGCCTCAAGACTTAAATTTTCATTTGTTGTTAAACTCATTGCTTTAGAAGATTTTAATATCGTTTTTTCATTGCTTACGAGAGTATAGTTTTGTGTGGTATTTATATCCATATCTCCCTCTACATTTTGCATCAAAGATTTTTCTATATGTGTTTGCACTTCTCCTTTAATCTCTTCGTGTTTATCTCCCTTTATCTCTTCTTTTACACTTCCCCCTATCTCCACCTCCTTATCCTCTCCTACATACTCACTACTATCCTTAGCTACTCTAAGTTTATTACTTGCTCCTACATTTAAAGTATGACTTAATCCTACAATGGTATCTTTAGATAAAGCCACATTTGTATTATATTCTCCTCCAATACTTACAATCTTTGCTAAATCTATGGTTTGCGTATGAATCTTTTTAATCCTTTCATTATATGCTCCCTCTACTATGGAATCTTTATTATTCTGTATCTTTTGAGTGAAGTTATGTTTAATGAGTTCTTCATAATCTCTTTGTGCTTGAAGATAGATTTGTTCTTTCTCTTTTATATTAGAGAGCGTGATTTCATTTAATCCAGATTCTACTATAGAAGAGTTTGTATCCTCTGTCTCTTTTGTATTATTAAGAGTTCTTGCACTTAAACTTGTTTGATGAGCATTTAAAGGCAAAGGAGGCAAGGCAGGATTACTTTGGTTATACAGACTAGCACTGATATAAGGCTTATCTATATCCTCATCAAAGAAACTTACAATCACTTCATCTCCCACTCTTGGAGTATGATACAAACCTGAACTTATACTTGCAATAGGAGAGCTTACTCTAAGATAAGGAGAGTAATGATAAGAGTAGGCTTTCATTTGTGAATTGTTACTATCCACATCATTGTTTGTTGTATGATTTTCTTGTGAGTGTATATTCTCCTCTGTCTGTGTTGTATTGCTTAAAGTATCATTGGTTGTTTGTGTATGAGTGTTAGTATTTCCATTAATGTTTTGAAGAGTGCCTTGTGAATGGTTATTCTCTATATTTTTTCCTTGAACATTATTTTGTTCTTTCACTCTTGCATTATCTATAACCTCTTGAGAAGCAAAGCAATTTATTCGGACCTTTACTCTACCAAAGTTATCTGTATGAATAGTATTTCTTTCTCCATCTATATCCTCACTCTCTCCAATAACAACTCCTAAAGTGCTACTAGGAGCTTTAGGCTTACTCTTTAAAGAGGGAGTATAGCTAAAGGTAATAGGTAAAAGGGTGAGGGTATTACTATAAGAGTGAGATTTACCTAAAGAAGAAGGAGAAGAAAGAGATTCTAAAGCATTAGAAGTATTTTGAGTGAGGGGATTAAAGCTTTCATTCCCTTTGTTTATCTGCTCTGTATTCATTAAAGAAGTAACACTTTCTTTTAAATGTTTTGCATTCTCTTTTTTAATGGCATTATCATTAGAATTAAAGTTATTCTCTAATAAAGATTCATTAATAAGTTCTTGCTCCATTCCTATAATTATAAAATCTCTTAAACTCTCTTTGTTTTCTTTTAAACTTGAGGAGAAGTTTAAAGTAATACTTTCATTTAAAGCTAAATCATAGATATTACTCTGTGCATTGAGACTTTGTTCAATCACTCTTAATCTTTTTTCTTTTAAAGTAATGGGAGTTTTTAAATCACTGCTTTGAGTAAAGGAGGATTCATTGCTATAGTGATGCTCATTTATATGTAAAGAGTGTGTGAAATTATTCTGCTCTCCTTCTTGTAATAAGGAATCACTCTTTAGACTTAAACTTTCTAATGAAAAAGGATTGAGAGCATTCTGGCTACTTTGGCTAAAAGTATGAGCTCTTAAAGATTGAAGTTTAGAGACACTAGAGATACAAGGTTCATTTAAAGTGTTATTCACATTAGGATTAAAAGTAAGTTCTCTACTAGAGTGTCTTTGTGCGCTATCATAAAAGCATATACTCCCTCTCACATCACAAAAGTATATGCCATTATTATGGGCTAATCTTGTGATGAAGTCTAAATCACTCTCCTCATATTGAGAAATAAGTTCTAACTTTGGATAGTGTAAAGCAATCCCAGAGAAATCCAAAGGTTTGATTAAATCGTGTGTATAAAAGTTGAGTGTAGAATGTATGGCTTCTATAACTTTGCTCCATATTCTTTTATAGAATCTCTAAATTTTTTTTCATAATTTGCTATGGCTTTGGAATCTACTTTTTAACAGGCAATTTTACTTATCAATAAGGCTCAATCCTTTTTTCAATAGCAAGTTTATTCAGCTCATCAATGATAATTTTGATATAGCCTTCAAGTTTATTAAGATTTTCTTCAGTTTCTTTAAATGGAATAATATAATGATAAGCAGGAAAGTCATTAAAAAACCAAGTGCAACGCATATCATTAATGCTAAAATGCCAAATCATAGTTTCTATACAATCTATATAATCTATTAAAACAATATTATAGCCAAATGCCAACCATATATCCTTGCAATATTCAAAGGCATCTTCATAGCCAAAATTCCATAACTCAAACTCCCAACGCATTTTGCCTGTCTCATCTTCGTTATATTCTTTGTCATACCAAATCAAGTGATGAGGGTCTATTGTTTCTCGTGCTTCTCGTGGTGTGGGAACATCATTAAATTCCATATTGTCTCCTTATTTTCTAAGATATTTATCATTCACTTTTCGATTCGTTTTATTGAAGCTATTAATGATATTTTCGTAAATCTTATTACCCTTATAACCTCTCTTTTTTTGTTGTTTTACATAGTATTTAAAAGGTTTTATTTTTGTGCGTGGATTATACTTTAATATCCAAGCCATAATTCTGTCTTCCATAAGTTCTCTTGTCTGCTGTTTAGTAATATTTCTTAATTCACATATTTTTTCGGCTCGTTGTATTAAATCCCTTATCTCTTGGTATGGATTTCCTAGTCTTTTTAATTTTTTATTATACCACTCTCTTGCTTCTTGGCGAGAAAGCGTCTGTATTGGTATTCCATCAATTTTTTCTAACTTATCTCTCCCAATATTTGCAATCTTATTAATTGCATTATAGGTAAAATAGTACACATTTTTTATTCTTGTTCCCACTAAAAGAGCAAACATTTCGCCACTTACATCAACAAGCCCCTCCTCTTTGTATTCAATAGGTGCATAGATATGTAGCGTATTGCCCACCTTATGATTGGGATTCTCTATATAGGCATAAATCCTTATTGTTTGATTGAGCCATTCTTGTTTTAGATTTAATATTATTTCTTCTCCTTTAAGTTCATAGTCATCTTTGTTTTTAAGTATCTGAAATGCTACATTATCTTTTACAGGTTGGGATTCATTTGGATTGCCTATGATAATACCCCACTTCGTCTCTTTCTTTTGCTCTTTATAAGCTTGTTTTTGTTTATTGCTTTGTTTATCTTTGTTTGGAATCGTATCTTGGTTATAGTAAGCTTTGAGATAAATTTGTAAATGATTGATTGCTTGTAGTGCTTCTTGTTCTGCAGATAAATTGCTTTATCAAAAAGTCATAAGCTTTATACAGCATTACTTCACCAAAGCACAAGTTTTTGCTATCACAGACAAAAAGCGCGGTGATAGGTATTTTGAGATAAATACAAACGCAGAAAATGCTATAAAGGTCGGAAAATTTGATTTAGTGTATAGCACACAGCTCAAAACGCAAGGGCGCACTTCAATCCAGCAAAATGTAATCGATAATATCAAATCAAATCTCCGACCCGAGCTTTTACTCAATCAAGAGGGCGGGTTTAATGGATTGCCTTTGATTCTTAGTGATGGGCAAGTGCTTGTAGGCAATCACAGAGCCAAAGCCCTAAGTGAAATCCTAAGCGAGCCAAACAACAGCCTCAAAAGCCAATTAGAGCAAAAATTTGGTGTAAAACTCAAAGATGATGAGATGATTGTGCGAAGACTTGATGATAATCAAGACCTCGACCGCGCAAAAGCCCTTGCCTATCAAAGCAATGTCGGCAGAGAAAGCTCAATCGGCGAGAAAAGCTTAGCTCTTGTAGCAAAGTATAAAGATGATTTTGTGAAATTGCCAGAGTTTATCGATGCGAAAAGCCCAGAAGAAGCCAAAAACATCATCGCCAAAACACTAAGCCCAGAAAACGCAGGGCTCAATCGTGATGAAACAGCCCTAGCACTGCTGACACACCTAAGCAAATCAAACAGCCACTCAAACATCATCGAAGCACTCGATAGCATAAAAGGTAGCGCACAGGACAAAAGCATATTAGTGAATATGTTTGTAGATAATGTCGGAGGATTTTATAATATCGCAAAAGACCCTACACTCAAAAATATCAATCTCAACAACTATCTTTTAGGTGCAATTATCTCTACAAGTAAAAAATCACTTAGCAGGGCTGATGATTATAACGACATAATCGCAAGAATCAAAAACTTTGATGATCTCACAAAAGAAGGCAAAGATACTTCAATGGCACTAAATCCTAGCTTTTTTGATGATCTCAAATCCCAAATCTTAGGCGCAGGGCTTTCAAAATTCCTGCGTCAAGAAAATCCAAGCACCGCGCTTTTTGACTTCCTCAAAAATGCCAAATCTGATCTGCAAGAAATGCTCTCTCCAAGCCTTTTTGATAGCAATGGCAAATCTTTAAGCGATGCGGATATGGAGGATTTTTTAGCTCTACTTATCTCTCAAGGACAAAAAAGCAAAGAGCAAAGCGAGCTTATATCACTACTTCCAAAGCTAAAAGAGCTTGAGGATAATTACAAGTCAAAGCCAAAGCAAAGTATAGCAGCTAATCCACAAAGCAGTGTATCCAAAGTAGAATCTAGCTTAGATATTTCGGCTAAGGCTCAATATCACAAGGGAGTGGAATCTAGTGATATTATTTTTGACTTTACAAAAGGTAAAGAACACACGGTTACAAAAGAAGTGCAACAGCAATGGTTAGAAACTTTTAATCTAAAAAACCTTGATGAAGCTTATATCCCTAACTTTACTCCTGAAGTAAAACAAGCTTTAGATTCTGTATTAAATGGCAAGGATATTGAGCTTAGATTTGGTAGTCTTGTTAAGCTTATAAATAAAGATAGGCTAGATATTATACCAAAGATTAAGGAAGTCTTAGAAACACCTAATAAAGTATTAGATGATGGCAGGGGAATTTTGTTTATAAAAGAATTTGTAGATTCTGATAAAAATCGTTACTTTATGAGTGTAGCTAAAAATTATGATGGTGAATGGATATTTAGTAGTCATGTAAGGCGAGAATTATCTAATATCGAAAATAAGATAAAGCAATCAAAAGTTTTATATGATAAAGGATTTAAGGGCGAGGAAGTTGCTGGCGTGTCTGATATGTTAGAATCGGGCGGAACTACTACTAAGCCCTCTGACTTGCAGATTGAATACCCCGCTAACCATAGTAGTGGCATAAATCCTAAACCTAATCCTACCACAAAAGCAGAAATAAGCAAAGAGCTAGAATCTAAAAGCACTATACCACAAACAACACAAGAAATAATCAAACAAGCAAAGGCAAGTGGCAAAAGTGTAAAAGAGACAAAAGAGTTAATACAAAAGAATAAGGAGCTACAAGAACATAAAGAATCTACCCCGCAAAAAGTAGAATCTAGCTTAGATATTTCGGCTAAGGCTCAATATCACAAGGGAGTGGATTCTAGCGATATTATTTTTGACTTTACAAAAGGTAAAGAACACACGGTTACAAAAGAAGTGCAACAGCAATGGTTAGAAACTTTTAATCTAAAAAACCTTGATGAAGCTTATATCCCTAACTTTACTCCTGAAGTAAAACAAGCTTTAGATTCTATCTTGCAAGGCGAAGATATTAAGCTATATGCTGGAAGCTTAGTAAAGCTTATAAAAGAGAATAGATTAAAATATTTAGATAGGATTAAACCCACACTAGAACAGCCACAAAGAATTATTCTACAAAACGATGGGGCATTGATTTTTGCTAGAAATTTTGGAGAAGAAAAATACTTCACAAGTGTAGCAAGAAATGATAATGGTGAATGGATTATTAGAAGTAACGCACCAAAAGCAGAAAATGGACTAAACAATAAAATATCAGCAGGGGGAAAAGAGATTTATAACAGCCAAGCGGCTAATCAGATTAACGCTCATAACCCTTACGATGATATAGCTAAGTCTAATATCAAACTTGACAACAACATTATACCACAAACAACACAAGAAATAATCAAACAAGCAAAGGCAAGTGGCAAAAGTGTAAAAGAGACAAAAGAGTTAATAGACAAAAATAAGGAGCTACAAGAACATATAGAATCTACCCCGCAAAAAGTAGATAATTCTACCTCTCAAAGCTTAGCCCAAACCAAACTAAGCCCAAGCGCGCAAGCCAAAAAAGCCTTGCGAGCCAAACAAGCCAAGCAAATCTATGAGTTTTTTACCGCCAAAGGCACAAACAAAGACAAAATAACAACTTTAGAAAATTTTAGCGACTTTATGTTTGAGCTTAATAAAAAACTAGATAGGAAATGGCAGTTTCTAGAGCAGCAAAGCCCTAATGACTTAGCTAAATACAAGCAAATCTTAACTGAAGGCATAGAGCAAGCAGAGCAAGTAGGACGCATAAGCCCAAAACAGAAGCAAAGGGCTTTGCAGGATTTGGATTTACTCATAGATAATTTTAGCTACATAAAAGACACTCATATATATAGCTTTCACCCAAGCAAAGTCAGCGAAACCTTACACAAAATACAATACAAAGCTTATGATTTAGAAGATTTAAGCGATGATGAGTTTATGAAAATACTGCTTGATAAAAAGTTGCCTAAAACCTTAGACGAAGACTTTGAGAGGGAATTTAGCAAGAGAAAGGATAGAATATATCCTTTTTTGAAGCCAATGCTAGCAAAAGATAACTACCTTGAATACATAAGCGAACAAAACTTAAAAGACTTCTTTTATAAGGGGGTTTTGAGAGATGAAGCTATACCTGAAATGATAGCCAAAGAAAAAGGTGTCAAAATCCAAGACTTAAGTATCGCAAAAATCCAAGACTTTAAAATAAATAGCCCAAGACAAAGCATAGAACAAGCCCTTGAAATAAAGCCTTTGAGTGAATTTGGCACAAATTACGCGGAGTTTTACAGGGACGGACAAGGTGCTGTGAAAAAACTACTTGCAGAAAAGCAAGGACAAGTCGCAGGAGCGTTTTATAGAGATGATTTAGCAAAATCCACAGGCACAGGGGAGATTGATTTGGTATGGGGAAATAAAGGCTTTGGACTAGAGCATATCATCGCTAAGCACGAGGGCGATTTTAAGGATATAGCAAAAGAGCTAGATGAGATTATACAAAATGGGGAAGTGGTAAAAACACATAACGGCTACAATATCACTCTAGGCGATTATAAAGTAGGCTTAAATATAGGGTGGAATGAAAATGGTGTAAAAATCGGCGAGAATAAATGGGTAGTTACTGCATTTGATAACTCTAAATTACAGAGTGAGAAGCAAGGTAGCAACTCTGCTTCTTTAACAAAAGGCGAGACTCTGCCTTTAAACTCTAGCGACACTATACCACAAAATGCTAACACTATAAATATCTTAAAAGATATGCAAGATAAGGATATAAATGTAAAGTTAGATAATAAAGAATTACTAGAGATTTATGAAAAGTCCAGCCGAGAGGCTTATGATTTTTTAGCACGGAAACTATATTTAGATAGTGTGAAGCAGTATAGAAGCGATGGTTATGCGTTATTTGAAAATTTAAGCTTAGGAGCAGATGCAAAAGGGAGTTTTGAAGCAATTTTAAGGAAAAATATAAGGCAAATACAGTTACAAAACTTTCAAAAACCGCAAAATGTAAAATATGAAATACAAACCGAGCAAGGATTTAAATATTACCTTGATGAGAATAATGATGTTGTAATTAATCACAAAAATGAGCTTGTAGATTTTAAAGGCGGAGTGATAAGAACTAAGCCTGATAAGGACGGCGATATTTTAGAGTTAAATGGGATATTAAGGCTCATAAGTCCTAGAAATGCGGATAATATGTATTTAGCTAAAAGGGACTTGACAAATAATGAATTTTACGATTTTCACGCAAATTTAAGACTTGCAAATTATTATCAAAACGGCTTATTTATAAGTGATGAAAAGCTTTATGAAGTCTTTAAAAATATGCCTCGCAACGCAGATAAACAGGGCTTAGACGATGTTATGGGTATATTAAGAGGTTTAACTAATAGCAAAAATGTAAATATGGCTTACGCACAAGAATTTATCGATAAACATTATGGGCTAGAGGAGGATTATAGAACCCTTGCTAGAGATATATTTAAGAGAGTAGATAAAGAATACAAGAAAAATGGTAATCCTTTTGGCATACTCTTTAACGATCAAAAGGCGATTAAAGACTTAAGGGATATGTATGGCGATGAAATGGCAAGGGACTTTTTTAAAGGTAAAGATGCAGTAGATTTTCTACTTTACACACAAGCAGGACATATAGAAAATGCGTTTTATAAAGAGGGCTTAGGGGAGATTGATTTGGTATGGGGAGAAGTAACAGGCAAAGGCAAAGAAGCTAAAGGCTGGGGACTTGCTAAGATTATAGAAAAGCATTTAAACGCAGGGGATTTTGAAGCATTCGGTAAGGGCGAAGCTGGGCTTATAAATGCTATGAGTGAGATTATAGACAAGGGTAAGGTTATTACTCAAAATGGTGTAGATAGTATTATATTGCGTAAAAATGGAGAAGAATATAGAATTGGTATCTCTAAAGGTTGGGATAATGTTGGCGAAAATAAGTGGATTATCACAAGCTATAAAAATAATAAATACAAGGAAAGTGCCGAGACTTCCTACCACGACACTTTTACTTCTAAAGAACCTTTAGAAAACCTTGCTACCAACATTATACCACAACAAACCATAGAATCTACAATGCAAAAGTTTCATTATGATGAGAAAAAAGCGAAAGACTTATTAGAATGGCATAAAGACAGCAGTCCGATCACTAAAAATGAGGACGGCACGCCGAAAGTTTTTTATCACGGAAGCGGAAATGAATTTGAAATTTTTGATATGTCAAAAAGCAACAACGGCTGGGGTTTTTGGTTTGCTAACAACTATGGAATGGCAAGTGAGTATGATAATTTAGGTAAAGGCAAAATTTATGAAGTGTTTATAAATACCAAAAAACCTTTTAATTTGTTAGATGAAAGCGTAAGTAAGAACGATATAAAAAGGATAATTGGCGATGATTTAATGAATGAAATTTACGATAGACAAGGCTATTTGAAAAATTATGATACTTGGGAAAAAGAGGATATTGTAGAATTAAGAGCAATGTTAATGCCTGATGGACTTGATAACTATATGTATGCGTTAAATGTTAAAGAATTGAAATGGGGCAAAAAAATTAGGCAAAAATTACAAGCCGCAGGATATGATAGCATAATCGGTAGCAAAGATGATCCACGAAAATATATTGTAGTCTTTGATAATAAGCAAATCAAAAGCATTGACAACAAAGACAGTTGGACGGATAGTGCTGGTAAAATCACAAAAGAAAAGCCAAGCGATGAGAGTGCAAGGCATAGCTACTTTAACGCACAAAGTCCTAACATTTTACAATCTAACCCTCACTTAGGAGCGGGTTTAGTAGGCGGAACGCTAAATGGGCTTGAAACGGACGAGGACGGAAACATAACAGGCTTTGACCCTGTAAAATTTGCAATGGGCTTTTTAGGGGGAGCAATGAGTAGTAAAAGCATAGAAAGACTAGCCAAGAATCCTAAAGCAAGGGCGGTAATGGAGAGAATATATTTAAAAAAAGATATAATGCCAAAAATGCAACAAGGCAAAAAAGTGGATACACAAGAAGTTATAAAAATACTAGAGACTAGCCCACAAAAAGGGCGTGATATGGTAGTCATAGGCAAGGAAAATTTCACGCCTGAAGTGGTAGAATATATCTTAAGTGCAAAAGGTGGAAGCAAAAAAGTAGCAGTTGATATACTGCCACAAGAACAAGCTCAAAAATTAGGCTTTAAATACCCACAAAATGTCCGTAGAACCATAGATAAGGCAGAGATGATACACGCATTAAATAGGCACGGAGAAAATGGTGAAATATCTAAAGCAAGAAAACAACCACCACTCACAAAAGAACATTTATCAAAATGGACACAATACGCAGATGAAGCGGATATGCAAGTATTTAGCAAAGATGATTTGGGGCAAGATGTAATCGTAAGCGGAAAACAAATCAATGGACACTATGTTATCGTGGAATCTATCCGCAGGAAGCAAAATGAATTAGGATTTAAAAGTATGTATTTTGAAAGGGGAAGTTTAAAAGATAATCCAGCCTTTGATTTAGCAGTATCCAAAGATACCCCTAGCACTCAAGGTTATAAGCCTGAACTAGAGCAAGGCTAATACAAAGGCTATGCTTTATTCTAGCCTAGCAAAACTTAAGACAAGGTTATAATGAATTTTATGTCGTGATAGAACAGATAAGAAAGGGGCAAAATGAACTAGGCTACAAAAATATGTATTTTGAAAAGGGAATGCTTAATGATGAAACGCTCACAAGAATTTTCAAAAAGTAGTCAGCCTCCCAGCTTCCTCCTAAGTTATGAGCTTAGTGCTATGTTTGGCTGATGAGATTTGATTATAGCAGAACTTTTTTAAAGAAACCTTATAGCTATCTCTCCTTTATGCAATTAGCACAACAAAAAGCCGTTTGTGAAATAAGCCCCCTAGATAGAAACAGGTTAAGGCTTACCACTACGATACATCTAAAAAATTCTACCACAAAAAAATTTCAAAATCAAATTCAAAGGCAAAATAAAAACAAAAATTTTAATCCTTTTTTAGCTTTGTGTTTTTTGTTTAAAATTAGCACAAAAACACACTGAATATTTTGCAAATCCACAAGAAGCTAAGGAATTAAGCGAATTTATAGCACAAAATGCAAGCGTAGGAATTAAGGCGAGTAAAAAAGAGTATGAATTAATTTTTGCAGAAATTAAAGGCGGAAAACATAGAATAAGAAGCGTTTATTTAATGAAAAATATGCAATATAAAAGAAATTATTTGAAGCTAAAAAGCTGGGAGAGCCGATCCTCCAATTCTAGCATGTAAATTTGCAAAGCAAAAACACCCTAGGTCGTGGCAGGTCTCACGAATCCTGCGTTTAGCTTTTTAGTCCAAAAAGCATAGCATAAAATATTACTTTTTGAATATCTCAATAATATTACTTATACTATCTTTCAAAAATTTACCCAAAATACACACAATAAGAAATAAGCCTATTTTGTTTATAAGTCCTATATAAAACTCGCTGTCTTTCTCATTAAAACAATTATAAAAATAGATATTTAAACCAGCATAAGCAACTATCCAAAAGAAAATAAAGTAGATTTTAAGTTTCTTAATTTGGTATTTACCAAAAAACAACCACACAAGATGTTTGCCTAAAGCATTTACAATCTTTGCATTTTCTTTTAATGCTTCTGTATCATCAAGGAGTTTTTCATTTTCTACTTTTTTAATATTTTGCTTTGATAGTTCATTTTGGTATTTTATCTCATCTAGTTTTGCCGTGTTTGTTGCTAAGTCTTTTGCACTAGTTTGCGGAGTGGCATTCTTTGGCATTTGATTAGACATATACATCTACACCTAGTTTATTTAATCGGTATTCCATAGCAAGAGATGAGACACCAAAATAACTCGCCATAGAATCAAGGGTGTATTTATTGCCAGCAAGTCGCAAGACTTCATCTTGTGGCATTAAAAGATTTGCGGCAAAAGTGTTAGCCTCTATCTCTTTTTCATCTAGCCCCAAAGATGAGCTAGTGTCTCTTTTACTAGTATGACTCGTGCCGTCATTGTGCAATATAAAATGTCCTATTTCGTGTGTTATACTAAAAACTTGCCTAGTGATATAATCCGTAGCTTCTACAAAAATCTTTTTTTCTTTATAAAAAATCTGCCCTGATACATCACGGGGCAATGAAGCAGTAAAAACCTCTAAGTCATAAGCCTTAGCCACTAGTATAGGATCAATAGGAAATATATTTGTAACTTTGCTTCTTGCAATGTCCGCTTGAGCAATGACAAACTGCTCCCTTGCATAGTTCATGTTAACCCTCTTTAAGACTTTGTCGTAATAGCGGTGATTATACCACAAAAACACAAGATTCTATAAATACGCTAGAATTTTAAAGTCGCAGGGATTTAGCGCGATGAAAATGCTATGAAAAAGGAAAGCTATGCAGATAAAAAAAGCAGAGATGTAATGGCTATACATAGATTCTTTGCGGAAATAACAATAAAATAACAAGCAACTTCGCTTTTTTTAAATCTTTGTTAAAAGGTTTTGGCGATGGTTACACCACAAATACTCACTCGCCTTTTACGCAAAAATTAAGCCCGCTCTCAAGCTCCTCTGTGTAAATCAGCACGCGCTTTTGATTCTCGATGATGTCATTTGTAGGAATCGGCATTTTTGGCGGATTAATCTCGCATTTAGTCGGCACATACACCGCTTCTTTTACGATTCGCACACAGCCATTAAAAAACCCAAGAGCTATAAAAAGTCCTACCACAAAAATCCAAAAATACAAAGTGCAAGCATAATCTTTCATCTCTCACCTCTCAAAAAAAGTATTTAATTGTGATTCCAAAGCCTTTAGTTTAGCTTCACAACTTGTAGCACCTAAATCTACTTGTATTGTTTTGTAACGCGTGATTATTTTCTCTTTGACTTGCTCTTGTGCTTTTTTGTAATTCTCTACTTCTAAAGCCTTTTGTAGTATCGCTTCATTTTGCATTTGCAAAATAGTATCTCGATTTGCCAAAGCCTCTCTCAATTCTGCAACTTCACTATTTAGCGCGTTGTTTTTGTATGATATGAATCCTACATAAGCTATGAGAGCTAAAACACATACGCCTACAATGATATACACGACATTTTTCATTATGTGCTTTACCAGTCAAGCTTATGCAGCACAAAGTTATCGCGCTTTTGGGCTAATCGCTTTGCATACAAGCTCCAGCCTAAAGGATTTTCACGCACTCTTTGAGGATAGAGGCTCTCACAAAAAGCAAAGCCTTTTGTCTCATCTAAGCTCTTCACACTCTCCAAAGACACAAACACACACGCAAAATTCACGATGTAACCGCCTTTTTCACACGCAAAGATATAATCATCAACATTGCATGGATTATAATCATCACTTCTGTATAAAGGATCGTTGCTTATCGCGTGCGCGGTGATTTTACCCATTTTGAGTGTATCGCTTAGGGTTTGAGCAAGGGATTGCATTTGCTCTCCTGAAAGTGTGCTTTTGCCTATGTCTTCAAGCACAAGGGTGGTGATTTTTTCAAATTGGATTATTTTTGAGTGCATATTTTGCCTTTTTATTAGAAGTGTAGGCAAAGTTTGCGGATTTAAAAGGACTAGAATCTTTATGCCTTTCTAGGTCTTTAGCTTTTTGCGGATTAAATTTAAATTTTTCTTGCTCCTTTAGTATAGGATTTTTAAATTGCATTTTGTCTTTAAGGTTTCTATCACTATAAAATGTTATAATCTCTTCTGCGGATTCAAGGTGTGAGTCGGCGGTTGTGCCACCGCCTTGTATCTTGCTTACTAGTCTAAATCTAACACCCTCTTTATTTTCCCACTCATAAATTCTAGCTTCTTGTCCGCTTTTTTGCTTTTCTACAAAAGGCTCATAATCTTTTAAAAAAGCTCTTAAATCTTTCCCTAGATTCACCAACTCTAAATCTGTAATATAGCCCTGTTTTGTAGGATCTTGTAAATGTTCTATTTTGATATGCTTTGCACCCTTTCCCTTTTGTGAATGCTCTAAATGATAGCCTTGCGTCAATTTTAGGGCTTCATCTACCGCTCTCAAATCCTTTTGTATCAAAACAGCATTTTTTTCATTATATGCGACATTGTAGATTCCCTTTTGCTCTTTTTTCTCTAGCTCACTTATCATCGCTTTTGCTTGGACTATTCTGCCACTTTCATTCTGCACGATGTATCTAGGCTCTAGCATACTTAAAAGCGGATATTTTTGCCTTGCTTTCTCAAATCCTTGCGCTAGTGTGTTTGCTAATTCCCTTGCTACTGCTTCTTTTAGCTTTGGATTATTTTTTAAGTATGTAAAGCCTTGAGTTACCGCCTTGCTTCCCACTGCTCCGCCTAAAAAGCCCATTGCAAATTTCGCAGGGTCAAAGGTTAGATTCCCATTTTCATCGCGTTCAATCCCGCTCACACTCCCACCTACTAATCCACTTCCTAAATGGGCGTTAGATTGTAGTTTAATAAATTTATGGTATAATCTAGCTGTCTTTAAGCCTTGCTATACGCCTTAACCCAATACTACTAGGGGGCATATAGCTAAACACGCTCTCATTGGGTAGATTGTGAGAGAGAGGTGAGGCTTAAAGGTTTTCTTGCACATATACGATTTTAACCTTATCACTCATCAGTATTTCTTTTAATCTATTTCTCTTTTTATCAAAATAATATGTTTTAAAATCTACATTTCCACTAGAATCTATTCCTATTCCAAACAAATTCATTAACTTTTTATTCTCATCATAAAATGGCTTATAGAAATACACACTAGGACTACTTTGTCAGGACTACTTTGTCCTTCTCGTGCTTGTTCTACGATAAACAATGGGTCTTTAAAAGTCTTAAAGAAACCGCCTTTTATGTTTTCTCTATCTGTATTGTGCGTATTATAAGTAAAATGCTTCCACGCACTCTTTATATCCGCTTTCACTTCCTTATAAGGTGTTTGCATAATTCCTTTATTACCACTTACACTATCAAACAAAGCAGCAAACTCTTCTTTATTTCTAAACTGCGCCTTTGGCATTACTTCCACCTTGCCATTTTGCAAGGCAGATTCTATGGCTTGTGCTAATTCTTTGTTAAAAATATCCTTGCTTACTTCTTCCACTTGCTTTTTGCCTTTTAAAAAATCTCGTGTGTCAATCTTTTGCATTATTTTAGCAAACATTATAGGATTCTTTTCACTCAAAGCCTTATAGTCTTGTTGAATGCTTTTAATAGCTAGTGTAGCGTGTCTTTGTGCGGACTTATTATTATAAATCTTACTCACCGCTTTGCTTCCTAAGCTTCCGCCTAAAAAGCCCATTGCAAATTTTACAGGGTCAAAGCCTGTTATGTTTCCGTCCTCGTCCGTTTCAAGCCCATTTAGCGTTCCGCCTACTAAACCCGCTCCTAAGTGAGGGTTAGATTGTAAAATGTTAGGACTTTGTGCGTTAAAGTAGCTATGCCTTGCACTCTCATCGCTTGGCTTTTCTTTTGTGATTTTACCAGCACTATCCGTCCAACTGTCTTTGTTGTCAATGCTTTTGATTTGCTTATTATCAAAGACTACAATATATTTTCGTGGATCATCTTTGCTACCGATTATGCTATCATATCCTGCGGCTTGTAATTTTTGCCTAATTTTTTTGCCCCATTTCAATTCTTTAACATTTAACGCATACATATAGTTATCAAGTCCATCAGGCATTAACATTGCTCTTAATTCTACAATATCCTCTTTTTCCCAAGTATCATAATTTTTCAAATAGCCTTGTCTATCGTAAATTTCATTCATTAAATCATCGCCAATTATCCTTTTTATATCGTTCTTACTTACGCTTTCATCTAACAAATTAAAAGGTTTTTTGGTATTTATAAACACTTCATAAATTTTGCCTTTACCTAAATTATCATACTCACTTGCCATTCCATAGTTGTTAGCAAACCAAAAACCCCAGCCGTTGTTGCTTTTTGACATATCAAAAATTTCAAATTCATTTCCGCTTCCGTGATAAAAAACTTTCGGCGTGCCGTCCTCATTTTTAGTGATCGGACTGCTGTCTTTATGCCATTCTAATAAGTCTTTCGCTTTTTTCTCATCATAATGAAACTTTTGCATTGTAGATTCTATGGTTTGTTGTGGTATAATGTTGTTAGTATTTGTTGAAGTAGCCTTTTCAACTTCGCTTTGCGAGCTAGGCAAGTTAGTCCTGCGTCTAGCGATACTCTCATCGTTGCCGCTTGTAGAGAGATTGTTTCCACTCTGCACTTTGTTAGCGACTTGGTCGAAATTCTGCGCTTGGCGGCTTCTTTGATATGCTGTTATTATCCATTGATTATCGCCTGCACCATTAAAGCCTTTTGATAAACCTACTCTAAATTCATCATTTCCGATTTTGTAAATAATCGTATTTACACCTGCATTTTCTACGATTTTACCATTTGCGATTATTTCGCCCAAAGCGTTTGCAAGTTTGTCTTGTGCCGTGTCGCCTTTAAAGTCTGCAAAATCGCTTAAATGTTTCTCAATTATCTTTTTAAGTCCTATTTTTTCATCCCCCCAAACTAAATCAATCTCCCCTGTGCCTGTGGATTTTGCTAAATCATCTCTATAAAACGCTCCTGCGACTTGTCCTTGCTTTTCTGCAAGTAGTTTTTTCACAGCACCTTGTCCGTCCCTGTAAAACTCCGCGTAATTTGTGCCAAATTCACTCAAAGGCTTTATTTCAAGGGCTTGTTCTATGCTTTGTCTTGGGCTATTTATTTTAAAGTCTTGGATTTTTGCGATACTTAAGTCTTGGATTTTGACACCTTTTTCTTTGGCTATCATTTCAGGTATAGCTTCATCTCTCAAAACCCCCTTATAAAAGAAGTCTTTTAAGTTTTGTTCGCTTATGTATTCAAGGTAGTTATCTTTTGCTAGCATTGGCTTCAAAAAAGGATATATTCTATCCTTTCTCTTGCTAAATTCCCTCTCAAAGTCTTCGTCTAAGGTTTTAGGCAACTTTTTATCAAGCAGTATTTTCATAAACTCATCATCGCTTAAATCTTCTAAATCATAAGCTTTGTATTGTATTTTGTGTAAGGTTTCGCTGACTTTGCTTGGGTGAAAGCTATATATATGAGTGTCTTTTATGTAGCTAAAATTATCTATGAGTAAATCCAAATCCTGCAAAGCCCTTTGCTTCTGTTTTGGGCTTATGCGTCCTACTTGCTCTGCTTGCTCTATGCCTTCAGTTAAGATTTGCTTGTATTTAGCTAAGTCATTAGGGCTTTGCTGCTCTAGAAACTGCCATTTCCTATCTAGTTTTTTATTAAGCTCAAACATAAAGTCGCTAAAATTTTCTAAAGTTGTTATTTTGTCTTTGTTTGTGCCTTTGGCGGTAAAAAACTCATAGATTTGCTTGGCTTGTTTGGCTCGCAAGGCTTTTTTGGCTTGCGCGCTTGGGCTTAGTTTGGTTTGGGCTAAGCTTTGAGAGGTAGAATTATCTACTTTTTGCGGGGTAGATTCTATATGTTCTTGTAGCTCCTTATTTTTGTCTATTAACTCTTTTGTCTCTTTTACACTTTTGCCACTTGCCTTTGCTTGTTTGATTATTTCTTGTGTTGTTTGTGGTATAATGTTGTTGTCAAGTTTGATATTAGACTTAGCTATATCATCGTAAGGGTTATGAGCGTTAATCTGATTAGCCGCTTGGCTGTTATAAATCTCTTTTCCCCCTGCTGATATTTTATTGTTTAGTCCATTTTCTGCTTTTGGTGCGTTACTTCTAATAATCCATTCACCATTATCATTTCTTGCTACACTTGTGAAGTATTTTTCTTCTCCAAAATTTCTAGCAAAAATCAATGCCCCATCGTTTTGTAGAATAATTCTTTGTGGCTGTTCTAGTGTGGGTTTAATCCTATCTAAATATTTTAATCTATTCTCTTTTATAAGCTTTACTAAGCTTCCAGCATATAGCTTAATATCTTCGCCTTGCAAGATAGAATCTAAAGCTTGTTTTACTTCAGGAGTAAAGTTAGGGATATAAGCTTCATCAAGGTTTTTTAGATTAAAAGTTTCTAACCATTGCTGTTGCACTTCTTTTGTAACCGTGTGTTCTTTACCTTTTGTAAAGTCAAAAATAATATCGCTAGAATCCACTCCCTTGTGATATTGAGCCTTAGCCGAAATATCTAAGCTAGATTCTACTTTTTGCGGGGTAGATTCTTTATGTTCTTGTAGCTCCTTATTCTTTTGTATTAACTCTTTTGTCTCTTTTACACTTTTGCCACTTGCCTTTGCTTGTTTGATTATTTCTTGTGTTGTTTGTGGTATAGTGCTTTTAGATTCTAGCTCTTTGCTTATTTCTGCTTTTGTGGTAGGATTAGGTTTAGGATTTATGCCACTACTATGGTTAGCGGGGTATTCAATCTGCAAGTCAGAGGGCTTAGTAGTAGTTCCGCCCGATTCTAACATATCAGACACGCCAGCAACTTCCTCGCCCTTAAATCCTTTATCATATAAAACTTTTGATTGCTTTATCTTATTTTCGATATTAGATAATTCTCGCCTTACATGACTACTAAATATCCATTCACCATCATAATTTTTAGCTACACTCATAAAGTAACGATTTTTATCAGAATCTACAAATTCTTTTATAAACAAAATTCCCCTGCCATCATCTAATACTTTATTAGGTGTTTCTAAGACTTCCTTAATCTTTGGTATAATATCTAGCCTATCTTTATTTATAAGCTTAACAAGACTACCAAATCTAAGCTCAATATCCTTGCCATTTAATACAGAATCTAAAGCTTGTTTTACTTCAGGAGTAAAGTTAGGGATATAAGCTTCATCAAGGTTTTTTAGATTAAAAGTTTCTAACCATTGCTGTTGCACTTCTTTTGTAACCGTGTGTTCTTTACCTTTTGTAAAGTCAAAAATAATATCACTAGATTCCACTCCCTTGTGATATTGAGCCTTAGCCGAAATATCTAAGCTAGATTCTACTTTGGATACACTGCTTTGTGGATTAGCTGCTATACTTTGCTTTGGCTTTGACTTGTAATTATCCTCAAGCTCTTTTAGCTTTGGAAGTAGTGATATAAGCTCGCTTTGCTCTTTGCTTTTTTGTCCTTGAGAGATAAGTAGAGCTAAAAAATCCTCCATATCCGCATCGCTTAAAGATTTGCCATTGCTATCAAAAAGGCTTGGAGAGAGCATTTCTTGCAGATCAGATTTGGCATTTTTGAGGAAGTCAAAAAGCGCGGTGCTTGGATTTTCTTGACGCAGGAATTTTGAAAGCCCTGCGCCTAAGATTTGGGATTTGAGATCATCAAAAAAGCTAGGATTTAGTGCCATTGAAGTATCTTTGCCTTCTTTTGTGAGATCATCAAAGTTTTTGATTCTTGCGATTATGTCGTTATAATCATCAGCCCTGCTAAGTGATTTTTTACTTGTAGAGATAATTGCACCTAAAAGATAGTTGTTGAGATTGATATTTTTGAGTGTAGGGTCTTTTGCGATATTATAAAATCCTCCGACATTATCTACAAACATATTCACTAATATGCTTTTGTCCTGTGCGCTACCTTTTATGCTATCGAGTGCTTCGATGATGTTTGAGTGGCTGTTTGATTTGCTTAGGTGTGTCAGCAGTGCTAGGGCTGTTTCATCACGATTGAGCCCTGCGTTTTCTGGGCTTAGTGTTTTGGCGATGATGTTTTTGGCTTCTTCTGGGCTTTTCGCATCGATAAACTCTGGCAATTTCACAAAATCATCTTTATACTTTGCTACAAGAGCTAAGCTTTTCTCGCCGATTGAGCTTTCTCTGCCGACATTGCTTTGATAGGCAAGGGCTTTTGCGCGGTCGAGGTCTTGATTATCATCAAGTCTTCGCACAATCATCTCATCATCTTTGAGTTTTACACCAAATTTTTGCTCTAATTGGCTTTTGAGGCTGTTGTTTGGCTCGCTTAGGATTTCACTTAGGGCTTTGGCTCTGTGATTGCCTACAAGCACTTGCCCATCACTAAGAATCAAAGGCAATCCATTAAACCCGCCCTCTTGATTGAGTAAAAGCTCGGGTCGGAGATTTGATTTGATATTATCGATTACATTTTGCTGGATTGAAGTGCGCCCTTGCGTGCCTCCAAAGTCAAATTTAGGCTTAATATCATTGATATTGATGATTGCATAATGCGCGTTGAAAGGCTGGGTATTATCAAGCGCTATGCTTGTCTCTTTTAGTGGTGTGTAGGGTATATCATCTTGCTTTGTAAGCATTGTAGCTTCAAGCACACTTTTGCCTTCAGCCTGCTCTTTGTCGCGCAAAATCTGTGCGCGTTTGTCGGCTATAGCTCTAGCGTTTTGTCGCTCTCTAGCTTCTTTTGCCTGTGCTTCTAGCTTTTGGGCTTGGAGTTGGTTAGGATTTAGTTTTTGGAATACACTTTTTTGAGCTTTTGTGGTAGAATTTTTTAAATCGCCACTAGCCTCACTCACGCTTGAAGGGCTAGTATTAAGTCCGCTTTCGGTGCGGTTAGGCTGAAGTGGAGGCGATTGATAATTATCGGACGCTGTTGTTATCCATTTTTTCTCTTGCTCTTTGTAGTCAAGTGCTATTAAAGCTGTTTTATCTGCGGTTTCTAAAAAAGCTCTATTTTCACCCATTCTTAAATTTGCATTTTCTATCAACTCAGGCAAAGAATTCACAAAGTCTAAAGCCTTGTTTTTTGCCTCACTATCGCTTAAGCCTTGTGTTTTGTAATCCTCTTTCCTGCGTTTAAGTATATGAGCTAGCCCTTTTTATTTGCGTGCGAATATAGCACAATCGCTTATAAAAAAAGTGATAAAAATGATATGTCTTGATAAATTGCAACACACACTCAATAAATACGCTCATAAGCCAAATTTTAAGGAACTTCGGACATTAAGAGCAGAGTTAGAGCAGAAGCTAGAGCCACTTTTGCATAAAGAAATCATTAATGAATCAAGCGGACAAATTGCCTCAATCTCAAAAACAACTCTCAAAAAAATAGGCTCAAACCAAGCTCTCCAAAAAAGCATTGATAATGGATTTAGCAAAGAAGAGCATTTTTTAGCAGGCAAAAATATTGATAGCCTTTATGAAAAATCTTTTTTGCAACAAACAACAGGAGACCTAAAAAATAACGATAAAGCAATAAAAATACATCGTTTTTTGGCAAACGCAACACTTAATGATAAGCCAGCTCAAGCAAAAATACTTGTAAAAGAAAGTATGGATAAAGATACAAAAAGAATCTATACACTAGAGTTAGAGGAATTAAAGCCAACTAGCTTAGATCCTACCACCCCGCGAGTAGAGCTAGTCGAAAATACCTCAAAGTCTAAAGACAAAAGCGGAGCAACTTTTGCGCCCGATGAAGTATCAGCTAATCCTACCACAAATTCTTTGACTTGGAATCAAAGTGGCAATGTTTTGCAGGCGGTGCTTGAGCTAGGCGAGTCTAAAATCTTGCTCCAAAAAGATGGCTTTGGCAATATCTATGCACGTAGCAGTAGAGCCACACAGCCAAAAAGCTATGATGAAGCACAGCAAATCGCACTCATCAATGCAAGCGAACAAGCGCGCTTAGAGCAAGAAATCGCAAATCACATACAAGCCCAAAGCTCTACTCAAAATCCATTAAATCCGTCATTGCGAGGAGGCGAAGCGAGCGATGCAATCCGTCCAGAAAGCCAAAGTGGAGGACTGCGCGATGAAATCGCTCGCAATGACAAAGAGCTAGGCAATCCTTTGGCAGAGTTTGGGACAAATTACCCGCAATTCTACCACAAAGGCGCGCAGGCAGTGGAGCACTTGCTAAAGACAAGAAGCGGACAAGTGGCAGGAGCGTTTGAAAAAGAGGGCTTGGGGGATATTGATCTTGTTTGGGGAGATGAGAAAAAGGGTTTCCACCCCCTAGAACTTGCCAAAAATTCCTAAAAACCGATACAATCAAAAACAAAAACTCTGGAATTTAGATTCTATTTTTGATTATTACTTGCGAGTAGATTTAAAAGCTTGTATGGCAATTTATCAAAAAAACTTTGCGTGCGAGTGAGAGATTTTGTTCTCTCACAAAAGCTAAAAAAGTTTTAGAAAATTGTCTGCTTGAAGCGGGCGGTGGTTATTTGGTTTGGATATGGTTAAAAGAGCAAAAGCCCCTATATCTTAGGTTTTTAGGGCTTGTGGCACTTAGCCTATGATATAGTTGCCACTCCAACCTCAGAACTTTGGCAGAGTTTTTGTCAGCCATGGGGTTTTTTATTGTTTTTCTCTTTTGTGGGTATATTTTTAGATGGCTTTAAGCCCGATAGATATGACTTTTTAGACGTTCTTTTGTCTTAATATGGGCGTTTATCATGTGTTTTTCACACGCAGGATGCAATATATAGTATTGATTTGTTAAAATACCAAGAAAATTAGGAGCAACAAATGAGTGTTTTTGCCTATGACCACAACTTAGGCACCGATAATAATCCCGCCACACATTTTCACATCTTAAACCAAGATTGTAGAAAAGCTTTTAAGGATTTAAAGGATAGTTCTATTGATTTTATAGTAACCGATCCGCCATATTTCATTGATGGTATGGGGAGCGAATGGAATGATACAAATTTACAAAAAAAGGCGAGTAAAAGTGGTGTTATAGGTAGTTTGCCTGTTGGAATGAAATTTGATAGAATGCAAGGTGTGAGGTTGCAAGAATTTATGCAACCTTTATGTGAGGAATTTTTTAGAGTATTAAAACCCGGTGGTTTTTGTGTGGTGTTTTCCCAAGCCAGACTTTATCATAGAATGGCAATGCCTTTAGATTTAGCAGGTTTTGAAATTAGAGATATGCTTGCTTGGAAATATGAAGGACAGGCAAAAGCCTTTTCGCAAGTGCATTTTATAAAAAAAGATAAAACATTAAGCAAGGAACAAAAAGAAAGGCTCATTGCTGAAATGCAGGATTTAAAAACTCCTCAGCTAAAACCTCAAATAGAGCCTATGGTTTTGGCTCAGAAGCCTCGCATTGGCACTTTTGTTGAAAATTATCAAGTTTATAAACTTGGACTTATAAATAGCAAAGAAAGTTTAGATGGCAAATTTCCGGGCAATGTTATGGAGATTTCTAAACATATAAGAGATAATGAAAGCGGTGAAAAAATAGCTCATCTTACAAGAAAACCAGTTGCTTTGATTTCACACTTGATAAAACTTTTTACTCAAAAAGGACAAGTCGTGCTAGACCCATTTTTAGGCAGCGGTTCCTCAGCCCTAGCAGCTTTACAAAATGAACGCAAATTTATAGGTTTTGAGATAGAAAAAAAGTATTGTGATATGGCTTTACAAAGAATACAAAACGAGCTTGCAAAATGACTGAGCAAGAAATATATGAAATTTACAAAATCATCAGCGAAAATTATGAAAAATATCTTAAAGACTTGGGAGTAAAACAAGTTAATTTAAAAGATAAAAGTGGTAGCTTTACTAAAGATGCTTTGGTGCTTGTGTATCTTGCCAAAGATTATCCAAATACAAAAGCAGTATCCAAGCAAGAACTTACAGAATTTGTAAGAAAAATTTATCCTGAAGTTAGTGATGTGCAACAAGCAAGACATTTAAGTAAGCAAAAAGGATATAATATCATTTCAGGCACAATGAGGTGATATAAATGAAAAAATAGGAGCAGGATTTTATAAACTTTTAGATTTAAAATCAGCTTATCCTTCTTATAAACCAGATAGAAGGGAAGGAATTGAGGCGGAGGATTTTGAAGAGCTTAAAAAGGCTTATAATTATAAATGTGCAAGTTGTGGTAGCATAGAGGGTAAGCCTCATCATATAAGAACTAATGAACTTGTCAAGCTTCAAGCAGGACATATGAATCCGGCTTTACCTTTAGAAATGGGTAATATTATCCCACAATGTCAGGTTTGCAATCGCCCAGATAGAGATAGGTGGATTTATGATAAAACAGGTAGAGTTATTGAGATAGCTGATAGTGATGATGGAAAAAGAGTAGTGGAAAAATATCTTAAAAAAGTGAGTAAAAATACTAAAGAGTATTTTTTAGAATTTATTAAAAAGTTTTTGGGTCAAAATAATCCATAGAATACAAGAAACATACTTTTAAAACATGAAGTATAATTGTGCTCTGCAATCCCATTATTTTAAGGAAAGAATTTGATGAAGCGAGTGATTTTTACACTTTGTGTATTTTTGAGTATATATTGCCTTAATGGCGCAGATTTTCTAAGCCAAGAAATCTTAGATTCCAAAGACTTAGAATCTCTCGCACAGCGCGCGCAAGAGGATATGCTAGATTCTGTATTTTTCAAAGACATCAGCACGCCCCAAGTCATCGCCTTGAGTGATTTTGCCAACCTCACGCACTTTGAGCTAGACATTCAGACGCTCGCGCGCTCGCCGCTTGTCTCCTTGCGCGATAGTGGGAAGTTTAGCCTTACAGGCGCGATTTCAGGCAATGCGCTAAATGCCGACCCGCTGCTTGATGGTATCCGCGCACAGCGCAACAAAGCGGAGTTCCAAGACATTATCCCCAAAGGCGCGCTACTTGCGCCTACTTATTCACTCTCTGCGCGCATTAGCGATAGCCTCGCGCCGCTAGATTCTGGGGCGGATTCTAAAAACGCGCAGAATCCACAAAAAGTGCGCACCAACCTTAGCTTTATTTTCAGCATTACTAACCTCAAAACCGGGCTTATCGAGTGGGATTATATCGCGCATATCTCTAAAGAAGCACAGATTGAGGGCTATTACAAAAGCCAAAATGAGCGCGCTTGCCTTGCAGGCGGGAATGGTGCGAGTGTGAAGTAGGCGTGCGAAATGGCTATTATTGAGATTTGGAGTGGCGATTTTAGTGGCATTGTGCGCCACAAGCTCAAAGATTTTATGCTCTATGTGCAAAAAAGCAAAGGGCTAGATTCCGCGCTTGCATACCGCGCGCTTGGCTTAAGCGCAAAGCTTGGCGTAGGAAGCGAACAGGACTATAAAAAAGCGCTCAAAGCCTTTGAATCTGCCTGCAAAATGAGCGATGGCGGGAGCTGCTACAATCTTGCGCTCATGTATAAAAACGCCCAAGGTGTGGCGCAAAACTTTGGGCGGGCAAAGCAGCTTCTAGCGCGAGGCTGTGAGCTAGGCTATAATGAATCCTGCGAAGTGGCGCGCGAGATAGAGGGCAGGCTAGATGATGAGAGTTTAGAATCCATGCACCCAGAAGTGCGCGCCGCGACACAGGAGTGCCTCAATAACCTCAGCTATCGTGAAAGCAGCGATGAGCGCGCACTCACACACGATGCGCCAAACCCAAATCACAAGCTCACAAACGCCCAAAGGGCGCAGTCTTGCGCCACGCTTGGCTTTCACTATTGGCACGGGATAGAGGGCTATGTGCCAAAAAATGTGAGTAAGGCGCTCTCTGCCTACACAAAGGGCTGCGATGAGCTTGAGGATGGCTACAACTGCTACCAAGTCGCGCTCCTAAAGATGCTAGGGCAGGGTATCCCGCGCGATATGAAAGCCGCGCTGCATTACGCGCTGAAGGGCTGCGAGCTAGGCAATCCCTACTCCTGCCAGAGCGTGGGCAATATCTATGAACTCGCCGGGCAGCTTGATCAAGGAGGCGCGATAGAGCCAGATTCTACCAAGGCGCTCAAATACTACAAAAAGGCTTGCGATGAGGGCGTGCAAGTAGCGTGCGGAAGCTATGAAGCGCTACGCCAAAATGTGCGGTGAAGCATGAAATTTGTAAAAAATGTAAATATTATAAATACACTTCTTTTTGGCTAAGTTGTTGATTACTTCGCGCAATATCTAAATATCTAAATATCTAAATATTTATAATGTTTAGTTGCTACCGATTTAGGAAGTTTTCCTGTTTAGGATTGTGGCTTGGTTTGGCTTGTAGCTTGGGCTTGCAAAGTAGCAATTTATCTCAATATTTAGCACATTTAAGGTGTGTAGCAATCCACAAAAACCTTAAACAATGCAGATTTTCTGTAAAATTTACATCAAATTTCATCTGACAAAATTCAGCTAATGTGTAGAATCAAAATTTCCAAAATTTTTATTTACTTTTTAAGCTTCACGCAAGTTTTATTGGCTTACAATCCATTCTGCTTAAACATCAGAATCTAGATTTTAAGGGTGGCAAAATGCTAAGAAACCTCATAAATTTCTACGCTCAAGGCTTTAGAAATATGAAGCTTGGGAAGATTCTATGGAAAATCATTTTTATCAAACTTTTTGTGCTTTTTGTGCTCTTGCGCTTTTTTGTCTATGATGGCTCGCTCAAAGACATCGGCGATGAGCGCGCAAAGAGCGCATTTGTGCTGGAGAATCTCACAAAAGAGCAGAGCTTTAGTCAAAACACCACACATGCCATAAAGGAGTAGCCATGGATTTGCATGTTGATTGGAGCAGGGCGCAGTTTGGTTTGACTGCGATCTATCACTTTTTATTTGTGCCGCTGACTTTGGGGCTCTCATTTATCGTGGCGATAATGGAGAGCATTTATGTAAAGACTAATAACCCGCAGTGGCGCACCATTACAAAGTTTTGGCTCACGCTCTTTGCGATAAATTTCGCTATTGGCGTGGCAACTGGGCTTATTATGGAGTTTGAATTTGGGACAAACTGGGCGAATTACAGCTGGTTTGTGGGCGATATATTTGGCGCGCCTTTGGCGATTGAGGGGATTTTTGCGTTTTTCTTGGAGGCGACATTTTTTGCGGTTATGTTTTTTGGCTGGGATCGCGTCTCAAAGAAATTCCATCTGCTCTCCACTTGGCTAGTGGCCATTGGGAGTAACTTAAGTGCATTTTGGATTCTCGTGGCAAATGGCTGGATGCAGTATCCTGTGGGCACGATCTTTAACCCAAACACCGCACGCAATGAAATGGCAGATATCCTTGAAGTAATTTTCTCCCCTGTGGCAATCAGCAAGTTTTTGCACACCATTGCCAGTGGCTATGTAATTGCCTCGCTCTTTGTGATGGGCATCAGTGCGTGGTTTTTGCTTAAAAATAAAGAGAGCAAAGAAGTGCTTATGGCGAAAAAAAGCCTTGTTGTGGGGGCTAGCTTTGGCTTGCTTACCTCAATGTTTTTATTTTTTAGCGGAGATGAAAGCGCGTATCAGGTTACTCAAAAGCAGCCACTAAAGCTTGCGGCAATGGAGGGAATCTATGATGGCGAGCACAGAGCTGGGCTTATTGCCTTTGGGATTTTAAATCCCGCTAAAAAGCCCGGTGATAGTGAGCCGACATTTTTGTTTGACATCACCATTCCCTATGCGCTCTCAATCCTCGGTCAGCGCGACACACAGGGCTTTATCCCGGGCATTAATGACCTCATCTATGGCAATAAAGAAAAAAACATAGAATCTGTGAGCGAGCGCATGCTACGCGGGCAAATCGCACTTAAAGCCCTTAGCCAATACCAAGAGCTAAAAAAACAAAATGGCGTGGAAAATGAGGAGCTCGCCCAAATCGTGCAAGAAAATATGAAAGACTTTGGCTATGGCTATTTAAAAGCGCCTGAGGATGCTGTGCCTCCTGTGGCGCTGACATTTTATAGCTTTCATATTATGGTAGCCCTTGGCAGCGCGTTTTTTGTGCTTTTCATCATCGCGCTGTATTTGGCTATGACAAACGATATAGCGCGATTCCGCAAGGTTTTGTGGCTGTGTGTGATTGCCATTCCGTTTGGCTATGTCGCAGCAGAGGCGGGCTGGATCGTCGCAGAAGTGGGGCGCCAGCCATGGGCGATACAGAACTTGCTGCCTGTGCATATCGCTGCGACAAACCTTTCACACACAAATATTCAAATCTCGTTTTTCCTATTCCTTGCGCTCTTTAGCACGCTTTTGCTCGCAGAGGTAGGGATTATGATTCGCGCGATTAAAAAAGGCTTTGGCGCGCACGTGGGGCATTTGGTGGATTCTGTGGATTCTATAGATTTCACAACGCGCGCAGAATCTAACACAAAATCTGCGCGTTAAATGCGTGCTAGCCAAAATGGAGGTATCTCATGTTTTTTGGACTTGATCATTCCCAGCTGCAAGTGTATTGGTGGGTTATAGAAAGCCTGCTTGGAGGCTTGCTTGTGTTTTTGTTTTTCGTGCAAGGCGGGCAGGGGCTTATTGATAGATTATCCGCCAATGAGGAGGAGAAAACTCTGCTTGTCAGCACATTAGGGCGCAAGTGGGAGCTAGGATTTACTACTTTGGTGCTTTTTGGCGGGGCGGCTTTTGCGGCGTTTCCATTATTTTATAGCACGAGCTTTGGCGGCGCGTATTGGGTGTGGCTGGCGATTCTCTTTTGCTTTATCATTCAAGCGGTGAGCTATGAATACCGCAAAAAAGAGGGCAATCTGCTTGGCAGCAAGACTTATGAGGTGTTTTTAAAGATTAATGGAATTTTGGGCGTGTTTCTTATCGGCGTGGCGGTGAGCACATTTTTTAGCGGTGCGGAGTTTCATTTAGGTGGCACTCCGGTGGAAATAGAATCTAGTGGCGCGCTGCCAAGCTTTTCTTCAAGCAATCCCTACTTTGTGAGTTGGGATTCGCCATTACGTGGCTTAGAAGCACTTGCAAATCCGCTAAACTACCTGCTAGGCTTTGCGCTTGTATTTTTAAGTAGGATTGTGGCGGAGAGCTATTTTATCAACGCGCTTGCGAGCGAGGCGATAACAAAACGTGCACGCAAGGATATTTTGCTTAATACCGCGCTTTTCTTGCCGTTTTTCTTGGGCTTTCTTGCGTGGATTTGCCTTAAAGATGGCTTTGGCGTGAGTGAAAACGGCGAGGTGCAAATGGTGGCAAACCTCTATCTGCTCACATTTTTGCGCTATCCTGTGATTTTGGCGCTCTTGGTGCTTGGCGTCTTAGGCGTGCTTTTTGGGATATATAAGTCTTGGCGCGGGGAGAAGGGGATCTTTGCGCTTGGCTTTGGCGTGGTGCTAGCAGTCATGGCGGTGTTTTTAAATGTTGGGCTTGGCGGGGCGTTTTACCCCTCAATCACGGACTTGCAAAGCTCGCTCACAATTCAAAACGCTAGCTCAAGCTATTATACGCTCTCAGTCATGGGCTATGTGAGCTTGGCGGTGCCTTTTGTGCTAGGCTATATCGTGTATGTCTGGCGCGCGATGGATCGCAAGAAGCTAAGCGCGCAGGACTTCAAAGAGCATTCATACTAAGGAGAGATTATGGGCTATTCGGTGTTTTTGCTACTTGTGTGGGTGGTGGTGATTTTTTTGGCGTATAAGTTTGTGAGGCTAAACATCAGCGCGCTAGAAAAAAAGGAAGAGTAAGCACGCAGGCTTTTTGCAATAAATGCGGGAGCGGCGACAAAGCGCTTCGGTCATTACCGCTTTAGGTAACTCCCTTGCGCTTTGCCTTGCAACCCACATTTCTCATCAAAAATCCTACGCGCTTAGGAATTGCTGTTGCTGCGTGTTTAATCTTTGCTTCAAAACTCACAAAACGAAGTTTCTTTAGAAAAATTTAGCGCATTAGTTCGCGCGCTTGGCTTACTTCGCTTTATCATTTCTTGCTAAAAATCTTTCGCGTCTAAATCTTTTAAGTAAGCGCAGATTCTAAATCTCCCTTTGTCATTGCGAGCGAGCATAAGCGAGTATAGCAGTCTATTTTCAAACCCCTAGATTCCAAAGCTTGCGATGGCATTTAACGCATTTTTTACTTCCTTACATAGCCTACGACATATTTGCAATAATCACATATTCCAGAATCTACCCTCATTAAACCCTCATTTTTTAGAAAATGTTGTGATTCTATACATTTATAAAAATTTTCACTATAAATTTTCACAAATTTAAGGAAAAGACAAAAAAAGCATAAATTAAAGTATAAAATCAATACAAAAAGAAGACAAGATGGGTTTAGTTACTTCAATCCTCAAAGGCACACGTAAGGTGGCGCTGGGCACAGCAAAGATTGCGCTTGTAACTACTGGAGCAGTGGTGGGCGCGATGATCGGAGGCTCTGCAAGCAGTAGCAAAAAGAAAAAGAAGCTTGTATGCATAAAATGCGGCAAAACCGTGCCTGCCACAGCCGGAAATATAGCAGGCAAATGCCGCGCTGATGGCACGATACACGGCTTTAAGCTCATTGAGGAATAGGAAAATAGAAGAGTAAGGAGAGTAAATGACAAAAGAGCTGAGTATCCAAGAATTAGATAAGCTGCAAGCGCAGGCAAAAGAGCAAAACACAAAGCTTATTGCGCTTGAGATGATGAGTGAGGGCGCGCCTAAAGATGTCGTTACCGCGCTTCAAGTGTTTGCTAAAAAAGTAGGGCACATCGGGCAAAAAGTCTATAAGATAGGCAAGATTCTATTCCTAAAGATTTGGGAGTTTATCAAAGCGCACAAAGGCATGGCAATAGGCATTGCCATAGCTGCGGCAGTCTCTGCGCTAAGTGCTGCATTTATAAGCATGATACCATTTATTGGCGTGCTTCTTGCGCCAATAGTATCTGCGCTTGTGGCATGCCCTTCTATCCCAGCGACTGCAATCATTGGCAACGCACTTGATAACGATAGAAATATGAATACACCAACAGATGCAATGAAAGAGGCTATCATCATCGCCAAAGACTTTTTCAAGCTCTTGGTTGAAATGTTTAATGTCGTAAAAGATTACATCACAAAGAAAACTAAGAAGGAACAAACATGGCAAAGAAAACAGATGAACAAATAAAAAAAGAGCTCCAAAAGCCTAGTCTAGCAACCAAAGCGGGCAAAAATGGCACTCCTGTCGCACTCGCTGCTGCTGGTGGTGCATTAGGTGCTATGGGCGGTGGTGCGGCAGCGACTGCAGTAGGACTAGGCACGACTACTTTTGCGGGCTCAGCCACAGCAGGGAGTGTGCTTACTACCATAGGGCTAGGTAGTCTCACAGCAACGACAGCTCCCGCATGGGCGACAATAGCGGGTGCAGTGGCATTTGCGGTAGGAAGTGCGTTTTTGGTGGGTAAGCTCTTTGGCGGCAAAAGCAAAGAGGCAAAGCAGAAAGAAAGCGCAACTGATGAAACAGATGCAACAAGACTTTTGCTAGATGAAAGATTTGCAATGCTAGAAAAATATGTCCCAAGCATTGTCGCAACGTTTAGGCAAGAGATGAAAGAATGGTGAAGAGTATGAGACACTCTGTAATGCAACAGCCTATCTTGTTTATTCTGTCTTGATGCTTTCGCTTTGTATGCAGATGATTCACGCAGATGGTGAGCTAGCAGATGAGGAGTTTGAAGCAGTGAAAAACTACCTTGCGGAGAATGAAGAGGATGTGGAGAATATCATTGAATTTATGCATACCACAGGAAACGAAAGCTATGACAAGCTCACTACTGAGGAGATTTGCGAAGATATTAAGATATTTTTCAATAAAGAGGCACACCTAGAAGTTTTGCAAACGTTGCACAAAATCATGCATGCTGATGGCAAGGAGCACCCAGCAGAAGTGGCACTCTACAACAAAGTCAAAACACTTTTAGAGTTATAAAGGCGTTCACAGAATCTACTATATGCTATCTGCCTATTTTATACAAGAAGCGGAATCAGCGAGGCACTTTTCTTGATTGCCTTTTGATTGCCGAAAAGAAAAAGTGCGTGATTTTATTCTTTTTGGGCTAAGAAGATCGGGGAGAATTTCGCTTGAAAGCCATCTTTCTTGCTCTTTTTGCATCATAGAATCTTAGAAATAAGAAAGCTTGAGAAGAAAGAGGGAGAATCTAAAGGGCCAGATTGATTTTTCAAGCAATACAAAACTTTCAAGATTTGATTCTAGAATCACAAAATCTAATTTAAAATCCTAAAAAGATTTTGTCTTTTGGCTTTTTACACAAAGTAATTTAACCAATCTAGCCAAGCTTGAATGGGGGTTTGGATAAATCAAAGCTTATTTGCGCTGTGTTTGGCGCAGATTCTGAATTTTCCACTCGCTTGCAAGCATTATCCAAAAAGTTTTGCTTTGATTCTTTTTGCAAATGGGTGGAATCTTTGAGGAATGATTTTTTTTAATAATTTTTTTGTAGCTCTTTTAAGTGGATTCTCGCGTTTTTGCCACTTTCTTTGGATCTCTACAAAACGATCAAACATCACACTAAAGCTTGGCTCATAATGCTTGACTATCCAGTTTCTAAAGACTTGCAAGTCCTTATCATTTGGTATATAGCACCATGGGAAGTTGAGGATTCTAAAATACTGCTGAATGTGGCTTGGTGTGAGGTCTGCTAGGACACAAGAGCCGATATTTTGCAAAGGCTCATCAAATGGAGGAAAGACTTTGCGTCCTTGTAATGCTTGAAAGAGTAGCGCGCAAATGCTAGAATTTTTTTCTGCAAAAATATGAAACACAAGATCATGCATAATGATTACGGCATTTTTGCTCAAATATGGTAGCACCATAAGAAAATCAAGCACTTCACCCGGTGCGCTATGCACGGTGTCAATGATGCATAAATCAATATCTTTGCCAATGTTGTCAAGATGATTTGCGACAAGTCCGCCGGTGTGGAGATGCCATTTGTTTTGCAATTCAGGCACAAGTTCTTGCACTAAAAATCCGCTGAGGCTTTTATTTGCCCCCCCCCATGAGCTACTTTTACTTGATAATACCCATTTGAAGTGTTGTGGTGATAGTAAGTTGCATTGTAGTCGCAGGAGTGCAGTTGTGTGGATTCCAAAAGATTTTGTTCGCGCAAAAAATCTAATATAAGCACGCTATTTGCCCCTGCGGCGATACCAAGCTCTAGAATCTTGCGTGGCTTGTGTGTAGCGATTGTATCAAGCACAAATTTGCGCTCATTCTCGCTCATTTCAGAGTAGCTTGCGATAAGCGGGTGGGTAAGAAGTGGTGTTTTCATAAAGATCCTTTTAATATAAAAATAAGTGCTGATTGTAGCAAAAAGTTGCTTTTTTAATATTTATGTGCGTATTTTTATGAATGTGCTAAAAAATCTCATCAAACTTCATCGCTCTGACTTTTTAAATCCCAAAATATTAGAATCTAAATTCTATATTGTTTTGATGCACTCTACTCGTCATTACTTAAGTTTTCACAGAAAGCGAAGAATCTAGAAAAATCTAATACAGAATCCAAAATAGATTCTAGTTTGGATTTGGATTTTTTGCTAACGCTTAAGACATGACGAGGGCAGCAAAGTATTTTGTCCTAGATTCTAGAATTTAAAACTCAAAAAGTGGATTGCCACGCAAAATTTTCAATTTTGCTTGCAATGACAAACCTGTCCCGTCATTGCGAGGACGATAGGACGAAGCAAAAGAGAACCCAAAAATAGAATCCAGAATCTATGATTTAAAAAACAAAAACTCTCGTGCCTTTTCTTTGTCATAAGGCAGCACTTCAACGATTTGCTCGCCTATTTTGACCTTTTTTGCTTGTTTGGCTTGGGCTTTTTCTGTGGTGTTTGTCTGGCTTTTTCCATAGCCTAATGCAATCCTTGCAGCTAAGATTTTATCGTCCATACTTGCGGATTTTTCTACCACAGCCACTGGACCTATGTTTTCAAGAAGCTCGATAATCTCCATTTTTGGATTGGGGTTTTTGAGCTTAGTATTTTCCTCTTCATTGCGCCCGATCACACAGCGCGCGCCATTTGGCAGGATCATATAGCGTCCGATTTTGACTAAAATCGTATCTTGGACTATCATTTTGCGATGCGCGCTTAAGTCTTTGAGCTTGTTTGCGACACTCAAATCCGTAAGCAAGCACCCACCGCCGGGATTCTCATAATATTTCCACCCCCAAAGTTTCACCATTTCAAGCTGTCTTGTGCGCCCTCTACCGCTGATGTCTAAGAGCTTTTCTCGATCAATCCAACCTATTTTTTCAGGAAAGCTTGGCTCAAGGAGCTTTGCGCTCATCGGACGCAAAAGCAGCTCATCAAGGAATTGTGGCTTTGAGCTATGAGTGCCACTAGAATCTAAAATCGATTTAAATAGCGGATTTTTGCCGACTTCGCGGACAAGCTTTTTGACTTGATCGAGCGATTCTTTGCGCTGGCTTTTTGGTCGCTGTCCCAAAACCTCGCCACTAATCACAAAATCCGCCTCAAGCTCTACAAGCTTATAAAACGCGTGCGCAAACATATTAGCATGGCAATCAATGCAGGGATTAAAATATTTGCCATAGCCATATTTTGGGCTAAAAAGCACTTCGTTAAAAAACTGCTCTTGAATATCGCATACCAAAAGCTCTGCGCCAACTTGTGTAGCGGCGTTTTGGAGGTATTGAAGCTTGTTTTTATTGCCACCAAATCCGATATTGAAATGCAAAGCAATCACTTTTATGCCTTGCTGTGTGAGGAGTTTCATAGAGATGAGGCTATCGCAGCCTCCGCTAAAAAGGGCTAATGCTGTCATACTGGTTGTAATTCTCCTTGTTTGAGTTTGAGGATTTTTTGTTTGAGCTGTAAGATATTTTGAAAATTTTGCTCTTTTTTGAGCTCTTCTTCAAAGTAGCGGAGCAGAAAAATTCGCAATTCTGCCTCAAATCCGTCATGTTTGATTGGAAGTGGATCAAGCATTATGCCTATGAGTTGTGGATTATCTTTGTTGTTTTGGCAGAGGGCAAGAAAGGCGTTTTTGTAGTCTTTGAATACCTTAGAATCCAAAAAGTCAAACCCTTTTTCTAAAAACCTTTCATCTTCGAGCATATAGCGTAAAATAATGCGCTCTAGCCTATCGCCTTGAGATTCTATGGTGTGGCTTGGGATTGGTGCGGGCTTTTTGCTTGATTTGGTTGTGATAAGCTTTGGTGGGATATGAAGGAGATTGGCTATATACATAATGTATTCTTCTTGCATAAGTGGCGAGAGAGAGTGCAAAAACGCGCTTGTTTCTTTGAGGGCTTCTTCTTTTGAGAGCGGATTAGCAAGATTGTATTTGCTAGCGATTGTCTGAAAGCAAAATTCTATAAATGGAATGGGACGCGCAAATAATTCTTGCACTTCGTTTTGTTTGCCCGCCAAAATCATATCCGCAGGATCAGCTCCATTTGGAAAGATCACAACGCCACCTTTTTTGCTTAGCGGTGCGAGCAGACTTGCAGCCTTAAACGCAGCGTTGATTCCAGCTTTGTCGCCATCATAGCTTACGATAATATCGGGATTTCCTTTATTGAGTAATGGGATATGATCTTTTGTTAGGGCTGTGCCAAGCGTGGCGACAGCATTTTTGATTCCGGCTTTGTGAAGCATAATCACATCAATATAGCCTTCAGTGATAATGAGTTGATTGCGTTTAAAGATATGCTCTTTGGCGAGATGATACCCATATAGCAGTTTTGATTTGTTAAAGATTTGGCTTTGCGGGGAGTTGATGTATTTTGCTACGCCTTCTTTTAGGCTTCTGCCACCAAAGCCGACTATTTTTGCGCTTGGTGAATAGATAGGAAAAATAATGCGCTCAAAAAATCGCGCATAGATTCTGCTGTCGTTTTTGCCAAGCACGCCATCTCGCAAAAGCTCACCAGAATCTAGCCCATAGGCGTTAATAAATTGCAGGTTTTCGTTATTGCCCGGGCAGAATCCAAGATTAAAAGTCGCAATGAGCGTATCATCAATGCCGCGCGTATGCAGGTAATGCAGATATTCTTTAGAATCTAGCAGGCGCGAATGATAGAAAGCCATTATTTTATCAAGGCTGTTTGATTTGTGCGGGGTTTTTGAGTCATACTCAAGTCTGATATTTGTTATATCTGCGAGTTTTTCGACTGCTTCGATGAAATTAAGCTTTTCATATTCCATTACAAATGTGATCGCATCGCCACTTGCCCCGCAACCATAGCAATGATAAATATTGCGAGCAGGCGAGATGATGAAGCTTGGCGTTTTTTCATCATGAAATGGACACCGCGCTGCGTAGTTGCTTCCAACCCTTCGCAAATCAATATAATGGCTGACAATCTCAACAATATCAAGCTGATTTTTTAGATTCTCAAGTGAAGCGGGAGTGATCACATTTTTGCCTTGCTTATGGAAATTTGTAGAAAATTGCCGTTATTATATGCCATTTTTGATTAGATTCTATTAAAATAAAAATTTATAAGAGTAATATAACTATTATTTAGTCTAAAAGACTAAAGTTTTTTTATATATTTAAAATAAAGTATTGACTTATTTAATATTATTTTTTACAATTATGGCACTTAAATTTTTAAGTGCTAATTTAATATAAGTTTAAGGAGCAAAAATGAAATTTAAACCACTTGGTGAAAGAGTTCTTGTTGAAAGACTCGAAGAAGAAAGTAAAACAAGTTCTGGGATTATCATTCCTGATAATGCAAAAGAAAAACCTTTAATGGGAAAAGTCGTTGCGGTTAGCAAACAAGTCGCTGATGAAAAAACGCTCAAAGAAAATGAGACAATCGTATTTGGCAAATATGCAGGAAGCGAAATCAAGCTCAACAATAAAGAATACATCGTTTTAGAAGTCAAAGATGTATTAGGCGTTATTGGGTAAATATCACATAATTAAAAATATTTAAGGAGTAAAACATGGCAAAAGAAATTAAATTTAGTGATTCTGCAAGAAACAAACTTTATGAAGGTGTAAAACAACTTAGTGATGCGGTAAAAGTTACAATGGGACCACGAGGTCGAAATGTCCTTATTCAAAAATCCTATGGTGCTCCAAGTATCACAAAAGATGGCGTAAGTGTCGCAAAAGAAATCGAGCTTGCTGATCCTATCGCAAATATGGGTGCGCAACTTGTCAAAGAAGTCGCAAGCAAAACTGCTGATGCTGCTGGAGATGGCACGACTACCGCTACCGTTTTGGCGTATAGCATTTTCAAAGAAGGATTGCGAAATATCACTGCTGGTGCAAATCCTATTGCCGTAAAACGAGGAATGGATAAAGCGGCAAGCGCGATCATTGAAGAGCTTAAAAAATCAAGCAAAAAAGTCGGTGGCAAAGGTGAAATCGCTCAAGTTGCGACTATTTCGGCGAATTCTGATGAAAATATCGGGAATCTTATCGCTGAAGCAATGGAAAAAGTAGGTAAAGATGGCGTTATCACCGTTGAGGAGGCAAAAGGGATTAATGATGAATTGAGCGTGGTTGAAGGAATGCAGTTTGACAGAGGCTATCTCAGCCCTTATTTTGTAACAAATACAGACAAAATGACAACACAGCTTGAAAATGCATATATCCTTTTGACAGACAAAAAAATCTCCTCAATGAAAGATATTTTGCCATTGCTTGAAGCGACAATGAAAAGCGGGAAACCACTTTTGATCGTTGCAGAGGATATTGAAGGTGAGGCGCTTACGACATTAGTTGTCAATAAACTTCGTGGTGTGCTTAATGTCGCAGCGGTAAAAGCTCCGGGATTTGGCGATAGAAGAAAAGAAATGCTTAAAGACATCGCAATTCTTACAGGCGGGCAAGTCATTAGTGAAGAGCTTGGCAAAACATTAGAAAGTGCTGATATTGCGGATTTAGGGCAAGCTGCAAGGATTGTGATTGACAAAGACAATACAACAATCGTAGATGGCAAAGGCAAAAGTGCTGATGTCAAAGCTCGTGTAGCGCAAATCAAAACACAAATCCAAGATACAACAAGTGATTATGACAGAGAAAAGCTCCAAGAAAGACTCGCTAAACTTAGCGGTGGCGTGGCAGTAATCAAAGTCGGCGCGGCAAGCGAAGTTGAGATGAAAGAGAAAAAAGATCGCGTTGATGACGCATTGAGCGCGACAAAAGCTGCGGTTGAAGAAGGGATTGTTATCGGTGGTGGTGCAGCACTTATCCGCGCAGCTCAAAAAGTTAAACTCAAACTCGAAGGTGATGAGGCGATAGGCTATGACATTATCAAGCGCGCTATCAAAGCTCCTTTGGCTCAAATCGCAGCAAATGCGGGGTTTGATTCTGGTGTGGTTGTCAATGAAGTTGAGAATCAAAAAGATTCATTTGGGTTTGATGCAAGTAGCGGTCAATATGTAGATATGTTTAAAGCAGGAATTATCGATCCGCTTAAAGTCGCTCGTGTCGCATTGCAAAACGCAGTCTCTGTATCAAGCTTACTGCTTACAACAGAAGCGACAATCAATGAAATCAAAGAAGACAAACCCGCTCCTGCTATGCCAGATATGGGCGGAATGGGAGGAATGGGCGGCATGATGTAAGCCCCCTTTCTTTGCACTTACCTGCATAGATTCTTTATAATCTTTATTCCAAGCCTCTGCAAAGAGGCGGAATCCACTTAAACTCAAATAAACACTATAATCACAAATATTACAAAACAAAAATCTTATTCACTATGTTGAAATGCCTTAATTGAAGTATCATAAAGCATAATATTGTGGGGTTTTGTCATTTAGGGGTGTTAAGGGCAGAATCTAGAATCCAAAATCCAATTTCCATAGAATCTAAATTCTCTCTTTTTGCCACATTTCAGGGAGTTTGAAATTTTTAGCCTACAAACCTACAATGAACGCTTATGTTACACTTTTTTATATTTTTTGCTTGCCTAAAATTTTTACACAACCCTAAAATCTGCCTAAAAATAAAGGATTTCTTTGTGTGCCATTGTGTTTGCATAGATTCTACTAGAATCTATGTCGTTTTTGTCGTCATTGCGAGGCTTCCGCTAGGAAGTCGTGGCAATCCATTTTTGACTAGATTGCTTCGTCCTATTGTCCTTACAATGACAAACCTGCCCCCTCAATTGCGAGCAAAATTTTCAAATTTTGCGTGGCAATCCATTTTTTGAGTTTTAGATTCTAGAATCCATATCGTAAGCTAAAAAATATTAGCACAAAGTAGAATCTCATTCCAGATTCTGCCTTCATCATCAAAAGCTAAATTAAAAGCTAAAAATATATCGCACGCCGACGCTATATTGACGCGCTATGCTTAATTTGGTTGATATGCCTTCTTGTGACTCATTTAAAAGCGTTGTCGCGATAAATGGCACGCGAGCTAGCACTTCTATGCCGTGATGTTTGGCAATTGATGTGCGCACCCCGACATTAAGCCCCAAATCAAAGCCTGTTGTGCTAAGTTTGCGATTGTCAATACCACCCCAAGTATTTGCACCAAGCCCAAGCCCTAGCAATACGCCAAAATCTAGCGTTTCATTGCTGATGAAATTATACAACGCATCGACATTCACACCATAATTAAACACAAAAATCCCATTAGTTGTTGCGCCGTTTTCTGTAAATGGTGAGTCGTTGTAAGCAAAGTTTGCATAATAGCGCAAGCCAAATTCTGGGGTAAAAAATTGCTTGTATCCAGCGATTACTTCTGCACTGATGCCTCCGCCATTTAATGAATAAGTAGGCCCGCCTGTTACTTCTGCTTTGAGCTGTGTGCCACCATAGCCCACGCCTACACCCACAAATGCTCCGCTTTCTTCTGCGAGCGCGTAAGTTTGGCTTAATGCCACTGCCAAAATTGAACTTAAAACAATCTTTTTCATATAATCTCCTTGTGATGTTATTAAATGTGAAGCAAAATGTGTAAAATTATGTTTCAATTAAACACACATTAAATATTTTACCCCCCCCCCCTGAAAGTTTCCTTAAAAGTTGAAAAATCATTTGTTTATAGATTCTCAAATCAAAAATTTCTATGATTTAAGCCCTAGATTCTGATTTTTATGTATAATTTTATCTTTTTGGAGTATCATGAAACAGCTTGACAAATTGGAACAATCTTTATCAATCTTTAGCTTGTTTGATATTTCTTTTGCTTTCTTATTGAGCTTATCTCTTGTCTCTTACGTGGGCTTGGGATTTTTAGAAAAAATCTTTTTCTTATCTTGTGGCGACTTTTGCAATACCTTTTGCTGATAATACTCTTCAACCTTTTGGTTCTTAAACTCCATTTGTTTGTTAAGATTCCTATCAGAGTAGAATATTATAATTACATCAGCAAAGGGGATAGTGGCGTATTCGAGTGACCCTCCCCTTTGTGTCTGTAATTACTCTAAATCTTACACTATCATCATTTTGCCATTCATATACTTTTGCCCCATTTTTATCAATAAAAGGCTCATCAAAGTTTTTTAGAAATTCTCTTAAAGACTTTCCAATATTCACAAGCTCCTCTATGCTAATTTCACCTTGAGAGCCTTTTTCTAAATGCAACTTAATATGTTCTGCACCAGTCCCCTTACCTCTTCTTACATTGTGCCAGCCTTTCACATATATAGTGATATACTCAATTACTGCATCTTCAATAGCTTCAATATCCTTGAATATAGGCGCAACCTTTTCATCTCCAAAGGTTACATTATAAATTCCTTGTTGTTCTTTTTTGCTTTTATCCATTATTTCTCCTTATCTCACTCTCTTATTTATCAGCGGATAATTTCTTGGACTAGTGGCAGATTAGTTTTGGCTCTTTCATTTGCTTTAGATTTATCCGCCACTTGAGCCTTTTTTGTCTTAGCCATCTCGCTTCGCTTTGCTGCCATTTTCTTTTTTGTCTCTTCGCTTGGCTGCGGATTCTTGCTAAATTTTTTCTCTGTGGATTGCTTATCTTGCTTGGCAGAATCTTTTGTCAAAGTCTCTTTTGATTCTTCGCTGGTATCTTTTTCTACATTGTCTATATGAGTTTTTGTTTTTTTGTTTAAATACTCATCAATAGATTCTTTTAGCTCTTTTGAATCCACTCCAAGTTTTGTGGCTAAAGCATTGATGAGGGCTTCTTTATTATCATCTGTCTTTTTGCCAACTCGCCTACTATACTCTTGGAATCCTTTTAAAAATGCACCTAGCTCCTCATTGCTCAATGCCTTAGCAGTTTCTACGCAAGTATCAATAGTGCCTTTGCCTAATGCTTGTAAATATGCCATATCAAGTGTGGGCTTTTTAAATCCTTTGCATTTATTTTCTAATCTTTTGCGGACTTCATCGCTATTAGCCGCAATTCTCTCTTCTGGATTCAAACCTAGCCCTTGTGAAAAATTATCTCGCAAATGATTGATACCCTTTTCAAAATGCCCATAGCCTAAAGGCACGCTGATTTTTTCACTCACCATTTTTCCATTGACTCCATACGAGATAGTAAAATCAACTATCTCGCTTTTGAAGTCGCCACCTTTTACTTTATTTTCTTTTTTGGTTTCATCAATAGTTGTTAAGTGGCTTAAAATACAATCAATATCGTGCTGCTCTCTATAAGTGTCCTTATAATCATCACACAATCTCAATCTCTCATTGGCCTCACTCTGCGCAAAGCTAATCTCAAAAAAATCATCACTTATAGCTTTTTTCATCATTTTCTACTCCTTGTCTTTGTTTGACGTTTTATCTTGTAAATCTTCTTTAGACGGATACATTTCTAACAATGGCAAGAGAGCTTTTGCTATCAACTCATCATCACTACAAAGCTTTTAAACTCACTCTCTTTATAAGTTTTTTGCACGATTGCTAAAGCTAAATCCTTATACAAGGTATTGAGCTTAACTTTCTCTCGCTCCTTTGCTTTAGCGAGATTGTTTTTATATTTCTCTTTCAGTGCTTTGATATATGCGCTATCCATTTCTTGTGTCTCCTTGTAAAATAATTTTATAAGATATTATATTCTAAATATAAATAAACATAACAAATAAATTGAGAAATATACTTGACTTTTGAAAAACTATCAATGTAAAATGTTTATTTTAAAAGGATGCAGGATAGCAAAAAATAGCCAAAATGTTAAACACTTCGTTTTTAAATTTTGCGTATTTTTTGCGGCAATTCATAAGAATTGCCTCCTGCACTGCGTGGCTCTTAATCAAAATTTGCCACGCAAATTTTGAAAAGTCGCTTCAAATTGAAGCGAGAAGTCCGCTTACGCGGAGAGTCAAACTCTAAGCGAGTTTGAAAGTTGTAACACCAAAAAAAGGAAGGATTGTGAATAAATCAAACATTGTAAGCTTTAGAATCACGCACGATAACAAAGAGCGACTTTGCAAAATCCAAGAAAAAAGTGGTTTGGATAAATCAAAGATTCTTAATTTTTTGATTGAGAGTTTTGAGCCCCATAAGCATTTGGAATTACTAGAATCCAGCAATGATGAAGTGGGTAAAAAGAAAATTGTGCTATATCTCTCGCTTGATGAATATGCAAAACTCAAACAATCCGCACAGCAGAATTTTCGTGGCTCGGTAGCAAGAGAGCTTAAATTCCACGCGCTCAATTTCATCTATAAAGTTAAAATCCCCGATATGCAAGAGATACAATCGCTCAATGAAACAAGAGCAGAGCTTCATAAAATCGGCTCAAATATCAATCAAATAGCCAAAGCATACAACACACAACTCAAACCAAATATAGATGACAAATTGCTTGCAATACTAAACGATTTGCGAGAAAAAATTGATAAACTCTCTCTAGCAATCACTACACTTTTATCAAACAAAAGGCGATTAGCGTGAGTGCAATCCCAAAATATTTTGCTAACAAATTTAGCAATGATGAGCTGGAATTTAATATTTGGAAAGGGCGGCAAGTGCAAAAAGCAAGAGCCAATCGTTCCTTTGCTAATTACACAAAACTCAAACATATCCACTCAAAATACTACAAAAGCAAGAGAGAAAGCCCAAAAACTCAAAGAGAATCAAGGCAGATTTGATTTATCTGCTTACGCAAAAGAGCGAGATAAAAAAGCAAAACTTATGAGTGGTGGCTATGAAGTTATGATTAAAATCACTTCAAATGCGAGAAATAAAACACAACTTTTAAAACATATTGAATATATCTCACGCGATGGAGAGTTAGAGCTTTTAAGTGCGGATAATCATATATTTTTAGGAAAAGCTGATACCAAAGACTGCGTAGAATCCTATGCCAATATTCCACAAAGATTTGAGAGAGTAAGAGAAAGGCGAGAAACTTACAATATGGTATTTTCTATGCGAGATTATGAAGAGTGTGAGCCACATATTTTGCAAGAATCCGCTTTTGCTACGATGAAAAAGCTCTATCCAAACGCACAATTTGTGCTGGCTTTGCATAAAGACACAGACAATCCACACTGCCACATTTGTCTTAATGCTAATAATCTCAATGGTAGCAGAATCCATATACAAAAGAAAGATTTATTTGCTATGCGACAAAGCTTTGCTAAGGAATTAAATGCGCGTGGAGTGTATGCGCTTGCCACAAAACGAAGCGATAGTTATCGTGGCTATGAAATTGCCTTAAACGCTCCTAGAAGAACGGAGCTAGACTTGAAGCAAAAATTTTATGGAATTATTAACTTTGGCGAAGCTCCATATAATGATGATAATCTCAACAAAGATAGCTTTTTTATCTCGTATCTTGTCAATAATAGATCTGTAACGATTTGGGGAGAGCATTTAAAGGAGTTAGCGCAAAAATATGACTTGCAACAAAGTGATTTTATCCGTGTTAAAAAGCTAGGTTACAAACTTCGTCCTTATACATTTGAGAAAACAATTGGTGGTAAAACTTACACAATCACTAATACTACAAAAGTAGCGATATGGGATATATCTATACGAGATAGGGCAGAAAAAGACTTTGTGAAACTCCCAAAACCACCGACCTTTAAGCCAATAGTAAGACTGAAAGAATCTTCTAAACCAAAACCAACACGAAGGGATACAAATGGAAACACAAGACCACAATACACAAGAGAGCAATGGGCTAGATTCAATGCCGAGCGAAATGCTACAAAATTTGCAAGAAAAGCTGCAATACTTCAAGCAACAAATACGCCAAAGCCAAGATACAATGCTTTCACAGGATTCAAAGAGCAATATGCAGAGCTTAGAATTAGCAGCTTCACAGGATTTAGAGAATCTAATACCGAGCTCCAATGGAGAGCTGCTAGATCAAAGCCCTATCTATCAGAGTCCAACCTTGACACTCTTGCAAGTGAAATTACCACAAAGCACGATTTGTCAAGAATGTCCCAAAGCAATGTGGATAAAGAATCAACGCAACATCAAATGCTTCTGCCAAGTGATGCACAGCATAACCTACCAAGACGACCAGATTCAGCCAACAATGATAATAGAGAACTGCGATCAACAAATCATAGCGATACAAGAAATGCTACTAGCAAAAGAAAGTGGCGAATAGTAGATAAATTTAGCGATGAGATGGAATCCATTAAGCCCATAGAGCCAAAACGTTACACAAGAGAGCAGTGGGCTAAGTTTAATGCCAAGAAAAACAAAGGGGATTTGGAGAGATAAAAGCGTATGTTATTTATCGCTCCAAATCTTTGTCTTTTTTCTTAGTCTCTTGTTTGACTTGAGATTCAGTAGTCTCATATTGATTTAAAAATTTTTCTATACATTGTTTCACTCGTGGTAAATCATTTATGATAATATCCTCTATGACTTCTAGGCTAATCCCCTCATAATCGTGTGCTATTCTATTTCTTACCTGTCTTAATCCTGCTATATCATCACTAACAATGACATCACTCACATCAATATCCGCTTTAGCTAATTTTTTAATTTGTTCTTCGCAAGATGTAAGATGCATTAAAATTGCAGGTCTATCACGCACATCATCGTTCAATGCAGAAATCACACCATCCCTACCTGTATTGCCACAAATTTGAAAATCTTATCAATTTTGCTGCCAATCAGTATGAGCGTATTTTTCTTTTTCTCATACATATATTGCTCCTTGCAGCAAGGTTTCTTTCTTGTCAAGCGGCATAGAGCTTGCATCACATAAATCCACATCAGTGTTAAATTGTTGCTGTATTTGTTGTTGTAGTTTATCAAAAAATACAAGATATTTAAATCCGCCACCTATCGTGTTTTTAAAACGATCAAAATCAATCTCATAGACAATATCAATATCGCTATTGTGGTGAGTATTCCCTTTGGCATAGCTGCCAAAAAGCCCCAGCTTTGTAACACCAACCTTTTCTAGTTCTGGTTTCAATACTGCCAAATAGCTCAATATGTTGTTTTGTTCTGTTGTCATTTCTCTTCCCTTTGTTGTTTTTTGATATGCCAAATACAGCTCACTTCTCAAACCCTTTTGCATCTAGCCATTGTGTAATGGCTTGCTCAAAGATATAGCTTTGCATATCCACACGCTTTGCCATATCGCTTTTTTGGTAACGCTTAACTCGCTCTATCAAGTGTATGGGTAACTTTACACTAATTATTTTTAACTCATTTCCTTTTTTGGTGTGTTTGGATTCTGAATTCTCACCACTAGCAGATTCTACAAAATCTGCTCCCTTTGTACCCCACTTTCACTCAAAGGCTTTTTAAATGCCATTTTTGCTCCTTATTGTTTTATCAATACAAAATAATATTTATATTAACAATATTTTATAATACTTATTTTATCTTTTTAATGCCATATTTGACAATTTCATTGAAAAATATGCCAAATTCCGCCACTGCTTTGCTATCGCCAAACTCATCTAAGCTTAGTCCATCTTCTACTGCTTTTTTATACGCTCTGCGTTCAAAAAGCATAGAATCTAGCAAAATAATATCCCCTAAATCTCGCTCTGCAATCCTAGATTCTACAAACTCACGCAAATCGGCTATTTCTTGGCTAAAAAATGGATTGGTAGAGAGCTTATTGCAAGGGATAAATCCTAGTAAATTCTCATTGCTGTCTTTTGCTCATTCAAAGATTTCAAGCATTCTATCCATTACAATTTATTGCTAAAATATCACTTGCTTCTAGTTTTTTGGAAGCTCTTGTTTTTTTAGTTTGCCCCTTAGTTGTGTTTGGGGCGACTACCTTATTCTCTTTCATTTTACTCCTTTAGTCTTATTTAAATTAAGCCACTTGATCACATCATCTCTGTCATACACAATCAAACCCATTTGTTTAATATATGGAAGATTAAATCTACACTTAATCACGACGGAAACTATAACTTTGGAAAATGGAATACTTACGCGCAATACAACTCCACACAACAAACAGGCGTAGCAACACTTTTTAGCGACAACTATATTGCCAAATCTCAGCTTTTTGGACTTTCTTTATCCACAAGAACCGATACTTGACCTGATTTAAAGCGCATTTTCTTGTGTTTTGCTTTCATTTTGTTCTCCTTATTTGTGGTATTTTTTAGAATATAAAACACTAAATATTAATATATTTCATTTACTTTTTACTAAAACTTGCTATTTTTTAAACATTTTTTGCATTTTTTGCCAAAGAATGCTAGAATCACACAATTAGTTTTAAAAGGATTTACAATGAAAAGCAAAGGCGAAAAACTCAAAGAATTACGAAGTGCCTATAAACTCTCTCAAGCAGAATTTGCCGATAAAGTAGGCTCTACAAAAGCAGCAATCCACTCCTATGAGCATAATTTCAACCAAATTCCAAAAACGATAATGCAAAAAATCACGCAAGCTACAGGCATAGGGTTAGAATATTTTGAAAGCAATATGAGCTTAGAAGCAGCATTTGCTACATACAACATAGATACCACTAACCCTAAAATGAATGGTATAAATGAGAGTGTTTGTGCGGTTTATAATGGATTGGCAAATTTTGTAAATGGAATAAAGACCATACAAGATTTCATTTTTACAAGCGATATTTTAAATAATCTTTTTTCCATCTATGAATCCCACAATTACCACTTCATCACGATTAGCACAAATGAAGCAGAACCATTTGCAAGAGCTGGTGAAGTGCTATGTGTGGCTAAAACCGCTACTCCTAAAAATGCTCAAATATTTATCGCTAGAATCCAGCAAAGTGTAGTGTTGCTTGAATACTTTGTGCTAAATGATAAAGAAGTGATATTAAAAGGAGCAGATGGCATTGCTAGACAAATGGATAATGATGAGTTTAGTAGGCTTGAGATTCTAGGTGTGGTGAAAAAGATTGTTTCATTTAGGTAGAGTTTGTAGGTTTAAATATACCATCTATCCCTTACATTGTTCCATTTTAGGATTCTATTCAAAAATTCTGCAAAAATTTTTGAATATTTTTTAGATTTGATAAAACCTAAAAAATCTCATACAAAATCCTTATGTTTAGGGCTTTGTAATGAAAAACATATATCCAAAAGGGCTTGTCTCTGTGAGCTTAATAATAGAAGGCTTAAGAATTCTTTTGTCAATATCGCAAGTTTCATATTTATTTGGTATATCCATAAGCTCTTTAAACTGATTGTATTTGACAATATATTTGCCTGTGGCTTGATATTGCTTTAGTAGCCTATAAAGATTCTTAGCGTATTTATTGCAAGCGGACTTAAAAGTTTGTGTGTGGCAAGCCATTATCGTCATTCTGAAGAAGTGCGTAAGCATGACTAAAGAATCCAAGCTTTGTATTGTTTCATTTTATGGATTCTCACACGCTCACGACTGCTTGCAATGACGAGTTAGATTCTAGATTCTGCAAACCTATCGTGTGATCGCATAAAACTCCACCTCATCGCTTTGTCCATTTTGATTAATCACATAAAGTGTATTTTTGCCATTTTGTGGCTTTAGTGTGATGTGTGAGCGGCTATTTTGCCCGATAAATTCTCCATTTAAAAAATAATACACTTCACTGCCTTGATTGCTATCTAGGCTCTTTTGCGTATGGAGTTTGGCTACAACTTTATTGTGTTTGTTTTGCTGAAGCAAAATCCCTTGCGAAGGATAGATGATTTTAAGATCGTTTTTGTGAATGAAAGCTTGTGGCGCAAGTCGCAATGGCTTTGCAAAAGCTGGCATATACGCGATTGTGTAGGGCTCTTGTAATGTCCGATAGCCATTAGAATCTATCCGCACTTCTCGCATTTTTGGGGTATTGCTCCATAAGCCAATCTCTTTGAAATCCTGAAATTCACGCAATGGCTCAATAGATTCTAGCACCTCAAAAATCTCAAACATCATTTTTCCTGCCACACCCCTTCCTGTAAGGGCTACGCTTGATTTGGCGTTGAAATTCCCCGCCCACACGCCAAGGATATATCTATCACTCACGCCCAACGCCCACGAGTCATAATTACCAAAGCTCGTCCCGCTTTTCCAAGCGATTTTGGACGCGATACGCATACTTGATACATCAAGATATATATCAAGCAAGTCCTGCAAAGTCATAAAAGCCGCTTCTTTGGAGATAGGAGTTTGGGGCGTATAATCAATAAAATCTTTGCTTATATCTTTATCTTTTTTGGGGGTTTGGTTTTGTAATAGAGAATCTAAATGTACATGTTTAGATTCTAGATTCTGCGGATTTTGGCTTGTATTTTGTGTCGCGCTCACATTTTTTATATTTTTTGGCTCATCTTTTGATATGTTTTGTTTTGATGTATCTTGTGGTGTGGATTTTTGCTCAAGCTGCAACTCCGCAAAATCCCCTCCTCTGCGAAGCCCTAAATACAGCTTTGATAAATCAAACAAGCTCAATTCCTTTGCGCCCAAAATCAAAGAAAGCCCATATCTTTTGTATTCCATATCTGCAAACCCAAGATTCTGTCGCAAAAAATAAAAAAACCGCTCTTGTCCATAATCATTAAGCAAATTCACAAAAGGCACATTGAGTGATTGACGCAAGGCATAAAGCGCACTTTGGTTATTTGAAAAGCGAAGAGATGAGTTTTGCGGATTAAAATTACCAAAAAAAGCATTCATATCAAGGAGTTTTGTCTGCGGAATGATAAGCCCCTCATCAAGACTCAACGCATACAAAAATGGCTTAAGCGTAGAGCCGACATTTCGTTTGGCTTGGATTCCATCAACTTGCCCATAATTTGCCAAATCATAAAAATCCTGCGAGCCGATATAAGCGATTATATTTTTATCCTCTGCGCCTATAAGCACAAAAGCAAGATTGCGGATTTGTTGGGGTTGGAGCGTTTGTGCGTAGTTTTTAGCAAGTGATTCAAACCGAATCTGAATGCTTTTGTCAATATGCGTATAAAACACTTTGCGATCAGGAAAGGTTTTGGCTAGAAACATCGTATAATGCGGAGCGATTGAGTTTTGACGATGCAAGCTTGGCAGTGGCTCTAGGATAGAGAGCTTATAAGTTAGCTCATCGATAAGAGAGGCATTTTTTGCGCGAAGCAAAAGATTATCGCGTTTGGCACGAAGCTTTTGTGGATTCTGCTGCAAGAGATTTGGCGCATTTGGAAGCACCGCCAAAAACGCAATTTGCGCTGGACTCAATCGCGCTAAAGGCTTATCAAAATACAACAACGAAGCAGTTTTTATCCCGATGATATTATTACCATAAGGCGCATTATCGACATAAAGCCTAAAAATATGCTCTTTTGGTAGATTCCACTCAAGTCGCACAGCCTGCAAGCTTTCTTGTATTTTTGTTGCAATATCTCGATTTGGATTATGCATTCCTAATTTGATAGCTTGCATACTTATCGTGCTTGCACCTTGTGGTTTGGATTGGCTTGCAAAATTCATAAGGTTAGATTTTGCCGCACGAGCAATGCTTAACATATCCACGCCAAAATGCGACAAAAAACGTTTGTCTTCATATAACAGCACGAAATCTTGAAGCATTTTTGGAATATGCTCTTTTTGCGCATCAATGCTGATTTTGAAATTTTCATTTTGATTGACAAAAAGCGATAAAAGCTCGCCATTTTTATCAAAACTCACCAAAGATTCTGGCTCGAAGTAAAGTGGCTTAAGGCTTGTATAAAAAAACAAAAAAACACCCAAAACAACGCATACAACAACACACACAATAATATTTGCAATGCTTTTATATGAAATGACTTTATACAATCTAGCTTTATTAGATTTGGCAAATTTAGCGATTTTTAACTTAGATTTTAACTTTGTTTTGAAATTGATTTTTGAATGATTTTTCATTTGGTTTTTGCGCGCTCCATTTTTTTATAATGATGTTTTTATTTTGCATATCTTAAAAATCAAAAAGTGATTATAACCCAAATCCTCTCATCATTTCATCATTGCTTTTTTGTCATCATTGGCTTTTTTGTCTCACTACTCATTCTAGTCGCACACAAACCACAAAACAAGAATCTAAATTTAAAATTTATGCTACAATACACGCTTTATTCGGCTTGATATTTGATGAAGCTTAAGGGGGAAAAAGCAATGATGAGACAATATAAGAATCTAACATTCAAATCTCTTATAAAATCTAAAATTTTTCTCCTCTTTGTGCTTGTAGCACTTGGAATCTTTGTAGGCGCAATCGCGATAAATAGCACAAAGCAAAAATTTGACATTACACTTTCACTGCCGACTTTCAAAGACAAAGGCACACACATCGAAATCTCACTCACCCTATCAGCAAATCAAAACATCGATATAACCCAAATCCAACATATAACACTCATCAACAACAAGCCCCTAAGCGCGTATCAAGCAAAATTAAACAAACTTAGCCCTTTAGCCTCAATCTCACGCTCAATGCGCCAAAAAGCGAAAAAACACTTCAGTTTCTCTTTCAGCTAAGCTTACTAAATCAAAGCAACAAAAACATCACCCGCACAATAGAGCTAGATTCTGCAAATAAAGTGCTTGGCGTGCAAACTTACAGCAAATCAAAAACCATAGAAATCTACCTTAGCCAAGATCCAAAAAGCCAAAACATCACACAAGATACAATCCAAAATCTCATCACAATAGCCACAAATTCTGACTCAATCATTGCCACACAAGCTATCCTTGATGGAAGCAAGGTTACACTCACTGGCAATTTTATCCCTGGACATGACTACAAAATCACACTTGATGCGCCTTATAATACTTCGATAAATGCGCGTTTCAAAGATCTCAATCCCCATATCGCATTTGCAAGCAATGGTATCATTATGCCAAGCAAAAATAACCTCAAAATCGGCGTCCTAAGCGTAAATATCAAATCCTCAAAGCTCCAAATCCACAAAATCTATCCAAACAACATCACAGAGCTTTTGCATAATTATTACTCATTTGCTGAAAATTCAAAAAATATATCAGATTCTACGCTTGGAAAGACAGCAGATACAATTACAACCCAAACAATCACTTTTGATACAAACACTCAAGATGAAACCCAAACAATCCTTGATCTCACAAAGCTTCTCAAAAATAAAGAAAATGGCGTATATGTGCTTACTCTCTCCACATCTAGAGATAATGTATCAGGCACGATTAAAGCATGCCAAAATGATGATGAAGAAGACGAAGATGATGAGGGCGAATGGATTTCTTATAGTTGCGAACAATACATAGAATCTAACCTCAACTCCCAAAAGCTTATCGTCTTATCAGACATCGGGCTTAGTGTGCGACAAGATAAGGCGACAACTTATGTCAATACTTTTAATGTGCAGACAAATAAACCCCTACAAGGCGCAACAATCAAGCTCATCTCAACAAACAATCAAGTTATAGATTCTGCCTTGAGTGATATAAATGGGCTTGTAAAGCTTAACCACAAATCATCACAGCCACTCTACATCATCGCGCAATACGGAAATGATATAAATTATCTTGATTTTAAAACCCCTCAAGGATTTTTTGATGGGCTTGATACAACGGGCGTAACCCTCACAAACAACACAAACACCTTCCTCTATACAGACAGAGGTATCATAAATCCGGGCGAAGATATTCATATCAATACCATTATCCGCAACCAGAATCTAAGCAAAGCCCCAATCAAACTCTCTATCATCAATCCACGAGGCGATAAAATCATCAAAGACAAAACCATAAACCCCATTGGATTTGGGCTATATAGCTATAAATTTGAAACTGATACAAACTTTGCGACAGGCTCTTATCAAGCCATAGTCAATATTGGCGGGGTTTTGTATCGGCAGAATTTTCAAGTTGAAAACATTATCCCAAATAAAATCAAAGTCAATATAGATTCTGCGCCATATATCCAACAACAAGACAAACAGCTTGATTTTACGCTTAATTCAATATATCTTAGCGGTGTAAAAGCGGATTCTCTCAAATATGTCGCCACAATTACTGCTAGAGCACTCTCCTTTAGCTCAAAAATATATAAAGATTTTTCTTTCAATAACGCAAGCAGAAATGATTATGGATTCTCAAAGCAATTTAGTGGCAATCTTGATAAAGAAGGCAATGCACACCTTAGCCTTAATCTTGATGAGCTTGATTCTCAAAATCTCAATCTCTCAATCAATGCCAAAGTGTTTGAAAACACAGGACACCCTGTGATAAATCAAACCAATGTGAAGTTTTATGCAGCCCCAAATGTCATAGGCGTGAAAGTTCCATCGCGCTATATTGATATGCAAAAACCATTCACACTTCCTGTGATCCTACTCAATAGCCTAGAAGACAAGCCAATCGCTAACACAAAGCTTCACTACAAAATCTACAAAAACGATCGGTATTGGTGGTGGGATTATGATGTGATGATGGAAAATTTTAATGCCAAAATCAAATCTGACATTAGCACAACCTTAATCAAAGAAGGCGAGATCACATCAGCCTTGCAGCCAGTAGAGATCAAAGAAGATTTAAGTGCGTTAGTGCAGGATTATGATTCTGTGTTTGTTGAGATTTCAGATGGAGTGCAAAGCCCAAGGATTATTTGGCTTGTGGCGGATTTTTATGGTGAAGCAAGCCTCAAAGCAAGCAATCCCTCACGACTTGCCCTCACGCTTGATAAACCAAAATACAATGTCGGCGAAAACGCTCTTTTGCAATTCCAATCTAAACATCAAGGTAAAGCCCTCATCACACTAAGCTATGGCGACAAAATCCTAAAAACCGACCTCATAGACGCGAGCAAAACAACCACTTATCAAATACCAATCCTTCCTAGCTATGCGCCAAATATACACGCAAGCGTTACACTTCTCTCACTTGATCCAAGCACAGCCACTTCAAAGCGAAGCTTTGGGCTTATCTCCATTCCGATTGTGGATTCTGCCCTTGATCTCAAACCAGAGATACAAGTCCAAGAGCAAGTCAAGCCAAATTCTATGCTCCATATCAAAATCTCAAATCCCAAAAAGCAAAAAATGGCTTACACGCTTGCTATTGTCGATAATGGAATCTTAGATATTATCAATTTCAAAACCCCTGATCCGCTTGCAGGACTCTATAAAAAGCTTGCTTTTGGAATCTCTATTGTTGATATTATAGTAATTTCATCTCTGAAGTGTTAGGTATCGTGCATCAATCCGTGCTTATCGGCGGAAGCGAGGGTGAGTCCTACCAATCAAGCCAAGCTTTAGGCAAAAAGCGCAAAGAGAATCTAAGCTATTTTGTGAGCGGGGTAAGTGGCGAGCAAGGCGAGGAAGTGATTTCTTATCAGTTGCCAAATTATGTAGGTTCAGTGCGTGTAATGCTTGTAGTCGCAAATGATACAAGTGTCGGAAGCGCAGAATCTAATGTAATCATTTCTGATAAAGCAAACCTCTATTCAAACCTTGCAAGCGAGCTAAAAATTGATGATAAAGTGATTATGCCTCTTGAAGTTGTCGCGCAAGAGGGCGTTACACTCCAAAAAGTAAATTTTAAATTTGATGGTGATTTGGCGATAAAGACACTTGATTCTACTTACAATCAAAACCGCACACAAATGATGCAATTCCTCGAAGTCAAGCCAAAACAACTTGGTGAGAGCAAACTCACAATCACAATGAATGCCAAAACCTCGCAAGGCGAAGTGAGCCAAACCCAAACCTACACGCTCAATATCACCTCGCCAAATACCAGCATCACCGATGAGGAGCTCTTTGAGCTTACCAAACACGATAAGCGCACCCTCCAAGCAAAGCAAGCCTACATTCCGGGCTCTCAAATCCAATCTCTCAATGTCTCGCCAACCCCCCTCCTACCCAAATACCAAGACAAAGTGCAGTATCTGCTTGGATATATGTATGGCTGTATCGAGCAAAGCTCAAGCGCGACTATGCCTTTGATTTTGGGATTTGAGGGCGTAAAGCTAGAATCTAGCGAGCAAATCAGACAAAAAGCACAAAAAAGCATTAATAGAATCCTAAATTTCCAAAAAAGCAATGGTGGGTTTGGGTATTGGATAGATTCTAAGATGTCTCATGACTTTGGAAGCGAGTATGCGACGTTGTTTTTACTCACTGCGAAGCAAAAGGGATTTGAGATTCCAGACTATGCGCTCAAATCATGGGAGAAATACGCGCTCAATCGCACAAATAATGCAAATCTAAAATCTGAATTCAAAACCAATGCGCTTTTTTTGCTCGCACTCAATGGCACGCCAAATATCGCTGTGATGAATGAAATCTACCGCAAAAATTTCAAAGAGCTTCCCTTGCGCCAAAAGCTAGCACTAGGCGCAGCATACAAGCTTAGCGGGCTAGATTCTATCGCCAAAGAGATCCGCGCTAAAGTCGCTGATGAGCTTACACATACAAACCAAAATACATATGCAGATATTGGCGGAGATTATTATTACTATGGAAGTAGCATTACTCACAAAGCGATGAGTGCGTATTTTTTAAATATCATCGATGAAAAGCCGGATTTGGCACTTATCAAAGAGCTTTCACAAACGATGAGCGAAAAGCGATGGATGGGCACTCAAGATATAGCGACTACACTTCTTGCCCTAAGTAGCCTCAAAGAATCAAGCAAAGAAGTCCGCTTTAGCCTCAATGACAAGGATTACACGATTTCTAAGCCTACGCGCTTTATGCTTGCGGATTCTAATAAAACAAAAAACATCATTACCGCCAAAGACAACACAATCTATGTCTCATTTATGACGCAAGGTATCCCTGAAAGCGATCCATTAAGCCTCAAAGAAATCACAAACAATCTCCAGATAAAAAGGCGATTTTTTGAAATCAATGCAAATGGTAAAGAAATGCCTATAAATCCAGAGAATCTACCGCTTTCAAAGACATTTTATGTAGAAATCACCCTCCAAAATACAAGCTCTAATCCGATTAAAAATATCGCCCTTACGCAAATCATTCCAACAGGCTGGGAAATCGAAAATACCAGAATCAAACAAAGCAATAATGATGAAAATGATGAAGATGAAGAGGGCACAAACAATTCCACAATAGCCAATGATCCAGCCCTAAGCTATATGGATATAAAGCGCGATCGTGTGATATTTTTCTTTGATGATTGGATAGAGCCTCTCCGAAATGGCGATAGCTCAAGCACACGCAAAGTTTATATTAAATTTAATACCACACTCAAAGGCGAATACATCTTAAGCGGTGCGTATGCAGAAGCGATGTATAACCATAACTTTGAAGCACGCACAAAAGCGATAAAAGTCAAAGTAAAAGACTAAGATTAAAGGCTTTTTGCCATAGAATCTAGATTCTGGTTTGATTCTCTTTCTATTGCCACGCTCGTTACACTTGCTCGCAATGACAAGAAATTTACTTAAAAAAGCTCGCTGTGAGAGCCAACTTGGGCTAAATATAGCTCCAAAACATCATCGATAATCCTATACACAAGAAGCAAATCAGGCTTTATATGGCATTCTTTGAAGTCTTTGTATTTGCCTTTGAGCTTGTGGTCTTTGTATTTTGGCTCGAGTTTCTCACCATTTGCAAGCTTGGTAACCGCCTCATCGATTAGGGCTAAATCATCTTTTTTGATTTTCTTGCGTTGGTTTTTGTATGAGTTTGAAACTCTGATTTGGTATTTACTCATCGATTTTTGCTTTATATTCGTTTATGTCTTTATAAAGATGAGTTTTGCCTTGCTTGTATTCTTTTATGGCTTTGTCAAGAGCATTGACAAGTTTTGGCTTTGGTTTTTCTTTTTTGGTTGTGAGTTTTGCTTGCGCGCCTTTGGCAAGCCCCTTAAAAGCTGGCAGAAACTCTTCTTTGACATTTTCTATCACGATAGTCATCTTTACTCCTTATCTTTTTAGATTCTGGCATTATACACTATTTGGATTCTATGAGTTTAATCTCAGAATCTGTTAAATTATAGAGTTTATAAACTAAAGAGTCGATTTTAGATTCTAGCTCTGCGGTGGAATCTGCTATTTTGTCATTGCGAGCCGATTTATCGGCGTGGCAATCTATTTTGTCGGTGTTGTCATTGCGAGAATCTGCGCGCACCACTTCGTCATTCTGAGTTTTCGTAGAAAACGAAGAATCCACTTGACTTGATTGTCTTTTTCTAGATTCTTCGGGCAAGCCCTCAGAATGACGAGGGTTAGATTCTGGATTTTGCTTCGGGCTAGCCTTGCAACTCATTTTGCTTTGCACAAAACAGCTTACGCTTGAGACGCCACGCTCGTTACACTTGCTCGCAATGACAAGAAATTTACTTAAAAAGCTCGCTGTGAGAGCCGATATTGATAGCTTTTAGGATAAGAAGTTGTTTGTGTTTTTGATAGATAAGTAGCAAATCAGGCTTTATCTAGCATTCTCTAAAGTCTTAAACTCGCCTTTGAGCTTGTGGTCTTTATGCTTTGGCTCTAGAGTTTCGTCTCTAGCGAGTTTATCAAGGATATTTTCAACGAGTTCTAAGTCGTTTTTGTCGATATTTTTTATATTTTATTGTATTGTTTTGAGTAGATAATCTCATATCTCATCTTTGAAAATGTCCTTATGCATTCTTTTGCCCTCTCATAAGCTTTGATTTTGCCTGCTTTGTAGGCTTTTTCTAGCTGCTCGCTTTCATTTTTCCACTCTTGTGCTATTTCAGACATGGTTTTTTTGTCCTCATTTTTGCTTTCATTGTTTTGCTTAAACCCCTCAAAGCTGGCAGAAACTCTTCTTTGACATTTTCTATCACGATAGTCATCTTTGCTCCTTTGATGAGATTCTAACTTTATTTGCAACGATGGTTTGAGGTTTTGATTTGACAAGCTTATTAAATTCACCCTATTTATTTTTAGCTAAGCTTTTACCTATAAACCAAGTGCAAAACGCCAATGCTACAAGGCTAAATCCAACCAAAATAATTCCATATATCATTCTAACTCCTCTAAGATTTTGATTTGCTCTTTGTGCTTAAGCATTACAAATACAAAAGCACAAATTAAGAAAATGAGTATAACCACACCTATACACATTTTAAGAAATGTGATACTTTCTAAATTTGCGACTGCGTAGCCTAGCACACCAAAGATTGAAGTAAGAAATAACACACCAAAAACCCTTAATGTGTTGAATTCTCTTTTTACTATCCTTTTTACTCATAGCCTGGGATTATAGCACAAAATATCTATAGCATTTTTTTAATCAAGCCTAAAATTTATATTTATTATTTTTGAATTTGTGGATTCTTCGGGCAAGCCCTCGCAATGATAAGTTGGAATGTCATTGCGAGCGGCTTTGTCCGCGTGGCAATCCACTTTGTCGGTGTTGTCGTCATTGCGAAGCCCTTTAGGGCTGTGGCAATCCACTTGTTTTTTTCTGGATTGCTTCGCAACGCTTTCAATGACGGCTTAGGATTCTATTATTTTAATCTCAGATTCTGTTAAATCGTAGAGTTTATAGACTAAAGAGTCGATTTTAGATTCTAGCTCTGCGGTGGAATCTGCTATTTTGTCATTGCGAGAATCTGCGCTAGTAGATTCGTGGCAATCCATTATTTGAGTTTTAGATTCTGGATTGCCGCGCTCACTGCGTTTGCTCGCAATGACGGGTTGGGCTTAGATTCTCTATTGCAACGCTAACGCTTACAATGACTAAATCGTGATTTTTGAAGCTTTCAAAGAGAGATTGGCACACCACATAGCGCACAATTTCTCTCGGAGTGTAGTAGCTTCCTGTGGCTTTGCGCGCGCTTTCTTTTGTTTCTGGGTTAAACTCTGCTAGGAGGTTTTCAAAGATTTGTCCTAAAAGCTCGGGATCAAGTCCTACTTCTTGATCACTTGGGCTTTGCTCATCTATGGTGAAATGATAAATTTTGAGTATTTCAAAGAGGGTTTCAAATACTTCATTTGGCACAAGATTAAGCTCTTTTAAAAATCTTATAAAAAGCACTCTGCCTATGAGTTTGAGGGCGAAGTCTTTTTTCTGCTCATCTTTAGATTCTGTGATGATTTTTGAAGTGGGGATTTGAGTGGTTATCTTATCAAAGGCTTTTTTTATCTCGTTATAAAACTCTTTGTTGATAGGCTCTATCTCGAAAGCTTTGGTGATTTGCTCTTTTGTGTTGGCATTTAGAAGCCATGAAAGCTGTTTTTTGGCTGTGAGGATTGGGATATTTTGCCCTAAGATAAAGCTTTGTCGTTTGAAGTTGGAGAAGTATTTTTTTGTCTTGCTGTCATAACCTGTGGTGATGAGAGAAAAGCGGAATTTTTGTGGGGCAGATTCTTCATAAAATACTGCTAGGATAAGATCAAGGCTTGTATTGCTTGCAAATCTTTTTAGCTCATTATGCACGCTTATCTTGGCGTTGATAGACGCACAGGAAAAGACATAAAATCCTAGCTCAAAGCCATTCTAAACTTAATGGCTTAAAAACTTCGATGTAGGATTTGAGGTGCTTGTAAGATGTATCAAGCTTGTGTGCTTTGGAATCTTGCAGGTCAAGATGAACTTGGGTAAAAGTGCTTAAGACAAAGTCTTGTAATCTCTCAAAATCATAGCCTTGGGAGATGAAGTTATCTAGATTTTGTTTGAAGTCGCTCATAATGTGTCCTTAGTTTTAAAGTTTGGTTTTGGTAACTATTTGTCATTGCAAAAGCTTACGCGCACTGCTTCGTCATTCTTAAGTTTTTGTAGAAAACGAAGAGTTATACCTTGTTTTTGCTGGATTCATGGTTATTCTCCTTGTTGGGATTAAGTATAGGTGAGTATAGGCTGGTAAAAAGTTATGATAAATTTGCATTTATAGCACATTTTGGCTTAAAAGCTCCAAGCCTCATTAGGTTTCATTAAGCTTCATAATGATATGAGATTGCACTTTACAAATGAGTTTAGATTTTGGTTTGTTTGATTTGTTTATTGAATCTTATTTGATTTTATTGATTCCGATTGATTCCCATTGCAAGTGCGGTGATTATGGCGGTTTGAGATTTGAGGATAAATGGTATAGGTAGCGTGTAGGCAGTCTGAATGAGTGTGCGCTCTTCTTTGCTAAACCCACCCTCAGGTCCAATGACAAGCACAGAATCAAGACTTGATACACTCTCAAATGCTTCACCCTCAAAGTCAAGTCGCGCTATGTTTGGATAAAGATGAAGCACTTCGCTAAGATTTGAGAGAATCTCGATTTCTAGCACATTGCTTCTGCCACATTGTTGTGATGAGGCGATGAGGATTTTTTCGCACCGCTGGATATTTGGATTCTGATTGTGCTGACTTAGCGCAGCATAAAATAAACTTAGCTTTCCGAGTCCGAGCTCATTAAGAAATGGAAGTGTTTTTTCGATTGTTTTGACATCAGTAATCGCCCATATAATGTGGCTAAATGACAATGGCTTTTTGGGCAAAAAGATAGAATCTTGCAAGCTCAAAGTCGCACTTTTGCGCCCAATAGAGATGAGATGATAGGTATAGAGCATATCATCTTTGAGATTGCGGAGTTTTAGGGGCTTAGTCTTATCTGTCCTGCGTGAATGATAGATATGGCTAAATGCCTCGCCTTCAAGCGTGATTTCTTGATTTTTGGCGTCTTTGTGGAAGAGGAATTGCATTTAGATAATCCTAAATGTAAATAAAATCGCACCAACCAAATCACAAATATATAAAATCTTGCAAAATCGTATGTATGAGCGCATAAGATTCTCGCTTGTTTTGGCGAGTTTGAGTCTTTTTAGCCTTAGGATCTCACCTGCAAATACAAACACCACATATACAATCATCGCCACCACTTGCCAGCTCATAGCCCACTGCATACTTGCAAGGATAAACAGCCCACTAAAGCTACCCACAGCCACCAAAAGAAAAATAATAGGCATTACAAACCATATTTTTACAATCACTTTTTGGTAGGTTTTGTATGTAAAAAGCGTGTAGATATTGATAAGAAATGGTATCGGGAAAAACGCCATAAAAAAGCTATGAAAAAAAACCATATCATTAAAAGCTTTTATCGTCATATCAAAATCTTGTGGCATAGATTCTCCTTTGGTTTGTTGGCTTGCTTACTGCTTGCTCTTGGCTTTGGAAGCGAAATTATAGCATTAATTCAATGATTCGACTAAAAATATTAATCTTAGCGTATTATTATTATGCGTTATATTTAAAGAACAACTAAAGGGTGTGAGTGCAGAAAATTGGAGTATTATTACTCAATATGGGTGGTCCGACTGATATTTATGGGGTGGAGAATTTTTTAAAAAATATCTTTAATGATCCTGTGATACTGCCTATCAAAAACCCACTGATACGAAAAATAGTCAGCTCGGCGATCGTATCAAAGCGGCTTGAATATGTCAAAAACATTTACCGCGCTATCGGCGGAGGCTCGCCTATCATCAAACATACCTTTAGCCTCACCCAAAAGCTTAACACTCTAGATTCTCAACGCACATATTCATATTCGATGCGCTATTCACCGCCATTTGCCAAAGATGCTTTGCAAGAATTTAAAGACAATAACATTAACGACATTGTGCTATTTAGCATGTATCCGCAGTCTTCTTTCACGACGATCCACTCCTCGCTTAATGAAGTGCATCAGAATCTAAAAGAGCTAGAATACAAGCCACGCGTTCGGGTGATTGAGCATTATTACGATCATGAGCCATTTTATCATTTGATTACAGATGAGATTGAGCGCGTGCTTAATGGCGAGGATGCACGGGATTTTATCCTCATACTCTCAGCGCATGGACTGCCTAAAAATGTCGTTGATAAAGGTGATACTTACCCGCAACAATGCCAAAGGGGGCTAGAAATCATCTCTGAGATTTGCAAGCAAAGAGGAATGGCATTTGATGAGATAAAACTCTCATATCAGTCCAAAGTCGGTCCTATGAAATGGATAAAGCCCGCGACAAGCGATGTGATTGCAGAATCTAAACACAAAAAAATCATCATTTATCCTATCGCTTTTAGCGTGGATAATTCCGAGACGGATTATGAGCTTCGCATAGAATACGCGAAATTAGCAAAATCTTTGAATGTGAAAGATTATCGGGTGTGCTTGTGTATGAATGATTCTGAAGCATTTGCGCAGATGATTATTGATCTCATCGCCCAAAAATGCCCCTAACTTCAATAATGCACTAAACAATAAACTAAGGAGTATGTATGCAAATTATGCAAATATGGTATAAAAACTTTGTAGTAGGTATTTTGCTTGTAATGATTATACTAGCTAGTGGGTGCAAAGATGAAAAAATCTCTCAAGATTCTATTAGCACCTCTGAAGCCACACTAAATACGCAAGCAAATGATTTAGACAAAAAAAGCTACGCAGGGCTTGAAGATGTGTTTCAAGATACAAGCACACTAGAATCTAAAAACAAATATATGATGTTTGTGTTTGGTGCAAATGGCTGTCAATACTGCGAGCGACTCAAAGAAGATATAAAAAACAATCAAGAGCTCAAAGACTACATAAAAGATCATTTTAGCGCGTATTATATCAATCTTAGCTACTCCAAACTCCACACATTCAAAATCCCAATCCAAAAAAAAGAATACGAGCTTACCACAAGGCAGCTTGCTGAAATTTATAATATCCTTCCTACACCTACGATTGTATTTTCAAACGCCGATGGCAAAACGATTCTAAGCTATCCTAGCTACCTTCCTCCACAGCAGTTTTTCGCGCTTTTGCGATTTATTAGCGAGGGTGAGTGGCAAAAAGCTCAAGGTGATGAAGCCAAGCTCAAATCATTACTTCAAAAATATCTCACACCACAATCATAAGGACAATGTATGCAAACTTCTACATTTTGGCGGTATTTTAAATTTTTGTATTCGTTTTGGGTGATTTTACCTGTTGTGTTTTTTTATGCGTTTGCTTGTGGCATAGCGACTTTTATCGAGAATGACTATGGAAGCGTGGCTGCAAGGGCTATGATTTATAATGCGTGGTGGTTTGATATTTTGCATATGTATTTGGCGTTGGCACTACTTGCTAGCTTTATCAAATCAAACGCATGGCAGCGCAAAAAATACGCTTCTTTGGTGCTTCATTTTTCGTTTGTTGTGATTATCATTGGCGCAGGCATTACGCGATTTTTTGGCAATGAAGGAAATATGAGTATTCCTGAAGGGCAGAGTGTAAATTATTATTACACAAGCGAGAATTATCTCAATATCACAGGGCTTAATGAGCAATGGCAGAAAGATTATGCCTCCATAAAAGCCGACATCACAACCTATGGCACACTTTTTAGTAAGCCCAAACTCAAAGCCAAAACTACGCTTTTTGACAAACCACTTATAGTAGAATCTACCGACATCAGTATCCTTGATACGCACGCTAAAAGCAAAAATCCACAAATGGTGCTTAAACTCAAAATCACTTATAATGATGAAACAAAAGAAGTGCAGCTTATCGGTGGCGATGGCAATTCGTATGAGTTCAATCCACTTCGCGTGGAGATTGGCGGGCTAAAGATGGCACTGCATTGGGGAAGCAAAAAAGCAAAACTACCATTTAGCATTCGTCTTTTGGAATTTGAGCTCAAAACCTATGCCGGATCAGAAAGCCCTTCATCGTATGCTTCAGAAGTTGAAGTTGTGGATAATGAAGGCAAAATCCTCTTTCCATTTCGGATTTTTATGAATAATGTGCTTGATTTTGAAGGGTATAGATTCTATCAAAGTCAGTATTATGGTAATCAAGATGGCTCGATGACAACCGTGCTATCAGTCAATAAAGATCCGGGCAAGATTCCAACTTATATCGGATATGCGCTCCTTATCATTGGTGCGTTGCTTGTGCTTTTTGACAAAAAGGGGAGATTTATGAGTTTGGCGCAATTTTTGCGATCGCAGCAAATCGCTGTGTTTTTGTTTGGTGTTTTTGTGTTTGTCGGTATGACTTCAGATCTGTATGCAGAATCCAAAGTAGAATCTATCGATATGCATGGCAAAGAATCCTCACAAGTCGTGCAGACAGATCCACATGCTAGTGCTTTGAAGCGCGAGGTTAAGATTCCCATAGATGAGATTAATGCTCGTATCAATCTCCTCAAAGATCACTCACAAGAGTTTGCAAAGCGATTTGCCAGAATCCAAATCCAAAACATCGAAGGGCGAATCGAACCGCTTGATACAATGGCTATGAATATCGTGCATAAAATCTACAAAAAAGATGGATACAAAGGACTAAGCAATATCCAAGTGCTTATGGGATTTATGATTTTTCCAAATGATTGGGCGACTATAAAAATCATCTCTTCTGAAACCCCAAAACTCCGATCGATTCTGGGCGTAAATACAAATGAAGCCTATCTCTCATGGCTTGATGTGTATAATCTTAGCCTAAACACTTCCAAACTTCAAAACTATGTCGCTGATATTACAGCGCACATTCCACAAAGCGAATACGGCACTTTTGAAAAAGATGTCTTGCGCGTCAATGAAAGCTATGAGATCATTAAAAGCGTGCAGAATCTATTGTATTTTCGCGTGTTTCCAGATATAAAAACAAAGCGGTGGTTTTCTATCACAGAGCTTATGCAGCTTCAAGCAAATGGGCAGATTCCACAAGAAGAATACAAGCGACTTATGGAGCAGATAGCACCAATTACTGATATGCTTTTGTTTGGAATCCAAAAAGGCGTTATGGAAAATTCATGGAAAGACGCGCTTCTTGGGCTCAAAGCTCTTGAAGTGTATCAAGAACAAAACGGAGGCAGTGATTATATTTCAGAAAATCGCATAAGCTGGGAGATTTGGCTTAATCATTATAATATCTTTGAAGTGTTGCAGATTCCGTATTTGATTCTAGGCATTTTGAGCTTTATTCTCGTGCTTGTCTTTATCCTCAAAGACAAACCTATGCCAAAAGCCTTACACAAAGGATTGTATTATCTAATCGCGCTATGTGTGCTAGTGCATACCTTTGGGCTTGGCGTGCGGTGGTATGTCGCCGATCACTCGCCATGGAGTAATTCGTATGAATCTATGCTTTATATCGCGTGGGCGGCGGGGATTGCTGGGGTTGTGTTTTTTAGAAAATATCTTTTGGCATTATGTGCGGCAAGTTTCTTAGCAGGGATTAGCCTTATTGTCGCGCATATTGGGTTTATGAATCCACAAATTAGCAATCTTGTTCCAGTATTAAAATCTTATTGGCTCAATATCCATGTAAGCGTGATTACAGCAAGCTATGGGTTTTTGGGGCTTTGTTTTATGCTTGGTGTTTTTGGACTTATTTTGTTTATATTGCGAAGTCAGAGACGTCCTCATATCGATAAGGCGATTTATTCTATCGTCGCTATTAATGAAATGAGTATGATTCTAGGGCTTTTGATGCTTACTATTGGGAATTTTTTGGGTGGAATTTGGGCGAATGAATCGTGGGGAAGGTATTGGGGCTGGGATCCTAAAGAGACTTGGGCGCTTATTTCTATCGGAATCTATGCGATCGTGCTTCATTTGCGCTTTATGGGATTTAAAAATATGCCATTTATCTTTAGTGCAGCAAGCGTGGTTGCGTTTTATTCGATTTTGATGACTTATTATGGGGTGAATTATTACCTCTCAGGAATGCACTCTTATGCCGCGGGCGATCCATTGCCTATACCTTGGTATTTGTATGTGTTTGTGCTTGGCACGATCGCACTTATCATCATCGCAAGCTTCAAGAAACAACTCTCTAAGCTTATATAGGGCTTAGATGAAAAAACTCTTAAGCTGGTTTGGCACATTTTTTTGCGTGCTTTTGCTCTGTCTTATAGGGCTTATTTTTACCCCGATAGGTAATTCCATAAGCACGCCATTTGCGCAGACTTTGCTTAATCTTTATGCGCCATTTCCTTTGCAGATTCAGGAGTTACGCATTCGCTTTGGAAAATTAAGCGCGAAATTTAGGGCTCAAGAGTCTTTAGAGATTATGATAAATGGCACATATTCTCTAGGCTCATTTCATCTCACAGCTCATGCTATCGATCGCACACATGATCTTAACCTCACTTTGCAAGCATTTGGCACATATAATGACTATAAACTCATAGCGCGCCCGACACAATCTACGCAAAATATTCAATATTCACACAACGCAAAATCTACGCAAAATTTGCAAAATCCAAAATCTACGCCAAAATCCTCGCAAAATTTGCAACCTATAAATTTGCTTTATCTCAATGCTAAGGGAAAATTTTTTAAGCTTGAAAGCTTTGAGTGTATGGGGAAAAATATCGCTTTGGAGTATGTGTTGGGGTTTTTTGGATTGCAAAGCGATCGACGTGAAAATGTAGCGTTTTATATCAAAAAAAGCGATGATCGCTATATTGCAAGAGCGCAGATTCTAGGCTTTTCACTTTATGATTTAGTGCTTCATATAGACGCCAAATGGGAATTGAGCCAAAACACACTCACGCATACTATAGCCTTACGATCGCAAAATGCTACCTATTTCATACGCGCAACAAGCAATATAACCACATCAAATGCGCCCACAAAAGCTATCATGTATGATGCTTCACAAACGCCATTAGTAGAGCTTGATATACCTCAAATCTCAACAGATACTCATCAAGGGATTTTTCAGCTTAAAATCTTAAAGCCCTTCAGCCCTAATCCAAAAACAAAGCCAAACACTGCATACAACATTAATGATGGCACACATAATGATAACCTTAAATTTAGCGGGGATTTTGCATACAAAGCCCCGCAAAAAGCCACACAATCCTATCAAGCAAGCGCATTGTCATTGCAGCAAGCTCTATTGCTCAATGCCCAAACTGATTCATTTGGCGGAATCTTAGCATTAAGCCTTAATCACGGGATTGTGAAGTTTAAAGGTGAGAATATCAGCTTGCAAAAAATCCTCTTGATGATGCGCACACCTGATGTTTTAGATGCTTTGCTGAGGATAGATGGCACGTATAATTTGGAGTTTTATAAAGGCTGGCTCAATCTCAACTCCCAACAAGTATCAATTCTTGGCGATGATGTTTTGGGTTTGGGGGATTTTGCACTGCAAGCAGAATCTAAAATAAGCGGTTTGCGTCTAGATTCTCGCCTTTGGCTTACAAATCCGACAAAAACATTGCAAGCGACAAAATGTATGATTGACTTCTCAAGGCAGACTTTAGAGATAGAGTTTGCAGAGCCATTTATGAGACTAAAGGGGAATTTTTGGAATATTTGGCGCGATATGCGAGATCCGCGCGCAGATGAGAGCTTTTAGATATGGCAGAGAGGAAGGGATTCGAACCCTCGAAGGCTTGCACCTTACACGCGTTCCAGGCGTGCTCCTTCAACCACTCGGACACCTCTCTAGATTCTGTGAAATTGGTATTGTAGCAAAAATACCTAAAATCTGACTAAACCCTGGAATCTCATTTGGAATCGCTTGCCAACAAGTCTAGATTCTCTAAAAGATAAAACACAAAGTCTTGCTCTAATCCCTAAAAACAAGTGGTAAATCTGGAAAAAATAGACTATTTGGAGTGTCTAGCCCTACGCGCAGCCCGACTCCAGAGAGTGGCTTAGCATCATGTGGTAGCAGATCTTTGCGGATATAAGAGACTTCTATCGTGTCGCACCAAAACAGCCCATTTTTATACTCATTATCCATAATCGCATAAAAAGCGCATCCGTGATGATTGAAATGTGTATGGATAGGCGCGTATAATTCATTTATCTTGGAGAGAATCTGCAATCGCCTCGCACTTAATGCCTCATCACAAGGATTGCAATTATGGAATTCAAAAAGCACTTGCGGAAAATATTTGGCGATAAGCTGCAAATCAGCCTTTTCTAAAATCGCCCATTCGCTATCTTCTATATCCACTTGCAAGACATTATACGCGTTTGGATCTAGATTCTGGCTTTGTATCACGGACTCAAAGCTTATGGTATCACGGGCATCTTCTGTGCCGACAAATTTTTTGACAAAAGTAATATTTGGGTGATTATAGGGCGATTTTTCGATACTTGCGTCATATTCGATCACTTGATAGCCCTTTTGTGCCATTTCAAGATCCCAAGGAGAATAAGCCGAAACGCCTAAGGATATGGCTTTGGGCTTTGCAGAAGAAAATTTTGCAAAAGAAAGATTTGTAGAAGAATCTAAAAGAAAAGAGCTTGAAAGAGAAGAATTATTACCTAAATCCTGTTTGGGGGGGGGGCAATTATTATGACTTATATTATTTGCGTCATTTGCTTTAGATTCTACATCAGATTCTATATCAAGCATGACATATCCACCATCGCCTCTGCCGCCGATACGCGCGAGATGAAGTGAGCGAGATTTGAATGGTCGGACTAAAGAGAGATAGTTTTTAATCATCAAATACTCTTGTGTAGAAGTAAGTAATGTAATGCCACTTTTTTCATTTGGCTGCGGATAGAGCGCAAGCTGCAAACTAAGCTCCACATCTTTGGGAAGTCCTAAAGATGAAAGAATACTTAATGCACGATTGGTGCGCAATTCTTGATTGACCATAGATGAGAGTTGCTGCACGCCTAAAAGATTGCGTAACTTTTGGGCGAATTTTGTTTTAAGACTCATAGTATTCCTTTTAGATTCTGGTTTTGTCTGAATTATAGCAAGTTAAAGTCGTTCTATGCCTCGAAATACAAAGCAATTCACATCTTCTTTGCCATAGATTTGATGAAAAAACTCGCTTAACTCAATCGCGACATCGTATTCGACAAAAAGGCAAAGGCTTCCGTATTCTTTGCGTCCGCTCACCTGCTCTCGCTCACTCAAAAGTAAATCAATGGCTGCGTATTTGTTGCAGTCTGTGTAATAAAAATTATTTAAGCTCCGCTCCAAAAGCGCATCTACAATGTGATCTTTGAGCTTGCTATCGATATAAATTTGCAATAAACACATCTAAACATTCCTAAATAGAGATTTTTTTGGCAATGATTCTAAACATAACTGGCAAAAGAAGCAATGTCAGCAAGCTTGAGGTTACAAGCCCACCAAGCACAACGATTGCTAATGGTTTTTGCACTTCGCTTCCTACGCCATGAGAGAGGAGCATTGGTATAAGCCCAAATGCTGCGATAAATGCAGTCATCAAAATCGGGCGCAATCGTCGCTTCGCACCCATAACAACGGCTTCATCTATGCTTTTGCCTTGCTTAATAAGCTCTTTGAAATACCCAATCATCACCACGCCATTAAGCACTGCAATACCAAATAATGTAATAAACCCAATGCTCGCTGGCACGGAGATGTATTCGCCGGATAAAAATAGCGATATAAGCCCGCCTGTAACAGCAAATGGAATATTAAGCAAAATAAGTAGTGCTAGAGGAATGCTCTTAAAAGTAAAATATAAAATAAAAAATATCACAACGATACTAATCGGAATCACAACCGCAAATCGCGCATTTGCCCGCTGCTGATTCTCAAACTGCCCACCATAAGTAATAAAATAATTTGGCGGAAGTTTGACTTGCTGAGAGATTTTGGACTTCACTTCTTCAACAAAGCCTCCCAAATCCCTATGCTTGACATTGCTTCGCACAACGTTCATTCTTCGATTATTTTCACGCACAATCGTAACTGGTCCATCAACTTCTTTGATCTCTGCAATCGAGCTGATAGGCACAACATACCCGCGCGAAGAAAACATCTCAAGGGCTTCAAGCTTGGTAATATCAGTCGAAATCTCTGGATCTTGACGGATCATTACCGGAATCCTTGCCACACCCATAGGAATGTATGAGACAATCACGCCCTCAAGAGAGGATTTCATAAATTTTGAAAATTCATCAACAGAGATTCCGACATTTGACATCGTGTGCTTCTCCGGCGTGATATAAAGATAATTTACACCTTTATTGAGCGTTGTAAAAACTTCTGTCGCGCCACGCACGCCTTCAATGATTGTTTTGATTTGATTGCTTAATTCATTGAGCGTAAAAATATCATCGCCAAAGATTTTGATCGCCAAATCCCCGCGCACACCGGTTAGCATTTCTGAAATCCTCATATCAATGGGCTGTGTGAAAATAAAATTTATCCCTACAAAATCATTAAGTGAATTTGAGATTTTAGCAATCAGCTCTTCTTTTGTCTTGACTTGCCACTGCTCTTTTGGGTGGAATGATATAAACGCATCGGTTTGATTAAGCCCTGATAAGTCTAATCCCAACTCATCAGAACCTGTCCTTGTGACAATGGTTTTGACTTCTGGAACTGAATCAAGGATTTGTTTTTCGATTTTAAGCAGAATCTCTCGTGATTGCGCGAGTGAAACTGATGGAGTTGTCTCGATTGTCAAAACCACATCACCTTCATCAAGAGTTGGCATAAAGGCTTTACCCACAAATGAAAACAACGACAACGCAAAAACCAAAAACACAACTGCACAGCTGATTACAAGCTTGCTATGATTAAGGCAAAATTGCAGGGCTGGCGTGTAGATTCTGTAAAAAAATCGTGTCAAAAAAGTCTCTTTGTGCTCTTTTGTCTTAAGCACCAATGAAGCAACAACCGGCACAACAGTGATTGAGAGCACCAATGATCCAAGCAATGCAAACACAATGCTTTTGCCTAATGGTGCAAACATTTTTCCTTCTAAGCCCTCAAGCGTAAGGATAGGAATAAAAAATATGATAATGATGATAATCCCGCTCACAATTGATACTGAAATCTCCTTGCACGCGCGATACATTGCGTGTAGCTTTGTGGTGGTTGTATTTGAGCTAAGACGCTCAAATGCGTTTTCTACGACAACCACAGCAGAATCTACAAGAATCCCAATCGCTATGGCTAACCCTCCTAAGCTCATCAGATTTGCTGTCATTCCATTAAGACTCATGCAGATAAATGCCACAGAGAGTGCAAGTGGCAATATCACGCTCACAGCTATGGCTGCGCGCAAATCTCCCAAAAACAAAAACAACAACACAACAATAAGCACAATGGCTTCAATAAGCACTTTTGTAACATTATCCACGGCTTTTTGAGTTAAATCCGATCTGTCATAAAAGATATTTAAACTCACACCTTCAGGCAAAAGTGGCTTAAGCTCTTCAAATTTTTCTTTGATTTTGACAATGGTTTCTTTTGAGTTTGCGCCTTTGAGTGAAAGCACCATTCCTTCAGTCGTTTCGCCAACTCCATCTTTGGTTACAAACCCTAGCCTTGTCAAATAGCTTGTGCTGACATCAGCAAAGTCCGCGATTCGGACAAATCCGGCATTTGTCTGCAAAGTAATCGCCTCGATTTCTTTTGGTGTGAGGGCTGCATTTTGGATTTTGACTAAATAGCTCTCGCCATCTCTATCAACCCTCCCTGCGCCATCATTTTTGAGGCTCGCACTAAGGGCTTCTTCAAGCTTTGTGATCGTAACGCCAAGTTGCGCCATAGTATTAAAATCTGGAATCACCACAAAGGCTTTTGAGAATCCACCAAGGCTATTAACATCAGCTACACCTTTAATCGTCCTTACAGCCGGACGTATCACAAAATCCAAAAGCTGTCGCTTCTCGATATTTGGTAAATCTCCATCAATAGTAAACATAAACATATCAGAAAGTGGCGTAACAATCGGTGCAAGTCCGACTTCAACGCCTTCAGGAAGATTTGCTAGTGCATCAGTGAGTCGCTCGCTTGTCATTTGCCGTGCAAGATAGATATTGACGCTATCATCAAAATCAAGCACAATATCAGCTAAGGCATATTTGGAGTTTGAGCGGAGGATTTTTTGATTTGGTAGTCCTTGAAGCTCAAGCTCTAATGGACGCACAACGCGATTTTCTACTTCTTCAGGAGACATACCCGGAGCTTTTATCGTTAGGCGCACTTGTGTGGAAGAGACATCAGGAAATGCATCAATAGGTATGCTTAAAAAACTATACCCACCAAATCCAAGCAGCCCAAGTGCTAAAATAACAATAATGATTCTACGTAATAAAGAAAACTCAATAATTCGAGCAAGCATTATCTCACTCCTATATTATTGACAAGTCCTTTAAGGGGTATGAGTGCGCCTGATGCGATTTGCTCATTTCCCTTAAGCCCTTGTGAATCGATCACAAACGACTTACTTCGTTTTTCTATCACTCTGACAACTTTTGGCAAATAGCCATTTTTTGTTTTGATGAAGATTAAATCATCTTTTTCGTTTTTAATCACCGCATCTGATGGCACAGCAAATGTGCCTTTTGGCTGCTCGCCTTTGATATATATATCAACAATTTCCCCAACCCTAAAAGTCCCCTCATCTGATCCTTTGAGATCGGCTGTGGCAGTGATAGAGTTATTTGTCCTATCAATGACAACAGAGACGGTTGTAATATCGCCGATGTATTGCCCTTTTTCGCTATACACTTTTGAGCCCGGAAGCACATATTCTGAGATTGAAAGCGGAATCCGAATGCGCGCTAGGAGATTGTTGTTTTTGGAGATTCTGACATAAGGCGTAAAAGCTGGAATCTTCTCGCCTGTCTTTTTTGGTGCGACTGATAAGATTCCATTATCTTTAGCAATTACTCTGAAGCCATATTTTCCTGTGGGATTGTCAGGATCGATCCCAAAGAGTCGAAAAGTGCTTTTGAGCTGTGAGAGCTTAAGATAAAGCTCATTACTTGCAAGATAGCTGACTTGATATTCTCGCTGAGAGATCACACCTGCTTCAAACAATTCTTTGTCTTTACGCGCTATTTCTTCAGCGACACGATATTTATTAATCGTATTTTGAAGCTCATAATACAGCGCGTTTAGCTCATTTGAGCTGATCTCACAAACTTCTGTCCCTGCTTTTATGGATTCTCCCTCTCTTTTGTATATCGCCACCACAATCACATCAAATGTCGAGCTTTGCGTGGTAGAATCTTTATCATCAAAATCAATCAGTGCATTAAATGGAACACCGCGTATAATGGCAGGATTTTGGATTGGAATGTTTTTGATTCCTAAGCCTTGAATTTGAGCTTGGCTGATTTTTATTTCGTTGTATCCAAATGCTAAACTAAATCCCATTACAGAGACTATAATAAACTTTTTCATTCTTGCTCTCCTAACATTATTCCTAAAGTTTCTTCTAACATTGATTGAATGGTTACATATTCAAGCTTTGCGTCTGCAAGCGTTATCAAACTATCCATATATGAGTTTTGATACGCAAGATATTCAAAGAGGCTTATTTTTTGCGCTTCATAAGCGATTTTCCCCATTTCTACGAGGCTTTTTTTGTTTTCTATATTTTCTTTTTGGAGTTCAATATAATGCTTTTTGCTCTGAAGCTGATCCCAATACGAATCCGCACTAATGTAGAGATTTGTTTTTGTGATTTCCCCCTCTCGTAATGCCCCACTTTGTAATGCAAGATATTTTCTTTTGAGATGTGTATTTTTAGGCGTTATAGGAAGCGGAATCGAGAATCTAAATGCCGCTCCATTTGAGCTTTCAGAACTAATAATCCCAGCACCTAGCTCAAAGCTATCAAAACGATCGCGATTTGCAAGTTTTGCACTATTTTGGTAAGTTTTGGCTTGTAAATCAAGGATTTGCATATAAGCTGAATCGTTGAGCGCATTATACACAAAATCCATACTGATTTGGATATAGCCAAAGCCAAGCCCATTGATTTCAATATCGCGCACAGGCTCAATCACATCTTCGATGTCTTGGATTGCGTGCGTGTTTTGGATTCCCAAAAGCTGATGCAAGACTTTTTGCAAATCTAAGAGTTGCGTTTGGGCTTGCTTTTTTAAGAGTTTTGCATCTAAATATGAGTTATTAAAGCTGATATAGTCTTTTTGCGACATTCCGCCGGCATTGAGTTTGGCTTTGGCGATTTTGAGCTGTGAGAGGAAATTTAGCTCTCTTTGTGAGTAGATTTTGTATTTTTCTTTGGTGATGACATAGGTGAGATAGGTTTGCTTTGCCGAGATAAAGGCTAGGTTTTTGTAGAGGGTATATGTTTTTTGATACTGCTCGCCTTGAAGCTTTAGGCTTTTGTGGAGAAGTGTCTGCACCCATGGAAGCTTTGGATTAACCATAAAAAGCGTTGTCGTCTCAAGCTCTTGCCTGCCTAGAGGATTTTTTGTCATTCCGCCCTCGATTTCAGCGTATGGGCTATTCCACGAATTCATGGCTTTTTGATCTTCTAAAAGGCTTTGAAATTGGGCTTTGTTTTTGACAAGACTGATTGAATTTTTTTCAATCGCTTCAAAAAACGCTTCTTTGCTGATTGTCTGTGCTAGCAAAGCCCCGCTACATAAACAGATTAAAAACAGAATCTTCATTGTAACCCCAAAAATCAAAATGGACTTAGGATTTTACAATGGTTTTATTAAAACTTTGTAATGTATTTACATAAATTCTTGTGATAAAAAATATTTTACTCACATTTTTTGAGTTTATATCGCAAGCTCCTTGAGATCGCCGATTTTTTTGAACTCCAAATAAATCGCAAAAATAAGAGCTTTGCGGTTTTTGCGAATATTTAGATTCTCATCATTCACCATAACATACTCAAAAAACGCCTCTAATGGCAATCGCAACTCAAAAAGTCGCTCCAAAAAACTTGTAGAATCTAATGAATCTAGTGAATCCAAAGCCCAAATGCCCTTTAGCGCTTCATACAAAAACTTCTCTTGTGGCGCAGATAATAACTTCTCATCAATGCTTATATCAGTGTCTTTACTCATATCTTTTGTGATATTGGCAACTCGTTTAAACACACTAATAAGCTGCTCTCTATCGCTTCTATCTAAAAGTAACTCCAAAGCCTTAGCATTAGAGCACAAACGCAGAATCTCTTTTGTATCGCTTTTGGCTACACTTCTAAAGAGTAGTGCATTAAGCTTAAGGATAGATTCTAATCGTTCAAGCAAAAATGAGCGCAAAAGATCTATATCAAATGCCTTATAAACGCTTGCGCTATTTTTTGCGCCATTTAGATTCTGGTTTGGTGTATTTGGGGTGTTTGGCGCGCCTTGTGTGAGAATCTGCAAATCAGAATCCAAATCAAATTCTAAATTAAATTCTAAAATAATTTTAAGCAATCCATTTGCCGCTCTACGCAACGCAAATGGATCTTTTGAGCCATTTGGAATCTTGCCTATGCTAAAGAGTGAGAGCAAATTATCAAGCTTTATACTCATCGCAACAATGGCATTAGCGACATTACTAGGTAAGGCAGAATGCTCGCTATTTGGCAAATACTGCTCTTTTATGGCAAGTGCCAATGGCGCGTCATTATGCTGTGCGAGCATATAATAATACCCCATAATGCCCTGCAACTCCGGAAACTCTCCGACCATTTCACTTAATAAATCACTTTTTGCAAATTCAAGTGCTTTGGTGATAAAATCTAGATTCTGGTTGTATTTTTGAGCAAGATATGCACCAATAGCCTGCTCTCTTCTGACTTTATCAAGCATACTTCCAAGCTCATCAACAAATGCGATTTTTGCCAAAGGTGCGCTTTGTAGTGGGGTTTTTATATCATTTTGATAAAAAAACATCGCATCACTTAAGCGCGCTTTAAGCACGCGCTCATTGCCACTTATGATTTGGCTAAAATCCTTTGTCGTCGAGTTTGCAACGACTATAAATCCATTATATAAACAATCATTTTGGCAATTATTTTGAGAGTCGTTTTTGTGATGTTTTTGATATACGCCAAAATACCGCTGATTTTCTTTCATCGAAGTAATGATAACTTCTTTTGGCAGAGAGAGAAATTGTTTATCAAAATGCCCTAAAAGCGCGGTTGGGTATTCTGTAATCGCGCCGATTTCATCAAGTAGATTCTGATCGATTTCAACTTTGATGTGATGCTGTTGCTCTATGTGCTGAATTTGTGAGAGAATCAAACTTTTGCGCTGCTCATAATCAAGAATAATCCCGCCATTTTGTAGCGATTTTAGGTAGCAATCAAGGCTTGAAATCTGCACCCACTCTCCACCAAAATCCCTATGCAAAAGTGTCGCTGCATATCCTTGCTGTCCAAATGCTTTAGTCGTGATGTGTGTCTTATCAAGCAAGATCAAAATATTGCGAATAGGACGAATGAAAGATTTTTGATTGCTTCCCCAGCGCATAGATTTACCGAACTGCAAAGAATCCAAAAACTCTACCACCACTTCTACGATAATTTGCTTGCTTGGCACGCCAGAGAGAATGCGTTTGGCATAAAGCACCTCTTTATTGTCTTTTGTAATTGTGGTGAGATGCTCTTTTGTGATATTTGCCTTTTTTAAAAACCCAATACCAGCTTGAGATAAGCCCTTTAGGCGATCGCCATCAATATAGCCAATCTGCAATGGCGGTCCAAAAAATTCACTCACAATATCTTGCGTTTGTAATGGAAAATCTCTTGCAAAAATGCAGATTCTGCGAGGGGTAAAATAAATCTCGCATTCCGCGTCTATGTGCTGTTTTTGCAATGCTTGCTTCCATTTGGTAGGGATATTTTTCCATTCTTTGAGAAATGGAATCGCGGGCAATTCTTCGGTCAAAATCTCAATCAATAATTCTGTTTTCAAGACGATCCTTTTTGGATATAATTGCGTGATTGTATCAAATCAAAAATTAAAAGGTTTTTATTGAAAAAGTTCATCAGTGTTTTTTTGGGTATTTTTTTGGTGGGCTGTGTATATAGCGTTGGGAGTCCGCTCGCTTTTCCCAAAATCGAATGCTCAAATCCAAAAAATTTCTCAAAATCTCAAAAAGATAATCTCATCTACGCCTATACATTTGGCGCAAAACAAGGTATGGGCTACATTATGGCAGCTATCGCGTGGCAAGAATCCTGTGCGGGCGCATATATGATGAATTTTTCTGATCCATCAGCAGGGCTATATCACGCGCATATTCCTGTCGTTATCAAATATTATTCAAACTACAAAGATTCTGACTTTACGCGTAATGTCATGGGGCAAATGCTAATTGATGACAAAGACTTTGCAAGCCAAATCGCCTTAAGCACATTATTGTATTGGTATAATTACCACAAAAAAAATCTTAAAAATACGATTAAATCCTATAATAAAGGCTTTAAATGGGAAAAAGACAAAACAAGCAATGTGCTTGCAGAATCGTATTATAAAAGCATTACAAAAAAAATAGCTCTTTTGCAATCCTATCTTCCACCACATCTTGCATTATCACAAAACAAAAACCAAATCACAGCACAAAGTAACTCAAAATCTCTACCTCTAGCAAAATCCAGCGCGACAAAACCGACTACGACAAAATCTAACGCGACAAATGTGGCAAAACTCTCAGCCAAAAACCAAGCCATTGCTAATTCATTCCACAATCGCCAAACCCAACGACAATCCGCCAAAACCACACAACAAAACACACAAGCAGAATCTAATCACCAAACATCTTCAGAATCCACTTCAAAATCTACGCTAGAATCTAAACCGGAATCTATTTTGGATTCTACGCTAGATTCCAATTCAAATTCCACTTCACCTACTACGCAGGATTTTATCGATATTCCAGCCAACCAACCCCAGAATCAACATTTTGATGAAAGCGCAGAATCTAAAATGGATTTTGAGGATTATCATTTGATTTTTGAAGGGTATTGAAGCATTATGTGGCATTTGATGTGAATTTTGCTATGATGTGAATTTTGCTATAATGAAGCCCATTTTTCACAAATCCAACCTAAAGGCTTTTTTCTTATGAATCCTCAAACCCTTGATGTGCGGGCTACGTATTTAGACTACTTCCACAAAAACGGGCATAAAATTTACCCCTCAATGCCACTTGTGCCTGATGATGCGAGCCTGCTTTTTACCAACGCTGGAATGGTGCAGTTTAAGGATATTTTCACAGGCAAGATTCCCACGCCAACGCCCCCAAGGGCGACAAGCTCGCAGCTTAGTATGCGCGCAGGTGGTAAGCATAATGACTTAGAAAATGTCGGCTACACTGCGCGCCACCACACACTTTTTGAAATGCTTGGCAACTTCAGCTTTGGTGATTATTTCAAAAAAGAGGCGATTGCTTTTGCGTGGGAATTTGTAACGCAGATTCTAGGCTTTGATAAAAGCGTGCTGTATGTAACCATTCATGAAAGCGATGATGAAGCCTTTGAGCTATGGAGCGCGCATATTGAGGCAAGCCGCATAAAAAGAATGGGCGATAAAGACAATTTTTGGCAAATGGGAGATAGCGGACCTTGCGGACCTTGTAGTGAAATTTATGTCGACCAAGGCGCAAAATATTTTCATACGAGCGAGGATTATTTCGGCGGGGAAGGCGATAGATTCTTAGAAATTTGGAATCTCGTGTTTATGCAGTTTGAGCAAAAAGACGGCGTGAGAACCCCGCTGCCAAAGCCAAGCATTGACACAGGAATGGGCTTAGAACGCGTCATTGCACTTTTGGAAAAAAAGATAAATAACTTTGACACCTCGCTTTTTGCGCCCTTAATGCAGTGCATTGAAAAACTCACGGGGCTAACTTATTACCACGATGACGCGCTTTTGGATAATGCGATGAATTTTGATAGTGCGCGCTTAAATGAATTGCGCAAACAAATCGCTAGCTTTCGTGTGATAGCTGACCACGCCAGAAGTGTGGCATTTTTGCTCGCGCAAGGCGTGAATTTTGACAAAGAAGGGCGCGGCTATGTTTTGCGTAGAATCTTGCGGCGCGCGGTGCGGCATGGCTACTTGCTTGGGCTAAAAAAACCCTTTTTGTTTGAAGTGCTAGATTCTGTTTGTGAGTCTATGGGCGGGCATTATGGCTTTTTGCTTGAGCGCAAAGAGGTGATAAAGGAGCAGTGCAGGAATGAAGAGGAGAGGTTTTTTGAAACGATAGAATCGGGAATGGAATTATTTAATTCTGCCCTATCGTCATTGCGAGCTTTGCAAGAGCAAAGCGAAGCAATCCATAAAGATTCTAAACAAAATCCAAACGTACAACACAATGATGTATCGCTGAAAGACAAGCCCTTGTTATTTAGCGGTGAAGTGGCGTTTAAGTTATACGACACCTACGGCTTCCCACTTGATTTAACGCAAGATATGTTGCGCGATAAAAATATCGAGGTGGATTTAGTGGTATTTGAAAAAAACATGGACGCGCAAAAAAGCCGCTCAAAAGCAAGCTGGAAAGGTAGCGGGGACGTGCTCAAAGAGGGCGACTTTAAGGAACTTCTAAGTGCATTTGGTGAAAACGAATTTATAGGTTATGACTTAAAACAAGCACAGCAAGAGCAAAGTAAGATTCTCGCGTTGCTCAATGGTGATTTTAAAATAATTGAAAAATTAGGGCAAAACGAGCAGGGCTGGGTAATGCTTGATAAAACGCCTTTTTATCCAGAATCTGGCGGACCTGTGGGGGATAAAGGACTTTTATTTGAAGCAATCCACAAAACAGATTCTAAACCTTTAGCAAAAGTGCTTGACACACAAAAATACTTCGGGCTTAATCTCTCGCGCATAGAAGCTTTGCAGAACTTGAGTGTTGGTGATAAAATCCAAGCAGAAGTGGATAGCGCGCGATTTGAAATTATGAAGCATCACAGCGCGACGCATTTATTGCATTATGCCTTGCGTAAAATCTTAGGCACGCATATTGCCCAAGCAGGCAGCCTTGTGGAATCTAATCGCTTGCGCTTTGATTTTTCTCACCCCAAAGCCTTAAGCAGTGCGGAATTAGAACAAATAGAAGAGCTAGTCAATGCCCAAATCATAAAGGCAAGCGCGCAAATTTGTGAAACTATGGAGATAGAAGAGGCAAAAGCAAAGGGTGCTATGGCATTATTTGGCGAAAAATATGGCGATGTCGTGCGTGTAATCACTTTTGGAGATTCTATTGAGCTATGCGGTGGTATCCATGTAGAAAATACAGCGCAAATTGGCAGCTTTTATATCGTGAAAGAAAGCGGTGTAAGCAGTGGCGTTAGAAGGATTGAAGCCGTGTGCGGGCTAGCGGCATATCATTATGGCAAAAGCGCGCTAAAAGAAGTGGAAATGGCAAGAGAAAGCCTCAAAGCGCAGAATCTGCAACTTGGCATAGATAAATTAAAAGCACAAGTTAAAGAACTCAAAGAAAAGCGTCAAAAAAGCGCGCCAAGTGTACATAGGCTAAACGCGCAAAACATCGGCGAAGTGAAATTAATCATCGCGCAAATTGAAAATAGCGCACAAGGCGATATAAAAGAGCTCATCGATAGGGCAAAAAATGAAAATGACAAGGTCGCAATTTTGCTTATTTCAGAATCAAGCGGGAAAATCGCGCTTGCAGCGGGCATAAAAGGGCTAGATTCTAAAGGCGCGAAACTCAAAGCAGGCGCGTGGGTGAAAGAAGTCGCGCAAATTTTAGGCGGTGGCGGTGGCGGGCGCGATGACTTTGCCACAGCCGGCGGGAAAGATGCAAGCAAGATACAAGAAGCCTTGCAAAAAGCGCGAGAAATCGCACAAAACGCGCTAAGTTAATTAGAATCTAAATAAATCAAATGTGAGTCCTCTCGCAGAATCTAGCAGGCTAGATTTGCCCCTCGAGCACCTCTTGGAGAAAATAGCGTGGACGTTTTTTGGACTCGATATAGATTTTGCCAATATATTCGCCGATGACGCCAAGGCTTAGCAGTTGCACGCCACTAAAAAAGCACATAATAATAAGCGTCGAAGCCCAGCCCTGCACAGCTTTTGTGGTGAAAAACTTCGCATAAAGCACATAGCCCCCATATAGCATCGAGATAAGGAAAAACACCACGCCAAGCATACTAATAATCCGCAATGGCGTAACAGAAAAACTTGTGATGCCATTCCACGCGAGCGAAAAAAGTTTGGCAAAAGAATACTTCGAACTCCCCGCAGTGCGCTCTCTAACATCAAAATACACACGCGCACTCTTAAAGCCTAGCAATGGCACAAGCCCACGCAAAAAGAGATTGACCTCTTTAAATTCCAATAGCGCATCTATTGCACGAGCACTTAGCAAGCGATAATCAGAATGATTGTAGATAGTTTTTGCACCCATAAGATTCATAAGCCTATAAAACAAAAGCGCAGTGTGTTTTTTGGTAAAAGAATCGCTAGCGCGATTGGTGCGGATACCATAGACAATGTCCGCTCCTTGTGTGAATTCTGCGATAAAGTCATCAAGCTTTTGAATGTCTTGTTGCAAATCGCAATCTATGCTAATGGCGCAATCGCACTTATCTTTGACGAATTCAAGCGCGCAAAGCAATGCACTTTGTGTGCCTCTATTGCCGGATAGACGAAGGACTACCCCCTTTAGCGTGTCAGCGTGCGTGAGTGGATTATACTTATTTGTAGTGGTTTGTTGTGTCGAGGTTTTTTGCTCTAAAATCTCAATGGGGGGGGGGCAGATTTAGCGTGCATTGCGATATTGTGAGGAGAATCTAGGGTAGATTTGTGGCTAGATTCTGCTAAGTTTTGTAGATTCTGTTTATGTAGATTCTGATTATTTGGTGTCAAATTTGCCGACACAGAATCTTTTGTGCTCAAAAGAGCGCAGAGTTTTTCCCAAGTGTTGTCTGTGCTTCCATCATCAATAAAGCACAAAAAGCTATCCTTTGCGATTTTGTGCGAAGCGATAAGTGAGCGCATTTTTGCACTCAAAGTCGCAAGGCTTTGTTCTATCATCTCCTCCTCATTGTAGCAAGGTATCAGAAGTGCTAGAGTTGGTGGATTTTGCATGGTTTTCCTTAATCCTTAGATTTAGCTACGAGGCAATCTAGGCTTATGTTTGCACTAATTTGCACTTGATAGGGTTTTATGCGTTTATACATGGTATATTACCTTAATTTATGGGAGTAAATCAATAAATAGAGTCATTCCATATTTGATTTGTGTTTGCATCGAGATTTTGGGTCCTATCGTCTAAAATCTAATGACAGCCGAAATTTATTTTGTAGTCGTGATTTGGGGCATTGTAGCCATCGATAATACCCTGCCATTTGTAAGTTTCATTAGGTTTTAGCTCATGATGAAGAGTTGTGATATAGGCATTAAGTGGCAATATTTTATTTTTCATTTTATCGACAAAGCTTTTTTCATCATGCAATACAATCGCACTTAGCACGCATTCTGTGATTTTGAGTTTTGATTTGTTTTGAAACACAATATCAAAGCTAAGCCCTGTCGTATAGGTGAGTGGATTAAACCGCTCGGAGTGGATTTGAAGCGGAAAGATAAATTTTTTAATTACCACCTCCATACCAAATGGCATACACAGCAAAATACCAAAATCTAGCACCACAAAAAGAGCAAACACCACGCGATAATGCCAAAAAATAAGCGAGATAAACGCAAAAAGCATAAAAACCAAGAAAAAAAGCGTAAAAACGCTTAGTTCGGTAATTGTAATATGTGTCAGCGCATCAAAAAATAAAGTCTTGAATCCGATCAATGCTTGCACGCTAATCCTTTTTTGATTATCTTTGGTTGCCTTTTACTTATCTTTTCTGCTTGCCTTTTCATCTATCCCGCTTAAGCCAAATCGCCTCGCAAGCTCTTGGGTGATTTGATCAGGGTGTATATGCGCAAACGCAAGTGCTACAAGCGTATGATAAGCCAAATCCGCAGATTCATACACGATTTGTTTTGGGTCTTTATCTTTTAATGCCATCACGACTTCGCCCGCTTCTTCGATGATTTTTTTGCCTATGGCGTTTTCACCTTTGGCATACAAAGATGCAGTATAAGAGCTAGCAGGATCGGCATTTTTGCGCTCTAAAAGCGTATGATAAAGCGTATCAATCACCCCATAATCAACGCTCACGCTATCATTTTCATAATCCTTACAAACAACCTCATTAGAATCTAGTGTAATCTCTTGAAAAAAACAACTCTTTCTTCCTGTGTGGCACGCCACTCCCACTTGCTCTACTTCAAAGAGCAGGCTATCATTATCACAATCTATAAAACATCGTTTGAGATTCTGGATATGCCCGCTTTGCTCGCCCTTTTTCCAGATTCTATTTTTTGAGCGAGAAAAATAATGCATTTGCTTGGTTTGAAGTGTCAGCTCTAATGCTTGCTTATCCATAAACGCAAGCATAAGAATCTCTTTTGTTTGGTATTCTTGGATAATCGCTGGAATCAAGCTTGACTTTTGCCAATCTAGCTTATCAATTAAAGATTTCATACAAAGATTTCTGCGATGCTATTTTGAGATGCTTGAGTTTTGCTTTGTGCTTTTGCTATCAACCCAAATATTTGGCACTGCACCACCGGGTGTAAGAAAAATCTGTGCATCTTTATTTTCTTTGAGGGCGTCATTAAACTTGCCTTGTGTCTCGATTTGTCGTAGCTCAAGCAACCTTGATGAAAGAGACTCGCTTACAAGTTGATTTGCCCTTGCTTGCCCCTTTGCCTCGATGATCACCGCATCTGCCCTACCTTGTGAACGTTCTCGCAATGCTTTAGCTTCCTCTTTGGCTTTTTCAGCTTCTTGTTTGGCAACTTGGACTTGCTCGATTTTGTCTTTGACTTCTTTAGGCAAGATAATCTTTCGCAATTCCACAGAATCTAGTCGCACCGGCTTATCCTCGATCGCATTGATTTTGCCTTGAAAATTTGAAGCGATAAGGTTAGCAATCTCATCTCTTTTGCTTGGCAATTCTTCGGCATTATAATTCCCAATCACACTTCCAACCACTTCTAAAATCCCGGGCACAATGATAACTTCGTCCCATAAAGTAGTGTATTTTTCAATTGTTTTTGATACTTTTGTGCGATCAAGCTGATATTTCAAAGTCAGCTCAATCTCTACATCAAGCCCTAATTTATCGCGCACTTGAATAGGAGCTTTTTGAGCGATACTTTGATTTGATCTTTTATCAGTATCTTCGTTATTTGTAAAATGAAGTGTTTTGACTCTCGTATCAACAATAATAATATGCTGAATCATCGGCACAAAAAAATGCAACCCCGCGCCAAGTGGCTCTGGCTCATACGCCCCAAGATTAACTTTGATTCCAACTTCACCAGAATTAATCACAACAAATGGCTTTGCCATCAAAAACAACAACCCAAGCAACACAATCACAATAATGCTTGCGATAAATTTGTTATTCAAAAAAGAAAAATTCAAATTCGCAGGATCAGGAAATGAGCGATTATTCCTATCGCCCTTATTGTTTCTGTTTTGATTATTCCAGTCATTTTTTGGTGGTTGGTCGTTTTGATTATCGCCATTATTTGGATTCTCTTTTGGAGGAAGGTTTTGTTTTTTTTGTCTTAAATGTTCGTTTAAATCAATTGGCATTGTAATCCTTTCTAATCAATATAAGTGAGATAATGTGCATATTTTGGGTTTTTGCCCATGACGACTTTTGTAAATTCTGCTTGCAGTTTTTTGGTTATCTCTCCTGCTGTGCCAGAGCCTATCGTGCGAAAATCCACTTCTCTAATGGGCGTAACCTCCGCAGCAGTGCCTGTGAAAAACGCCTCATCAGCGATATAGACTTCATCGCGTGTAATATCACGTATCACAACCTCAATCCCCAAATCCTTAGCAATCTCAATCACACTTGCTTGAGTGATTGACTCTAGCGTGTGGGTTTGTGGTGGCGTGATAAGCATACCATTACGCACGATAAAAAAGCACTCGCCACTTCCCTCTGCGATACAGCCATTATCATCAAGCAATAGCGCCTCTTCGCAGCCACAAGCCAATGCTTCATATTTTGCCATTTGTGAATTGAGATAATTTGCTGGAACTTTTGCTTTACCCATTGAGGATTTGATAGGATTACGCACAAAAGAGCTTATTTTGACTTTGATTCCATTATTTATCCCATCTTCGCCAAGGTAAGCACCCCATTCCCAAGCAGCGATCATCGTATGCACTGGAGCATTCACATGATACACGCCCATTACCCCATAGCCAAGATATACAAGCGGGCGGATATAGACATTTGTCGTATAGTCATTTTTATTTGCCTTCAAAAGCTCAATATGTGCGTTTTGCAACTCAGTTTGTGAATAAGGACAAGCAATAGCGACAATCTTACAAGAATCTAAAAGCCTTTTGCAATGATCTTTGAGCCTAAAAATAGCAAGTCCCTTATCTGTCATATAAGCTCTTGTCCCCTCAAATGCGCCATTTCCATAATGCAATGTGTGGCTTAGCACATGCGTTGTGGCATCATGCCATTTTATCAGCTCACCATCTCTCCAAATATATGTCGCTTCCTTCATACTTTCTCCTTTTTTATTTTTTTACTTACTTTCTTATATAAACTTTTGCAAACCTCGTAATTCCTCATAATTCTTCATCATTCCTCACAAACTCTAGCAAACCTATCTCACTTTATTTCTATGTGTGCTGTGTCGTTGATGTGATCTATTTGATCTTTGCGTATGCTTGGGCTTTTTGGCGTGAAAGGGCTTAGATTCTTGTGATAGATTCTGGATTTGCTTTTTACTCAAGCCGATTTTGTTATTTTGGAGATAAAAAGTCAAAAGCTTCAAACAAAACTGCGCCTGATCGACTTCTGTGCCGATTGAGCCAAAAATATCGACAGCTTCTTTGCTGACTTCAAGATCCAAAAGCTTTTTGAGTCCTTGCGATTGGCTAAATGGAATCTCAAAGAGCTTTAATTTTGAGCCGACATCATCTTGAATCCGCTGCAATTCTTTATACTCTAATGGCGTAACAAGCGTAATAGCGATACCCTTTTTGCCCGCCCGCCCTGTGCGCCCTATCCTATGGACATAGCTTTCTGGATTTAGCGGTATGTGGTAGTTAAACACATGGCTAACATCGCTAATATCAAGCCCACGACTTGCGACATCAGTTGCTACAAGAATATTTGATTTTTTGTTTTTAAACGAAGTGATAGATTCTCTACGTTGCCTTTGATCCAAATCCCCATGCAAAACGACTGATTTATACCCTTGCGAGCAGAGCATTTCATTCAGCATATCAGCTTCTTTTTTTGTGCGCGTAAAGATGATTGATGAAGTTGGCTCTTGTGTATCCAAAAGCCTCAAAATCGCGTCATTGCGCTCACCTTCATTGATTACATAATAACGTTGCGAAATATCTGTGTTTGTGATTTCAGTGGGTGTGATTTTGATATTTGTCGGGCTAAGCAGAATCTTATCTGCAAGATCTCGGATTGGCTTAGGCATTGTCGCAGAAAAAAGAAGCACCTGAATATCCTCTGGAAGATACCCAAAAATCTCTTCAATATCATCTAAAAAGCCCATATCAAGCATTTCATCGCTCTCATCAAGCACAACTATTTTTGGCGCGAATCCTTTGAGTCGGTTATTTTTGAGATGATCAAGCAATCGCCCCGGAGTTGCGATCATCACTTGAGGCTTTTTATCCAAAAATCCGATTTGATGTTTTATGTTTTGCCCGCCATACACACAAATGGTTTTCACCCCGCAAAACTTCCCAAGCTTGAAAATCTCATCGCTAATTTGCATAGCTAATTCTCTTGTCGGCGTGATGACTAACGCCTCGATTTTGCCATTGTGCTGCAAATTATTTAAAATCGGAAGCGCAAAAGCCGCAGTCTTACCCGTGCCTGTTTGTGCTTGTGCGATGAGATCGCCACCTTTGAGTATGGCTGGAATGGCTTGAGTTTGGATAGGGCTAGGCGTGGAGAATCCAATCCGCTCGATACCTCTTAGGACGGATTTTTTTAATCCCAACTGACTGAATTGACTAAAATCTATTTCATTTGACATTTTATTTCTTTCATTTTTCTTTATTGCAAGTTATTGCTAAGGTTTGATTTTGATAAGAAATTATACTTTTAAAACCTTAATCTTAAATAATCCTAAAAACACAACCCCATAAATTCTAGAATCTAATTTACATAGATTCTACTAAAATCTGTCGTTTTTGTCGTCATTGCCACAGCCCTAAGGGGCTTTGTGATGACGACAAAAGGCTGGATTGCACGACTTCCTAGTGGAAGTCTCGCAATGATGATTTAGAATCTAGATTCTAGTTTGGATTTGGATTCTTCGTTCGTTTCACTTACTCAAGTAATGACGACAAAAACAACATAGATTCTACTAGAATTTATGCAAACACAAGCAAGCATTAAAAAATTCTAGACTTTTTTAATTTTTAGATTTTAGAATTTATGCAAACACAAAAAGAGCGTAAAAGAGATTTTAAGATGAGTTTGCAAGAGCTTGATAGATTGTGCGGTTTTGAGCAAGGAGATAAGGCTAGTCGCCTATCGACGAAGCGAAAAACAAACTCGCAGCTCAAATCGCTTAAAAGCTAGGATTTAGATCCTATGGAAATATGTAAATTAGAATCTAGATTCTATGCAAAAATATTAGGATCTAAATCCTAAAACTTTTTCTTTTTTGCATCATCTAAGATAGCCTTAGCAATCAATGAGACTTCATTGCTAATCTCTGCGCTAGTATTAGCAATAGTTACATTATTTTGTGTAACAGATTCTAGATTTGAAATGGCTTCATTGATTTGGGTAATACCTGCTGTTTGTTCTTTGATAGATTCTGCCATATCATTGATTGATTGCACAAGTAGATTTGTATTTGCCTCTATTTCTCCTAGACTTTTTCCTGTGCGCTCTGCTAGCTTTCTGACTTCATCAGCAACAACTGCAAATCCTCTTCCATGCTCTCCTGCTCTTGCTGCTTCAATCGCAGCATTAAGTGCTAAGAGATTTGTTTGATCAGCTATATCTCGTATGATACCAATGACATTGCGTATATCTTCTGTTTGTTGGATTACTTCATTAGTCCTGCCTGAGACATTTTGCATAGAAGAAGTGATCTCTTCTACTGCTGTGGCTGTTTGCTCTAATGAGCTTGCTTGAGAGTGAGAGGATTGGGTAAGATTATTGACTGCTTCTTCAAGTTTATTGCTTTGGGTATTGAGTGTATTTGCAAAGTCAGATGAAGCAGAGAGCATTTTTCGTATTTCTTCACCTAAAGTATTTGTAATCACTTCTACTCTTCCTTGTGCATTTTTAACTTGCGTTGAAAAATCAAGTTTTGCAAATGAATCAAATACACGATTAAGCTCTGGTAAATCATTTCCAATAGCACTTGAGAGAAGATCTAGAAGTTTATTGACAGAATCTTTGAGTGTATTTAGCTCTGAATTACTTCCTGTGAGTGTTATTCTTTGATCTACATGTCCTTCTCTTGTGTGTTCTATAACAGCTAGAGATTGTTGGACAAGTTCTTGATCTTTTTGGAGGGATTGTTTGGTGTGTTGTATATTTGCATTAATAGCTTGAGCAATTTGTTCAAATTCATCGCCACTTTTGATTTGAAGTGTTGTTGCATCTTTGGCTTCGTGATTGATATATTTAAAGAATTCTGATAAGCCTGTTGCTATGGTTTTGAGGGGGGAGATAAAGCGATGAATGCAAAACAAAATCACAACCATACCAAGAGCAAAAAACAAAATTCCAATGAAAAAAATCATTCCAAATTGCGTGCTAATCGCAGAAGTATATTTACTTTCATTCGCACAAACCGCCACTATCCACCCAAATGGAAGCTCTGTAAAAACAGCCAAGTATGTATCATTATGGCTATCTTTATAATCTAACCAATGTTCCTGCCAATCCTTTTGCTCTGCCAACTGATTTGTTTTGGTCGCGCTTGTTGTGCTAGTTTGGGCTATATCTTGCGCTTGTTGTAATGCTTCTTGAATGCCACTTATCGCGATTGTGCTATCAGTTGCATTTATCAATTTAGTTTTTTCTTGCGCTTTGGAATGATAAAACACATTGCCCGCAGAATCTGTGATTATCAATTCACTTTCTTGCAATGCATCTACAAAAGGCTTTAGTCGCGCACTAATTTCCTCAAATGCGATATCCATACTGATTACGCCTGTAAATTTGCCATTTTTAATAAGTGGCATGGTGGCTGTAATGATTATTTTGTTTTTATCTTTAGGTGAGCTATACGCGGGTGTAAATATAGGCTTAAAAGCTTGCTTTGTATGCATATACCATTGATTTGTGCGCGATTCCTTGCGTGATTGTTTATCATTCTCCCAATTCGGTGAAAAATGTGTTTTGGAAGTGTTGGTTGTGGATTCTGTGAGGGTTGCGCCATCATCTTCATAGACAATCGATACATTGAGAGATTTAGACATCTGCGCTATTTGATAGAGAATCTGCCGTTGGGCGATCACATCATTCTTATCGAGCGTAGCGAGATTTTTGGTGGCAAACTCAAGCTTACGCCACACATCATGCGCCACCACATCAATGATTGCAGATACGCTATGAAGCTCTGTGGTTTGTGTATTTGCATAAAGTTTATAAATGCTTTTTTTGCTCTGATGATAGCTTACAAACATCACGATAGTAAATACAATCACAAACACAATTCCCACAGAAAGCATAATTTTTGAACTCAATGTTTTCATAAAGCAACCCCTAATCTCATACAAAGCACATTCTAGCTTTGAAGTTCTTAATTTTTCTTAAGTTTGTGCGCAAAATCCAAAAACTCTGAAGCTATATATTAAGATTTTTGAAGAGTTTTTGAAGTGATAAAAATGTTATTTTTTTAATCTAAGATTATCGGGTTTTCAGATTTTACTTTAAGGAGAACAGAATGAAAATAAGCAAAGTTGTATCAAGTTTATTGGTCGTGGGAGCTATCGCTTCAAGTGTGCCAAATGTAGCACTTGCAATCGGTGGCGCAAGCGGTCCTAAGCTCACTTACAATATACCCGGAAAAATCGGTGAAATTATCGTGAATCCTTATGGTCTTGCACCACTTACAGCGGTTATCAAAAATGGTGGCTATGAGCTCAAAAACGCAAAAGTAACGGTTGTAGGCAAAAAAGGTGGAGTTGATATTAGCTACAATGTCGCCGATAAACATTTGCGAACTCACGCTGGGATTCCGGTATTTGGACTTTATGCGGATTATCAAAACACCGTAAATGTCGAATATGACAGAATCTTTAATGGCAAAGTAGAAAAAATCAAAGAAACTTACAAAATCTATGCTGCACCTATTTATGGACAATCAGGCGGTGGTGGCACCGGGTTATTCTTTAGCAATATTGATGTCAAAAAAGTTGATCCTGCATTCAAAAATAGATTGTATTTTGTCAATGATTTGGGTAGCGATCAAAAAGGTATGAAAGTCGTTTGGAATAACCCATCAGGCGGTGCATTAGAGTGGAATTATGAGCCACAAAACTTCATCATTGACACAAAAGGCGAAGTGCGCTGGTATATGCTTCCTAATCAAATCCATGATATGCAATCAATCTTTAAAAATGGCGTCATGATGGGATTCCGTCAAAACACTGATGGTGCGCTCTCTTGGGGATTTGGTCAAAGATATGTCAAATACGACATTATGGGTAGAGAGATTTTTAACCGCAAACTTCCAGAATCTTATAATGACTATTCACATTTTATGTATCCAGCCACAGCAGGCAAATCAGCAGGGCATTACTTTATGAGAGTTGCAAGCTCAAACTACAAACGTCCTGATGGCAAAAATGTGCGAACCGTGCGAGATGTGATCGTAGAAGTCGATGAAAATGGGAATGCAGTTGATGATTGGAAATTGTTTGAGATTCTCGATCCATACAGAGACAATATCATCAAAGTGCTTGATCAAGGTGCTGTGTGCTTAAATATCGATGCAAGTAAAGCAGGACACACTATGAGTGCTGAAGAATTAGCAAAACTTGATGAAAGCAATACATTTGGTGATGTTACAGGAAGTGGTGCAGGACGCAACTGGGCGCATGTCAATAGTGTATGGTATGATGCAGAAGATGACTCAATCATTATCTCTTCACGACATCAATCAGCAATGGTTAAAATTGGTCGTGATAAAAAAGTAAAATGGATTGTTGGAGCACATAAAGGCTGGAAAGATCAATTCAAACCATTCCTTTTGCAACCTGTTGATGAAAAAGGTAATAAAATCGTATGTGATGATGAATACACTAAATGCCCCGGATATACAAACAAAGCTGGTGGATTTGACTGGACTTGGACACAACATACAGCATTTAAAATCGATGCAAAATCAAAAGGTGATATTTTATATCTTTCAGCATTTGATAATGGAGACTCAAGAGGAATGGAGCAACCAACATTTCCTACAGATAAATACTCTCGTGCTGTAATTTACAAAATCGATCAAAAGAAAATGACAATCGAACAAATCTGGGAATATGGTAAAAATAGAGGTCATTCTTACTATTCACCAGTTACATCAATTACAGAATTCCACCCTGATACAAACTCTGTGCTTGTATATTCTGCGACAGCAAGTATGAGCTTTGACATTGCTTCTGGAAAAGCTGGTGGCAGACCACAACCATTTATCAATGAATTCAAATGGAATCCAAATGCAAAAACTCCTGAAAAAGAGCCTGCGGTAGAAATCCAACTTCATGACGCAATGGGTTATCAAGCATTTCCATTTAGTGTAACTAGCGCATTTAGCAAATAATTACACAAACGCGATAGTGGCTGCAAAGCCACTATCTTAGCATTTAGATTCTGCTTAGATTCTATGTCGCAAAAATTCTTACAATTTCTCTCCAAATTTTCTCACGCAATTTTTCTCACAATAGTAGCAGTAATAGCCAAAATAGATTCTGTGGTATAGATTCTCTTTTATACTTTAAGCCTTCTATTTATTTTTGCTATTTTGCGCTATATTCACTGCTATTTTATCGCCACCATTCCACCACCTCAAAATAACAAAACCTTAAAATACCAAACAAAAGCATTCCAAAATCATTTATACAAATTATTCTCATTAATAAAACCACGCAAACAAACCACTACCACGAATAATCACAACTCACAAAATAACCCTAAGTGATAAAAATGTTATTTTTTTAATCTAAGATTATCGGGTTTTCAGATTTTACTTTAAGGAGAACAGAATGAAAATAAGCAAAGTTGTATCAAGTTTATTGGTCGTGGGAGCGGTCATTTCAAGTGTGCCAAATGTAGCACTTGCAGGTGGTGGCGCAAGTGGTCCTAAAGTCCAGCATGTCGCAGTAGGAAAAATCGGTGAAATTGTCGTAAATCCCTATGGCATCGCACCACTTACAGCAATCATCAAAAATGGTGGCTATGAGCTCAAAAACGCAAAAGTAACGGTTGTAGGCAGAAATGGCGGGATTGACATCAGCTATAAAGTATCTGATGATCATCTCAAAAATCACGCTGGGATTCCGGTATTTGGACTTTATGCGGATTACAAAAACACCGTAAATGTCGAATATGACAGAATCTTTAATGGCAAAGTAGAAAAAATCAAAGAAACTTACAAAATCTATGCTGCACCTATTTATGGAGATATTACAGGACTCAATGAAGGTGGCGTACTGCTTAGCAAAGTCGCAGTCAAAAAAGTCGATCCTGCATTCAAGGATAGATTGTATTTTATCAATAACCTCTCTTCAAATCCTCTCAGCTCACAAGCCGTTTGGAATAACCCATCAGGCGGTGCATTAGAGTGGAATTTCGTATCTCAAAACTTCATCGTTGATACAAAAGGCGAAGTGCGCTGGTATATGCTTATAGACAAAATCTATGATAGAGAATCCATCTACAAAGCAGGTCCGATGATGGGATTCCGTCAAAACACTGATGGTGCGCTCTCTTGGGGATTTGGTCAAAGATATGTCAAATACGACATTATGGGTAAAGAAGTCTTTGATCGTAGATTGCCAATCGGCTACAATGACTATTCACATTTTATGTATCCAGCCACAGCAGGCAAATCAGCAGGGCATTACTTTATGAGAGTTGCAAGCTCAAACTACAAACGTCCTGATGGCAAAAATGTGCGAACCGTGCGAGATGTGATCGTAGAAGTCGATGAAAATGGAAAAGTTGTCGATGATTGGAAATTGTTTGAGATTCTCGATCCATACAGAGACAATATCATCAAAGTGCTTGATCAAGGTGCTGTGTGCTTAAATATCGATGCAAGTAAAGCAGGACACACTATGAGTGCTGAAGAATTAGCAAAACTTGATGAAAGCAATACATTTGGTGATGTTACAGGAAGTGGTGCAGGACGCAACTGGGCGCATGTCAATAGTGTATGGTATGATGCAGAAGATGACTCAATCATTATCTCTTCACGACATCAATCAGCAATGGTTAAAATTGGTCGTGATAAAAAAGTAAAATGGATTGTTGGAGCACATAAAGGCTGGAAAGATCAATTCAAACCATTCCTTTTGCAACCTGTTGATGAAAAAGGTAATAAAATCGTATGTGATGATGAATACACTAAATGCCCCGGATATACAAACAAAGCTGGTGGATTTGACTGGACTTGGACACAACATACAGCATTTAAAATCGATGCAAAATCAAAAGGTGATATTTTATATCTTTCAGCATTTGATAATGGAGACTCAAGAGGAATGGAGCAACCAACATTTCCTACAGATAAATACTCTCGTGCTGTAATTTACAAAATCGATCAAAAGAAAATGACAATCGAACAAATCTGGGAATATGGTAAAAATAGAGGTCATTCTTACTATTCACCAATTACATCAATTACAGAATTCCACCCTGATACAAACTCTGTGCTTGTATATTCTGCGACAGCAGGGCTTAATATGGCTCAATTTGCAAGAATGCAAGTATCGCCTATTTTGCAAGAATTCAAATGGAATCCAAATGCAAAAACTCCTGAAAAAGAGCCTGCAGTCGAACTTCAATTCTCAGGCACTCCTATTGGCTATCAAGCACTTCCATTTGATATAAAAAGTGCATTAAGCAAATAAGGAGCTTATATGAAATATTTAAGCAAAGTTGCAACCCTTACAGCCCTAAGTGCTTGCGCGGCATTTGGTGCGCCTGATGAATTTGATTGGTCAGGGACAAGCTGGCCTGATCTCCCTAAGCAGACGAGCTTTCCTGCAGAAGTCGCAACTACTGCGGCTACTGCCTATGGGCTAAAAAGTGAAAAACATGGCAAAGTCTATCCTGTCGCCACAGCGGGTGTTACCACTGCGACAGGTGGTTCGACCACTTATGCTGGTAGTTTGGCAGTGCTTATGCGTTATTTTCTCACTACACCAAATGAAAACGCAATCAACAATACCTTTAACTTTGTCGCTCGTATCGGACTTGGCAATCAATGGGATATTGCTATTGCGGTTCCACAAAACTACAATGTCCAAACAAATAACCCAAATGCCACCAAACGCTATGGTGCGCTTGGGCGATTACCACTTACATTCCACAGGCAGCATTGGGCGAAAAAATTTGGTGAATCTTCTTTTGCGATCGCGACAAACTATATCATCAACATTCCTGCTTCAGCTGGAATGGCGCAGCCTTGGGGCTTTGGCTGGGGCGTAGGCTGGACTTGGCAATACCACCAAATGAGCTGGATATTTGATGCAAAATATACGACTTTTACAGGTGGGCGTCCGGGCGAATTCAATATCCAAACAGGGTATCTTTTTGCCTTTACAAACTGGGTATTTGGCGGGCTTGAGGCAAATTTTGATTATATCCCTTTCACTACGGGCTGGGCTATCGATAGTCAAATCGGCAAGACAAACCTCTGGCTTGGACCAAGCATAAACTTCAAATCCGTAGCGCACAAAAACAAAACTTTCCATATTGGGATATTCTTTGATGTGATCCGCCACGCGCAACTTGAAGCTAATCGCACACTTTGGAAATTTGGATCTGGATTTACACTTCCATTCTAATTTTCTTAGTTATTTTTCTTGTGCTAGATTCTCGCTATTACTCAAAGATGCGAGAATCTACGCGCTTTGACTTCACATTTTACATTTATATTTATATTTTGTGCTTATGCACTTGCACCATAGCCCAATCAAACCAAACACCAACCAAACCAATCCAAAAACCTGTCTAAAAACACCTGCCTAACTTTTCATTCCAAACCTTGCAAATCTAGCCAATACAGAATCTTAGATTCTTAAGTTTCTCATAATTCCATAATCACATTGTATTTTTTATGTATTCTTTGTGTTTTTTCTTTCTATTTTTTTTTTTTTTTTTGGATTCTTCGGCTGCTTTTTATCAGAATCTAAAGAATCCAAAAATCACTCCACAAAACAATAACTAATTTTCATTATTGCTTATTTATAGGAATTAAACTTATTTTTATATTTAAAAAAATACAATAACCACTTTTGTTTTATCCAAAAAGGACATTACAAATGATAAAGAAAAAATCAATCCTAACACTTATATTTTCTTCACTTTTGTTGTCAAATCTCAACGCAGAAATACAAAACAATGAGCTACAAAATAAAGAAATCTCAAATAGGGGGGGGCAGAGCAAAGCCCTAAAAATGAAGGCTCAGACAACTTGACAAATCAAACAGCACAAGATTCTAATCAGGATTCTGGAATGCAAGATTCCACAAAAGAAGATTCTAGCACTTCATCACAAGCACAAACCCAAACTCCAACCTCAACCCAAAATCAAGCCCCAATCTCATCTCAAACTACTTCATCTCAACCCACTTCGCAAGGTATCGAAACAAGAGAGCTTGGGCGACAAGTTGTAAGCGCGAGTGGTTATGCACAAGACATCAAAGACGCACCTGCGAGTATTAGCGTGATAAGTAAAGAGGAGCTAGAGACCAAGCCCTATCGTGATTTGGGCGAGGCAGTCGCGGACATTCCTGGCGTGGATATTCAGCGCGGGAAAACAGGAGGCTTTACTATTTCAATGCGCGGATTTGAGTCTAAATATACACTCTTTCTTGTCGATGGCAAAAGACAAAATCCAAGCGATGGCTTCAATCTCAATGGCTTTGATGCAGTAAATACGAGCTTTATGCCACCAATTAGCATGATTGAGCGCATTGAAGTTATCCGCGGACCTGCCTCCACACTTTATGGCTCAGACGCGATAGGCGGTGTCATCAATGTAATCACAAAGAAAAATCCTGATAAACTCGCAGGCTCAATTAGCCTAGATTCTATCTTTCAAGAGGATAGAATCACTTGGGGAAATTCTCATAGTGTCAATGGCTATCTCGCAGTGCCAATTATCAAAAATACCCTCTCGCTTTCAGTAAGAGGTAAAGTGTATTCTAAAGAATCTAGTTTCTTACAGCTTCCAAATGGTAGCGCACAAGGCAATACTGCAGGACTTTATGATATTTATAATCTCGGCGGACGCCTAAACTACACAATTAATAATAAAAACAATCTCTATCTTGATGGCGAATACTACTTACAAAAAGCAAGTGGCTCTAGCCTCTATGGGCAGGCTACCACAGATACAAGCAGTGCAAAGCAATTATGTGCGGATTAAATCTACTTTTTTGGCATTTTGCTCCCTAAATCTAGCTGAACGAAGCTTGTATTGTTGGGCAATGCTAAGTCCTAGCCCCTTTTCCAAATCCTTTGGTGTCATAAATTTAGCAAAGAAGTTTGGTGCTTCTTGCTCTTGCTGAGTATTTCCATCGACCTCCTCTAAATGCGTATGGTTAAGAAGCAGATTTATTACTTTTTGGACTTTCTTTATCCACAAGAACCGATACTTGACCTGATTTAAAGCGCATTTTCTTGTGTTTTGCTTTCATAAAGAATGCTAGAATCACACAATTAGTTTTAAAAGGATTTACAATGAAAAGCAAAGGCGAAAAACTCAAAGAATTACGAAGTGCCTATAAACTCTCTCAAGCAGAATTTGCCGATAAAGTAGGCTCTACAAAAGCAGCAATCCACTCCTATGAGCATAATTTCAACCAAATTCCAAAAACGATAATGCAAAAAATCACGCAAGCTACAGGCATAGGGTTAGAATATTTTGAAAGCAATATGAGCTTAGAAGCAGCATTTGCTACATACAACATAGATACCACTAACCCTAAAATGAAAGGCAAATAATGGACTACAAAAAAGCATTTTATAGCAAATTAGAGGAATGTTATCTGGGTGCAAAGATAAAAGCCTATGAAAAGGCTCATACAGCACAAAATACACAAAGCAATACAAGTAACGCACAAAGCGGTTTTAGCAATCTTTTAAGCATAAAAGAGCAGTATTTCTCTCACATAAAAGCCTACCTAGATTCTGCTATCCCAAATGATGATTTTAACTCACACGATATTTACAACAAGCTTTACACTTTCTTTGATAGCTATCTTAATGATACAGGCACGCCATTTTTCCACGATACACCGCTGTATAAAAATATTTATGCAAAAGTCTATACCAATTCCAAAGATACAAGCCTTTTTTATAAAACAAAAGATTTATACTATGTCAAAAGTGATACGCTTTATACTAGCCTTACTTTAAGCGATGAAAACGAGCTAGCCCAAATCCACTTTGATACAAGTGAATATACGCAAAACGCTGATAATACAAAGCGAAAGCTTATTTTCAAACTTGATAAAATCGAGCAAACAAGCACAGATACACAAGATTCTATACCCACCATTTATATCAAGGTTTTAAGTCAAAAGGATTTATTCCCAGAGCTTAATGCTGTGTTTAAAGAAAATAGCAATGAGTTGAGCGAAGATTTTATAAAATCCCTAAAAGCACATAAATTCCCCCTAGATGAAGCGACCATAAAAAAGCTTTTTACAAGTTATAAAAAGCAAAATGAAGTTGATTTTTTTATCCACAAAAATGCAATGGCATTTTTACAAGAGCAGTTTGACTTGTGGTTTTATCATTATCTTTATAAAGACAGCGAGTTTCAAGAATGGAGTGTAAAATCCATTTCACATTTACAAAGGATTCGCAATATCGCCTTAGAGTTAATAGGGCTTATAGGCGATTTTGAAGATGAGCTAAAGGCTGTGTGGTTAAAGCCTAAGTTTGCTAAAGCAGTAAATTATGTCTTTAGCCTTGATTTAATTTTAAGGCATTCAGTATTGAGTGATAAATCGGCGATTCTGTGTTCGCCAACTGCGGCACTTACGACTAGTAAGCTTCTTGTTGGCTCACTTGAAAACGCCGATTTCTCATCTCAATCCTTAGAATGCCAAGATTCTACTAATGCTTATTTGCATAATACAGCCCTTTTAGATTCTATATGTAAGGACAAAGGCTTTGAATCTCAAATCAAAGAATGGCAGGATTTAGGGCTTATTGATGAGAGTTTTAGCAAAGAAGCCTTTATAGATTTTTGTTATGCTTATCAGCATTCTTTTTGTCATACCGACCTTGAATCTTGCCATACTGAAACCCCCTCCACTTGTCATACTGAAGCGTTAGCTGAAGTATCTAAAAATATAGAATCTAAAAAAGATATTTCGCTGCCACTCAATATGACAAGTTTGCATAGTGATATGACAAACTCACAAAGAGATATTTCGGCTTCGCCTCAATATGACAAAGAAGCACAATGCACAGCAACTTATAAAGATAGTCAAAGCATTTACCCTGCTAAAGATTATCAAAAAGCACAAAAAATCATTGATTACAGAAAATCCCGCAAACTCATTAAAAAGCTTAATAAGGGCGAAACAATCACACTAGATATGAGCGGATATAGAAAAGAATTTGATTTATTCCACACTTTAGCAAACTTACAAGGGCTAAAAATCAAGCGATTATTTTTAGATTCTAAAGGTATAGAATCTTGTGAGTTTGACAATGGCGATATTGTATCATTAGAGCAAATCGACTTACACACATACCCAAAACTTAAAAATCTCATCTGGTGGGAATAGAAAGGAAAAGCAATGAAAATTCACATTAAAAATATTGGAATGCTTGATGAAGCAGAATTTGAAGTAGGCGATTTGACGCTTATTTGCGGTGAAAACAATACAGGCAAAACCTATGCGACTTATAGTTTGTATGGGTATTTGGATTTTATGAGAAGGATTCGCGATGTGTTTTTAAGGGCAAGAAGAAATCTTTTTGATGATAATGAGTTTTTAGAAAATATAGGGGAATCTCAACGAGAAATCAAAATAACATACGAAGAGATATTGGAAAAATTAAAAGAACACTTGCAAGAAAAAACTAAATTATATTCCACTCGCATTCTACCACAAATTATGGCAGGAAAAGAGGAGGATTTTTCAAATGTAGAATTTGATGTAGAAGAGTTTCATATTTCTTTGATAGATGTTAAAAGAGCTATTAAAAAGTATTTAGAAGATGGCGGTTTAAATAGAAGGTATAAAAGAAGAGTGCAACATACTATTTATGATAATGGATTAAGTTTTTCTTGTTTGGATAAAAGGGATTTTGTTGAGTATGCGGGGACATTTTTTGATGCAATACTCCACATAATTTTTATGAAAAATTTTATTTTAAGTGTTGAGAGGACAGGGGCTTCTATATTTCAAGAAGAGTTAGATTTTGTAAAAACAGCAAAGTTAGAAACAAAGTTAGAAACAATACAAAAAATGCTTAAGGAAGAGAATATTAGTTTGTTTGAAATTAACAGGACATTAGACAAGAAAAACAACTCTATCCAAAACCTGTGAGAGATAATATAGCATTCATTAGAGATATTAAACAAATATCAAAACAAGAGAGTATTTTTAAAAAACACAAAGATGAATATAAAATAATTTTTGAAATTTTAGGCAAGATTATTGGAGGAAAATATAAGGCAACAGATGCTGGAATTTTATTTCAACCTAAAGGTTCAAAAAAGGCTTATAATATTGAAATAGCTTCTAGCTCCGTGCGTTCTTTGTTGATGTTAAATTATTATATTTTTCATATTGCGAATAAAAATGATATTTTAATGATAGATGAGCCGGAGCTTAATCTTCACCCTAAAAATCAGATTCTTGTAGCAAGACTGCTTGTTTTGCTTGTGAATGAGGGAATCAAGGTGTTTATCACAACGCATAGCGATTATATCGTGCGAGAATTGAGTAATTGTATAATGCTGAATAATCTTTCAAATGAGCAAATTCAAAAAATTAAAAAGCAAGGATATAGCAAAGAATATGGCTTAGAATCTAAAAAGGTAAAAGCATATTTAGCAGAAAATATCAAAGGTAAAAATACTTTAAGGGCGGTAGAGATTAGACAAGATCTAGGTATTTTTATGGAGACTTTTGATGAGCCCATTGACTTACAAAACGAGAATCAGGGATTGATTTTTGAAGAAGTTATGAGGGGTAAAAGGAGTGGTGATGACAAATAGAAGCTTGTCTAACTTTAAGGATTCTATTCATCATAGCTTGAAAGCAAAAGAAAAAAATGGGTGTTTATGTGTTAGCGAACAAGAAGAAACAAGCGTGATTGGGGATATATATTTTAATAAAGGTAATAATGATGATATTTTAATCATACAGCAAGATATAACAAAATGTAGAGCTATTGAAAATCTCTTTGAGAAAAAAACTAGAGTAGATAGCTGCGATTTTTAAAAAATCCTTTGAATCAATAGAGTAGGTGAATCTGTGGCGTTGCGTGGATTAAGATGAAATTTTTTGGTGGATTTGGATTTAAAGATGAAGAGCGAATCTTTGAGAAAATCCTGCGTGATTTGGGCTATTTTAGTGCGAATCCTTATAATATTTGCGGTTTTAGCTATGGAGCGCAAAAGGCGGTGCGATTTGCGCTTGAATCGCTTAAATCAAATGTGCGCGTAAATCGCGTTTTGCTTTTATCCCCTGCATTTTTTTAATGACAAGGATTTGGCGTTTAAGGACGCGCAAATTAGGGCGTTTGCTAAAAATAAAGCACTTTATATGAAAGCATTTTATAAAAATATCGGGCTTAAAAAGGGCGATGAGATTTATTTGCGTGAGATTGAATTGCTAGATTCGCGCATTTTAGAACAATGTCTGCGATATGAATTTAAAGGCGATGATTTGGTATTTTTGCGCTCAAAGGGCGTAGAAATCGTGGTGATTTTGGGACAAAATGATAGGATTATAGATTCGCTCAAAGCAAATGATTTTTTTAGCGAATTTGGAATCGTGTATTTGATAAAAAATGCTAATCATTTGCTTAATGTAAGTTTGCCTTAAAAGATTTGCTACTCACAAAAATGACAAATGCGCGATTCTCATACAAGGACTACCAACAGAAGCGTGGAGCGCAAAAAATACGGCAAAAGAAAAGCCCACCGCAGCCCACGATTCTCTAAACGCTAATTTTTTATCAAAATTCAAGGATTGTGTGAAAATAATCCTTGAATTTTTACTTTCAATCAACAGCAAACATTAAGATAAAATCATAAAAACGATTTTGAAAGAATTTTGTATGGGTAAATAAAACTGTTGGAAAATGCTTATATTTATGCAAATTTGCGAAAGTTTGGTTTTAGTTGCAAATTTAAAGAAAATTTAAGTAAAATGAGATACAAAAATTTAAAAAGGAACTAAAATGGCAGGATTTCAACCAGCAATCACAATCAATGAGGCAATGCAGAGAATAAGAAATGACGAGTATTTACTACCAGCATTTCAAAGAGAATATGTTTGGGAGGGTTGGCAAATTGAGGAACTTTTTGACTCTTTGATGAGGGGTTATCCTATAAGCTCAATGCTTTTTTGGGAAGTTAGAGATGAGAGTAAGACGGCTTGGAGATTTTATCGTTTTTTAAAGTTTTATAGAGAAAAACACAACACGCATAACGAGTTAGTAGATACCAAACAACACAAAGATTTTAAAGCTGTGCTAGATGGACAACAACGCTTGACTTCTTTATATATAGCATTATTTGGGCATTATGATGAGGGTATAAGGAAAACAAAATGGCAAAGTGAAAATGATGATAGGTGGTTTTATATTTCTAGTTTGTATTTTAATCTTACTCAAAGCAAAGAGCCTGAAAATCCGAATGTGGAGTATGAATTTTTGTGGCTAGACAAAAAAGAAACCAAAGAACAAGACATATATATAGATAAATATGAAGATAGAGACAAGCAAAAACAAGAGCAAAAATGGTTTAAATGTAGTGCTATTTATAGTATAGGAGACATAAATGATATAATAAATTTTTCACAAAAGAACAATTTTACAGATGATGAGCGCAAAAGATTGTGTGATTTTCATACGCTTATTTTTAATACAAAAGACGAATCTAAAATCAATTTCTACCTTGAAACAGAGCAAAAACCAGATAAAGCGGTAAATATTTTTATTCGTGTGAATTCAAATGGTGAACCTTTGGATTATTCTGATATTTTGTTTAGTATTGCTATTGCAAATTGGGAAAAACTTGACGCAAGGACAGAAATAAATAATTTGGTTGATAGAATTAATCAAGATTTCAGTATTAGCAAGGATTTGATATTGAAAGGATTTTTATATCTCTTTCACAATAGTGTCAAGTTTCAAATCAATAGCTTTGATAAAAATTTTATAAAATTTATTGAAACCAAATGGGAAAGCATTAGGGATTGTTTCGTTGAAACTTTTAAACTATTAAAAAGTTTTGGATTAGAAGCAAAAACTTTATCATCAAATAATGCAGTCTTACCCATTTTGTATTTTGTCTATCATAAAAATTTAACAAATAAAATTGTAGATTCGGTATCTCAAAAAAATAATAGAGAGATTATTAAAAGGTGGCTTTTAAGGGCGTTGATTTTAAAACCATTTGGTGGTAGTGGCGACGTGGTGTTAGCAAATATGAGAAAAGCATTTATCAAAGATTTCAAACAAAATAGTGAAGCATATTTCGATAAAAATATAGATTTGTTTCCACTTGAAGCAATCGAAGAAGAAGCTAAATATCATCAAATTATTGATGATGAATTTTTAGAAAATGAGATAATATGGCGTAGAAAAAATAGTGCGGAGGCATTTGCTATCCTATCGTTTTTATATCCAAATTTGGATTATAAAAACAATAATTTTCACAAAGACCATTTGCACGCTGAAAATTTATATAAGGAATACAAAAAAAACGGTGAGGCAAAACATAAAAAAGATGCGAACTACAATTATTGGGCTTTTGAAGTGTATGATTCTTTGCCAAATTTACAAATGCTTGATGCAAATGAAAATAAATCAAAACAAGATAAATCATTAGAGCAGTGGGTGCAAGAAAATTGCAAAAATGATAGAGAAGGCTTTTTGAATAAACATTTAATCCCTGACATAGATTTATCGCTTGAAAATTTTGATAATTTTTACGAGGCTAGAAAGGTGTTATTGATTAAAAAATTAAAGGAAATTCTAAATTAAATAAGGCTCAAAAAATGTTTCAAACCAAAACCGTTCGTCTAAACGCCCTTTATATGCGACTTAAAAGCGCAAATGGCATAAGCATAAAGGATTTAGCCGCAGCCGCAAATATTGCGCATTTCATAATTGTATAGTGCATAAGTGCGATGATTATGTAATTTTTTATCGTGCGTAAAAAATTAAAGCATTTAAAAAAATAATGCAAATTTGCATAATTTAGCGATAATGATTTAGAAAATTATCACAAGGTTTGCATAATGGCTCAAATATATTATGCTTTAAGGTCCTTTGCGTGAAAAGTAAAAGCAGATAGCGGTTACAAAAAGTAAAAATGGTGCACACACTTTAAGGCATAGCTATGCTACTTTGATTTATAAAGAATCTAATGATTTATTGCTATTACAGCAATTATTAGGGCATTCTAGTGTTGAAACCACAAAAATCTACACCCATTTAGATGAATCAACGCTTACGAATGCCACTCAATATCTCCGCGCGATTTGCTAGATTCTAAAATAGTCTGCTTTGGCGAGGCAGACTTATTTAGATTAGAATCTAGCGTATTTTCAGTGTTTTGTAATGAATCTTGCAATGATTGACTTAAATCTTTGTCAATTTGTTTGCCTTTTGGCGTAGAATCTATGATAGATTCCGCGCTAGGCTCTACACAATGCTATCTTTAATAAGATTTTTGGCTAAATTCTTATTAAAACGATATATTTTACATAGATTTTTAAACCTAGATTCGTCCTGTGCGGATAAAAAATTGACTCCATAGCCAATTTCTTTTATCATAAAATACATAATTTTTAGCAAATCGCTTTAAATATTTCTCATCGACTTCGTCCTGTTTTTCTAATGCGTTCTGTAAAGATTGCAGTAAAAAATCTAATCGATTTTAGATTAGCGTTTCAATGCGTTGTTTATTAGAATCTAATCTCCACGAATCTAAAATGCTTTTAGAATTATCAACAATATCGCCATTTTCATCGATGACAGAGATGGCAGTCGAAGTTGTATATTCCAAAGCATTTTTTAGATGTGAATTACTTAAATCTTGTGCGGAATTTTTACTATTTGTGATAACATAATTCAAAGATTCCAAATATTTAAATCTTAATTCACAAAAAGCACAAATTCAAATCCCAAGCAAAACAATTCCCAAAAAAATTCACAAAAATTTGATAATTTTTGCTTAAAATTTCGCAAAAATTCATTTATATTTATAAGGTTTGTATTTGAAAACACAATTTTTTTTATGCGTTTTTGTGGCGAGTGTGGCACTTTATGCGGATCATTTTGGCGGATTTTTGGAAAATATTTATGATGAACTCCAAATGCTAAATCTTAGCAAAGAGCAGGAAGTCGCAATAAAAGGCATAATCAAAAATCACCATAAATTCCTGCGTCAATGGTATAGCGATTCTCTAGCAAATAGCGAAAAAATGATGAAAAATTTTGCCGATTCGACCCTAAAAAACAACACCCCTGAAATTGCGCGTGATAAGAGCCTAGCGATTGATAAGATAGACGCGGAGCATAGGTTTATGATGAGCGTGTATGAGATTTTGGATGCAAATCAGAGGCGAATCTTTAGTGCCAAAATCAAGGATAAAAATAAAGAAAATAAAAAATTAGGCAAAGACAAGGGATTTGTGAAGTATAGGGAATAAATCGCACTATTAAAATTTATACTACAAATCCACTTGATTTAAAGCATTTAACCACTCATTTTTAAATGCCTCAAATTTTTGCGCGATTATCGCCTCCCTAGCGCATTTCATCAAATCCAAATAAAACGCAATGTTATGAATACTCGCTAAACGCGCGAATAAAATCTCATTTGCGCGGAATAGATGATTGATATAGCCTAGCGAAAAATGCTTGCACGCATAGCAATCACACGCCGAATCTATGGGCAAATCACTTAATGCAAATCGCTTGGATTTCACATTTACGCGCCCAAAATGCGTGAAAAGCGTCCCATTTCGCGCATTTCGTGTGGGCATAACGCAGTCAAAAATATCCACGCCACGCGCGATTCCCTCCAATAAATCCTCTGGCGTCCCCACACCCATAAGGTAGCGGATTTTGCCCCGTGGCATAAGATTTGCCGTCCATTCAATCGTATCATACATCGCGCTTTTTTCCTCGCCTACGGCAAGTCCGCCGATTGCAAAGCCATCAAATCCCACTCCGCCGCATTCTATAGCCACTAAACAATCAGCGCAGATTTTTCGTGCTTCCAAATCTACGCCCCCTTGAATAATGGCAAAGATATTGTTTGAAAGGTGAGATTCGCGCCTAGTCGCGTGATATTCTAGCGATTCGTGTGCCCAAGCAATCGTGCGCTTAATCGAATCTGCAATGCGTTTTTGCTCCGCGGGGAGGCGGATTAAATCATCTAAAATCATCATAATGTCGCTATTTAGATTATATTGAATGTCAAGCACCTTTTTGGGCGTGAAAAAATGAGTGCTTCCATCAATGTGGCTACGAAATTCTATGCCATTCTCGCGTGGTTTCCCGCCCAAGCTAAATGCTTGAAATCCGCCACTATCGGTTAAAAAGCTACCATTAAATCTGCTAAATCCGTGCAGTCCGCCTAGCGTTCGCACGACTTCATCATTTGGACGCAAATACAAGTGATAAGTATTTGCCAAAATGATTTTCGCGCCAAGATTTTCTAAATCATTAAAATCTAGTGCCTTGACACAGGCTTTAAGTCCCCACAGGCATAAACATAGGCGTTTGCACAATGCTATGAGATAGATTCATTTGCCCTGCACGAGCTTTATTATCAGTAGATTTTAGTGTGAAAGTCAAAATTTATACCCAATCTTTATATCGCCTTTTGCACCATAATTCGTGCCACTATCTACCATTCCAGCGATTCCATATTGCAAGTATAGCGCGTCTGTTAGCTTATGTGAGCCTATGAGATTGATTTCTGCGCTAAATCGTGGGGCAGATTCAAGGCTGTAGCCGATAAAATTCTGTGCTCCGCTTAAACTCATAAATACGCGCTCACCGCCACTATATGCCATATCTTTTAGCGTGAGCGCTAAGCTATAAAAGCTCTCACTCATCACGGCATTATATTCCACGCCAAGCCCATAGGAAAAATTCACGCTATTATATGTTGCCTGCTTGTATTCATTGATTTCAAACGCACCATTGCGATTGTAGCCTAACGCCAAAACTACCACAGGTTTTAGCGCGTGGCTAATGGTATTATTTTGCGCTAAAATAAAGTTGTATTTATAATAGAGTGCGAAAAGCGTCCCAAATGCCGTATTTTTCGCACTTTTAGATTCGATAGTTTTGTGATTATCGTTAATGCTAAAACTGATATTGCTTTGAATCTCGTGTCCGCCGTATTTTCCACCCTGCGAATCAAAAATGCTATGCAAATATAGCCCGATATTATAAAACATCGCGCTATCTGTCATATCGCCTGTGTATGCATTTGAGCCACCAAAGCCAAACATTGCACCAAGCAAAATATCGCTACTACCCGCATAAATAAGCCTATCATAGCCGATATTTGTCGCACCAAAGCCCATTTTGCTATCCCCACCGAAATATCCACCGCCCACATTTAGCCACACACTATTTGACAAGTCTAATTCGCGCTCACGCGCATAGCTAGGCATCGCATCGCTTCTAACTGCGCCTTGCATTAGGGATTGAATGCGATACATAGTGTCATTTTGCGCAAATCGCAAGTGCTTATTGCGCCCACTCTGTGCTAGGCGGACTTGCGAAATGCGTGTATTTATCGTTTGGTCATTTGAAAAGAGCAAATTGCGCGTTTGACGCGTTTTGTTGCCCTGTGCTATTTCATTTAAATCGCTATCAATAGTTTGAATCCGTTTATCTAGGACGCTGTAATTATCGGTGCGTGTGGCAGTATCGATGGCATCATCTTTGGGATTTGCCTGTATCAAAGCCTCCAAAATCTCGCTATATCGGCTTTGCTCGTGGGAAATGTTTTTGTTTAGCTCGGCAAAGGAATCTGGCGCAGATGCTAGGAATTTTACATAAAGCGTATTGCCGATAAATTTACTAACGACAAAGAAATCCGTATTCGTAAAATCTATGCGCTTATCCGTGCGATTGTCCGTGATAGTCCCCGCGCTTATGAGTTTGTAATAATCGCCCGTTTTTATGCTAGATTCGCTCTTTTTTACGCTCGAATCAAAACTCACACTTATCTTGGAATCCGCTCCAAACGATAGATTTTTATTTTCAAATTTTAGCGATTCAAAGCGTGTATCTGTGCTTATGTTTGGGGTTGTGCTTTGCGTGGTTTGCGCTTTGCCGACATTTGATAAACTCAACACCCCGCTTATCGTGGAATCCGCGCTAATAGTCTTTGGAGTGCCATTTTGTGTGTAAGTGGCATTTTGAAAATTAACGCGTGAATTATCGGTGCTTGTGAATGTCGTAGTATTTTTAAAATCCCATTCGTTAATATTTAGATTCGCGTTATTGTTTAAAGTGATTTTTTGCAAACTTGCCGTATTTTTCGCTGAATCTGCAAAATTTAGCGTTAGATTCGCATTGACATTTAGATTCGCCACTTCTAATTTTGAAGTGTCATCAAGCGTAAGATTCGCGCTTTTGCTGAATGTCAAATCGCTTGTTTTTACAATACTCGCATTTTTTAGCTCGATATTGCTACCGATAAGGTTGCCCGTAAGCGTTGTAGTCCCGCCATCAAAAATAAATTTTCCTATATTTGCCGTTCCGCCGTTTTGTTGCAAAGTAAGATTCGCCACACTTTTTGCAGTGATTGTTTGCGCTGTAAGCGTGGCGGTGTCGCTTAATTTGATTGAATCAAAGCCGTTTTTTAGCTCAATATTTTTTGCCTCAAGATTTGCACTTCCGCTTAAATCCACACTTGCGGTAATGGATTCAAGCGCAATGGTAACTACACTAGAATTATTCGCGCTAATCTTACCACTAAAATTTGCCACCACGCTGTCATTCTGAGCCGTAGGCGAAGAATCCACATTTTTGCTATTTGGATTTTTCGCTTCGCTATCTTGCAATGGCAATGACGAAAGGATTATTTTGCTCCCACCTTGTGCGTTTATATCAAAACTTTTATCGCCAAGCATTCCAATTTGTAGTGTAGAATTTGTGCCACTAACTTCGACATTTGCTTTGCCATTTGTGCCTGTTGTTCCTGTGAGTTTTGAATCTTTGTCAAGTGCCAAAATGCCGTCCTTGACATTACTAAATGTGATTTTTGGTGCACTAATCTCGCTTTTGCCCCATAGCTGAATCGTGGCTTTTTCTAAATTTTCTGCTCTTAAAACGCCACTCAAAGTTAGCTTTGTATTGCTCGTTTGTTTGCTATCGCCCTGCAAATACACGCTATTTTTAAGCGTTGAATCATCTATCTTTTTTAGTGTAAGATTTTGTAGCGTTAGATTCGCTTCCTCAAAAAGCGAAACATTTGCGCTTAAATCTTTGTTTGTGCCTGTAATGGTGGATTTTTCAGCGATAATGTCGTAATTTTCTGTTTTATCAATATGTGCTGAATCTAGTTTGCTTAAATCAAAATTTTGCGTATTCTCAAACAAAAATGATTTTTCAACTTTAAGTTTCCCACCACTATTTGTAAAAATCGTATTAAGATTATTGTCGCTTACATTTTTTAAAATAAGATTTTGAATTGTTGCACTTGCACCGTCAAGTTTCACCGAATCCTTATCGGTCAAAGTCAAATAGTCCGCTGTCAATGTCGCACTATTTTTTAAATCTAAACTTGCATTAAAATCTAAAATATGCGATTCTATCGTGCCACCTGTCGCGGTAATTTTGCCTTTGTAGTGTATAGTCTCATTTGCGATTTTTTGCATTTCCTCGCTTAAAGTGTTGCTTTCAACTAACTGCTGATAGCTAAACCCGCTACCCGTTACATTTTTGCCGTCTTTATTGTCGATGAAGTGCTTTACGCTACCGCCAAACTCGACTTTGGAGCTATTATCTAGCGTGATATTAGATTCTAAACTCGCATTGCGTCCTAGCGTAAGATTTGCGCCTTTTAAGTCAATGCCACCCAATTTAAAAGTGCGATTATCCCAATCGGGTTGATTTAGGGTTGACGGCTTGCTTAAATCCATATAATCAGGCATTTTTTGGCTCGTGCCTTGTTCGGCTTTTGTGATTTGATTGCGAATCGTTTCGTCAGAAATCGTAGCGTGTGCAGTGGCGTGTCCTTGCAATGCGATATTTGTTTTATTTGCGCTTAATTTTCCGCTAGTGTTAATATTTCCGTCAAAAATCAAATGTGCACTATCGTTTTTGGTATCACCATTGTGGATAATGTCGATATTTGCTTGATTCGCACTATTTGTCGAATTGGAGTCGCCGATACTTGCGTGGATTATGGTGTTTTCTTTGGTAGTTTTTTTATTACCGCTCGAATCATACCCCAAGCCTTGAATCTCAAGCGTTGCCTTTGTCGCGCTAGTGCTAGTGATAATTGCGCCACTATCATTTGCGGCTATGGTGTTAAGCACTAGCGAGTTGCCCGCCAAATCAAACTTGCCTCCGCCCTTGCCAAAATAAAAGCCCATTTTGTCCGTGCTATCTTGCGCGAGCGTGTAAGAAGTCGCCGAAGTCGCACCCGAATTTATCGTGTTTGCCGAAGTTGTGCCGTTTTTTGTCGCGCCTAACGCCTCAGCCTTGCCCGCTTTAAGCGCAAGTTCGCCTCGTCCGCTTGTGATATAAATATTATCAAAAGCCTTTGTATTCGTATCTAGTGTAACCTTGCCCTCGCCGATTTTCAGCGTACCATTGTCGCCTTTTGAATCAGTGATTTTAAGCTCACCTTTGCCTATTTTATGCAACGAATCGCCTTTTTGTGTCCCCAAAGCCCATTCTACCACGACATTTTGCCCTATATCAAGCCCAGAGCCTTTGAAAGAGTGAGTTTTGCCGTTTGCGTTTGTAAATTTATAAGTCGTAGGATTCGTGCTAGTCGCCGTATCTCCAGCCACAAACACGAATCCACCAGCATAGCCACTTTGTGTTCTGTCAATATCTTTTTCTACTTGAATCGTTCCACCACCACTAAAGATTATATCCTTATTGCCTTGTATTGTTTGGTCTACTGATAGTGTATTATTATCCAAAGCGTTGCCATTGAGTGTCCAAAGTTTATTTTGCAAATCAATTTTTTGCTCGAAATTCTTTTGATAATCTACAAAATCTTTGTTTGAGACAAAGCTCACTTCGGCGCGATTGACACCTGAAGTAGCGCGCGAAGTTACGCCTAGCAAAATCCACTTTTGGTTTGTGCTATCATACGCATAGATTCCGCTTCCGCTATCGCCTGAAGTTATACGGTTATTAAAATCGCTATTTGGATTGTAAAAATACCAAATCCCGCGAGAATCCCCGCTCGCATCTACTTGGACAAGATTTTGATACCCACTAGAATCAATGTTTAAAATCCCAAATCCCCCGCCTTTCATCGAGCCATCTTGAGGTAGGTTTATGTTTTTAATCGGATTATCGCTCCAGCGCAAGTCCATAATCCCGCTACCTGCTTGATAAATATACACATTGCCACTAGAATCTTTTAGCTTCTCTAGCTCTGCTTTGAAGTTCTTTAGATTCTGAGTCTCGCTTGCAGTGCTTGCGGTGTCGCCCTGTTTGGTGCTATTAGCAATATTGAGCATTGAAGTTTGCCCCTCTACAATATATTTATTAAAGCGTAGGAATTTTTCATCTCTACCGTAGGGCTTAGAAATGCCGTTTATATCGTTGCCTTTACTATCAGTTACGGTTTCATTTGCTATATCATATTTTGTCAAACCCCATTGTCGAAGTTCATCTACACTTTCAGGGCTTGTAACATGATTAGCCGTTACCGCAAAGCCACGCCCCACAGAAGTAAGTGAGCCATAATTGCTTGAAGCAGAGAAGTTTGGGGTTTGTGGGATTGTAAATTCCTTGCCGTCTTTGCCCATTATCGTGGTGCTACCATTGCCACTAAATGCGCCTTTATTTTGCCCAAAGTCCAAATAATCCCTATAATAAAAATTGCCTATATTTATACTTTGCGCATTTGCAATAACTGCGATAAATAGCACACTATAAGCGAATCTACGCAAACAAACTAATAGGAGGGGGGCAACACACACTACAACCTCGCTATCATCGTAAATCTCAAAATAAACGCAACCATTTTGCAAATCCTAAAAACCCTACGCCGCCGTTTTGACTACAAACCATACCATTAGCCCTGCAAACGCCGCAAGTGCCACAATCGGCGCAGATAGTGGGATTTTGTATAAGTCAATAGTCTTTTCTACTCGCACTTTTTTGTTCATAAAATTGCCTTGATAAAATTGCCTTGCCTTAAATTTTTGGGTGCATTGTAGCAAAAAACGATTGAAAAAGCGTTAATTTTTGCAAATCTAAAATGCTTGTCATTGCGAGATAAATCGCAGATTTGGCGTGGTAATCTAAAATCTTTTTGTCATTATTGCGAGATTTTGTGATTGGATACTTCGCGCTGTCGCGCTCAGTATGACGAAATGAACATAAATAATCGTCATTGCGAGGCTTCCGCTAGGAAGTCGTGGCAATCCATTTTTGACTAGATTGCTTCGTCCTATTGTCCTTACAATGACAAACCTGCCCCCTCAATTGCGAGCAAAATTTTCAAATTTTGCGTGGCAATCCATTTTTTGAGTTTTAGATTCTAGAATCCATATCGTAAGCTAAAAAATATTAGCACAAAGTAGAATCTCATTCCAGATTCTGCCTTCATCATCAAAAGCTAAATTAAAAGCTAAAAATATATCGCACGCCGACGCTATATTGACGCGCTATGCTTAATTTGGTTGATATGCCTTCTTGTGACTCATTTAAAAGCGTTGTCGCGATAAATGGCACGCGAGCTAGCACTTCTATGCCGTGATGTTTGGCAATTGATGTGCGCACCCCGACATTAAGCCCCAAATCAAAGCCTGTTGTGCTAAGTTTGCGATTGTCAATACCACCCCAAGTATTTGCACCAAGCCCAAGCCCTAGCAATACGCCAAAATCTAGCGTTTCATTGCTGATGAAATTATACAACGCATCGACATTCACACCATAATTAAACACAAAAATCCCATTAGTTGTTGCGCCGTTTTCTGTAAATGGTGAGTCGTTGTAAGCAAAGTTTGCATAATAGCGCAAGCCAAATTCTGGGGTAAAAAATTGCTTGTATCCAGCGATTACTTCTGCACTGATGCCTCCGCCATTTAATGAATAAGTAGGCCCGCCTGTTACTTCTGCTTTGAGCTGTGTGCCACCATAGCCCACGCCTACACCCACAAATGCTCCGCTTTCTTCTGCGAGCGCGTAAGTTTGGCTTAATGCCACTGCCAAAATTGAACTTAAAACAATCTTTTTCATATAATCTCCTTGTGATGTTATTAAATGTGAAGCAAAATGTGTAAAATTATGTTTCAATTAAACACACATTAAATATTTTACCCCCCCCCCTGAAAGTTTCCTTAAAAGTTGAAAAATCATTTGTTTATAGATTCTCAAATCAAAAATTTCTATGATTTAAGCCCTAGATTCTGATTTTTATGTATAATTTTATCTTTTTGGAGTATCATGAAACAGCTTGACAAAAATAATATAAAAGTGCTTTGGCTTTCATCACTTGGTGGGACTTTGGAATTTTATGATTTCATCATCTTTTTGTTTTTTACTTCGGCGATTTCGTATCATTTTTTTCCAGAGACTTTGAGTGAAACTTGGAAAACTATCAATACTTATGGTTTGTTTGCAGCGGCATATTTTGCGCGCCCTTTAGGCGGGGTTGTGATGGCGCATTTTGGGGACAAAAACGGACGCAAAAATATGTTTATGCTCTCCATTATGCTTATGGTGATTCCGACATTTTTGCTTGGGGTTATGCCGACATTTGAGACGATCGGCTATATCGCGCCTATCGCGCTTTTGCTTGTGCGGATTTTGCAGGGGATCGCGATTGGTGGGGAGTTGCCCGGTGCTTGGGTTTTTGTCAGTGAGCATACGCCAAAGCACAAAAGAGGCTTTGCGATTGGGGTTTTAACCGCTTCTGTGGCAGGCGGGATTTTGCTCGGATCGATTGTTGCGGTTTGTGTGCGACTGGCTTTTCCTGCGGAAGTAGTCGAGGAATGGGCATTTCGGATTCCGTTTATTTTGGGCGGTATTTTTGGGATTATTTCAGCATTTTTGCGCCGTTATCTTGATGAGACACCGATTTTCCGCAAAATCAAAGAGCAAAACGCGCAACATCACTTTCCTATCAAAGAAGTGATCGCAAGAAACAAAAGCGCGATTGTGATTTGTATGATTTTTACTTGGATTCTCACTGGTGCAGTCGTGGTGATGACACTCACCATGCCAAAATTTGTCGGCAAACACTTAGAGTTAAGCGAGCTTGTGATTGTGTTATTGCAAATGCTTGTTGTGTTTGGAATGTCAAGTGGTTGCGTGCTAGTTGGCTGGTTTTGCGATAAAGTCGGGATTATTAAAGCTAGCAGTGCATTTAGCCTAGGACTTAGCGTGAGTTGTGGGGTTTTGCTGTGGCTTGTATATGAGGCAAATATCACAAATGTGGGATTAATCGTGAGTTTGTATTTTGTGTGTGGGATTTTTATCGGTGTGACGTGTCTTGCGCCGATTATCACGCTCAAGCTTTTTCCTTCCAAGATCGCTTTTTCGGGTTTGAGCTTTTCGTATAATGTCGCTTATGCGGTGTTTGGAGGCACTGCTCCGATTTTTGTCAGTGCTGCGATCTCAAGCGCGCACCCGTTTTGGATCGCTTGCTATATGATATTTTTAGGACTTATGGGCTTGTGCGCTACATTGTTTATCTACAAAGCGCGACTTTTTGACAAAGTGTATGATGAGCATGACTGATATGAGCACGATTAGCGTTTGTGGAGGCGGAGCTTGGGGGAGCGCGCTAGGCTTTGCATTTGGGCAAAATCATCATGTGCTGATTTCTTCACGAAGGAAGCTTACGCTAGATTCTAGTTTGGATTCTGCTTTATCCTCTAGTTTGATTCCTGCTTCTACTTCCTCTATTTCTTCTACTTCTCTTGCTGTCTCGATGCGACAAGTCTCGCTAGCAGAGGCACTAGAATCTGAATTTATCGTGATTGCCATTAGTGTGGCGTTTTTGCGTCAATGGCTTGAATCTGCACCGCTTAAAGCAGAATCTAAATATCTTTTTGCGTGTAAGGGGATTGAGGAAGGCACAGGGGCGTTTGTGCATCAGATCGCCAAAGAATTCATGCCATCGCAGCAGATTTGTATATTAAGCGGTCCGAGCTTTGCCTCTGAAGTGAAGCAGTCTCTGCCTTGTGCGGTGGCGATCCATTCAGATAATGAGCGCATCGCCACAGAGTTTGCGCAGTTTTTTCCGCCATTTATCAAGCCCTATGTCAAAGATGATGTAATCGGCGCAGAGATAGCTGGAGCGTATAAAAATGTCATTGCGATTGCTGGCGGGGTTTGCGATGGATTGGGGCTTGGGAATAACGCTAAAGCAGCACTTCTTGCAAGAGGGCTTATAGAAATGGAACGTTTTGGGCGATATTTTGGTGGCAAAATAGATACATTTTTAGGGCTTGAGGGTGCGGGGGATTTGTTTTTGTCGGCTAGCTCAAAGCTTTCTCGCAATTATCGCGTGGGATTTGGCTTGGCGCAAAACAAGCCACTCGAGCAGATTTTGCGTGATCTTGGCGAAGTGGCTGAAGGCGTGAAAACGACAAGAGCGATTCATCTCATCGCGCAGCAAAACAATATCTACACGCCCATCGCAAGCGAGGTTATGGCGATTTTGGACGGAAAGGCATGCAAGGAGAGTATATTAAAGCTTATGAGTCGTTAGATTCTGCTTTGCATAGAATCTAAATCCTCTCTTTTTGCACATTTCAGGGAATTTGAAATTTTTAGCCTACGATGAATGCTTATGTTGAGCTTTTTTTGTATTTTTGCTTGCCTAAATCTGCCAAATATAGAGGATTTCTTAATGTATCATTGCGTCTGTATAGAATCTAGATTCTAATTTAGATTCTACGCGAAAGCATTTAGGCAAACCTTAGAATGAATCCACACAGAATCTACACACTCCAATAGATCGCTAAAGCAGTGATGATAAATCCTACCCCGAGTGTGCCAAACGCGCTTAGGCGATTTTTTTTGCAAAATGAAGTTACAAACAGCCCAGAGAGATAAAACAGCAACAGCGACACCCCAAATCCAACCGCAATAAAGTCAAAAAACGAGAATCTAAACCCGCCAAGCTCAAACTTCGTGCCACCGGATTTATGCATCATCATTAGCACGCCATAGAGATTTCTATCTATGACATTCATTATCACCTTTCCGCTCGGATCTTTGGAGATAAACGCGCTATATTTCACATTTCCCATACTGATTCCGCCTTTGAAGTTTCGCACTTCTGTGTTTGAGGGGATTTTGAGATTATTATTTTTGAGTATTTGGAGTATGACTTCTTGCTCTTTGCCTTTTTGGGGCATTGATTCAAGCTCAAACTTCCAAGTTTGCGCGCCAGAATTCTGCCGAATCTCAAATATATACAACGCCCCAGTGATCGCATAAATCAACGCCGCAGGCAAGAAAAAAAGGCTTAAGTATGTATGGATTTGCATCCATGTTTTTTTGGTGATTTTCATTGTGTTCCTTTTGTGTGGATTAAGCTAAAAATAATAAATAGAACCAAAAAGCCCGCGTATGATAGCAGGCTTTTGTGAAGTTGGTGTGAATTAGGCTTAAAACAGATTATATATCATATCTCAAACTTACCCAATAGCTCCTACCATCAAACCAATTTTGGTAAGCATTGACATAGCCTGTGGTAGTTGTTCCATTGTTTGTGCTTGTATAGGGCAAGTATTCAAGCTTTTGGTTAAGCAAATTATTGACTGCAAAATTAAGTAAAAGATTTGGGCTAAATTTATAATTCACATTCAAATCAAGCAAATGAGAATCTTTGTAATGATCCCCTAGCACACTTCTAGTTGCGGCATTTGTGAGAAGCTCGGTTGTTGTCTGTAAGCGTGAAGTAAGCTTTAAATAAGTGCCAAAATTTTTGTAATTGTAGCTAAGCTTTGCTACGATTAAGTGTCTTGGCTGCCCTTGGATTGGCTTGCCGATATTTTCGCCTGAGAGTTGCTTAGAATCCACAAAAGTATAAGCCACATCAAAGCCTATGCCAAAAATTGGCTTGAGTTTAAAAGTCGCCTCTGCTCCAAGTGAGCGCGCAGAATCTAAGTTTATGTGAAAGCTACATTGTTGCGTTCCTCTACCAACCACCGTTACACAAGTTCCTGCATAGCCATGCCCTAGCGCACTCCCTGTCGCGACATTCTCATAAGCTATTTTATTGCTAAAGTCTGTGTCCTGTTATGGCAAAATTCACATATCTAAAGTCAAAATCTGTGCCTAGCTCGTAGTTTATGCTAGATTCTGGTTGTAAATTTGGATTCCCATAGCGTGGATTTGCACCTTGTCCATTGACTTTGTAGATCCCGGGCTTAGCTCTTTAATCACTGGGACTTTGTAGCCTGTGGCTACTCCGCCCTTGATAGTCCAAAAGTTAAAGGGCTTAAAGACAAGATAGCCCCGAGGCGTGGCATACGAGCCAAAGATCGAGCCATAAGTATAGCACACACCGCCGGTGATCCCAATGTATTCGTTTATGCTGTATTCATCTTCTAAGAAAAGTGAGCTTTGAGTTTGGGAGATTGCCCTATGGCGCATTTGATTATCAATACCTGCATTAAGCGTGTTTTGAGCTACATTTTGGGCGTGTTGGAATCGCTCATGCCATACTTCACCACCCACACTTAGCTTCATAAAGCCTGCTCCTCCTAGATCAAAAGGCATTACAAGCTGAGATTTGGCAATATAGTTGTCGCTAAAAAGTGTTGCTACGCCTGTTTGTTGTGTGGAGTTGTATTGCGCGTAAGTATTCCATTTTCCAAAGTTATAGTTTCCGTCGTGATTAAGTGTAGATTTAATCTTCCATATATTAAACAAATGGGTTTGATTGTGTATGACAGAGATGATGTGATCAAGTGGCTTAATTTAAATAAGACTAAAGGAGTAAAATGAAAGAGAATAAGGTAGTCGCCCCAAACACAACTAAGGGGCAAACTAAAAAAACAAGAGCTTCCAAAAAACTAGAAGCAAGTGATATTTTAGCAATAAATTGTAATGGATAGAATGCTTGAAATCTTTGAATGAGCAAAAGACAGCAATGAGAATTTACTAGGATTTATCCCTTGCAATAAGCTCTCTACCAATCCATTTTTTAGCCAAGAAATAGCCGATTTGCGTGAGTTTGTAGAATCTAGGATTGCAGAGCGAGATTTAGGGGATATTATTTTGCTAGATTCTATGCTTTTTGAACGCAGAGCGTATAAAAAAGCAGTAGAAGATGGACTAAGCTTAGATGAGTTTGGCGATAGCAAAGCAGTGGCGGAATTTGGCATATTTTTCAATGAAATTGTCAAATATGGCATTAAAAAGATAAAATAAGTATTATAAAATATTGTTAATATAAATATTATTTTGTATTGATAAAACAATAAGGAGCAAAAATGGCATTTAAAAAGCCTTTGAGTGAAAGTGGGGTACAAAGGGAGCAGATTTTGTAGAATCTGCTAGTGGTGAGAATTCAGAATCCAAACACACCAAAAAAGGAAATGAGTTAAAAATAATTAGTGTAAAGTTACCCATACACTTGATAGAGCGAGTTAAGCGTTACCAAAAAAGCGATATGGCAAAGCGTGTGGATATGCAAAGCTATATCTTTGAGCAAGCCATTACACAATGGCTAGATGCAAAAGGGTTTGAGAAGTGAGCTGTATTTGGCATATCAAAAAACAACAAAGGGAAGAGAAATGACAACAGAACAAAACAACATATTGAGCTATTTGGCAGTATTGAAACCAGAACTAGAAAAGGTTGGTGTTACAAAGCTGGGGCTTTTTGGCAGCTATGCCAAAGGGAATACTCACCACAATAGCGATATTGATATTGTCTATGAGATTGATTTTGATCGTTTTAAAAACACGATAGGTGGCGGATTTAAATATCTTGTATTTTTTGATAAACTACAACAACAAATACAGCAACAATTTAACACTGATGTGGATTTATGTGATGCAAGCTCTATGCCGCTTGACAAGAAAGAAACCTTGCTGCAAGGAGCAATATATGTATGAGAAAAAGAAAAATACGCTCATACTGATTGGCAGCAAAATTGATAAGATTTTCAAATTTGTGGCAATACAGGTAGGGATGGTGTGATTTCTGCATTGAACGATGATGTGCGTGATAGACCTGCAATTTTAATGCATCTTACATCTTGCGAAGAACAAATTAAAAAATTAGCTAAAGCGGATATTGATGTGAGTGATGTCATTGTTAGTGATGATATAGCAGGATTAAGACAGGTAAGAAATAGAATAGCACACGATTATGAGGGGATTAGCCTAGAAGTCATAGAGGATATTATCATAAATGATTTACCACGAGTGAAACAATGTATAGAAAAATTTTTAAATCAATATGAGACTACTGAATCTCAAGTCAAACAAGAGACTAAGAAAAAAGACAAAGATTTGGAGCGATAAATAACATACGCTTTTATCTCTCCAAATCCCCTTTGTTTTTCTTGGCATTAAACTTAGCCCACTGCTCTCTTGTGTAACGTTTTGGCTCTATGGGCTTAATGGATTCCATCTCATCGCTAAATTTATCTACTATTCGCCACTTTCTTTTGCTAGTAGCATTTCTTGTATCGCTATGATTTGTTGATCGCAGTTCTCTATTATCATTGTTGGCTGAATCTGGTCGTCTTGGTAGGTTATGCTGTGCATCACTTGGCAGAAGCATTTGATGTTGCGTTGATTCTTTATCCACATTGCTTTGGGACATTCTTGACAAATCGTGCTTTGTGGTAATTTCACTTGCAAGAGTGTCAAGGTTGGACTCTGATAGATAGGGCTTTGATCTAGCAGCTCTCCATTGGAGCTCGGTATTAGATTCTCTAAATCCTGTGAAGCTGCTAATTCTAAGCTCTGCATATTGCTCTTTGAATCCTGTGAAAGCATTGTATCTTGGCTTTGGCGTATTTGTTGCTTGAAGTATTGCAGCTTTTCTTGCAAATTTTGTAGCATTTCGCTCGGCATTGAATCTAGCCCATTGCTCTCTTGTGTATTGTGGTCTTGTGTTTCCATTTGTATCCCTTCGTGTTGGTTTTGGTTTAGAAGATTCTTTCAGTCTTACTATTGGCTTAAAGGTCGGTGGTTTTGGGAGTTTCACAAAGTCTTTTTCTGCCCTATCTCGTATAGATATATCCCATATCGCTACTTTTGTAGTATTAGTGATTGTGTAAGTTTTACCACCAATTGTTTTCTCAAATGTATAAGGACGAAGTTTGTAACCTAGCTTTTTAACACGGATAAAATCACTTTGTTGCAAGTCATATTTTTGCGCTAACTCCTTTAAATGCTCTCCCCAAATCGTTACAGATCTATTATTGACAAGATACGAGATAAAAAAGCTATCTTTGTTGAGATTATCATCATTATATGGAGCTTCGCCAAAGTTAATAATTCCATAAAATTTTTGCTTCAAGTCTAGCTCCGTTCTTCTAGGAGCGTTTAAGGCAATTTCATAGCCACGATAACTATCGCTTCGTTTTGTGGCAAGCGCATACACTCCACGCGCATTTAATTCCTTAGCAAAGCTTTGTCGCATAGCAAATAAATCTTTCTTTTGTATATGGATTCTGCTACCATTGAGATTATTAGCATTAAGACAAATGTGGCAGTGTGGATTGTCTGTGTCTTTATGCAAAGCCAGCACAAATTGTGCGTTTGGATAGAGCTTTTTCATCGTAGCAAAAGCGGATTCTTGCAAAATATGTGGCTCACACTCTTCATAATCTCGCATAGAAAATACCATATTGTAAGTTTCTCGCCTTTCTCTTACTCTCTCAAATCTTTGTGGAATATTGGCATAGGATTCTACGCAGTCTTTGGTATCAGCTTTTCCTAAAAATATATGATTATCCGCACTTAAAAGCTCTAACTCTCCATCGCGTGAGATATATTCAATATGTTTTAAAAGTTGTGTTTTATTTCTCGCATTTGAAGTGATTTTAATCATAACTTCATAGCCACCACTCATAAGTTTTGCTTTTTTATCTCGCTCTTTTGCGTAAGCAGATAAATCAAATCTGCCTTGATTCTCTTTGAGTTTTTGGGCTTTCTCTCTTGCTTTTGTAGTATTTTGAGTGGATATGTTTGAGTTTTGTGTAATTAGCAAAGGAACGATTGGCTCTTGCTTTTTGCACTTGCCGCCCTTTCCAAATATTAAATTCCAGCTCATCATTGCTAAATTTGTTAGCAAAATATTTTGGGATTGCACTCACGCTAATCGCCTTTTGTTTGATAAAAGTGTAGTGATTGCTAGAGAGAGTTTATCAATTTTTTCTCGCAAATCGTTTAGTATTGCAAGCAATTTGTCATCTATATTTGGTTTGAGTTGTGTGTTGTATGCTTTGGCTATTTGATTGATATTTGAGCCGATTTTATGAAGCTCTGCTCTTGTTTCATTGAGCGATTGTATCTCTTGCATATCGGGGATTTTAACTTTATAGATGAAATTGAGCGCGTGGAATTTAAGCTCTCTTGCTACCGAGCCACGAAAATTCTGCTGTGCGGATTGTTTGAGTTTTGCATATTCATCAAGCGAGAGATATAGCACAATTTTCTTTTTACCCACTTCATCATTGCTGGATTCTAGTAATTCCAAATGCTTATGGGGCTCAAAACTCTCAATCAAAAAATTAAGAATCTTTGATTTATCCAAACCACTTTTTTCTTGGATTTTGCAAAGTCGCTCTTTGTTATCGTGCGTGATTCTAAAGCTTACAATGTTTGATTTATTCACAATCCTTCCTTTTTTTGGTGTTACAACTTTCAAACTCGCTTAGAGTTTGACTCTCCGCGTAAGCGGACTTCTCGCTTCAATTTGAAGCGACTTTTCAAAATTTGCGTGGCAAATTTTGATTAAGAGCCACGCAGTGCAGGAGGCAATTCTTATGAATTGCCGCAAAAAATACGCAAAATTTAAAAACGAAGTGTTTAACATTTTGGCTATTTTTTGCTATCCTGCATCCTTTTAAAATAAACATTTTACATTGATAGTTTTTCAAAAGTCAAGTATATTTCTCAATTTATTTGTTATGTTTATTTATATTTAGAATATAATATCTTATAAAATTATTTTACAAGGAGACACAAGAAATGGATAGCGCATATATCAAAGCACTGAAAGAGAAATATAAAAACAATCTCGCTAAAGCAAAGGAGCGAGAGAAAGTTAAGCTCAATACCTTGTATAAGGATTTAGCTTTAGCAATCGTGCAAAAAACTTATAAAGAGAGTGAGTTTAAAAGCTTTGTAGTGATGATGAGTTGATAGCAAAAGCTCTCTTGCCATTGTTAGAAATGTATCCGTCTAAAGAAGATTTACAAGATAAAACGTCAAACAAAGACAAGGAGTAGAAAATGATGAAAAAAGCTATAAGTGATGATTTTTTTGAGATTAGCTTTGCGCAGAGTGAGGCCAATGAGAGATTGAGATTGTGTGATGATTATAAGGACACTTATAGAGAGCAGCACGATATTGATTGTATTTTAAGCCACTTAACAACTATTGATGAAACCAAAAAAGAAAATAAAGTAAAAGGTGGCGACTTCAAAAGCGAGATAGTTGATTTTACTATCTCGTATGGAGTCAATGGAAAAATGGTGAGTGAAAAAATCAGCGTGCCTTTAGGCTATGGGCATTTTGAAAAGGGTATCAATCATTTGCGAGATAATTTTTCACAAGGGCTAGGTTTGAATCCAGAAGAGAGAATTGCGGCTAATAGCGATGAAGTCCGCAAAAGATTAGAAAATAAATGCAAAGGATTTAAAAAGCCCACACTTGATATGGCATATTTACAAGCATTAGGCAAAGGCACTATTGATACTTGCGTAGAAACTGCTAAGGCATTGAGCAATGAGGAGCTAGGTGCATTTTTAAAAGGATTCCAAGAGTATAGTAGGCGAGTTGGCAAAAAGACAGATGATAATAAAGAAGCCCTCATCAATGCTTTAGCCACAAAACTTGGAGTGGATTCAAAAGAGCTAAAAGAATCTATTGATGAGTATTTAAACAAAAAAACAAAAACTCATATAGACAATGTAGAAAAAGATACCAGCGAAGAATCAAAAGAGACTTTGACAAAAGATTCTGCCAAGCAAGATAAGCAATCCACAGAGAAAAAATTTAGCAAGAATCCGCAGCCAAGCGAAGAGACAAAAAAGAAAATGGCAGCAAAGCGAAGCGAGATGGCTAAGACAAAAAAGGCTCAAGTGGCGGATAAATCTAAAGCAAATGAAAGAGCCAAAACTAATCTGCCACTAGTCCAAGAAATTATCCGCTGATAAATAAGAGAGTGAGATAAGGAGAAATAATGGATAAAAGCAAAAAAGAACAACAAGGAATTTATAATGTAACCTTTGGAGATGAAAAGGTTGCGCCTATATTCAAGGATATTGAAGCTATTGAAGATGCAGTAATTGAGTATATCACTATATATGTGAAAGGCTGGCACAATGTAAGAAGAGGTAAGGGGACTGGTGCAGAACATATTAAGTTGCATTTAGAAAAAGGCTCTCAAGGTGAAATTAGCATAGAGGAGCTTGTGAATATTGGAAAGTCTTTAAGAGAATTTCTAAAAAACTTTGATGAGCCTTTTATTGATAAAAATGGGGCAAAAGTATATGAATGGCAAAATGATGATAGTGTAAGATTTAGAGTAATTACAGACACAAAGGGGAGGGTCACTCGAATACGCCACTATCCCCTTTGCTGATGTAATTATAATATTCTACTCTGATAGGAATCTTAACAAACAAATGGAGTTTAAGAACCAAAAGGTTGAAGAGTATTATCAGCAAAAGGTATTGCAAAAGTCGCCACAAGATAAGAAAAAGATTTTTTCTAAAAATCCCAAGCCCACGTAAGAGACAAGAGATAAGCTCAATAAGAAAGCAAAAGAAATATCAAACAAGCTAAAGATTGATAAAGATTGTTCCAACAAGATGGGCGATAAGGATAGATAATGCCAAGAGATTCTAGGATTTATATCTTTGTGCCCTTTAAAGATAGAGATGAAGCTAAGGGGTTAGGAGCTAGGTGGGATAAAGACAAAAAGCAGTGGTTTGTGCCTAGTGGATTAGATTTTGCTCCATTTTCTAGATGGGAGCATAAATACACTTATGAAATAAATGCAGATGAAGCCATAAGGCAATTTAGCGAGAAGTTAAGAGAGTGTGGGCTAATGCTAGAATCTATGCCCATTATGGATGGCAAAATCCATAGATGCAAGGTTGAAGGCGATAGGGGCAGAGAAGCTAGCGGAGCATATCAGGGCTACTTAGATGGCTATCCAAATGGCTGGATTCATAACTTTAAGACTGATGAGCGAGTGAAGTTTAAATACGCAATGACCGCTTCTTATAGTCCAAGCACTACAACATACAATAGAGACAAAACTATCCAGTAGCACAAAGCCATTGCACGAGTCAAGCAGCAGCAAGAATTGCAAGAAAAGACTGCCAAAAGACTTAAGATTGAATTTGCAAATGCAATGCCAGCACCAGACTCCCACCCCTACTTAGAATCCAAAAATATTAGTATCCAAAATATTAATATCAAAGTGGATACATTTAATAATCTGCTTATCCCCTTGCGAGACATAAATGGCAAAATGCAAAGTTTGCAGCGTATAATGCCAAATGGAAGCAAGATGTATGGCGTTATCAAAACAGCACAAGAAAGGCAGAATAATGAAGAGTTCTTAGCTAGGAAAAATGGGTTATTTTTCACACAAAGACCATTAGAAGAGCATAGCGAGTTTTTTGTATGCGAGGGCTTTGCTTCGGCTATGAGTATGAGTAAGATTTTAAATAAGCCTAGCATTGCGGCTATGGATTGTGGGAATTTGCTTAATGTATGCGATGAGCTAATATCCAAATATCCGCATAAGCACATTACAATTTGTGCGGATAATGATATGAAAAAAGAAGCACAAGGCAGGAGAAATGCTGGAATGGATTCTGCCAAAGCGTGCCAAGAGAAATATCCACAAATCCGCATAATCTATCCACAAATTAAATCAAGTGAGATAGAGAGTGTGAGTGATTTTAACGACTTAGTAAATCTGCGCGGCATTGAAGCAGTAAGAGCAGAGGTAAAAGAGCAGATTGATTCGCTTAGTATGCCAAAAGAGATTAAGCAAAATCCTAAAACAAAAGGCAAAGATGGTTTTGAGCGATAATCATTCGGCTTTGATATAAAAATATGAATATTTATAAAACAATATATAATAATCTTATAATATATATATATATGTATTGTTTTATAAATATTTGCTTCCAAATAAGCTATTTTTAGCCCTATTTTTTAACTCTTTAAAAACACAAAATTTTAGGTTAAAAATATTGGGAAAACGGGAATGCGGAGTAACATCGTGTAATGGGGCATTTCAAACCCATTTTTGACATCACAAAATTTTCATTTTTAACATCTTTTGAAAAATTACTAAGCTCTAAAATCCCATAATACACGAGCTTTGAGCCTTATTCTAAAAAGTGTAAAAAATGATGGGCGAAATGTGGCGGGAAAACGGGAATACGGAGAAGTGCCGTAAAATAGGGCATTTGATGGGTATATTTTGAGGTGTAAAAATCACACTTTTTGCTTAAAGTTTTATTAATAGCTCTTGTAACAGCGTGTGGAATGGAGTTTGAGACACTTTGAAAAAATCGCATTTTTTGTCAAAAGCGTTATTTTCATCGTATGGTAGGGCGTTTGATGGGTGTAAAATTTTATCAAAAAATCCACAAAACCCTATTTTTAGGGACTCACTTTTTCAACTTTTTGGACAAAATTGGGAATACGCGGAAAATGGGGCGTTTGAGCGTTTTTTTGGTAATTTGACAGATTTTGAAAAATGAATGATTGGAGCAGCAAAATCATTAGAGAGACAATACAAATATTTATGCATATTGGCTTGTATTTATTTGTATTGTTTATTCCTTGCTTAATCTTGTTTATTTAGCTCAAATTTGCATAGATTATTCAAATAATCCCCATACCATTGCATTAAGATTTTGAGCTGCTCAAATGTGCTTTTTTCTCGCTCATATGCAAATTTGATTTCATTATCTGTTTTATGAGCTAAAGCAGATTCTATGACTTCATCACTTATACCTTTTTGGAGTAGTTCGGCTTTGTGTAGTGTGCAAATAGTGCGAAATATCGCACGGAATCCGTGAGCAGTTACTCTGCCTTTGTATTTGCCATTTTCTAGCTTTTGCAATGCGGTATTGAGCCTATCTCGGCTTATGTGTTTGAGTTGGTTAAACGCTGGGAATACAAATACACTTTGTAGTCTCGCTGTTTTTTGCTTTTGGTGTTGTAAAATCTCTAGCGCGTAGTTGCTTAATGCTATGGTGTGGCTTACTTGCGTTTTCATCTCTTTGGCAGGGATTATCCACAATGCAGAATCTAGGTCAATATGACTCCATTTAGCCTTTGCAGTGTTGATGGGGCGATGGACACAAAGAATTTGTAGATATAGGGCATTTTTGATTTGTGGGTCTAGTGTGCTGTGAGCTAAATCACATAAAATTCTTGTAGTTCATTTTTATCTGTGATGGCAGGAAGTCTAGAATCTATGTCGTTATTGAGATAGAACTTAGATTTAGTGGGAAACTCCTGCCTTAATCCAAAGGTTGGATTATAGTCGATATAGCGGTCTTTTAGAGCTATGCTAAAAATGCCATTGAGATGAAGAGTTAATCACTTAATGGTTTCAAGTCTGCTTTGCTATAGCCTTTGTTTAGTCCTTGTTTGTGCTTTTGTCTTATGTATCTAGTATAGAGATTTTTGAAAAGATATTTTGTAGAATCCAGATCGCCCCCTGTCTCTATGGGGGGGGGATTTTTTGTGTTATTTTTATTGTGAATAGTTTTATGTGTAGAGAGTATATTCCAAGCAGAATCTTTGCTTCCATCATCAACAAAGCACAAAAGCTTTGGTTGTGGATTTGGTGCTGGGCGATAAGGGCGGATATTTTGTCTGATAATATTTGGATTGTTTTTGTAAGCACAGCTTCTTCATTGTAAGCGGGGATCACTATGGCAATTTTTGGCGCAAATTTTGCGGAAGGGTGAGATTTTGTGTGAGTAGATTTGATAAGGGTAGATTCTAGGGATTAGATTCTATGGATTGGGAAGCATTCATATTTTTGCCTTTCTTTTTGGTTTGTTTTAGTTTTGTTGGCGCACATCATATCATATTTTGTGAAAATCATATAATTACAGACAATCGCATCATCGCCTGCCAACGCAAAAGCCGCGCGGTTTTGCGGTTTAATGTAAATAAATTTTGCCTTGAGAGATATATTTAAAAGATTTTGATAGAATGCGTGTTTATTTTAGGCTTAGATTTTGGAGTTTTGCTTGATTAAAGTTTTTCTAAAAATTTTACTTGCTTCTATAATCGCGGGTATTTGGCATGAGCTTGATGAGTCTGGAAATGAAGGTATTGCGCTTGTTATTTTTATATTTGTGCTTGCGGTATTGCTTATGAATCCTGTCAAATTCCAATCGCCTGAAAAGCGAGAGGAATATATCCAAAAAATGAGAGAAAAAAAGGAGCAAAAACTCGCGATAGCACTCAAACAAAAAGAAGAGCGCGCGCGCCTTAGAAAAGAAAAGCAAGAGCGCGATGAGCAAGCACAAAAAGAGCTTCAAGCAAAAATCAGAAAGTAACAAAAAGGAGAATCTATGGTTAATCTTGTGTTGTTTATCATCGCTGGGATAGTGATTTATTATCTGTATATCACTTTTCAAGAATACCTCAAAAACCCAATTTCAACGCAACCTTCTCAATCACAATCAGAATACAATCTCAAAAACGATCCATATGTGCGTGCCGATCCTAAAGATCGATTGAAAAACTCTTATGCGGGCGTGAGCGTGCGGATACTCAATAAGCTTTTGGAAGTAGGGATTGCTAAAGATTCTCGCGATAAAGCCCCGAGTCTTTTGCAAAGAGGCTTGATTGAAAGTTTTATCAAAAACGTCTCCTTAACTCTTAGCGACAAACAAAGCGAACAGCAGCTTTTGTCAATGGTCGGACAGAGTGAATCGCAAGATATTGCGTCTTTGGCGCAGGAATTTTTGAATGATACTTATGGCGAATACAAAAAACGAGTGGCGTTTGTGGCGTTTTTGTTTATGCTTGCATGGAGTGATAAGGATCTCAACGAGAGAGAACGAGAAGTGATTATTGATGTCGCGGCGTATTTGGATATTGACAATCAAGATTTTAATCAGCTCTATGAAAGCTTTGAATCAAGCCAATCAGTAAGCAATGATGAGATTACTACACTCAAAGCTCAATATAGAGCAAACTTTAAAGATATGCAAACCGCAAGTGCTTTGCAAGAGGGCTTTACATCTCAAATCGCCTCAGTGATCGCCAAATCACAAAAAAGCCAAGAAACCCCAAAAGCATTGATTGATAAATTATGGGCTTTGCAAGAAGTTTATGATGAAGTCTATAATGAGGCGCATAATGAAGTATGCGACAAGGCGCACGATGACACACATCAAGATTCTACGAATGCTACAAATCCAGAATCTAACATCTAAAACAAGAAAAAAAGAAAAAAGGAAAAATATGAATAAAACTTCTGCATCTTCTGAATCTGTATCACAAGAATCCTCAAATAGCATTGTTGTCGGGGGGGGGGGGATTTTTACACCTCATAATTCTTCACAATCTTTCTTTACGCATCACACTTCCTCTCCACATTTTTCTACACTCTCAATTATCATTCCTTGCTACAACGAAGAAGCGACAATTTCTAAGATTCTGGAAGTTGTATCAAATGTGCAGATTCCATATCACAAAGAAATTATTATTGTTGATGATTGCAGCACAGATAAGACGCGCGAGATTTTATCCGAGATTTTATCAACGATGGATACAACCTCTGCAAATACGACACTCTCATTCATTCATCACACACACAATCAGGGCAAAGGTGCGGCATTACGCACAGGGATTGCCTCTGCGAAGGGGGAGATTGTGCTTATCCAAGATGCGGATTTAGAATACGACCCAAACGAATACCCAAAGCTTTTGCAGCCTTTTGAAAGAGGTGTGGCAGATGTAGTGTTTGGCTCTCGGTTTGTAAGTGGAGATTCTCATCGGGTGCTTTATTTTTGGCATAGAATGGGAAATGGTATGCTGACTTTGTTTTCAAATATGATGACAAATCTTAATCTCACGGATATGGAGACTTGCTACAAGGTTTTTAAACGTGAGATTATCCAATCTATCCAAATCAAAGAAAATCGCTTTGGGTTTGAGCCAGAAATCACCGCAAAAATAGCCAAAATCAAAGGTATCAGAATCTATGAGGTCGGTATCAGCTACTATGGGCGCACATACGAAGAGGGCAAAAAAATTGGCATAAAAGATGGCTTTCGCGCTTTATGGGCGATTGTGAAATATCACTTTAAGGATTGATGGGGATTGATAAGGATTTGAATCATTTGCGTGGTTTTGCTTGGTGTAGTTGTGTGATAGTGTAGGCATAGGTATTTGTAAGTTAATTTATAATTTAGGGAGTAAAATATGAGTATTATTTCTCAAGAATGGTTTATTGCAGATTGCAAAATTTTGCTTGTTTTGCTTGGTTGGATTCTGGCTACATTTGGTTATGGAAGCTTAGTTTTGCGCCTTTTTTATTGTGTCAATAAGGCTAATCCTTTTACTTTTAGTCGATCTCAAGTTACGCGATCAAACAATAACTCTTTCTTAGCCCCCCCCCCTATAAGCTCTCTTGAAATTCTTGTTTCTTTGGTATTGGGTGTAGGGCTACTTATTTTTATTGTTAGCGTGCTACACTTTTTTATTCCTTTGTATGGGTATATATCGCTTGCATTGCTTTTGTTTGGGATTGTGGCGTTTTTTGTGTGCTATGCATATCTCCTCAAAGATTGGCGTATATGGATAAGCGGGATTATTGCATTTTTGTTTGTGGGGATTTATAGTTTATTTTTAGATTCTATAAGTGATAGCATCAATTATCATATACAAATTGTAACTTGGATACAAGAATCTAATCTCGTATTTGGGCTAGGAAATATCCACACAAGGCTCGGTTACAATGGCAATATTTATAATTTTTATGCCCTTACTGATGTAAGCCAGATTCTTGCTTCATTGCGGAGCTTTATAGGCAATGAAATTGTGTATTTTGGGTTTTTATTCAGCGCGTTTTATGGGCTTCTTTGTAGAGAAAAACACACTAATGCAAATCTCTTTTTGTTGTGCTGTTTGCCATTTTTTGTTTATGTGCTTCATGGCGGGGAGTTATCAGCACTTTATTGTGAGGGCATAGGGGCTGTATTTGGGATTTTGGTTTTTGCGCTTTTGTTGCTTGCTCTTGAGATAGATTCTGCCAAAAAGCCTGCGGTATTTTTTATCGCATTTTTTATAGCCCTCATTGCCACGACTATAAAAATCGCTAATACCGCTCTTGTATTTGGTGTGATTTTGGGATTTGTTTATGTATATAGAAAGAAAATATTTTCTAGAGAATTTTTGCGAGGATATGTATGGGCGTTTGTGATTGGGGTGGTATTTTGCCTTCCATGGGTGCTTAAGGGGCTTGCTACAAGTGGTATGATAGCCTATCCTGCGAGCATAGGCTATTTGCAATTCTTACCATTTGCAGTGAGCGAAGAGGATCGCGCAAGTGAAGTGTGCTGGATTATGAGCTGGGCTAGAGATCCGGGCAAAAATTGTGTCGAAGTGCTATCTTCAAACGCTTGGCTTTGGGATTGGCTGCATATGAAGCAGAATTATTTTCATTGGTATTTTAAAAGATTTGTTTGGACATTTTTTTGTCTTTTGGGCTTTGCGCTTGTGCTTTTTGGGCTGTATTATGTGTCGCGCAAAAGCCACAAACAAGCTCTTATAAAAAATATTTTTGATGAAAGCAGAATAGATTTTAATACCCAGAATCTAGCGACAAACTTAGCTCAATTTGCGCTGATTTTTGTAGCTATTGTGAGTGGTGTTGGTTTTTGGTTTGTCAGTGGTCCAGATCCGCGATTTGGTATGGTGTATATTATTCCGTTACTTGGGGCATTATTTGGGGTCAGTCTTTTGCTAAGTTTAGCGATACGATCTAAGCTATATCGCTTTGGTGCGTTATTTGTTTTGTTGTTGTGCTGTATTCCATTTTTTCTCATCAATCGCCCGATGATTGTATTTGTAAGCGCATTTTGGGTGATTTTTGTGATGAGTAAATGTTCTTCACGCGTATTTGTAGGGCTTATGATTGTGCTTAGTCTTGTGAGTGTGCCAAATTTTTATCGCAAAAATTATAAAAACATTACCCAAATGCCAAAGGTTTTGCCTGTGCATGTAACGCAAAAGATTACAGATTTTGGAGTTGTCGTGTATCAGCGCACAGATGAGCCTACTGATACATCTCAAACGATTGATTATGAAGTGCGTCCAATGACACCTTATTTTAATCCACGCGTGCGTAAGGGTGAGTTTTTGGGACGCGATGCATATATCAATGAAAAACGATTTGATAGGCGTGAGTCTCAAAAGTGAGTTATGGTATTACGTTGCAAAATCAAAACAAAAAACACAAAGGAATATGATGAGTAACACAAACAATACAAATAAGCCCATAGTCAAAGAGACATTTTTTGATGTGCTTTTACGCAAAATGCGATTAGCTCGTGTTTTGCCAAGCATTAGGGGGTTTAGTGAGCCTTGCGTGCTTGATGTGGGCTGTGGCTGGGAGGCTAGGCTTTTGCGTGAGATTGAGCCTTATATCGCTAAAGGAGTAGGGATTGACTTCAAAGCCCCAAATATAAAAACACCAAAAATAGAGACATTAAGCTATCGCTTTGAGGCATTGCCAAATGAGAATCTATATGATGTGCTTACATTAGATTCTTTAGATTCTAGCTCGTCTAACTCATCTAGCGCATTAAGTGAAGCGACTTTGGATCACAAATCGCTAAATTCATCAAATAATTTGAATTCATCAATTTCATCATTAATGTTGCCATTTGCTTCCTTTGCCCCCCCCCCCAATAGTGTTTTACACACTTATTTGCCCTTTAAAGATGAAAGTTTTGAGATTGTTACGATGCTTGCTGTGATTGAGCATTTGCATTATCCTATCGATATGCTGCGAGAAATCGCGCGCGTGCTTAAGCCAAATGGAATCTTGCTTCTTACAGCACCAAGTCATCTTGCAAAGCCTGTGCTTGAATTTCTCTCTTATAGGTTGCATTTAATCGATGAAAATGAGATTCTCGATCATAAACGTTACTACAATAAGCGCGATTTGGCAGAATCTATAAATCAAGTCTCAAATCTTAAGATTTTGCAACATCGCTATTTTCAGTGTGGTATGAATAATTTTTTAAAAGTTGTAAAAGAAAGTTGAATAGATTTTAGAAAGGATTACAATGAATATATCTCAAGCACAAAAAGTGAAGTTATGGATATTGGGTATTTTTGGTATAGAGTTTTTGGGTTTGGTGCTTTTTTATGGATATGCGTATCCTATTGTTTTATTTTGGGGTGATGATTGGACGATAATTTTAGATTATAAGCCTATTTTACCAATAGCTCATTCTTGGATAGTGAGTCGGATTCTGCCTGTTTGGCTTATGGACTTTTTTATGATATTTGGGGCTTATGTGGTTATGCCTATAAGTGGGCTAGGCTTTTTGGAATCTATGAGTGTGGGATTGGCATTGTGGCTTGCATTGGCTGTTATTGGTATGCAATATGCACTCTATAAACTGTGTTCTTTGATTACCAAAAGTGCTGTGTATGGGCTACTTGCAAGTATGGTGTTTGTTGTTGGTGGATTTGGTGCTACAAAAATAAGTGCTATGCCGTTATTGTATCCTGCTGATTTGAATGCGGAAGGAATGGGGTATGTTTTTACAATGATGTGCTTTTATCTTCTTCCATATTTGCTTAATTTGAGTCTTGTTTGTGTATTTGAATATTTGCGATTGGCTAAGCTCTCTTTCAAAAATACTAAAACTGCTGCTATTGTCGGGGGGGGGGGGGATTTTTGCTAGCTATATAGCTATTTTTTCTATGACTACTGCAAGTTTTATGCTTGCAAGTTATGCGGGTATTGTGATTGGGTTTAAGATTTTTGGATTTTTGAGATATGGTTCGTGGAGAATCTGGCGAGCTTTTGGTTTGTTTGATTGGTTTTTGTGCGCAATTATCGTGCTTTGGTGTATCGCAGCTATTCTTGATATGGGTTCTGGAAGGGTAGAGTATTGTGGAAGTTTTGATTTATCTTTTGGTATGAAATACACATATCAGACATTCAAAATGTTTGAGAGGGGTTTTTATTATCTTTTTGTGTTTGGGGCTATTGTGGCTGCGGTTAGTGTGTGGCGACTCAAAATAATGCGAATAGAATTTTTAGCTTCTTTGCTTTGGCTTTTGCTTTTGGGTGGATTTTATGTGCTTGTTGTATCAAAATGTGGAGCAAAATATTATTTGATGAGTGGATTCTTTTTGAGTATGCTTGTCGTGCTTGCTTTTTATAGCGCTTTACTTTGTGTGTTTTCGATCAAAAGCAACAAAACTAGAGTGCAAGGATCGCTCATAGTGAGTGCTATACTTTGTTTTTGTATAGCTTCAAGTTTTACAAAAAGCTATCAGGAGCGTCCAAGAGCTGCGTATAAAGAGCTTATGATGTATGCTAAGTCTTGGGTTACACAAGTGCAAAAGGCACAACAAAATGGCAAACATAAGATCACAATTACCATTCCAAAAGCTTTGCCTCATTGGCGTTGGCAATGGTTTATGAATGGCTTTCCGCATACTCTTTTAAGATATGGAATTATATCTGATCACATAGAGGTAACTTTCGCCCCAATGGAATAAGATTAAATCTATGATCTATTTTAGATTCTGCGCTCTTTAAGCATATCAGCTACAAGAAATGCAAGCTCAATGGCTTGAGTAGCGTTAAGCCTTGGATCGCATTGTGTGTGATAGCAGCTCGCGAGATTGGCTTCAGTGATGGCTTGCGAGCCACCGACACATTCTGTTACATCATTGCCTGTCATTTCAAGATGTATCCCACCCGCGACACTTCCATTGGCTTTGTGAATATCAAAAAAGCTTTTGACTTCGCTCAAAATATCATTAAACGCGCGCGTTTTATAGCCATTATTGGCTTTGATCGTATTGCCATGCATAGGATCGCAGCTCCATAGAATATGCCTTCCTTCTTTATGGACGCTTTCAAGAAGTTTTGGAAAGTTTTGCTTGATTTTGTCAGCACCCATTCGGACGATGAGATTGAGTCGTCCCTCTTCATTGCTTGGGTTGAGAATCTCACAAATCCCCATAATCTCATCTTTAGTTGCTGTTGGACCTATTTTTACACCCACAGGATTTTTGATCCCTCGCAAAAACTCCAAATGCGCCCCATCTAAATCTCGCGTGCGCTCACCTATCCAGAGCATATGTGCCGAGCAATCATACCATTGTCCTGTGAGGCTATCTTGGCGCACAAGCTGTTCTTCATAATTTAACAATAAAGCTTCATGGCTTGTGTAGAATTCTGTTTCTTTGAGTGCGGGGGTGTTTTGGGTATTGATACCGCAAGCATTCATAAAGCCCAAAGTTTGCGTGATTTGATTGGCAAGTTGTTCGTATTTTTTGCCAAAAGGATTAGATCTGACAAAATCAAGATTCCAGCGATGAACTTCGCTCAAATCCGCAAGCCCACCACTTGCAAACGCGCGCAAAAGATTAAGCGTTGCCGCACTTTGATTGTAAGCTTTTAGCATTCGCGTAGCATCAGGCTCCCTAGAATCTAAATCAAAATCCATTCCATTGATAATATCTCCGCGATAGCTTGGCAATTTTTTGCCATTACTTTCCTCAAAATCGCTGCTACGCGGTTTGGCAAACTGCCCTGCCAAACGCCCAACTTTGACGATTGGACAGCTTCCTGCAAAGGTCAAAATCGCACTCATTTGGATAATCACCTTAAACAAATCGCGAATGCTTGAACCACTGAATTGACAAAAACTCTCCGCACAATCCCCGCCTTGCAATAAAAATGCCTCGCCTTTTTGGACTTGAGCGAAGTGCTTTTTGAGATTTCTTGCCTCACCTGCAAATACAAGTGGCGGATAGGATTTGAGCTCTTTTTCTACTTCTTGTAGTGCTTGCTGATTACTATAAGTTGGGTGCTGTTTGATTAGAAATGTTCTCCAGCTTTGTGCGTTCCAAGTGTTTGGTGATTTCATCGCTTTCCTTTTGAGTATGCAAAATAAATTAAATAAAAATTGTAGCAGAGATGTGCTAATTTAGATTCTGCATTTTAGAGAGATTGAGGTTTTAAGTGATAATTTATGAAGTGAGTTTGAGTGCGCTTTGGTATTGCTCCAAAGCGCATTTTGGTTATGATTAGATTGCTTTTTTTGCGAGTTCGACCATTTTTGCAAAACTTTCAGGCTCATTCATCGCCATATCAGCCAAGATTTTTCTATCAAGCTCGATATTTGCAAGCTTTAGCCCATGCATAAATTTTGAATAACTTATATCATTTATCCTGCAAGCTGCATTGATGCGCACGATCCACAAACTACGAAAATCTCGCTTTTTTTGCTTTCTATCGCGAAACGCATAGCACATACTTCTTTCAAGTTGTTCTTTTGCTTTGCGAAAATGTTTTCTTCTTCCGCTATAAAATCCTCTTGCGAGTTTTAAGATTTTTTTATGCCTTCTGCGACGGACAACGCCAGTTTTTACTCTCATATTATTCCTTTACCTTATATTTGGTGTAGCCTTTTGGCTAATCTTTCCCTGCATATCTGTGATATTAGGGGGACTCCTTCTTACGCCTTACAAAGTAGATTCTTGACAGAATCTATATTTGCACTATGCACATAATGAGGGCTTTTGAGTTTTGCTTTTGTTTTGGGTGATTTCTTTGTCAAAATATGGCTTCTAAAAGCACTGCCGCGTTTGATAAGATTTTTTTTCACCTTAAAACGTTTTGCTGCCCCACGATTTGTTTTCATCTTTGGCATCGTCTTCTCCTTTCATAAGATTAGTTATTTTGATTGCTTTTTTGGCACAAAAAGTAATGAGACAAACCGCCCCTCTGTTTTTGGCTCTTTTTCGGGTTGTGCGATGTCTTCCATCATTTCGGTAATGCGATTAAGCACAGATTGTCCGAGTTGTGGATTTGTGATTTCGCGCTGTTTAAGCACGACTTTAAATCGCACATGCTTACCTTCAGTAATAAAATCTCTTGCATGTTTGACTTTATAATTGATGTCATTTTGAGCAATTTGCGTTGAGAGCTTGATTTCTTTGATCTCGATTTGCTTTTGCTTTTTCTTTGCTTCTTTTTGCTTTTTTTCTAATTGGTAGCGGTATTTACCATAATCCATAACCTTACACACAGGTGGTTTGGCATTTGGCGAGACGCATACCAAATCTAAGCCTCTAGATTGTGCAATCTTTTGGGCATCATACGATGATATGACTCCATATACTTCACCATTATCATCAACGCAACGAACCTCAGGAAATCGTATCTCCTCATTTAGCAATACTTCTTTGCTCAAAAACTAACCTCTTTTAATTTAGATTCTATCAATGTTATCAATTCTCCTTCGCTTAGATTGTATTGTTGCTTGCTTCTGCGATCGCGGATAGCAAGGATTTTAGATTCTACTTCTTTTTCTCCGATGACAAGAATCATCGGCACTCTTTGCTTTTCGGCTGTGCGGATCCTTTTGTTGAGCGTTTCGTTTTTATTGAGTATCTCCGCATATGCCCCAACTTGCCTGATTTTAAGCTGTATTTCTTTGGCATAAGAGAGCTGGGCTTGAGAAATCGGTATGATGACAACCTGTGTAGGCGCGATCGCAAAAGGAAACTCTCCGCTAAAATGTTCTGTCAAAATAGCCACAAATCGCTCAAAAGAGCCTAAAATAGCGCGATGAAGCATTACTGGTCGTTTGGCTTGATTTTCTTCATCGGTGTATTCAAGCATAAAACGTTCCGGAAGATTCATATCCACTTGGATTGTCCCGCATTGCCATTTTCGTCCTATCGCATCAGTGATTTTTATGTCGATTTTTGGTCCATAAAAAGCCCCGCCACCTTCATCGATTTGGTATTGGATTTGGTTTTTTTCTAGGGCTTTTTTGAGTGCAGTTGTCGCGCTTTGCCAAATCGCTTCATCGCCTATGGATTTTTCTGGGCGCGTAGAGAGCTCCATTTCGTAGCAAAACCCAAAGGCTTCCATGATCTTTCGCGTAAAATCGATGATAGAATCTACTTCAGATTCTATTTGGTTTGGCAGACAAAAGATATGCGCGTCATCTTGAGTAAATTCCCTCACGCGCAAAAGCCCATGCAAAACCCCGCTTTTTTCATGGCGATGAACGACTCCATATTCATAAAATCGTAGTGGCAATTCCCTATAACTGCGTTTTGCGCTTTGATAGACTTTGATATGCCCGACACAATTCATAGGCTTTATACCATATTCTGTCTCATCAATAGTCGTAAAATACATATTTTCTTTGTAATTATCATAATGCCCGCTGACTTTCCACACATCGCTTTTGAGTATTTCAGGACCCCTCACAGGCTCATATTCGCGCATAATCAAAGCTTTTGTAAGGAGATTTTCTAATCGCACGCGCAGTCTCGCTCCCGCAGGAAGCCAAATCGGAAGCCCAGCACCGATTTCCTCATCAAATGTAAAAAGCCCAATCTCTTGCCCGATTTTCCTATGATCGCGCTTTTTGGCTTCTTCTATTTGCGTGAGATAGGCATTTAAGCTTTCTTTGTCGGCAAATGCGATACCATAGATTCTAGTAAGCATTTGGGCTTTTTCATCACCGCCTAGATACGCGCCTGCAAGTTTGGTAAGCTTGAAATAATGCAAAAACTTCGTGTTTGGAAGATGTGGTCCCCGACACAAATCCTCAAAATCCCCCTGCGCATACACACCGAAACTATCGCCCTCTATTTTGCTCATCACCGCTATTTTTAAATCATCATTTTTGAATTTTTCTTCTGCTTGCTTGCGCGTGATTGTTGTTTTGGTGATTGAGTAGCCTATTTTGGCGATTTCTTTCATTTTTTTCTCGATTGTTATGAGATCTTCTTCACCTATTTTTGCGCTTGTTTTGAAATCATAATAAAACCCCTCATCAACAACTGGACCTACAAAAAACTTCGCATCAGGATAGAGTGTTTTTATCGCTTGAGCCATAAGGTGCGCTGCTGAGTGGCGGATAATCTCTAGTGCTTCTTTGGAATTATCAAAATAAATTGGCTCGCCAATTTTTTCGTTTATTTTGGTATTGTTTGCATTATTTTGACTTGCTTTTTGCTCTTGTGTATTTGCATTGAAAGTCGCAGGATTTTGCGCACTTTGGAGATCGATAATGCTATCATCACACTTAAAACCTATAATTTCTGACATTTTTAAATACATAATCCTTCAGTAAAATAAAGCGTAATCATATCAAATCCTATCTTGTTTTAAGCTAAAGTTTGAGATTATATTTGGTGATTTTATCACTCAGCACTTCTTGCGTCATTCCTAGAATCTCACTTGCTTTTTGGAGATTATTATCACAATCTTGCAAAACTTCTTGAAGGAGCTCTTTTTCTAATGTTTGGATTTTTTGCTTTGCTTTTGAAGTGCGACTCTCCAAAAACAAATCACTAGGCATAATCTCTTCTCCATCACTTAAAATCGCCGCTCTCTCTACGACAGAGAGAAGCTCTCGGACATTTCCATACCATTCGTAATTTACAAGCATATCTTCAGAATCTTTTGAGAATCTTTTTGATGGAAGGTTGTATTGAGCGATGATTGTTTCAAGCTGATGATTGGCAATTGGCAGAATCTCTTCTTGGCGATCTTTGAGCGGTGAGATAAACACAGGAATTGTCTGAAGCCGATAAAACAAATCCTCTCTGAATTCTTTTTTGGCGATTTTGTCTTGGAGATTGGCATTTGTAGCGGAGACAAACCGCACATCAAAGCTAATGGGTTTGCTTCCGCCAAGACGCGTTACTTCTTTTTCTTGGATAGCGCGCAGAAGCTTTGCTTGAAGCATGATAGGCATTTCGCCGATTTCATCTAAAAATAATGTCCCGCCACTTGCCACTTCAAAAAGTCCGGGCTTTGGTGCGATAGCGTCTGTAAAAGCACCTTTTTCATACCCAAATAATTCAGATTCTAGCAAATGCTCTGGAATGGCTGCCATATTGATTGCGACAAATGGCTTTTTAGCGCGGTTAGAATTCTCATGGATAAATCGCGCAAATACTTCTTTGCCAACGCCGCTAGCCCCCATAAGTAGCACACTAGAATCTGTTTTGGCGACTTTTAGCACTTGTGCTTTGATAGATTCTAGGGCTTTTGATGTGCCTACAAATGGTATTTTTTTGTCGTTGTGTGTTGCGTGTTTGGAGGTGGTTTTTGTGTGTGTTTTTTGAAATTCTTGAATCTTTTTGGTGCGATAAATTGCCTCTAGGAGCAATTCTGGCTCAAATGGTTTTTGAAAAAAATCTTTTACACCAAGTCGTATAGAATCTATCGCGCTATTGAGCGTGGCATTTCCGGTGATGACGATCATTTCGTATTTGCCATTGAGCTGCTTTAAAAATTCTAATCCATTCATTTGTGGCATATTGAGATCTGTAATCACCAAATCAAAACTAGAATCCAAGCTTGAGAGCGCGTCTTTTGGATTCCGAAAAGTTACGACATCAAGATCTTTTTGGTCACTGAAAAAAAACTCCAAACTTTTTCTCATATTTATATCATCTTCGACAATAGCAATTTTCATTAGATTCTCCTTAATCTGTATTATTTTGGCTCTTCAAGCACTTCGATAATCAAATATCGATTTTCCAAATATGCCAAAACGCGCTTGGCAGGTATGCTTAAAAGTGTGCTGTCATTGATGTATTCTAGATTCTGTGTTTGCGCGTCATGGCGCATTTGGACGCCACTTTTGCGCAGGCATTCAAGCACTTTGTCTTGATAATGCGTGAGAATGTATTTTATCGCATACACTTCATCATCTGTAATTATATCATTGATAGGCGTATCTAGCGAGCAGATATATTTGACTTTGAGATTCTGGGCTTTGGAGACAAGTGGATCGGAGATGTTGTATTTCTCACCTGTGATGATGCCATTTTCGCTCAATGCCTTATAAGAGATGATAAATTCAAGCTTGGTTTTTGGGCTTATAGCCTCATCTGGAGTAAGGGGATCTGGGATAGATAAGGGGCTAGGCAGAATCTGTGGGATTACTTGTTGTTCTAAAAGTTGTTTATTTTGCTCTTTTTGTTGCTTTTGTGATTGTTTTTGTGAGGGTGTGGCAGAATCTACATCTTTTGGGGTTTGGGTTTTTATCTGTGTATCAGGGGCGATGATGAGTGAATTGCGTGAATCAAGCATATTGTGTGAGCCAAGCAAATCACCCTGCGCAAAGGTTGGTATATTGATAGTGATAGCAAAAAATACAATCCTCAAACAAAATCTCCAAAACATCAACACCTCTTAAAAAATAGCATTATAATCAATATTTTGTAATTTGGCTTATTTATACACACTACCCCTAGATTCTGCTTTGTGGGCATATATCAATAGTTTGTCATTTATGATTTCATACAAAAAGCAATATTTGGAGATTCTCAATCGAAAATGGCTTTCTTTGCCTTGGAGTTTTTTGACATCAAGAGTATTGTCATAAGGGTTAGTGGCTAGAAGTTCAAAGCTTTCTTTTATTTTGGGTGCGATATTTTTGTGTTTGTTGATAAATTTTGCAAAGTCTTTGCTATACAAAAGTTCGTATTTCATTGTTTTAATTTTTCAAAAAGCTCTTTATGGCTAATTGCCTCACCTCTCTCAAATTCTTTTTTTGCTTTTTTGTATGCTTTTTGGTCGTCTTTTGTCCATAAGGTATCATCATCTTTTATCGTGCGAATCTTTGCGTTATCGAGTTTAACCATGGCTTGCAGAGCCTTTTTGAGCTCGCTACTTGCATTTTCTATAAGTAGTGTCATTGTTTTTCTTAATCCCCCAAATTTTTATAAGTAGCTTGGTTTGATACTTTAATACCAAAATACAAAATATATTGTTAAGTTGTGGATTATAACATTGTTTTAGCGTTTTAAATAAAAAATAAGTGCGCTTCTAGAAAGTTTTGGCATTGTATCGTTATTATGTTGGCTTTAGATTCTAGAATCTAAAGCTTCCTGCCTTCATAAAGCACTTTTCCAAAGAGTTTGATATAGGTTTGCTTTTTGGAGATTCTCACTCGAAAATATTGTTTAAATCTTTCTTTAAAAGTAGCGGTTTTGTCGATAAATTCTTGCGCGCTATTTGAGCTTAAGCAAGCGCGTAAGATTCTGTCATTTTGGATTACTTCTTGTGGAATTTTAAGCTCACGCACAAAGGTTTTTGCTTTTTCAAAATCCGCATCACTTTTTGACATATATTCTACTGGTGGGCGAAGCAAGAACGAAGGCACACCCAAAGAAAGCAGATTATGCTCTTTTAAAAACAAAAATGCATATTTAAAATTATCGCGCCATTCCATTGGTTTTTTGTGTCCTACTTTCATAAGAGATTCTGGTCTTTGGCGGTGAAAATATCGCGCATGATAATTAATGACAAATTTTTTAGCAAGAGCATGTGCGCAAAAATTAAAAACAATATCTTCTGCATGCACTTTTGGGAATCGTAAGTCTTTGATAAGATTGTAATCATACACGCAACGTCACACTTCCGCTTTTGTGATTTTATTGTGCTTAAATTGCCATGCTAAGCCTTTTGTCTGCCTCTGCCGAATCCTAAAGGTTTTTGCATTGTAGTGATTTGTGTCAAATATCGCTACATCGGAGCATTTAGCAATCTTGACATTATGAGCTTGCATACTAAAGACAAGATTGCAAAAATAATTCTTGCTTATCACATCATCAGAATCCACAAATCCTACAAGATTATTGTTATCAGGGGTATTGTTTTGCCCTTCTAGCTGTGTTTTAGGTATTCTAAGCCTGCATTTCTGACAAGAGCTAAACCTTGATTCTCTTGATTGATAAGCACAAATCGTGGATCACTCAAATACTCCTGCGCGATTTGTGCGTTCTCATCAGTGTTACCATCATTTATCATAATCGCCAAAAAATTCTCATAGCTTTGATTTTGCACAGAATCTAGACATTCTCTAAGATAAGGCGCGACATTATAAATTGGGATTATAATATTGTGAGCTTTTTATTTTCAATTTTTTTCATTGTTTATCGCTTTTGTGTTGAATAAATCGCAATTATAGCGCAGTTTTAAAATATTACAAGGCAGTCAGCCAGCCCTAATGGATTGTGATTATCTGGATTTAGTACTATTAACCTTCCATAGCGGGTCATAAAAACTAGATTCTTGGCTTAAAAGTTTATTAAATTCATTAATTCCTAGCTCTTCTAAAAGTGTCTTGCTATATAGTGGATTGCGTCCAAGCCCAAAGGCACGCACCGATAGAATCTAAAATTAGTGCGCTTATATCAAAATGGCTAACAAGGCGATTTTTGGTGAGGCTAGATTCTGGTGTGATACTAAAGCTAGGATTGATGAAGGTATTAAAAATAGCGCGTTTAGTGCCTTGCGGGAAATAATCTTGTTTCATCGAGAGATGATCGCCTAGCACGATAATGCTTGTATCTTTGTAAAAATCCTGACTCTTTGCCCATGAGATAAATTCTGAAACATTTTTATCCGCACAAAGCACGACATTATTAAATGCGACATTTTCCTTAAACTCCGCGCAATGCTGTGGATCGATATTGCGGCTTGCAAAATATTGTGAGGTGAAATATTCCTCTCCATGCAGTGAAATATGATGTGAGTTGTAGAATTGATTTTTACCCGCAAACTTTATGCTAGCCCCTTGAATCGCAAGTTGCGTATAGCCAAGTGAATGCAAAATATCGCCCACACAAGTAGCAGAATCTAAAAAATATGCGTGAGCAAAGCTATTGCCTTCGATGGGAAGCTTAAGCGGGATAGCACAAAGATATGAAGTCAGCCCTGCTATCGTCCAGCCCGTGCCTACGACTTGAGTTATTCTACCAAAGCTTTGCGTGGAGCTGAAGTTTGTATTTGCCACACCAAGTGTGGAAAGATTTGGGAGAAGCTCACCAAATGGCGCATATAATGTTCGCGCACAAAATGCAGAGATTTTGTGATAAAGCTTTGAAGTGCTTGAGATGATAAGTGTTTGAATGTTTGTGTAATGCGTAGAATCTATGTATTGCATAAGGCGCGCAAATTTTGGGCTTTTGCGTGCTAAAAATCTCCAAAGTGGCGCACCAAAGATCACAATACCTAACAACGCGCTTGGTAACACAACGCTTTTTGCAAAACTTTTAAAAATCGTAGAATGTTCTGAGAATCCTAAACTATACAGGAATCTATCAAATGGGTTTTGTGGATAAGTTTTGAGAATCCAAAGTGTATGAAAAAGCGCAACGATGATAAGAAAAACCTTGAGTTTTGATGAAGCCTGAAAGTGCTTTGAGTACCAATTTATAAGCTTGCGTGATAATGGCGGAAAGCAAAAAAGCACACTTATAACCACGCTTGGAATGATGACATGCCCGATAAAACTAAATACAAAAGTGAGATCAACACCCGCAATAAGAAACTGCAAATGAAACAGAATCTGTGTAAAGGTAACTTCGCCATATAAACAACTCGTCCATGCACTTGCAAAGATCAAAAAAATCGCACTAAAAAATAAAATAAAAAGAAGCGCAGTGCTAAAAATTTTTAGCCAAAGTGTTTTTGTTATGAGTTTTGCCCCTTAATATACCTTAATAATATTTTGCTTTCATATTTTGTTTTTGTGCTTTGCTTTTATTTGTTGCTGTTTTATTCGTTATTATTGGATTCTCCATTGTCTTTCTCTTCACTATCTTTTTCTCCATCTTTGTCCTCTTTGGGGCAGATCACTGCAAAGGCTACTTTTTCGCCCGCGACATTGACGATTTTTACGCCACTTGTATTGCGCGCAGATGCGCGTATGGCTTCAGTATCCACGCGGATCATTTTGCCTGAGCTTGTAAGCACCATTAAATCCATATTCTCATCATTGACATTTACGACACTTACGAGATTTCCGGTTTTTGGTGTGAGTTTCATAACGATTACGCCTTTGCCACCGCGACTTTGTAGTCTGTATTCGCCTGCACTTGTTTGCTTGCCTATACCCTGCTCGCTGATTGTGAGGAGTTTATCAGTGTCATTGCCAATGGTTACTGCTGCGATCACATGATCGCCCTTAGCTTTGAAGCGGATTCCGGTTACCCCGCGACTCACACGCCCAATCTCGCGCACTTCATCGATTCCAAATCGTATGCACATACCTTTGAAAGTCGCGATAAAAAGTTCTTTGATGTCTTGAGTGATGATATTTGCTGTTACAAGCTCATCATCTTCATCAAGATTTATCGCGCGCACGCCTACTGATCGGATATTGCTGTATTCGCTTAGGTTTGTGCGCTTGACGATTCCGTTTTTGGTGAAAAATACAAGTGATTTGTCGCTGTGGAAGTCGGTTGTGGTTATTGTCGCCATGATTTTTTCATCACTTTGAAGGTTAATGAGATTCACCACCGCCTTGCCGATTGCAGTTCTGCCTGCTTCTGGGATTTTATAGACTTTGAGCCAATAGAGTTGCCCGCGGTTTGTGATAAACATAATCGTATCATGCGTATTTGCTACAAAGAAAGATTCTATAAAGTCATCATCATGCGTGTTACCACTGATTTTGCCCTTGCCACCGCGGTTTTGCTTCTCATAAGTCTTGAGTTGCACGCGCTTTACATAGCCTCTATGACTCATTGTTACGACTACTGGCTCATTTGGGATCAAATCCTCAATATCAATCGCATCATAATCCTCTTCTATTTGTGTTTTACGCGGTGAGCTAAATTTCTCTTTGACTTCGAGCAATTCAGTGCGGATAATATCTTTGAGTTTTTCTTCGCTTTTTAAAATACTATTGAGATACTCTATTTCAGCAAGAAGTTGTGCGTATTCTTGCTCGATTTTGTCGCGCTCTAGCCCTGTGAGTCGTTGCAAGCGCATTTCAAGGATTGCTTTTGCTTGTAGCTCGCTAAGATTAAATTTCTCTATAAGTCCTATTTTTGCTTCTTCGCTATCTTTGCTTGCTCTAATGAGTGCTATCACTTCATCGATATGATCAAGCGCGATTTTAAGTCCTTCTAAAATATGCGCGCGCGCTTTTGCTTTTTCAAGCTCAAAAATCGTTCGGCGGATAATGATTGTTTTGCGATGAGAGATAAAGATATTGAGCAATTCAAGGAGATTAAAAATTTTTGGCTCTTTGTTATTAATCGCAAGCAAGATAATACCAAAGGTGCTTTCCATAGCTGTGGATTTGTAAAGATGATTTAGCACAATTTCACTCATTGCATCTTTTTTGAGCTCGATGACAATGCGCATACCTTCTCTATCGGATTCATCGCGCACTTCAGAGATGCCTTCGATTATTTTTTCTTTCGCAAGCTCACTGATTTGTTCGACAAGCTTTGCTTTATTGACTTGGTAGGGCACTTCATCGACGATAATAATATCTTTGGTTTTTGTTTTTTCGATGTGTGTTTTGGCTCGCACACGGATTCTGCCTCGACCTGTCGCATACGCATCGATGATTCCTTGTTTGCCATAAATCACGCCACCTGTGGGAAAATCCGGACCTTTGACAAATTGCATTAATTCATCTAATGGCGCGTTTGGATTGTCAATCACACACAAAAGTGCATCAATAATTTCATCAACGCGATGAGGTGGAATATTTGTTGCCATTCCCACAGCGATTCCACTTGAGCCATTGATAAGGAGATTTGGCAATCGTGTAGGCAAGACATCTGGCTCTTTGAGTGTGTCATCATAATTTGGCACAAAATCAACCGTGTCTTTGTCTATATCCCGCAGAATCTCCTCGCTCGCACTTGTCATTCTTGCTTCAGTGTAGCGCATTGCCGCAGCCGCATCGCCATCGATTGAGCCGAAATTCCCTTGCCCATCGACAAGCTCAAGACGCATTGAAAAATCCTGCGCCATACGCACAAGCGCGTCATACACCGCCGTATCGCCGTGTGGGTGGTATTTACCGATCACATCACCTACGATTTTTGCACTTTTGACATATTTTACTTTTGAGGTGAGGTTGAGCGTGTGCATCGCATACAAAATCCTTCTATGCACAGGCTTTAGCCCGTCTTTTGCATCAGGCAATGCGCGTCCGACAATAACGCTCATTGAATAGTCAAGATAGCTATCTTTGATAGAATCATCTATCCGAACATCAACGATTCCAGCTGTATTATCTAAAAGATTATCCATACTTTTTAGCTCCATGTAAATAATAAAAAATGCATTGTATCTTAGGTTTTCTTAAAAACTAAGCAAAAAATTTTTAAATAATTAATAATTATTCCTATTTTTAATAAAACTCTAAGTTTAAATTCCTTACAATGCTTCCAAAGTTTGTAACAATCAACTGCAACTAAGGAGTTTAAGATGAGTTTTTCAAGTGTATTAGAACACATGAATAAGCACCATATAAAAGAAATAGAGGGCTTGGTGAGAAAATTTGGCGGTGTGTCAAATCCACAAAACGCAAAGCTCAAATCTGTGGATTATGAGGGGCTAGATATTGTGTATGATGGTGGCGATCTTCGTGTTGAATTCCCCAAAAAAGCAAATGATAACACCCTAAGAGATAGTATCATCGAGCTGTGTATGAGCGTGGAGCAAACCTATAATGTGCAAAGTGTCGCCAAAGAGGTCAAAGAGTTTGCAAAAAGCTTTGGTTCAGTGGTTTTAGCAAGCCTTAACATAAAAGGCGAAGTGCTTGCGACTTATGCGCCAGTGATTCACTTTGATGATAAATTTTTCATCTATATTAGTGAAGTGAGTGAGCATTATGAAAGTATCAAAACAAATCCAGAAAATATTGAAATGATGTTTTTAGAAGATGAGAGCAAGGCAAAATCTGTGATTTTACGCAAACGTTTGCGATATAGAGTGCAAGCGCGGTTCGTGGAACGCGATTCGCAAGAATTCAATGCTGTATTTGAGCAATTCATCGCGCAAAGTGGCGGAGGCGGTGGCATAAAAACTATTCGCAATATGACAGATTTTCATATGATTGAGCTTATCACAAAAAAAGGTCGCTTTGTCAAAGGATTTGGTCAGGCTTATGAGCTTATCGATGATAAAGTCATCTATCTAGGAGGTGGCGGCAATCCGCACTCAAAAAATCCGCATTCTAAGTAACACTAAGCATAAACTAACTAATGGAGTAATAGGGTCTGGTTGTGTGGTGGGTCTCCTTTAGTTGTTGTGATTTGTTTAGGTAATCCCTAATTTGCATTATCTTCCTTTAATAATAAAATGATCCCCTCTCTCTCCTTTGGGGACATTTTTATTATTGTAACTTTATCTTAATTTACACTTCTTTATAAATGATAAAATTACGAACGCTAAAATTAAAGAAAAACGCAATGCCCGTAGCAATGATTTTGCTTAGCATTTCATCAAGTTTTAGCCATTCTACGCACATATACAGCACACCCATATCCAAGCATAACCCCAAGAAACTCACAATATAAATCAGCGCACTTTCTTTGAGTAGCGAATGTTTGGAATCTTTGAAAATAAATCGCTTCGCTAAGATGAAATTCCACAATGTCGCCAATACAAAAGCCATAAATCCTGCGAGCATATAAGCAATAGCAAACTTTTCTAAGCACACATAAAACACAGCCCAATTCACAAGTGCTGCGCTACCACCGACAAAAACATACAAAATAAGATTTGAGAAATTTTTATACATATAACCTCTTGTTAAAAGTTTGCATTATAGCAGATTTTACAGAATCTAGATTTTGCTTTTTGTCATTGCGAGCGCAAGCAAAACCTAGAATCTTGTTTGCAGAGTAAATCTCTTATCTGCGCACGCAACACCTGCACACCACATATGCACAATGACAAGCTACAAAGTTTAGATTCCAAATCTGAAATTATTATGTAATTTATAGCTATTTTGTTTTATAATTTGCATTCACAACAACTTAATTTATTAGGAGAAACTATGTTTGAATTACGGAAATTACCTTACAATAAAGACAGCTTTGGCGATTTTTTGAGTGCGAGCACATTTGATTATCACCACGGCAAACACCACCAAACTTATATCAATAACCTTAACAACCTCATCAAAGGCACGCAGTTTGAAAATGCTGAACTATACGACATTATCAAACAATCAAATGGCGGGCTTTTTAATAACGCAGCGCAAGTGTATAATCACGATTTTTATTGGGATTGTATCACGCCAAGCCAAAGTCAAATCAGCCAAGAGCTTCAATCTGCCTTACAAGCGGATTTTGGTGGCGTTGATGGCTTCAAAGAAAAATTCATTCAAGCAGCAACGACACTTTTTGGCTCAGGTTGGTGCTGGCTTGTGTTTAATCCTAGCACTTCTAAGCTTGAGATTATCCAAACAAGCAACGCTCAAACCCCTGTGAGCGAAGATAAGATTCCAGTGCTTGTCGTTGATGTGTGGGAGCATGCCTACTACATAGATCACAAAAACGCACGTCCTGCGTATTTGGAGAAATTCTTTAGTCATATTAATTGGGAATTTGCATCGCAAGCGTATGAGTGGGCGAAAAAAGAAGGTGTGGGATCGGTGAGATTCTACATTAATGGCATTCACAAAAAATAATCCAAAACCAAAACGCGCAGAATCTAGCGCGTCCTAGTCCTTTTGGGCTAGTTGGCTTGACATAGGCTCAAAAGTTGGCTATACAACAAATACAAAAATACAACAAGAATAAGGGACATACCAAAATCTAATAACTAATAATTTAAGAGAATCTAAAATGCATCAAAATATTTAATAATTATCAAAAAATTCGCAAAGAATCGATACGAAAGTCATTTCAAGAAATCGCTCCAAGAAATCAATCAAAGGAGAATCTAAACAACAAAAATCTACAAAATCTATAAAAGGAGAACAAATGAACAACACACAATCATGGAGTTTTAAGATCGCATTATTTGGGATCGCTGCGACAACTATTTTGGGACCGACACTTCTAGCACCATCGCTTCCAAATCTACAAGAGCATTTCAAAGATATAGCCTATATACAGACGCTCTCAAAGCTTATCCTCACGCTTCCTGCGCTTTTTATTATGATTTTTTCACCTATCGCTGGATTTGTCTTAGCCAAGGGCAATAAGCTCAAAATCATCTTTAGCGCGCTTATTGTGTGGAGTCTTGTAGGGGCGAGTGGATATTTTTTGGATAATATTTATTTGCTTTTGCTCTCACGCGCGATTTTGGGGGTTGCCACGGCGTTTATTATGACTGGCATTGGCACGCTTTTGGGAGATTATTACAAAGGCGTTGCGCGAGAAAAAATGCTCGGATTGCAAAATTTCTTTATGGCATTTGGCGGGGCGATTTTTCTTATTATCGGCGGATTACTTGCAAATATCAGTTGGAAATATCCATTTCTTGTCTATCTAAGCGGGATTTTTATCCTTATTTATGCGATATTTAAGCTCTTTGAGCCTCCACACATCGCGCATACTTCTACACATAGCAAACATTTAGCATTTCGTATTGGCAAATTTATTCCTATTTATGGTTTGGCGTTTTTTGCTATGGCAGTTTTTTATATGATTCCCACACAGATTCCATTTTTTATCACCCATATCTTGCAAAAGCCAAATTCTTCCATTGGCGTATCAATGGCGACTGCAAGCGTTGCTACGGCTATTTTTGGGCTTTTTTATAATCGCTTAAGATCATATCTTAGTATCGCGCGCATTTCATCATTTGCCCTTATGCTTATGGGCTGTGGATTCTTGTGTATTGGGGTTTTTCATAGCTATATTATGCTTCTTATCGCTCTTATACTTATCGGGGCTTCGCTTGCGTTTTTCCTCGTTAATAATAGCTCATGGCTTTTTGCACTTGCCAAAGATTATGAGCGACCAAAAGCGTATGGATTTTTGGCAAGTTTTTTGTTTATGGGGCAGTTTAGCTCGCCATTTATCACTCAACCTTTTGTGGAATATTTTGGACTCACGCAGATGTTTGTCCTCTTTGGGTGTGTGATTTTGGGCTTTTGCTTTATCTCACTTTTTTATAACCCAAATATCACATTTAGCTCGCAATCAAGCGATAATCCATAGTCTGCAAACTCTTTGCGTTTATCTTGACAACTTAAGCTAAGTTTCGTTATAATCGCTACTTTTTAAAGTTAAAGTATCGGGGCGTAGCGCAGTCTGGTTAGCGCACTTGGTTTGGGACCAAGGGGTCGAAGGTTCGAATCCTTTCGCCCCGACCATTTTAGACATTTCATTTTGAAACTGCATAGTCTTACTTCATTGTCTGGTGGGTGTAGCTCAGTTGGTTAGAGCATCAGTTTGTGGCACTGAGGGTCGTGGGTTCGAGCCCCATCTCCCACCCCATTTTATGCGTTCGTAGCTCAATTGGATAGAGCATCAGACTTCGGATCTGAGGGTTAGGGGTTCGACTCCCTTCGAGCGTGCCATTAATGATAGTTTTGTTTTGCTATTTGCGCTCATAGCTCAGCTGGATAGAGCAACGGCCTTCTAAGCCGTAGGTCAGAGGTTCGAATCCTCTTGGGCGTGCCACTGATATGCGAATCCTCTATAATAATCTCACCTTTTTGATTTTATTTTTAATCTCATTTAAAATTTCGCTTCATATCCTCACTCCTTGCAGAATCCAAGTCTTGTTTGTCAAAATTTTTTGATAAATATTTTTTGCTTGAATGCTTGCAATATAAAAAGCCTTGATAAGACTTGTGATACACAGCAAAAGAAAAATTTTTTAAAAAAACGACATTGCCAAATAAGCTTAAAAGGGCATTGTAGATTCTAGAATCTACTCCCAAGTCAATGTAAAAGGCGCAACAATAAGCACAAAATCGTTACTCTCCCAAAAAGCCTGCGGAAAAAGATAATACCCCGAGAGTGCAGGCAAAATGAGACGCTGGTATGGAAGCTTCAATGGATAATGAGCCTGTATCAACCCTTCTAAAAAACTTGTGCAATACAATCGTCCCTCACTAGAATCCAACACAAAAGCGCGACCAACAAACCCAAGCGAATCCTGCGCTATCTGTGTGCGCAAAGATTTTGGTGCATTAAGACGTTTGAGTGCAAAGATATTTCCCTGTGCCAAAAAATCCTCCAATGTGCTGATAATCACCTGATTTGCATGGTTTTTGTCATCATCAGTGGTTGCATGGATTATTTGCAATGGCTCAAGCTCTACAATCATACCAACATGCGAGAATAGCGAATGACTCAACTCTGCTATAACCTTACTCTCAAAGTTTAATCCTTTGCGAAAAATAATATCACCTTTTTGTGCGTAAGCGCGAATATCTTGGATCGCGCGAGCAGAAGAGATGGAACGTATAGAATGCGCAGAGGAATATATAGGAGAATGCGTAGCAAGAGATGCAAGAGGCACAAAAAAAGTAGAAGATGTAGAAAAGTAAAAGACGCAAAAGTAGGCGCAAAAGCTACATTAAGCGGAGTGTTTGCAGGACATTTGAGATTTTTATGTGGATTCTGCTCTGCGTGCAGGGTGTTTGCGACATAAGCAGCCACCAACAAACCTAGCCAACCAAAAAGCCAACTAGGCACAAAAAGTTGTTTTAGCACGATAAAGCTATGTTGCAAAATTACTTAACTAAAATCTTCCACTCATCTTTAATCTTAATAAGCGTAGCATGATCTTTTTCTACGGTGCCGTTATTAAACACAATATCCAAATCCACATACGCCTTAGAAGGATCTGTCTCATCTAAAGCGGTTTTAGTCGCTTTGATTTCCTTGATTCCGCCATTATCAGCTGCTTTTTTCTTTGAAGAAGCACTAGCCATTTCAAACTTACCATTCACCATTCGCTTTTCTTCATCACTCAATTTCTCATCTTTGCCAAATGTTATGCCTTTAACACTTTTTTTGTCTCACCAGCATAGAGATTTTTTTGTCATCTCGACTGCTACATCTTCAGGCTTTGTATCGCCACAGCCTGCGAAGCCAAAGATTCCACTAATGGCGATTGCGCAAAGTGTAAGTCTTATTGATTGTTTTGTTTTTATTGTATCCTTTGTTTGATTTATATAAGGTAGCGATTGTAGTAGATTTTTATTCGCATGTCGCACGATATATAAGAAAAGTTGCAAATTTTATCCATATCTTTATATTTCCTAAACTTGCTTTGAATAAATCTTTAGCAAGCTTATAAGATAATGTATGTTTTAGATTCTAGAACGTTTAAGAATCAAGTATGCCAAAATCTAAACTAGCTAGAATCTATACTATCTACACTCGCACTTGTCCATCGCCATGGATTATATATTTGCTCGTGCATAGATCTTGCGCGCCCATAGGACCTCTTGCGTGAAGTTTTTGTGTGCTAATGCCAATCTCCGCACCCAAGCCAAACTCTCCCCCATCACTAAAGCGAGTCGAAGCATTGATATACACCACCGCAGAATCCACTTCGCTTACAAATCTCTCGCCCATTGTGTAGTTTTCTGTGATGATTGCCTCGCTATGCCCAGAGCCATAGGTATTGATATGCGCGATCGCCTCATCTGTGGATTGGACGATTTTGATAGCTAGAATCTTATCGTTAAATTCCCTCCCAAAGTCACCAGCCTCCGCACGCATAATATCAATCACCTCAATTGTTTGCGCACAGCCTTTAAGTAGTACTTCTGCTTCTTGCATCGCTTGATGAAGCAATGGCAAAAATTCTGTGGCAATCTCACGATGAACGAGCACTGCCTCAACCGCATTACATGCGCTTGGACGCGATATTTTGGCATTGAGGCAAATCTCAAGTGCCATTTTTAGATTTGCGCTTTTTTCGACATAAATATGACAAACGCCTTTATTATGCATAATCACAGGGATTTTAGTATGCTGCAAGACAAAATCAATCAACCCTTCTCCTCCGCGCGGAATCACCACATCGATGTATTCTTTTGCTTGAAGCATGGTAATCATTTTTTCTCGTGCAGAATCTGCCAAAAAATACACCACTTCTCTTGGCAATCCAGCCATAGATAGCGCATCTTGGATAATTTCAGCCAAAAAGGCATTTGAATGTATCGCTTCTTTGCCTCCGCGCAATACTACTCCATTTCCAGACTTGATACATAATGCTGCTGCATCTATGGTTACATTTGGGCGCGATTCATAAATCATACCCACAACCCCCAAAGGCACTTTCACTTTTCTAAGTCTCATTCCATTTGCAAGCGTGCTTCCGCTTATCACCTCGCCGATGACTTCATCTTGCAAGGCTATTTGCTCGATAGCTTTTATCATAGAATCTATCTGCTTATCTTCTAGCCTCAAGCGATCGATTAGAGATTGGCTTAAGTGAGATTGCATAGCATTTATGAGGTCTTTTTGATTATGGGCTTTGATCTCTTCTCTGCGTGTATTAAGCAAATGCGCGATATATGTGAGTGCTTCATTTCTCTGTAAGGCTGATTTAGCTAAGTGCTTGGCATTTTGTTTGAGCTTTTGCAAATCTTCTAACATCATCTCTGATTCCATTTTTACCTCCATGTTTTGTTTGCAATTTTTTATTTACATCTATCTATAAAAGCGACACATCATCGATATGCACGATTTCATCGCAAAATTTATACCCCAAAATCTTACTTATTTCACTTGAATCAAAGCCCATGATTTTAAGGATTTCATTTGAGCTGTATCGCACTTTTGCGCGTGCTATTTCTTGGTTTTTTGTATCTACAAGTAGCACGACATCACCCGCTGCAAATCTCCCCTCACAACCTCTAATCCCCTTTGCCAAAAGCGATTTATGCGCCAAAATTGCCTTTTTTGCACCATCATCAATGATTACAGATCCTTTTGGTATCGTAGCATTTTGAAGCCAGAATTTGCGTTTTTTGAGTGGTGCGTGATGTGTAATGTGTGAAAAATAAGTCCCGATTTGCTCTCCTGCAAAAAACCTTTGTATATTTTGCGCTTCGCTCCCTTTGATAATCGCCACATCACAGCCTATGCTTAATGCTTTTTTTGTGGCGTTGAGTTTTGATTTCATTCCGCCTGTGCCGACTTTTGAGACACTTTCTCCAGCCAAAGACATAATTTTTTCATCAATATATTTGACTTCATGAATGAGCATTGCGTTTTTGTCCTCGCTTGGATTTGCCGTATAAAGCCCATTGACATCAGAGAGGATAAGTAGCAAATCCGCATCAACAATCCCTGCTACCATTGCTCCTAAATTATCATTATCCCCAAAAGTTTCGATGTATTTGAGCTCATCGATGACAATTGTATCATTTTCATTGATGATAGCAATCACATTAAGCTCCAAAAGTTTCTTGAGTGCCGATCGCGCATACAAAAATCCTTTGCGATTGGCAAGGTCATTTTTTGTAAGCAGAATCTGAGCGACATTGAGATTGTGCTTACTAAAAGCTTGCTCATAAGTCCAGATGAGTCGCGCTTGTCCTACTGCCGCGCTTGCTTGCTTGCTGATTATATCTTTTGGGCGCGATTTAAAGCCCAAAAGCTTAAACCCAGAAGCAACCGCTCCTGATGAGACGATCACAATATTTGGAATCTGTGCTTTAAGTTTGGCTATCTGTGAAGCAAGCGCGTTTATATGATCGCTATATAGCCCATTTTCACCCGCTAGGATTGAGCTGCCTATTTTGATTACAAGTGTGCGGATTGGCTTAGCAAAAGATCGCGTTTGTGTCATTATCTAAACAATCCTTTGAGGTTGTTAAGTTTTTGCTTTGTTTTCTCATCAAGCTGCTTACCAAGCTCTTTTTGCAGAATCTGCCCTGCTTGATTTTTGAGTAATTCACCAAAATCCACCTCGACATTTGGCGAGGTTGCATTGCCGGTTAATTTCACTTGTATGCGATTGTCTTTTATCGCAGTATTGAGATTGGCATTTATAGTGCTTTTTTCTAAATCAAGCACGATATTTTTGCCATTGAGGCTAAAATCCCCGCTTTTCATATCAAGCACAGAAGTTGTTACAAGCCCCTTTATCTCACTATCAAGCACGATATTATTAAATAATGCTCCTGTCATATCAAATTTTGTGGTTTTTGCGATTGTGTCTGTGAGCTGACTTTTGAGAAATTGCCCATTTGATAATGTGCTTTTGAGATTCCCAGAGCTTTTGGTTGTATTGTATGCAAGATTCCCATTAAGCTTTGCGCTAAAGACTTGCGGATATTGTGCCATTTTGAGTAAAGAGATGAGGTCAAGATCTTTGATGTGTGCTTGCAGAGTATCATCATTTAAAGTCGCATTTACATCGCCACCTAAGCTTTGGGTATGAAAGGTTGCTTTGAGCTTGTCTGCTAGCTCTACTTCGCCATTAGCGACAATCTCCCCAGCAAGCTTGATTCCAGTGAGGAATTGTAGCTTTGATAAATCCGGCAAAATCGCTGTATAAAGCGTGTTTAGATGTGTGGTATTGAGATTGATTTTTGCATTTGAGAGTTGCACTTTGGCTAATGCAGAATCTAGCACAAAATCCAAATCCCCAACGCCTTTATTGATTGTCGCTTCACTTTTACTTGTAAAAGCAGTATTTGGCATATCAAGATTAAAGTTTTGCTTGATTGGGGCATTATTGGTGATACCTTTGAGCGTGGAGACTACTTGCAAGCTTATGCCCTTATCAAAATCCCAAATCGTGCCAGAGGCATTCTCATTTGCGCTGATGTATTGAGGCTGATAGAGCATATAAAGGACATTTTGGACTTTGAGATTCTGAATATCAAAAGCGACTTTTTCCAATGCCAAATTTACAAGCGATACATTATAAGAAGTTTGAGAATCCGCGACATCACTCACACCTTGCACTTGCATAGATTTTTGATCGCCACTCATTGTCCCATTTGTCTTAAACGCCCCACGCACTTTTGTCCCAATAAGCGGTGTAAATGCGCTTAAATCGCTAAGATTGACATTATAAGTGCTATTTGTCTGAAGTGTATTGACATTGCTTTCGCCATTTGAAGTGATTTTGCCGATGTTTGAATCAAACACAAATTGATGTTTTAATAGCATATCATCAAATAAGCCTTGAAGCTGCATTACAAAATTTGTCTTTGGCACATCAATCCCAAAATCTTTTTTGATGAAGCTTTGATTAAACGCGCCGTTTTTAAGTGTAAGCAATGCTTTGCCATCAAAGGATTGGATCTGCTCTTTGCCATTTTGCTTGCTCTCACCCGTGATAAGCGCGCTTAATTCTAAAAGCCCAGAGACATAAGGCTTTTTGCCAATAAGTGCGAGAATCTCATCGATATGAAGATGAGTGATATTTGCCTTGATATGCGTAGGTGCGAGATTTGTTAGCTTGATATTCATCAATGTATCAGATTCTGCTATATCGCTTTGCATAGCGACTTCAAGCTCATCAAAAACCTTGCCTTGGATTGTTGATTGGAGTGTAAATGCGCTACTTCCAAGCTCAAGCCCTGCCATATTGCTAAATACTGACATATCATTGACTTTTGCATCAAGGGCTAAATCAAGATTGAGTGTAAAGATATTGTATGAGCCTTGCAAAGTGATAAGGACTTGCTGCTCTTTGGCGATTTTGATATTGATGTATTTTAAGCCAAACGAAAACTCCTCTAATGTCAGTGCAATAGGCGAATATTTAGTGATTTGAGATTGCAAAATGGGCTTAGCAATCGCATTGCCTATCGGGCTAAAAACAAACACATAAATAAGCAATAACAATCCAAGCACAATACCTAAACACCATAATAAAAATTTCTTCATCAATACTCCTTTGTAGATGATATATCTTGAGATAATGCCTCATACACCCTTAGCATATCCAAATGCTCTTGGTAATTATGCACGCGCAAAATACTTGCGCCATTTTGCAATGCTAATAAATGCAAGCTCAATGTCCCGCTTAGTCGATTGGCGGTATTGTCTTGATGTGTGATAGCACCAATGGTTGATTTATTGCTCGCACCGACTAATAATTCTAATCCAAAATGCTTAAAATGACTCAAATGTTGAATGAGTGATAGATTTTGCGTGATAGATTTTGCAAACCCAAACCCAATATCCAAAATAATCTCACCCGCGCCACAATCGCGCAATTTAGCGATTTTTCTCTCAAAAAACATATCAATCTCACCAAATAAATCGCTATATTCTGTAAGTTGTGCCATATTTTTAGGTGTGCCTTTTGAGTGCATAAGCACCACATCAGCACCAAATGCCCCAATCACTTCAAACATTTTTTCATCTGCTAAGCCACTCACATCATTAACGATACGAAATCCAGAATCTAGCGCAAAATCCGCAGTTTGCGGATTATAAGTATCGATTGAAAAAGTTGTGTGCTTATATAATTGATGATGTTTGATATACGCGCACACTTCAGAGAGTCGCTCTATCTCGACTTTGTAGTCGATTAGCTCACTTCCGGGGCGCGAGCTTGCCGCACCAATATCAATCAATGGTGCTTGCATAGCGATTAGATTCTGGATTTTTGCTATCGCTTCTTGCGGAGAATGCCTAGAATCTGCGTGAAAACTATCAGGCGTGAGATTGATGATTGCCATAAGGCGCGGTTTGTATTGCTTGGCATTAAGATGTGAAGCAAGGGTTTTGGCTAGAGCTTTGAGCCCAAAAGGTTGCATAGCGCATTTGTCAATCACACGCAAAAGTTGAGACTTTGTGGCGATAAGAAGTGCGTTGTAGGATTTTGGCTCGCACAAAATCGCCTCTCTTGGAGTGGCTAAATCCCCACCGACACTTACAAGCTCTTGCTTGAGAATCTGAAGCTGTGTGATTGTTAGGGATTGAAGCAAAAAAGTATAAACCTCACCTTTAGCGTGCATAATTTTTTTGCCCATAGGCTCGCAGTTAATTGTCTCAAGCATAGATGAGAGTAAAGCAGGATTTAATCGTTGTGTATTCATTGCTTGACTCGGATTTTGTTATGCACCATAAGTAATAATGGCAAAAGTGTATGCTGGATTTTGCGATAATTATCAACCTCTACAATCGCCTCATCAAACATATCAAGCTCATCTTCTTCAAGTTTGATATTTAGCTTATGGAGCGCAAATAAAAGCGATTGGACAAGCTCTCTTGCTTTGATTCTGCTATCTTTTGTAGAATTTGTTTTTGTAGAGCTTGCTTTTGCGCTACTATTATCCTTCGCGCTATTTGCTTTTGTGGTGCTATCTTTTGTGTCATTTGCGTTTGTAGAGCTTGTATCTGTGTCATCATTATTGCTACCATCATTGTTGCTTGCCTTGCTGGTGTTGGCTTTGAGAAAATGTGTGATTTTTTCCAAATCAATCTTATACAAATCAAGCTCAAAATCAGCAAGTGTTTTTTCTTTGCGATCTAGCTCGATCATCATACGCGATCTTATTGTCGGCAGGAGGGCGTTTTTGTTTTTGGTGATGATGACAAATTCAATATTATTTGGAGGCTCTTCTAAGACTTTGAGTAGCGCACTTTGTGCGTCCTCGCCAAAGGCTTGCGCGGCGATAATGATTGTTTTTTTGCTCTCTGAAGTGAGATGAGCTTGCCTGATAATCTCTCGTGCATCTTTGATTTTAAGCGGATCATTCTCATTAAATACACGAAAATCACTCGCAGCCAAACCCTGCTTTGTTTTTGCAATCGCTTCAGATATATCATCTGTCAAAATAATCCGCCCTGTGTAATTCATCTGATTTATTCCAAATATTTATTCCAAAACAACTTGCTCTAAAATCACTGCATAAATCGCTTTTTCAAACAAATCAAGCATTTCGATGATCTTGATGTCTAAAAACGGATCATTGCTTCTAAGATAAAAAGAATTTTTGATCCCCTCATCAAAGCTCCACACCAAAGTAAAATCCTGCCCCAAACACAAATGTGCTATATCATTATTAACCTGCCCGATATACCAAAACATATATTTATTATAGGCGATATGAAGCATATTGTAGATGTTTTGGATATTGCTTTTGTGGATCACAAAATCTGGTGGCAGAATCTTATTTAAGCTAAAAATAGGCAATAATGGGCGATTCTGTCCTGATTGAAAAAATTTTGAGAGTGCATAGCTTTCAAACCACGCCCTTTTCTCATCAGTTGCGATGATAAGCGATCCGCCATTAAGGATATGCCGAATCGCATAAATCGCAGTATCTGCCCATGGATTGCGGTTTTCTTCAAGCCAACTTCGATCAAGCGTCCATTTTTTGTAGTCTTGACGAATGGAATCCAAAAGCCATTCTCTAAAATCTAGCGTATTCATTGATCGAGTTTGTATGCACTATGGAGTGCGCGCACCGCAGTTTCTGCAAATTTAGATTCTATAATCATCGAGACTTTAATCTCACTTGTGCTAATCATCATAATATTGATATTTTCTTTGGCAAGTGTTTGGAATGCGACACTCGCAACGCCTGAATGCGATTTCATACCCACGCCAACGATTGAAACCTTTGCGATTTCACAATCATATTCAATCGATCCGACATCTTTTTCAAATGGCTTGAGGATAAGCTTTGTTTGCTCTATTTCAGTTTGTGGAATCGTAAAATCTATATCTGTTTTGCCATCTCGTCCTATGGTTTGGACGATCATATCGACATTGATATTGCCGTTGGCAAGAGTGCTAAAAATCTCTGCTGCGATTCCGGGGCGATCTGATACATCTGCGATGCTGACTCTTGCTTGGTTTTTGTCAAGCGCGATACCACTTACGATTGGTTTTTCCAAAATATTCTCCTCTGTTGTGATTAATGTCCCTTCTTTTTGGGTAAAAGAACTACGTGTAACCAAAGTTACATTCCATTTTTTTGCGAGTTCTACTGATCGATTGAGTAGCACTTTTGCGCCCATTGAGGCAAGCTCAAGCATTTCATCATAGCTGATTTTGTCGATTTTTTTGGCGTTTTTCTCAATCCTTGGATCTGTGGTATAAACGCCATCAACATCTGTATAAATCTCGCACAAATCAGCCTTGAGCGCGCCTGCAAGTGCCACTGCTGAAAGATCGCTCCCACCTCTGCCAAGAGTTGTTACCTCGCCATTTTTATCCACACCTTGAAATCCCGCGACAACGACGATATAGCCGTCTTTGAGAAGCGATTTGATATAGCGCGTATCAATGTCTTCTATCCGCGCTTTTGTATGGATAGAATCCGTGATAATGCCAGCTTTTGCCCCACTAAGTGAAATCGCTTTGTAGCCTTTAGATTCTAGTGCGATAGCTAGAAGTGCCGCACTCACGCGCTCACCAGAGCTTAAGACCATATCGACTTCGCGCGTGTTTGGCAATGGGCTAAAAAACTTCGTGTAGTTAATCAAAGTATCAGTCTGCCCGCTCATCGCTGAGACGACTACAACCATTTCGTTATCACCCTTTGCGTCAATCACGCGATTAGCGACATTATCAATCCTATCGCAATCCCCGACACTTGTCCCGCCGTATTTTTGAACGATCAACATCAGAAATACCCCTCATCTTTAAAATATTGTAAAACCTTCGTGTAGATGTCTTTTTTGAAATAATTTATCCGCCTTAGCACCTCATCATATCTGACAAAATCATAGCGCACAAACTCTTGATGAGGTGTTTTGAGATTGATTTGGGCTTGAGGCTTGAGCTGCACCAAAAAATACAACTGCGTCTGCCCGCAAAATGGATACATTTTTTCAAGCACATGTGGCGGAAAATCATAGCTCAACCATTGCGGGTATTGCGCTAGAATCTCAATCTCATTTGTGCCGATTTCTTCTTCAAGCTCGCGAAACAACGCCTCTGCTGGCTCCTCGCCCTCATCGATACCGCCTTGAGGAAACTGCCAAACCCCGCTCATATCCTCCCGCTCGCCCAAAAAAAACTCACACACATTTGGATAATGCGATGAAAGGATAATGGCTGCGACATTTGGACGATAGGTTTTTGCTTGGTTTTGTGCGTGATTTTGCACTTGATTTTGTGCGACGCGCGCCTGCTTATTTTCTCTTTGGCAAGCATTTTGTGCGTGATTGTTTTGTATCGTGTGAGCCTTTTTCATCATATATCCAAATCCAACTTAAAATAAAAATGCAGATTATAATACAAAAATACTTAAAATACCCAAACTCTTATGGATTCTTTGGCTTATGCTTACATGGCGATAATAAAGCCTTGTAATGATTTGTCATTCTTAAGCGTAAGCGTGGCAATCTATTTTTTTGTCATTGCGAGGAGGTGAAACCGCCGAAGCAATCCAGAAATAATAATAAAAAAGTATGGATTGCCACGAAAATTCTTATAAATTTTTTCACAATGACGAAGTAGTGCGTGATACCCCCTAGAATCTAAATATTTCTTAAAATTTGCTTTTGGATTTGATGGATTTGGTTAGGGCAATATCGCATTTATCGCGCCCAAACGCGAGCGTAGAGACAATATAGAGATAAATATTTGCTATTTTTTATTACAATAGCCATCGTGTTAGATGATTTTAGATTTTAGTCTTAAATTTGTCTTAAAATTTTTGGATTACAATCAAAATAAACAGAGATGCCAGAATGATACCCTTTAGCGACGAAGAATTACTAGAGCCAGTCAAGCATTCCATAGAAAAAGTCCGACCAATGCTTGTGCGTGATAATGGCGATATTACCCTAATCAAAATCCAAGACGCAAAAGTATATGTGCGACTTGAGGGCGCATGCAAAGGGTGCGCTGCCTCTTCTGCTACACTAAAGCTAGGCGTAGAGAGGCAGATTCGGCATGATATACACCCTGAAATTGAAGTTATAGAAATCACACAAAAAGGATAAGCATGATCGCAGAAAAAATCCCCTCATGCCAATCATATAACCCCAAAAAAAGAAGCTATATCAAAAAAGGCTTTGAAGCACTCAGTAGTAGAAAATACACTCTTGCAATGAAGCTTTTTTGCCAAGCACTTGATTTGGATTCTATGGATTTGGAGGCAAAAATCGGCGTTTTGATCGCTGATATTGCGAGTGATTTTCCCAAAAAAGCAGAGGTTTTTACCGAGCTTTATCATATCCTTATATCGCATTCAACGCGAAAAGAAAAGCTTAATGTCCAAAAGCAAATGCTTGATATTTTGCGCTCTTTTGATGAAAACCTCAATCAAATCTCGCAAATCGTAGAAAAAGAAGAGAATCTAGAATCTGAACGATTCAATGGTATCGCGTATAAAGACTTCCACAAAATGTGCGAGGAAAAAAGCTTCAAAGAAGTGTTTGAAAATCTCATCTTTAGCACCAAAATCATCTTTACCGCGCGCGATGATTTTTATCAATTCCTCAAAGATTTGATTGCCAATGGATTTGAGCATATCGCGCTCTCATACATCGAGGATATGCCCCAAATCAGCTACGATCAGTCGATTTTATCGATTATGCAAGATGCGCACAATAAGCAAAAAACGCCTCTAAAGCCCTCAAAACACAAAAGAAACAAACAATGAAACTCAACAAACATTTTGAGTATGAGGGCAAGAGATATGCGTTTTTGAGCGATGATTCGCGTGAGCTAGATTCTGAAACGCTTTTTGTCAAAACCAAAACTAACGCGCAATTTATGCCACAGCACACAGCTTTCATTGACGCGCAGAATCTAAACCATATTTTTACGCGCATTCCCAAAATAATCGGCATAACCGGCACCAATGGCAAAACAACCACAGCGACATTGATATATTTTGCACTGCTTGAAATGGGCTACACAGCCGCACTTTTAGGCACAAGAGGAATGTTTAAAAACAAAGTCCAAATCAAGCCAAAAGGGCTTACAACACCTTGTGTTTTGGAGCTTTATGCGGATATGGATATGGCGAGTGATTGTGAGTTTATCGTTATGGAAGTAAGCTCTCACGCCTTGCATCAAGAGCGGATCGCTGGGCTTAAATTTGTAGCCAAAGTCCTTACAAACATCACAAGCGATCATCTTGACTATCACAAAACCCTAAGCGAATATATCCGAGTCAAAAATTCATTCTTTGTTGATGGGAATCTAAAAATCATCAATGCCGATGAAAGTAACGCGCACTTCAATCCCAAAAACGCCTACACTTATGGCATCACAAAGCCTGCGAATCTCAAAGTGCTTGATTATACATTTAATCCACGCATGAGCGCTAAGATTTGCTTTGATGAGAAGTGTTTTTGGCTAGAATCTAAACTCTATGGCTTGCATAATCTCTACAATCTTTTAGCCGCACTTACCACGCTCAAAGCCATTTTGCCCGATACACCAATTAATCATCTCGCGCAGATTCTCGCACGATTTGAGGGCGTAGAGGGGCGAATGGAGATTATTAGCCAAAATCCACTTATTATTATTGACTTTGCGCACACCAAAGACGGAATGCAACAGATTTTTGAAAGCTTCAAATCAAAGCCCATTGTCGTTGTATTTGGCGCAGGAGGAGATAGAGACAAAAGCAAGCGCAAAGAAATGGGAGCTTGTGCTTATCAATACGCACGCAAAATCTACATCACAAGCGATAATCCGCGAAGTGAAGATCCACAAAGCATTATTGATGATATTTTGGAGGGCATTCCTAATTCTGCGGATAAATCCATTTTCTGTGATATTGATAGAAAAAAAAGCATTCATAATGCTATTACTAATCTTACAAGTGATGAGATTTTGCTTGTGCTTGGCAAAGGCGATGAATGCACGCAAATTTTTAAAGACACGACCATTCACTTTAGCGATAAAGAAGTCATTTTAGATTCTCTTATGCGAATAAAACATCAATAAAATCACAGCACAAAGCAAAAAGGGGAAATATGTTTAAAAAATTCAAAACAGAACTCTATACTTATTACAAAATGTCAATCCTTGCGTTTTTGTCTATCGCGGGGATTATTTTGATGGGACAGAATCAAGTCGCCCAAAATGTGCTCTCTGGACTTGCGATTTTTTTATTAGGTATGCTTTTTTTAGAAGATGGATTCCGCGGGTTTAGCGGTGGATTTCTTGAGCGCGTGCTAAAAAAGCTCTCAAATACGCGAGTCAAAAGCATTTTCTTTGGACTTATCACAACTGCTATTATGCAAAGCTCATCATTAGTTACCATTCTCACGCTCTCATTTCTCTCTGCCTCGCTTGTGAGCTTGGGGCAGGCTTTGGGGATTGTATTTGGCGCAAATATCGGCTCAACGACAAGCGGCTGGATCATCGCTGGAATTGGCGTCAAAATCAATGTCTCCGCACTAGGATTGCCACTTATCACTTTGGGGGTTTTGCTTCTTTTTGCCAAAAACAAAAATCTCAAATCGCTTGGCTATATTTTGGCGGGCATTGGGTTTTTTTTCTTAGGTATTTCATATATCAAAACCGGCTTTGAAGGATATAGCAATGCCTTTAGCCTCAATGCCATTGGATTTAATAAAGCCATTACTTTTGCTATTTTCTTTTTTACCGGAATCCTCATCACTTCAATCGTGCAATCAAGCTTTGCTACGCTTACAATTATTATCCTAGCACTCAACGCCCAAAGCATAAGCTATAATGACGCGCTCGCACTTGTGATAGGCACAAATGTCGGAGGCGTGGTAACAGCACTCATTGCCTCAATCTCATCAAGTGTAGATGGCAAAAGACTTGCTGTTGGCAATACAATTTTTAATTTCATCATCGCGGTGGTGTGTATTATCTTTCTTCCTGTTTTCAAAGAAATTGTCGAATTACTCGCGTCATTATTTGGCTTTGCAGAAGATGATTATGCGATAAAAATCGCGCTTTTTCACACAAGCTACAATATCATCGCAGTTTTGCTTATCTCGCCTTTTATTCCTGTGTTTGAGAAATTTTTGAACTCATTTATTACAAGCTCACAAAATGACTCTGATAAGCCACAATACCTTGATCTCAATCTTATCCCCTATCAAAATACCGCCAAAGAAGCCTTGCAAGAGGAGCTTACGCATTTATTTGATAATACAATCCTCATTCTTAGCACAATCATTGGCTGTGATAAAAAGCAGATTCTAGATTCTACACTTACAAAAGAGCAACTCTCCAAAAACCAAGTCTCCATTAGCGATGAGGATCTTGAAGAGCTTTATACCAAAAAAATCAAAAATATCTTTAATGCAATTATTGATTTTTCAACGCATTTGCGCGCAAGCTATGATGATGTAATATTTGGCGAAGAGATTGGCGAGCTCCAAAAAGCCTCACGCGATTTGGCTGAAGCGACAAAGAATCTTAAAATCATCAAATCAAATCTCATCAACAATACCCACTCAAATAATCCATTCCTCAAAGAGCAATGCTTAAATATTAAATTTTTGCTCGCCCATACAATCTCCCAGCTCAATGCGATGCGAAATCTGCCTGCTGATGAATTTCAGCACGAAATAAAAAAGCTCAAAAAATCACTCAAAACCAAAGATAAACACTCCATTGATGATGTGCAAGAATTACTCAAAGAGTGCAAAATCACTCCAGCAGAGGCGACTTCTATCCTTAATGATATAGCTTTCAGCATAAAATCCCTAAAAGAAATCGCTTCTGCGGCACTCTCTATCTCAAAAAGCCACACCATAGAATCTAAAACAAAATCCACAGAATCCAAAGCGCAACCTCAAGCACAATCTATGCAATCCTCCATAGATTCTACACAAATAGATTCTGCTAATCCTGCTAATCTCGCGCAAAATCAAGCAAATCACGATAGCAAGCAAGATGACAGGCACGATGATAAGCACGATAATACACACAACACAGAATCTACAATAGAATCTACAACAAAGCCGACACAAAAACCAAACCCCAAAGAATCCTAAATCGCAGAATTTAAAAATTGTAGAATCCTTAAGCCAAATTTTTTTATAATCTCGCAATTTTTTTATGGATTCTCTTTTATGAATTCTATTTTCTAAGGATTCTGTTTAAGATTCTTAACACACACCACCATAAAGGATCATTATGAAAGCATTTATTTCTACGCCTATTTATTATGTCAATGATATTCCGCATATCGGGCATGCTTATACGACAATCATCGCTGATATGCTGAAAAAATATAAATGGCTTCATAATCAAGAAGTGTTTTTGCTTACAGGCACAGATGAGCACGGACAAAAAATCGAGCAATCCGCAAAAGCCAAAGGCAAATCACCGCAAGCCTATACTGATGAAATCAGCCAAGTATTTCGCAATCTTTGGGATTATTTTGGCATTGACTATGATTATTTTATCCGCACGACAGATTCTTATCACAAAGACGCGGTGGCTAAGGTTTTTGAGGTGATGTGTGAGAATGGAGATATTTATCTGGGCGAATATGAGGGCGATTATTGCGTGAGTTGTGAGAGCTTTTTTACAAATGTCAAAGATGGTATATGCCCTGATTGTGCTGGAAATAAGCCACTTAGTAAAATCAAAGAAGAGAGCTACTTTTTCGCACTTAGTCGCTATCAAGATCGCCTATTGCAATGGTATGGAGAAAATGAAAACATTATCCTTCCACAGCACAAAAAAAACGAAGTGATCGCATTTATCCAAAGCGGGCTTACTGATCTCTCCATATCGCGCACAAGCTTTGAATGGGGTGTGCCACTTAGACATATCCTTAGCAATGGCAAAAGCGATAAAAAACATATCGCGTATGTATGGCTTGATGCGTTGTTTAATTATTTGAGTGCGCTTGGATTTAATGGCGAAAAAAACAGCACAAATTGGAAAATGGAGTATTGGCAAAACGCCACACATATTGTAGGAAAGGATATTTTACGCTTTCATGCAGTGTATTGGCCTGCGTTTTTGATGAGTCTTAATCTCCCATTACCAAAGCATATTTACGCGCATGGCTGGTGGATGCGCGATGGACAAAAAATGAGTAAAAGTATCGGCAATGTGATTAATCCAAAAGAATTTGCTGATGCCTATGGCATAGAGGCATTGCGGTATTATCTTTTGCGTGAGGCGTCATTTGGGCAAGATGGCGACTTCAGCCAAAAAGGCTTGGTTGAGCGCATTAATAGCGAGCTTGGCAATGAGCTTGGCAATCTGCTTAATCGCTTGCTTGGTATGAGCGAAAAATACACACAACTCACCATAGAATCAAGCGATTTTGAGAGCATTTATCCGCTAGAATCAAAGCATATTAATGAGATTTTTCAATCTATCCACATCAAAATGGATTCTATGCAAATCAATCTCTATATACAAGATATTTGGAAAGCTCTAAGTTTGGGTAATGCAAGTATCACAAAATATGAGCCTTGGAATCTTTATAAGCTTGGCAAAATCAAAGAAATCAACGCGCTTTTGGCACTCAATGCAAATCTCTTGCTTAAAGCTAGCCTTTGTCTCTATCCTATCATGCCTCAAACCGCCAAAAATATAGCACTTGCATTTGGGCAGACTATCTCGCCAAAGCTCTATAATGCACTCATTCAAAATGCGCAATCTCTTTTTGCTTTGTCTTTGCAAAAAATCCCTCCGCTTTTTCCAAAAATAGAAGCACTCCTAATCCCAGAATCTCACACTTTAGAATCCCAAAATAATGTAGATTCTAGCGCACCAAAATCTAAAATAATGGAATCTAAAATAGCAGAATCTGAAGAATCCAAATCCACAGAATCCAAAGCGCACGCAAGCGCGACTACAAATACGACTGCAAACACTCTTGCAAACACTTTTGATGGTATCGCACTTATTGATATAGCGGATTTTAGCAAGATTGACATTCGTGTAGGTGAGATTCTAAGCGCAGAGCCTGTGCCAAAATCTACCAAACTCTTAAAGCTCCAAATTGATCTAGGCGAGAGAGAATCTCGAACTATTCTCTCTGGAATCGCGCAATTTTACACACCACAAGAGCTTTTGCACACACAAGTTTGTGTGATAGCTAATCTCAAGCCCGCAAAAATCATGGGTCAATACAGCTATGGAATGATACTTGCTAGCAAAGATGAATATGGACTATCTCTCCTAAGGATAGACAAAAAACATCAAAATGGGAGCAAAGTAAGCTAGTGAAAATCAAAGAAGCCGTAGAAATTATATGTGGCACATCGATAAATTCTCCAGCGATAGGGTCATTTAGCGGGTTTGCAACAAAGCTTGAAGATGTCAAACGCGGATTTTTATTTTTTGCCAAAAATCCAAATGAAATCAATGCCGCGATAAAAGCCGGTGCGTTTGGTATTGTGTTTGATAGCTTTGTGCAAATGGAAGATGGCGAAATCGCATGGATCAAAGTCGCTTCGATAGAGGATTCAATCATTCGCCTCACGCGATACAAGCTTTTGAGTGAAAACATTCAAGTTTTTTATGTTAATGCCTATCAATACGCAATCGCCCAAAATATCATCACTTCTGATGATACTGCACTCTTTGATGACAATCCCTCTAAACTTTTGGAATTGCTTGAAAAAAAGCACCCAACAAAAATCATCATCAAAAACCAAACTCTGCTTGATTTTGTGCTTGAATACACCCCTTGCGTGATCCTAGAAAAGCTACCATTTGATATAAGCAATCCTTCTTCGTTATTTGAGCCTAAATTCTACTACAAGCTTAATTTATATCAGACTCCATTGCCTGAAGTGTTTTTGCCAGATCTTGGGGCGGTGATTGAGATGTGCGTCAATGCAAATATTGAATTTAATCTTAATAATTTTGAAGTGATTTCCTCTCTCTTGCCACTCTCGCTCAATCAAGAAGCCAAAATCCTACCATTTGGGCAAAGTCCGCATGTGGCTATCCCTACAAATGACAAAGAGATATTTTTGCGATACGCGCTTATCTTTCATAAGCACGCCAAATGGGGCAAGGTGCTGTTTTTGGTCCCAAAGATTCTCCAAGAGCAAAATCTTGATCTCTATGATCTGTATGAAGCGCGCATAGGTAAAAAGCTAGAATCCATACAATATAATGTCGCCAATGAGCTTCCTCATCTTTTGCGAAGCCATGCGTATAATTTTGGGCTTATTTTTGGTATAGGGCTTGAGGGCTTGCAATTTATCCTAAATCAACAAAAGCCAATCCCAGATCCGACACTTTTTTAGGGGTTATTTTGAAGATTTTGCAATCTAAAAACATTGCTCCATTATGGCAACAAATCACACAAATGGATACTTTTATCAAAAAAGGCGCAGGGCAGTTTATCTATGACAAAGGTATCCACATCTCACTTCCCAAAAACCAAACACCAGAGACACAACACAAAATCTATACCCTAGCCACACAGCTTAAATCATGGCGAAAAGGACCTTTTTATATCGATGAGCTTTATATTGATAGCGAATGGCAGAGCTTTATCAAATGGGATTTTTTAAGTCCATTTCTAAACCTAGAAAACGCCAATATCGCCGATGTGGGGTGCAATAATGGATTTTATATGTTTGCTATACATACACAATCGCCAAAAAGTATCACAGGATTTGATCCAAGTGCCTTATGCTATTGTCAATTCCACTTCATCAATCACTTCTTAGATTTGCCTTTGCGTTATGAGCTTTTGGGCGTGCAAGATCTAGAATCTAAAGCATTCAAAGAAGCATTTGATGTGATTTTTTGCTTAGGGGTGCTCTATCATCGCACTGATGTATTTGCCACACTCAAATCACTTGCAAGCGCGCTTAGACGGAATGGAATCTTGATTTTGGATACACTTATTTTTGAATCAGATCTTGAGATTGCGCTTTGCCCCACGCAAACTTATGCTAAAATGCGTAATGTTTATTTGATCCCATCGATTAAAGCTATTGAGGGCTGGTTTGAGCGATGTGGGTTTTGTGATGTAAAGCTATTAGGCATTATCCCGACTACAACAAACGAGCAAAGAAAAACACCATGGATAGATTCTCTAAGCCTTGAGTCGTTTTTGGATTCTAGTGGCAAAACAATCGAGGGCTATCCACCGCCAAAAAGAGCGTATTTCAAAGTAAGGAGAAAATAATGGACGAAGAAGAAGGTTTCATTAGACATTCTGCTGATGATAGAGTCGTTGGCTTAAAGATCAATTCAAATTATTGTGGCGATATTGCGTCCTTGCAAAAAGATAAAGCCGAGATTATCCTCACAACGCACGAGGATATGGAGGTAGATTCTGGTATCACACATACTGGATTTATCCATTCAGCAGCGAGTTTTGCGGCACTTTGTGCGATCAATAAAAAACACTCAATCATCATCGGCGCAGATGTCAAATACCTAGCTCCCATTGAGACAAACCAAAAAGTCATCTTCAAAGCAAAAACCTTGCAAAACGATATGCGTAAATGCGAGATCAAAGTTGAGGGCTTTATTTTGGATATAAAAATTTTTGATGGCTTGTTTTATATTGTTGTGTTTGACAAAAAGCTTTTCAAACTCAAACTCAAAGAAGGCAAGGAAATATAAATGACAATCGTGCTTGTTGTCGATAGTTTTGCTGACAAAAGCAATGGCACTTCAATGACTGCTGCGAGATTCTATGAAGCACTCAAAGCGCGCGGGCATACTGTGCGCGTGGTCGCGCCTTATGTCAAGGGTAGTGATTTTTTTGCGCTCAAAGAGCGATATATTCCGCTTGTTACAGAGATTTCTCACAAGCAGCATATGATTTTTGGAAAGCCTGATAAAAATGTGCTAAGAGAGGCATTTAGCGGAGCAGACATCGTGCATTTGTATTTGCCATTTCAGCTTGAGCAAGTCGCACTCAAAGTCGCAAAAGAGATGAAAATCCCCTATCTTGCCGCATTTCACCTTCAGCCTGAACATATCACTTATAATATCTCTTTGCAGAATCTAGCCTTTCTTAATCGCTTTATTTTTTGGCTTTTTAAAGTGCGCTTTTATCATCAAGTCTTTCATATCCACTGCCCTTCAGCCCTTATCAAAAACGAGCTAGAAAAGGCGAAATTTAAGGGCGAAAAATTTGTGATTTCTAATGGATTTGATCCGCGATTTAAGCCCGCTTCTACACCGCCAAAAGATGATGGATTTATCCATATTACTATGGTTGGACGTTATTCCAAAGAAAAGCGACAAGACCTCATCATTAAAGCAATCGCCAAAAACCCCTACAAAGACAAAATCAAACTCCACCTAAAAGGCATAGGACCGCTAGAATCTAGCCTCAAAAGACAAGCTAAAATCTTGCCAAATGAAGTGGATTTTGGGTTTGTAACGCCTGATGAGCTACTCAAAGTCTTGCACGCCACGCATATCTATATCCACGCTGCTGATGTCGAGGGCGAGGCGATCGCTTGCCTAGAGGCGATAAGCTGTGGCATTGTACCAATCATTTCGGATTCTAAAATCTCTGCGACAAATCAGTTCGCACTTGATGCTCGCTCGCTTTTTAAAGCCGGCGATAGTGATGATTTGAGTGAGAAAATCAGCTATTGGATAGAGCATGGAGATGAGCGAGCAAAATCCTCAAGCCTCTATGCCAAATCCGCACAAAACTACACCCTAGAATCCACAATCACCAAAACCGAGCAGATGTATAAACAAGTCGTTGAATTTTTCAGAGGGGTTTATGCAGAGGCATAATCAAGAATGATTACTAACCTAAAAGATTCTAGATTTTTATTTTCATCAGAATCTAAATCCTCTCTTTTTGCAGATTGTTTTGTTTGGCTTGTCTTGTGTTATTTGACAACGCACGCAAAGTGCGACTCATTTGGTTTTATCTTGTGCCAAAGCTTTCAAAACTACAAAAATAAGCTAAAAATAGAGAATTTCTTGCGCCCTTTTGTGTTGGCATAGAATTTAGAATCTAAAAGTGGATTTTTATGGATTGCCACGCAAGGATAAACCTTGCTCGCAATTGAGGGGGCAGGTTTGTCATTGCGAGACTTCCGCTAGGAAGTCGTGGCAATCTATAAAAAGAATCCACTTATTTGTGGTAGATTCTTTAGTGATTTTGTGCTTATTATTGCGCCTTTTACATTGACTCGGGAGTAGATTCTAGAATCTGCAATGCCCTTTTAAGCTTATGTGGCGGAAGATAGACATTTTCTTGCTGTGGGTGCATGGAAATATCACGCGTTTGCCCTACGATATAGTGATAATCGCATTGTCTTGCAAGAAGTGTGAATTGTGGATTGCAGTCATGATAATATTGAGAAAATATCTCAAGCACCTTGATGCCTTTTTTGGCAAACAACGCGTTATTAAGCCCAGAGCCATGCATACTTGCGATAATCTTTGCGGAAGCAAAAAACTGCATTTGCTCTTTGAGACTTAGAGCATCAGGCAAAATAATCTCATATCCAAAGCTCTCAAAAATCTCCTCTACTTCATGGAGGTTTTCTATATTGCGATTAGAAGCAGCTGGGCGCGTGAGGAAAAGCTTTTTTTCTGCAGGGATTTGCGCGAGATTTGGGAATAGGCTCTCATACATATCATAGATATACAGAGGCAAGATAAATGAACGGAAGTGCATATATTGGCGGTATTCGATGATCTCATAATCAGATATTGGTGTATGGATAATGAGTTCTTTGGCGTGGAGGAGTTGCTTTGAGCTTGTGGGGATAATGCGCTCTTTTGGGATCTTAAGAAGCTCATACATTTGCGCTTGAAATGGGGTATTAAGCGGAAGGACATAAAAATCAGGTGTGATATTAGCAAGCTTAAGCTGGTAGAATCCACCCATAACATCGCGAATAAAGTGTCCATATCCATCTTCAGTGCATCGATGCAATATTGCGATAGAGCACTCTTTTTGCTTGCAAAATAGCGCATCTTTGTAGAATTTGAGCCATTTTTTGAGACGACTTAAACGAAAGTTTAAAGCGGCTAATTTGCCTCGATATAAATCTTTGCTTTGAGTGGTAGGATCTAGTGGATGACGAAAAGATGAGTAAGAAATCAACGCTTTTTTGCTCTTTGTCCATACGCTTTCATCATTTGTATAAGCATAGGCATGAGGCAAGGTTCTGACTTTGCACTCTAGCGTCTCGTGGGTATATGGACGAAAAAAATAATGAATATTTCCGAAAATATCAGCGAAATTTGGATTTTTGCCTAACATTTTGGTATCTGCATAAGGCTGATTTGTGGTTGCGTTTTCTGTAGTTGTATTGTTTTGAATCTTATGTTCTAGAACTTTGTTTTCTAGAATCTTATTTCCTTGCCCCCCCCCCCTTAATGGCATTATTAGCGACATTATCAAGCTTTTTTATACCAGAGGCTTTGACAAGCACAGATTCTTGTGGATAGACCAAAAACTCTTGTGTGATTTCTCCATCTTGCTTTGCTTGCGCGTATGTGGTTGTTTGAAACATCTGTGTCCTTTGGGCTTTGAATTTGTCTTAAGACAAAGCTACTATCTTAATATACTTAAACTTGAATATCACTTAAGTTGTTTGGATTTTGCTTGAGTTTGGAATATTGAATTTACCAGAATCTAGTTGTAGAGCAAATCTAGATTCTCTTTTGCTTCGTTGCTTTGTGTCTTGCAATGACAAACACGTCCCCTCAATTGCGAGCAAAATTTTCAAATTTTGCGTGGCAATCTATAAAATCCACTTTTAGATTCTATGCAAACACAAAAAGAGCATTAAGAAATTCTAGATTTTAAGATGAGTTTGCAAGGGTTTGCAAGGGTTTGCAAGGGTTTGCAAGGGTTTGCAAGGGTTTGATAGATTGTGAAGTTTTGAGCGAGGAAATAGAACTTATAGTTCATTGACGAAGCGAAAAACAAACTCGCAGCTCAAATCGCTTAAAAGTTAGAGTTTAGATTCTATGTAAATTAGAATCTAAACTCTAGGATTTTTGCGTAAGTGTAAAACCTTTACTACTATATTTTATCAAAATCTCGCCGCCATTATCGAGCTTGCCTTCAATGATAAGATCGCTAAGTTTTGTTTTTATCTCGCTATCGATGAGCTTTTTTATCTCTCTTGCGCCAAGCGCGCTTTCAAAGCAATGTGAGGCGATTTGATTGAGCGCACGAGAATTTAGCGTGAGCTTGATTTTTCGTTTGGCTAGATCAGCATTGAGATCGTTTATAATTTTTTTGGCGATGAGTTTGAATTCGTTTTTGCCTAATGGATTGAATTGAATAATACTATCAAGTCGCCCTCGAAACTCCGGACTAAAGATGTCTTTGAGCGCATTATCTCTACGCAATGACTCATCTTTGGCAAAGCCTATGGTGCTACTTTCTTTGCTTCCGACATTTGAAGTGAGAATGAGGATTACATTATTAAATCGTGCGACATTTCCCATATTGTCAGTTAAAGTCGCATTATCCATAACCTGCAATAAAATATTATAAATATCGCTATGGGCTTTTTCTATCTCATCAAGCACAAGCACGCAATGCGGATTTTTGCGGATTTTATCAACTAAGATTCCGCCATTTTCATAGCCTACATAGCCCGCAGGTGCGCCTATGAGAGTGGCTACGCTGTGAGGTTGGGAGTATTCGCTCATATCAAACCGCACAAAGCTCATACCAAGACTATTTGCAAGCTCTTTGGCAAGCTCTGTTTTGCCCACACCACTAGGACCGCTAAACAAAAAGCTTCCGATTGGGTGGTGCAATTCTTTGAGGTTGGTTTTGGCGATTTTTATGGCTTTGACGACTTTTGAGATCGCTTCATCTTGTGCGAAAATCCGCGATTTAAGTTTGGATTCTAGGCTTTTGAGTAAAGCCCTCTCATCAGAATTGACTTGAGATTTTGGAATATGATAGATTCTAGCAACAATGTGCTCTATATAGTCTTTTGTGATGATGTTTTGCTCTTTTGATGATGTGTTGTTTTGGGGTGATTTGAGTGCGAAATTTGCCCCGACTTCGTCCATAAGATCGATTGCTTTATCTGGCAAAAATTTATCATTAATATAGCGATTTGCCAAATCGAGACAAGTCTCAATCGCCAAATCATCATACACGACATTATGATACTTTTCATACAAGGGTTTGAGGGCTTTTAGGATATGCAAGCAAGTCTCTAGGCTTGGTTCTTTGATGTTAATCGTGCTAAATCTTCTTTGCAGGGCTTTGTCTTTGTCAAAAGTGGCTTTGTATTCGCTAAATGTGCTCGCGCCGATACATCTTATCGATCCATTTGCAAGTGCTGGTTTGAGGAGGTTTGAGGCGTCCATACTGCTTCCTGAAGTCGCGCCCGCTCCGACTAAAGTGTGAATCTCATCGATAAAAATTATAGATTCTTCAATCTCTTCGATTTCTTTGAGGATTGTTTTGAGTCGTTTTTCAAAGTCGCCACGATACTTGCTTCCGGCGATGAGTGCGCCAAGATCAAGCGCATAGATTTTGGCATTTTGAAGCTTTGGCGGGACTTTTTGCTGCGTGATTGCAAGTGCTAATCCTTCGACAATCGCGGTTTTGCCAACGCCAGGCTCTCCTAGCAAGATAGGGTTGTTTTTTTTGCGCCGACACAAAATCTCACATACCCGCTCAATCTCGCTATCTCGCCCGATGAGCGGATCGATTTTTCCTTCTTTTGCAAGTGCGGTGAGATCTTTGGAAAATTGCGCTAATAAGCCACCTTTTGGGGCTGTTTTTTGGGTTTGTTTTGTTTCGCTTGGAATGTTTTGTAAAATATCAAGTTTGGCGATAGTTGAGGCTTTGAGGAGTTTGGCAAGGTAGCTTTCTTTCTCCTCAAGTGCAAACACCAAAAAATCCCAAAATTCGATGTTTTTCGCCCCTGAAGAGTCAGCATGATGAATCATGAGTGAAAATACCCTATCAAGTGCTAGGGTTTGCTTTGGAAGCGAGATTTCACTATTTGTCGGAATATATTTGATGATGTATTGTTTTGTGAGATGTTCGAGCTGCGCGATATTTGCACCACAATTTTCTAAAAACTCCTTTGCCATCGGGTGCTCAAGTAGGCTTAAGAAAATGTGCTCGATTGTTAGATATTCATGTCTGTATTCTCTTGCAATCTCGACAGAGCGGTTGATGATACTTGTGAATGTTTGGCTAATCATTTTATATCGCTTATTTTTGATTTAGTTTTTTAATTTTTCATTTTTAATGAGATTCTCATTCGATAGATTCTGAATACACTTTAAGCGGAAATTGTGCTTTTTGCGCGGCGTTAATGGTTTCTTGGATTTTTATCTCGGCTATGTCATAGGGGTAGATTCCGCAAGTCCCTCGTCCTGTTTTATGCACATCAAGGGTGATTTTCACCGCTTCATTGTGGCTTTTTGCAAAGATAGTCTGCAAAATCTCAATCACAAAATCCATTGTAGTGTAATTATCATTCAAAAGCACGACACGCGCCATTTTTGGAGTTTGAAGGAGGAGATCGGATTGAATATCAAATTCTTGCTGAGTGCTAGAATGAGGCATATTATTCTCCTTAAAACTAAAAGTGAATCCAAATTGTAACCAAAAAATCTAAAAATTTGTCTATTTTGGATTCCACACAAAGAAATCTTTATGTGGATTATATGGATTAGGGTGGTTATTTATTGCATTTTTGTGGTGCGAAATTCAAGAAAAAAAGCACCAACTGCGCTATACAAAGAAGTTTCATCGTCCATTCGCTTGCCTTATGCATCATTGTAAATTTTTGGCTTGCTATGGCTTCTGCACCCATGGCTTGAGCGTCTAAAATATAGGCTGTGAAGTAAAAATGAAAAACAAGAGCAAGTATGAAAATGATACACGAAAGAATGATTTTTGAATACTTCATCTTTGGGGTGCTTTTGGCAAGCACCTCATATATCGCATTTAGCAAAGTGATAGCGACCAAAACCCAGCCAAATTTATAAAAAATTACGCCCATGATAAGTCCGCTTTGAAATATATCAAGACTCACAGCCTCGCTCGGATAAAAAATAGCCTTTGCCACGACAATGCCTAAAAATAACTCAATGCCAATGATCCCGCCAAGTAACAGCAGATGAATCGCTCTAAATGCACGCATAATGCATCCTTTATTTTGAGATTAAGTATTATATTCTTTTTTGGCTTAAATGCGATTGCAATTAAAATAATTTTTGAGAAATAAAGATAGAATCTAGAATCTGTGTTGTCGTCGTGAGCGACTAAGAAGGGTGCGGTAATCCAGAATCTGGAAATAAAAAAGTGGATTCTTAAGATTGCCACACTTAGCTTCTGCCTCGCTCGCAATGACAAGCCTACTCCATCATTGCGAGGACGATAGGACGAAGCAATCTAGTCAAAATAGATTGCCACAGCCCTAAAGGGCTTCGCAATGACAAAAAAAAATGATAGATTCTAGTAGAATCTATGCAAACACAAGTGAGCGTGTAAAAAATCCTCTATTTTTAGCAGATTTTAGGGTTGTGTAGAAATTTTAGACAAGCAAAAACACAAAAAAGCGTAACATTAAGCGTTCATTGTAGGTTTGCAGGCTAAAAATTTCAAACTCCCTGAAATGTGGTAAAAAGAGAGGATTTAGATTCTCTATAAATTAGATTTTAGAATCTAGCTTCTCACTTTTTCTGTCCTCATCGTGTATAAAAACGCGATAAATCCAAGCAAAGCAACAATGCTTAAAGGCAAAACCAAAGACATATAACGCGTCTCATTTACTGGGGTAAATAACGCTATAAAGAGTGCGCTAAAAAAGCTTGCAAAACTCACGCTAAAAGTAAATACAAGCAAGGCATTACGAAAGCGCTTCAAACAGAGCAAAATACTAGAAATAAGCAATAAAATAGTCCCCATGCTTACGCCATAGATATGATTAAATCGCGGAAGATTTGCATAAAGCGCAGAATAGATTCTCTCTTGTAATGGCGAGAGTGTAATATTTTTTTCGTTTTCTGGAAAGTCCTGCACTATTTGTGCATGCCAAGGATGAGAGCCTTTATCTTGGAGACCTTGAGCATTAAATATCCAGCCTGGATTTTGTATCCACATCGCTTTGATAAATCGCAATTCATGGTGGAGGAAGTTTTTGGGATATTTAAGGATTGCTTGAATCCACATTGTGTGGAGTCCTTTGAGGCGCTCATGCTTAAACACACGTTCATTTTCATTCCACCAAGGCACATTGAGCACATCGGCGCTGGTTGGATATTTTTGGTAGGCATTTTTGACATCTTCAAAGGTTTTGTTTGGCATATACCATTCAGGCTTAAAGCAACTCTCATTATTTGCGCTCACGCAAGCCCCAGCTATTTGGTGCAAAAATGTGGGATTTGTAGGATAGGCTACTCCGTGTGAGAGGAGCTTAGGGATAATGATTACAATGCTTAAAGCAAGTATCGCGCTCGCACAAAGAAGGGCGATATACTTTTTGACAAAGGCTTTATGGCTTAAATCTCGTCCTTGCAGATAGATATAGCAAATCACAAAAAACGCCGGAAATACACTAAAAATCGCATTATGTCGCCACAAAAGTGCAAAAAACATAATGATAAAAACACATATCCATAATGCTGTTGTAAGGGCTTTTGAGCGGAGATTGACAAGTAAGAGAAACAAAATCATACTATACATACAAAATAACATCATAGGTAGCGAAAAGCTATGGTATTGCACGAAATTTTGAAAATATATATTGCCAATACCACTTATCAAAATAAGTGCGATCGCAAGTATCGGGGCTTTGAATCGTAGATAAAACCCTGCCATAAGGAAAAATATCCCACAATAAAAAGGAATGAGATTAAACAAAAATAGATAATACAAATGCTTGCCAAAAATAATATAGAGAAATTGCAAAACATAAGAGATAAATACAGGATGCCAATTTGATTTGATAAGAGCGATGGAATAATAAGTGTCTCCGATGATGTGATACCCCGGAAATCCAAGCCAAAAAGTAAATCCACACACAAAAGCGCACAGCAAAAATGCGCCAATAAGAAAGTATATATCCTTTTTCTCTAGCGGGGGGGGGCGCTAGTTACAAGCTTCTGAGGCAGATTCTGCCTAAAGTTTTGACTTAATTTAAATAACTGCAATCCAGCAAACCATAAGAAAATAATCACAACAAAATACAAGCACATTGTCCAAAAAAAGCTTATAAGAAAATGTGTCTTATAGCTAAGTGTGCCTAATATTATAGGGGTTTGGGTTGTGTTATTTTGGATTGTATCATCGGGTGTGTGCTTGGCTTTATTATCTTGGATTCTGTTATCTTGGATTTGTTGCGGTGAGGTGAAATGCAATATCCTTCCATCAAGATAAATATCGCGAAAATGCGCAGAATCTAGATTCTGATTCCACGAAATATTTACAATCTCTATGTTTGAAAAATTATTTTGGAAGCGAAAAAGATTGTCAGAAAAAATCAATTTAGCTTGATAAGAAAAGCTTATATTTGGGCTTTTATTAGATTGTTTTGTGGCTTTAGATTCTGCTTTAGAATCTATTTGCAAAAGCTGAATGTGAGCTTGTGATATGCGAGTTTTGGAGATTTGATTGAGGCTAAGAAACGCGATACAAAAACAGATAAACACAATGCCTAGAATAAATAAGAATTTTTTGGTAGGCGATGATTTTGTAGAAGGTGATTTTTTGGGTGATTTGGTAAGAGATGATTTTGATTGTGTGATAGATTCCATAAGGCTCCTTTTTTGGTTTTTGTCGTTATATTTTGGCTTATTTTGAGCTAAGTGGTAGTATCGCAAAATCGTTTGAGTATGTCAGTATAGCTTTCAATCCTCCTATCTCGCAAAAAGGGCCAGATTCTGCGCACTTCCTCGCTACGAGCCAAATCAATCTCACAAAGCATATTTGTTTCAGTTGTATTGGTATTGGCTAGAAACTCACCCTGTGCGCCACACACAAAGCTATGTCCCCAAAAATCTATACCTTCGCCAACCCCGCTTAAATCCGCCTCAAATCCGACACGATTGAGTGCTATTACAGGAATGCCATTGGCTATGCTGTGTGATCTTTGGATAGTTATCCATGCTTGAAGCTGACGTTGTTTTTCATCATCACTATCGCTAGGAGTCCAGCCGATTGCTGTCGGATAGATGAGAATCTGCGCGCCTTTGAGAGCCATAATCCTTGCGGCTTCAGGAAACCACTGATCCCAGCAGATAAGCACGCCAAGCTTGCCTACACTTGTTTGGATCGGCTCAAATCCCAAATCTCCGGGCGTAAAGTAAAATTTCTCATAAAAGCTCGGATCATCGGGTATATGCATTTTGCGGTAGATTCCAGCGATCTCGCCATTTGTCTCAAACACCACTGCTGTATTATGATATAGCCCAAAAGATCGCTTCTCAAAAAGTGAAGAGACAATCACAACACCATATCGCTTAGCTAGTTGCGAAAAAAATACTATATCATCATGATATGTATCGCCATAATCAAAAAACTTTGTGTTTTCACTCTGGCAGAAGTATTCGCGTGAATGCAATTCTTGCAAAACAATGAGTTGCGCGCTTTTATTGTGTGCTATGGTTTGTATTTGTGTAGCGATATATTCTAGCGTGCGCTCTCTATCGCCTTTGAAGCTGTGTTGCAAGGCAGCGATTTTTAGCATATTTATTCCTCATATTCAGAATCTGGATTTTCGTAGTCATCATCATCATATCCATTGAAATCCACATCATCATCTTCATCATCAAAATCCTCTTCCCAATCTTCCATTTCAGAATCTAGCTCATCATCGCTAAGTCGTATTTCTTTTACCATATCCATTTTTACCATTAGTTATTCTCCTTTCAAAATATCTTGGATTACTTCGCTTGCAATTTGTAATCCAAAGCTTGCTGTTACAGCACTAAAACTTCCTAACCCTTCACATTTTGGAGGTTCTGGGCTAAAAACCACCTTAAAGTTTTGGTTGAATTTTTGTTTTTTGAGATTATCGCGCAGTTTTCTTGCAAACCGATCACCATAACTTTTCCAAATGCTACTGACGCGAATATCAAGCGGGTTTAGCTTTTTGGCACTGCCTGTGGAGCAGATAAATCTCCCAAATGGCATATCTTTGCATTGCATTGCAAGCAGTACTTTAGCTGGAATATCATCAATCGCATCAATCACATAATCAAACGCACGCAAATCTAGATTCTCAAGCAGATTCTCATCAACTTGAGCAAACATACCTTTGATTCCGGGATATAGCTTTTGCAATACTTCTATTTTTTTCTCGCCGACTTGCTGTGAGCCGATTTGGCGATTTTGATTGCTTTCATCAAATATATCTTTATCGACAATCACAATCTCTCCAATCCCTGTCCTATACAAGCAATCTAGCGCAAATCCCCCAACGCCTCCAACGCCAAAAATAATCACTTTTTTCTTTTGGATTTGGCTAAATTTATCTCCAAAAAGAAGTTTTGTCCGCGCAAATCGTTCGCTCATTCTTGCCTCGCCTTTGTTTTTGCGGTATTGTAGCATACTAATTGTAAGGTTTTACTCATTTATGCACCTCATTGAGGAATTGTTTTGTCGCGCTTGAGTGCTGCGGTATGAGGAAATGCTTCATCAAAAATTTCATCTTGACTTGAGTATGTAAAGCTTGAGATAATGCGATGAGATGTATCATACAGGGTGCCACTTATCATTTTGCCGTTTTTGTAATAATGCTCAAATTCTAAGGATTGATTTGGGTAGAATCCTTTTTGGATCGTGATTTCTTGATCTTCAAGCCAAATGATTTCATTTTCAAGCAAATTATTATTGTAGCTTTGGATCATGCTTTTTTGCGCGTTTTCTTGGCTTTTTGTGCGTAGGCTACCATCATCATTGTAAATCCAAACAATGCTTGTATCTTGTGATCTTTGTAGCTTTGAGGAAATGTTTTCTTGTTTGTTGTAATAGATTGCGCTTAATTCATCGCCAAATATAAAACTAGATTCTAGTGTGCCATTTGGACGATAAATATTCATTGTGCGATTGCTGGAGGGGGCGTTTGCAGTGGTATTTTTGGCAGTGGGGTTTTGGGTATGGGCGTTTTGGGGCGTATTTGTGTAAGAAATAGCAATCGTGCCATTTTGATATATCCATACATCATTAGATTGTTTGTGGATTGCATTGTCAAAATCAAGAGGCTTGATGGAATAATACACTCCTTGTTTGCCTTGCTTGTCTGTTTTATCGTAGTTTTCGTATGGTTGTGCGATTAAGCCTTGTTTATAAAATCCTTTATAAGCGATATTTTGGCTTGGGTATTCATAGACGATTTCTACTCCTTCTAAGAATCCATTTCTGTAAAATCGCTCGATTTTTGGTTTTTCATCTTCATTGTAAGTTATGGATTTGCCCTCCAAAGAGCCATTGTGATAAAGCTGATTATAGGCTTGTTTGCTGTTTGTGAAGCCATTAAGGTTGATTCCATAGCCAAAGGATTTGCCATTTTTTACACCATTACTAAAATAACTTTGTGAGACAAGCTTTCCTGCTTTGTCAAACTCGATCATCTCGCCCTCTCTTTTGCCATTTTTGTAATGTTTTATAGATGTGAGGATACTATTTGTGTAGATTTTGGTAGGTCCGTTTTGCTTGCCTTGCGAAAACGACTCTTCAATCGTAATTGCGTTTTTGTATGTTTTCATCACGCCATGAATTTGTCCATTAATATATGGGACTTCTTTTATGATTTGGTTATCTTTATAGGCTTTGCTTATGCCATGAAGCACGCCATTTACAAACGAAAGACTCGCCATTAGCGCGCCCATAGAATCATATATTTCAACGATGACATATTCATTTTGGCTTTTGGTTTGTGTTTTGATGTGTATATCATTATCGATGAGGTATTCATTGTGGATTAATTGATCATAATCAATAGCAAAAGAGACAGGCTGGAGCCGCTCGGAATTTGGCTTTGTATTTGGCTCTATATTTGGCTGGGATTGGGTTTGCAAAGTTTGTAAAGCGGGAAAAGTAGGATTTGCAGAATCTAGGCTAGATTCTATGTTAGATTCTGGTGTAGATTCTAGTTTGGGATTTGGTGTAGGTTTTGCGCTAGATTCTAGCCTAGAATCTAGCGCAGAATGCAATGTAGAATCTAAAGCAGAATCTATATCTATATTGGAATTTAAGTTAGATTCTGCTGTGTGCTTGGTGTTTTGTGGATTTTGTTGCATGTGGGCTGTGGGGCTGTTTTGGGTGTTTGGCTGGGTGGTGAGCGTGCCAAATGCTTCAAGTGATGAGGCTTGCTTTTGGGTTGTTTGGGTGGAGGTGTTGTTAGGAGTGTGGATTTGGGATTGTTTTGTATTGGCTTTATTTTGGGGTTTTGGAGCTTCAGCAGGGGTGGTGATAATGTTTTTATGGGGGTTTGAAGTGGAAGTAGCTTTAGTGGTTGGCTGTTTGGTGGATTGTATGTTTGGCTTTTTGGCGAGTTGTTTGTGTTTAGTGGTTTGCTTATTTGGTTGTTTGGGATTTGGGGCTGATGTTTTTGAGATTTGAGATGAGTTGTCATTTGGTTTTGTGCTTTTTAAGTTTGTCTCAGAGAGTGTTTTTGGCTGAAAGCAACCGCTACTTAGACACAAAATACAGAGAATTGATACATAATACTTCACATAATATTTCTTCATTGTTAAACTCCAAAATTACCACATTGCTTGGCTTGTATAGTATCAATTTATGTATAAAAATAAACAAAATCTAATAACTAAATGTTTGAGTTTTTGGCTTTAGATTCTCTAATAAAAATAGAAAGTAATTAATTTAGATTGATTTTGTTATACTTTAAGCAACCTTTAAGTCATACCTGTGTAACATTCTTGCTCTTAAAAATTGCATTAAAAGAGGTATCTTTCATTTTTGGATTCTGAATTAATCTTTTTTTATGATGTTCTTTTACTTAATTTTATCCATTCCTAATTCCTAATGTAAAGATGAAAGAATGATTGATGAAATTCGGTAATGATCTTTGAAATCTAAGCAAGAAGATTTAAGTGTAAATACTTTTATAGTTTTAACAACTTAAATCTCTTTGAATCATTTATACTATACAACACAACTCGACTATAACTTTGGTCTTAATCTTTAGAGTTTAAGAATAAAGGAAATAGTTTTGTGATTTGACAAAGAGATTAGGACAAATAATCCGAAACAAATAGAATCTCGCTTGTGATTCTTAGGAATTAAAAGTGGATTCTAAAATTTTAGAATCTTAAAGTTTTGTCATTATTAATGAGTAAAACATTTGAGATTCTAAATTCTTAAGGATTTGGAGGAAATTTGCAGAATCTGTAAATTGAAACAAATCTTTTAGATTCAATTTCAAAGGATTTTGAGAAGGATTTTTGGGTTTTCAAGAAAAAGGCGCAGGGAGTTACCTTAGTCGGTAATAACTAAGCCTTTTTCGCAGAATCCCAAAAATCAGCTCAGAAGCCAAAGAAATTTTTACGGAGAGTTTGCAGTCATTATTTTATTTTGGCTCAACCTCCCGTAATTTTTACGGAGAGTTTGATCCTGGCTCAGAGTGAACGCTGGCGGCGTGCCTAATACATGCAAGTCGAACGATGAAGTCTCTAGCTTGCTAGAGATGGATTAGTGGCGCACGGGTGAGTAATGCATAGATAACATGCCCTTTAGTCTAGGATAGCCACTGGAAACGGTGATTAATACTGGATACTTCTTACGAGAGAAAGGGACTCTTAATAGAGAATTCAAGCTTTTGAGTGCTTTTACGGGAGCTTGAAATTTTTAAACTACGATGAACTTTAATGTTCTATCTTGTTTAAAAATTTCTGCGCAACCCACAAAATCATCTCAAAATCTTAGAATTCTAGAATCTCCAAAACACAGAATCTAAATTTCAAGATTCTGTAAAAGATTAGGATTTTAGAATCTAGAGCAAGAATTGGGATTGTGCGTAAGATTTGCAAGTTTTCAAGAAAAAGGTGCAGGGAGTTACCTAAGCGGTAATGACCAAGCCTTTTTCGCAGAATCTTGCAAAGATTGCGTGCAAGTCAAATTCTAAAGCATGAATTTTTTATTAAGAGTCTCCGCTAAAGGATTGGTCTATGTCCTATCAGCTTGTTGGTGAGGTAATGGCTCACCAAGGCTATGACGGGTATCCGGCCTGAGAGGGTGAACGGACACACTGGAACTGAGACACGGTCCAGACTCCTACGGGAGGCAGCAGTAGGGAATATTGCTCAATGGGGGAAACCCTGAAGCAGCAACGCCGCGTGGAGGATGAAGGTTTTAGGATTGTAAACTCCTTTTGTTAGAGAAGATTATGACGGTATCTAACGAATAAGCACCGGCTAACTCCGTGCCAGCAGCCGCGGTAATACGGAGGGTGCAAGCGTTACTCGGAATCACTGGGCGTAAAGAGTGCGCAGGCGGGATAGCAAGTCAGATGTGAAATGCTATGGCTTAACCATAGAACTGCATTTGAAACTGCTATTCTAGAGTGTGGGAGAGGTAGGTGGAATTCTTGGTGTAGGGGTAAAATCCGTAGAGATCAAGAGGAATACTCATTGCGAAGGCGACCTACTGGAACATTACTGACGCTCATGCACGAAAGCGTGGGGAGCAAACAGGATTAGATACCCTGGTAGTCCACGCCCTAAACGATGAATGCTAGTTGTTGCCCTGCTCGTCAGGGCAGTAATGCAGCTAACGCATTAAGCATTCCGCCTGGGGAGTACGGTCGCAAGATTAAAACTCAAAGGAATAGACGGGGACCCGCACAAGCGGTGGAGCATGTGGTTTAATTCGAAGCTACGCGAAGAACCTTACCTAGGCTTGACATTGATAGAATCTGCTAGAGATAGCGGAGTGCTGGCTTGCCAGAGCTTGAAAACAGGTGCTGCACGGCTGTCGTCAGCTCGTGTCGTGAGATGTTGGGTTAAGTCCCGCAACGAGCGCAACCCTCGTCCTTAGTTGTTAGCAGTTCGGCTGAGCACTCTAAGGAGACTGCCTTCGCAAGGAGGAGGAAGGTGAGGACGACGTCAAGTCATCATGGCCCTTACGCCTAGGGCTACACACGTGCTACAATGGGGTGCACAAAGAGAAGCAATATCGCGAGATGGAGCAAATCTCCAAAACGCCTCTCAGTTCGGATTGTAGTCTGCAACTCGACTACATAAAGCTGGAATCGCTAGTAATCGCAAATCAGCAATGTTGCGGTGAATACGTTCCCGGGTCTTGTACTCACCGCCCGTCACACCATGGGAGTTGTATTCGCCCTAAGCCGGAATGCTAAATTGGCTACCGTCCACGGCGGATGCAGCGACTGGGGTGAAGTCGTAACAAGGTAACCGTAGGTGAACCTGCGGTTGGATCACCTCCTTTCTAGAGAAATGGTATGCCCTATTTGTTTAGACATACCTAAACCTTTGGCTATGAAGTATGCAACATTTAAAGATTCTTGCTTAGTTTTCAGAGATTATCATCGCTTAGCATCAATTATAAAAAGGGGCTTATAGCTCAGGTGGTTAGAGCGCACCCCTGATAAGGGTGAGGTCGGAGGTTCAAGTCCTCCTAAGCCCACCATAAGGGGAATTAGCTCAGCTGGGAGAGCGCCTGCTTTGCACGCAGGAGGTCAGCGGTTCGATCCCGCTATTCTCCACCACATTTTTATTTGAGATTTGGATTTGAGTTTTAGAGATATAGAAGGATTGCAGGGTATTGTAGAGTATTTTATGATTGCTTTGAATATTAAAATTTATGAAAAACATAAATAAAAGCCATCAAAGAATTTAAAGAATCAAGCAATTCAAAAAATCACAAAAACATCAAATCAAAAAATAAAAAATAAAAAAAGGAAGCACAAAAGATAAAAAAACAAATTAAAGAAAAACAAATCCAAGGAAAGAGATAAAATATCTAATATAAAATGCATAAAGAATGTATCAAACAAGAAATCAAAAATAAATGCAATACATTGAAATACTAAAGCAAAGAAAAAAGTTTAATAAGAGTCTTTAGAACTAAAAGATTTATAAAGATTCTTATTAGACTTTTGTCTAAGTGTTATTTAACATTATATTGTCAATAGCCTAAATGATTATAGACTACAATACTCACCTTATTGTTTGTAACACATTCAATAAGGCAGTGATCTTTAGAATACATAGTTTTATCAATCTGAAAAGCTTGAAACTAAGAGCAAAAGCTTAGTTTCTTACAATAAGCTTTCAAGGGCAAATGGTGGATGCCTTGGGTGATAGAGGCGATGAAGGACGTACTAGACTGCGATAAGCTATGGGGAGCTGTCAAGAAGCTTTGATCCATAGATTTCCGAATGGGGCAACCCAATGCGTAGCAATACGCATTACCATAATAGGAGCGAACCTAGCGAAGTGAAACATCTCAGTAGCTAGAGGAAAAGAAATCGTAATGAGATTCTCTTAGTAGCGGCGAGCGAACGGGGAAGAGGGCAAACCGAATGCTTGCATTCGGGGTTGAGGACTGCAATATCCACTTAGAAATTCTAGCAGAAGGATTTGGAAAATTCCGCTATAAAGGGTGATAGCCCCGTATGCGAAAGGATTTTTATAGGTAGCAGTATCCAGAGTAGGTCAGGACACGTGAAATCCGGACTGAAGCAGGGGAGACCACTCTCCAACCCTAAATACTCCTATCACACCGATAGCGAACAAGTACCGTGAGGGAAAGGTGAAAAGAACCGCAGTGAGCGGAGTGAAATAGAACCTGAAACCATTTGCCTACAATCATTCAGAGCCCTATGATTTATCAGGGTGATGGACTGCCTTTTGCATAATGATCCTGCGAGTTGTGGTATCTGGCAAGGTTAAGCAAACGCGAAGCCGTAGCGAAAGCGAGTCTGAAAGGGCGCAGGCTCCTCTTTTATAGTTATTTTGGATTCTTTTATCGTAAAGATAGAATCTTAAAGTCTTAAGAAACTTAAGAGAGTGTAGAAGGATTCTAAATTTTTAGAATCTAACACGCACACAAGAAATTCTAGGATTGTGCGTAAGATTTGTGGGTTGCGCAGAAAAAATCGATGCGTAGCATACTCCTTGTATGTAAGCAAGATTTTTTCAAGCTCCCGTAAAGATTGCGTGCAAGCCGAATTTCTAGCCAATAGTAACTATAAATGAGGAGCCTAAAGTCAGATGCTGCAGACCCGAAGCGAAGTGATCTATCCATGGCCAAGTTGAAAGTGGGGTAACACCCACCGGAGGACTGAACTCGTGCCCATTGAAACGGGCTGGGATGAGCTGTGGATAGGGGTGAAAGGCCAAACAAACTTCGTGATAGCTGGTTCTCTTCGAAATATATTTAGGTATAGCCTCAAGTGATAGCAATAGGGGGTAGAGCTCTGATTGGGCTAGGGCTGCTCACCGCGGTACCAACCCCTGTCAAACTGCGAATACCTATTGCCCTATCTTGGGAGTCAGGCGGTGGGTGATAAAATCAATCGTCAAGAGGGAAACAACCCAGACTACCAACTAAGGTCCCAAAGTTCTATTCTAAGTGGAAAATGATGTGAAGTTACTCAGACAACCAGGAGGTTGGCTTAGAAGCAGCCATCCTTTAAAGAAAGCGTAACAGCTCACTGGTCTAGTGATTTTGCGCAGAAAATATAACGGGGCTAAGATAGACACCGAAGTTGTAGATTATGCTGATGCATAGTGGTAGAAGAGCGTTCTATATGCGCTGAAGGTATATCGGCAAGAAGTGCTGGAGCGTATAGAAGTGAGCATGCAGGAATGAGTAGCGATAAAAGTGGTGAGAATCCACTTCGCCGAAAGTCTAAGGTTTCCTACGCGATGCTCGTCATCGTAGGGTTAGTCGGGTCCTAAGCCAAGTCCGAAAGGGGTAGGCGATGGGAAATAGGTTAATATTCCTATACCAACCATTGTGCGCGATGGGGGGACGCATAGGGCTAAGCGATGTTAGCGGATGGAAGTGCTAACTTAAGAGTGTAAATTGAGGGATAGGCAAATCCGCCCTTGTATTTGAAACTCCAATAGCTTCTTGCGGTCTTCGGACCAAGGGGAGTATCGCTGATGCCGTCGTGCCAAGAAAAGCCTCTAAGTTTAACAATGGTTGCCCGTACCGCAAACCGACACAGGTAGATGAGATGAGTATTCTAAGGCGCGTGAAAGAACTCTGGTTAAGGAACTCTGCAAACTAGCACCGTAAGTTCGCGATAAGGTGTGCCTACGCAAGTAGGTCTCAGCAAAGAGTCCCTCCCGACTGTTTACCAAAAACACAGCACTTTGCAAACTCGTAAGAGGAAGTATAAGGTGTGACGCCTGCCCGGTGCTCGAAGGTTAAGAGGATTCGTTAGAGGCAACTCAAAGCGTTGAATTGAAGCCCGAGTAAACGGCGGCCGTAACTATAACGGTCCTAAGGTAGCGAAATTCCTTGTCGGTTAAATACCGACCTGCATGAATGGCGTAACGAGATGGGAGCTGTCTCAACCAGGGATTCAGTGAAATTGTAGTGGAGGTGAAAATTCCTCCTACCCGCGGCAAGACGGAAAGACCCCGTGGACCTTTACTACAGCTTGGCACTGCCGATGGGAATATTATGCGCAGGATAGGTGGGAGGCTTTGAAATCTTCACTCCGGTGGAGATGGAGCCACCCTTGAGATACCACCCTTAATGTTTCTGTCTGCTAACTGGCTAGAGTTATCCTCTAGCAGGACAATGTCTGGTGGGTAGTTTGACTGGGGCGGTCGCCTCCTAAAAAGTAACGGAGGCTTGCAAAGGTTGGCTCATTGCGGTTGGAAATCGCAAGTAGAGTGTAATGGCATAAGCCAGCCTGACTGTAAGACAAACAAGTCGAGCAGAGACGAAAGTCGGTCATAGTGATCCGGTGATTCTGTGTGGAAGGGTCATCGCTCAAAGGATAAAAGGTACCCCGGGGATAACAGGCTGATCTCCCCCAAGAGCTCACATCGACGGGGAGGTTTGGCACCTCGATGTCGGCTCATCGCATCCTGGGGCTGGAGCAGGTCCCAAGGGTATGGCTGTTCGCCATTTAAAGCGGTACGCGAGCTGGGTTCAGAACGTCGTGAGACAGTTCGGTCACTATCTGCCGTGGGCGTAGGAGAGTTGAGGAGAGCTGTCCCTAGTACGAGAGGACCGGGATGGACATGCCACTGGTGTATCAGTTGTCCTGCCAAGGGCATCGCTGGGTAGCTACGCATGGATGTGATAACCGCTGAAAGCATCTAAGCGGGAAGCCAACTCCAAGATGAACTCTCCCTGAAGGTCGCAGCAAGACTAGCTGCTTGATAGGGTAGATGTGTAAGCATAGTAATGTGTTTAGCTGACTACTACTAATAGACCGCTTGGCTTATTGTTTATCATAAGATAAATAAACATGTATCTAAAGATACACTGCCTTATTGAGTGTGTTCTCTATACTTATAGGTTATTGACAAATAAAATTCACCTTTGGAAAATGGAAATAAGGGCAAATAGATTCAAAGTAGATTCTTAGATTTTAGATTCTATGAGTTTTAGATTTATAGAATCTCAAAAGCAAATTGTAGATTCTAGAATCTTAGATTAGAGCTTACAAGAATCTAGTGCTTAGAGCTTTAAGAGATTCTTCTGTAGTCAAAGAGTCGTTTTAACTTTTTAAGGTTTGAGAGTCAAAGATGTAAGAGATTCTAAAATCTTGAAGCTTTAAAGTTTTTGCTTGTAGAGAGTCTTAGATTCTGTGTAGATTCTATGGAAGCCATACAATCTAGCTATAAACTCTAAAAAGCATTGCAAAAGTTTTAACAGACTTTTTAGAGTTAAAGCTTTTATAAAAAGCCTAATCAAAGAGATAAGAGTTTAAAACTTTAGGTATAAAGAGCAATCCTTAGAATCTCATTCTTATGAATCCAATCTTTTAGAGAAGCTTTAGGCTTTTAAATCTAGCTTTCATCTTAGGCTTGAAGCTTTTAGATTCTCAAAGCTATCTTGTAAGCTTTATTTGTCTTTATTTCCCTTTTCCTTGTGTCTATAGAGAGGAGGCAACACCTAGCTCCATTCCGAACCTAGCAGTTAAGCTCCTCTTCGCCGATGATACTGCACTTTGCAAGTGTGGGAATGTAGGTCGATGCAGGGATAGGGAGATTCTTCTTTTTACTTATTTTTTACTTCGTTATATAGAATCTTGCTGTTTGCTTTTGGTTGTTTGATTGAATTTGTTTGGTTTTATGGATTTAAGATAGTGTTGATTGATTTGCTACAAAGATTTGGATTTTTAGTTTCGTATTGATTGTTCTGTTTGTTAGATTCCTTGAGAATACTTGGTTTGAGATTGTGATTAGTTACTTTGGATTTTTCATCTTTATATTTTTTTTGTTAGATAAAATGGGTTAAAATGAGATTGTGATTTGAGATTGATTTTTTTTTTTTTTTGAGAAAGGAAATAAATGTCTCGCCCTACGACAAAGTTGCAATTACAAGAAGCTTCACAGACAAATTTTGAAAAGCTCTTTGCAATTATTGAATCTATCCCGCTTGATGCCCAAAATACTCATTTTGCCTACAATGAACGCGACGAGACACTTAAAGATGTGCTTATCCATTTATATGAATGGCAGAATTTACTACTTACTTTTGTGCGGACAAATCTCAATAAAACTAGTGATTTTATCCCTTTTTTGCCGCCACCCTACAACTTCAAAACTTATCCAAAAATGAATTGGGCAATTAAAGAAAAACACCACGCCACTTCACTAGAACACGCAAAAAGTTTGCTTTATCAAAGCCATACAGAAGTAATGGAGCTTATCGCCACTTTACCGCTTAAAACACTTTTTGTGAAAAAGCATTATAAGTGGTGTGGCAACACAAGTCTTGGTAGCTATTGTGTGAGCAGCACTTCAAGTCATTATGACTGGGCAATAAAGTGTATTAAAAAGTATGTTAGGGCTTTAAAGTAGATTCTATAATTCTGTAAGATGTGCTATGAATTTGTGGAATAAAGGTGTGTTAAACACTCCAGCTCTTCAGCAGAAAAGCCCACTTGTAGCCTTGCTTTGTGATTGAGTATCTTTGGCACGGAGTGGAATTGCTTAAAATTTTGAAGTATTGCTAGAAAGTCCTCTGGGCTTGTTTTGGTATTGGCATATCTCCACCAAAAATCCCCTTTTCTTACATGCTCTATCTCATCGTGCAGGATAACCTCAAGCGTTTGTAGAATCTGCGGAATACTCTCGTGTTCAAAACGCTCAATCTTAGCTACCACAAAAGGATTTGCATCAAGTCCATTTGCTTCTAAGCCACGATGAAGCAATGCCATTCTATCTCTAAAATCCTGCGTAGCACTCTGTGCGTCAAAAAGCTGGGAATGCACAGCAAAATCTCCATATTCATAGCCTAAACTATGAAGTGAATCTAGCAAAAGTCTAAAGTGATTTGCCTCTTGCAATGCCACAATAAGCCAATCACGATAATATTGCAGGGGCAAATGTCTAAAGCGATACATCGCATCAAGGGCTAAATCAATCGCACTATATTCAATATGCACGATAGAATGCAATACTTTAGCAAGGGATTGCACGCTTTTGATATGCTTTGGGCGGCGGATTTTTGTAGGGTGGGTGATAGTGCAAAATCGTTGATATGATGGGTTTTGAAGTGGGCGAATAGGGGAGTGAAAGTCGGTAAAAAAATGCTGTATCTCCTGCGTTTGGAAGCTAGATTCTAAATAATAAGAATCTAGTGTGTTTGAAGGCAGATTCTCACTTTCTAATAGCTCTTGTGCCATTTGCTCTATATTGGCAATAAGCTTTAGCTTATTTTCAAGTTTTTATGCTACAATCAGCGATTCAAAATACTTAAAAAGGTAGAAATGATGAAAAAAGGAATCCACCCAGAATATGTCCCTTGCAAAGTAACTTGCGTTACAAGCGGAAAAGAAATCGAAGTCTTAAGCACAAAAAAAGAGCTACGAATCGACATCTCAAGCTTTTGTCATCCTTTTTATACAGGAAGCGACAAAATCGCTGATACAACAGGGCGCGTTGAGCGATTCCGCCAAAAATACAATATGAAATAATCGTGCTTATCCTTGTTCCGACACCCATTGGCAATCTTTTTGACATTACTTTTAGGGGGTTGGAAGCCTTAGCGTTAGCAGATATTATTATCTGCGAAGACACGCGTATGGCTAAAAAGCTTTTATCGCTTTTGCAAGAGAGATTTTGTATTCAGAGGATTTTTGATACTCCCCAAAAAAGCTCATCGCAAGAGAATCTATCACGAAATCCATCACAGAATCTATCGAGCAAAATTTTATCACTCAATCCCGCAAACAAGCAGTTTTTTTCTTTTCATTCGCACAATCAAGACGAATTTATCGCCAAGCTTGATCCTTGTATATTTGATAAAAATGTCATTTATCTTAGTGATGCTGGTATGCCAAGCATTTGCGATCCCGGCGCACTTTTGGTGCAATACGCACAAGCACATAATATAGCTTATGAGGTTTTGCCGGGGTGCTGTGCTTTTGTGCTTGGCTTTGCTTTTAGCGGGGTAGAATCTCAAGATTTTGTATTTGGCGGGTTTTTGCCACATAAGCAAAACAATCGTCAAAAAAAGCTCCTTGAATTGTTGCGCTATGGGCTTCCTGTGATCGTGTATGAGAGTCCTCATCGGATTTTGGATTCTCTCAAAGATATGGTGCAAGTCTGCAATGATGCCTCTATCTTTGCGATTAAAGAAATAACAAAACTTCATCAAAGCTTTGTGATAGGATCACCCCAAGATGTGCTCTCAAAGCTTCAAAAAAGCAATATCCAAGGAGAATGGGTGATTGTGATTTGTGCCACGCCAAAGCGACAACTTTGTTTGTGCTATGATGAGATTCTAGCCCTGCCTTTGCCACCCAAGCTCAAATCCAAACTTCTTGCGCAAATAAGCGACAAAGAGGCAAAGCAAATTTATAAGGAGCTCATAGCGCAATGATTATTTATGGCAAGCAAGTTGTGTTGTATGCAATCAAACATTGTTCAGAAAAAATCCAGCAAATCTATCTTGCTAAAGAATGGGATAAGCACACTTTTAGGCAATGCGCAAACCTCAATAAACCTATCATTAGGCTTGATCCAAAAAAAGCGCAAGCCCTCGCTAAAGGTGGCAATCATCAAGGGATTTTGGCAGAGATTGCACCGATTTTGCCTTGTAGGTTTGATGAGTTAAAGCAATATAGCAGAATCCTTGTTTTGTGTGGGATTAGCGATGTTGGAAATTTGGGGGCTATTTTTAGAAGTGCGTATTGTTTGGGAGTTGAGGGGATTATTATCACTCAGATTCAGAATCCAAAACTAGAATCTATCGCGCGCACTTCATCAGGAGCGATTTTTTCACTTCCATTTTGTATCATTAATAATCCGCTTGATGTGCTTAATGAGCTCAAACTCGCAGGATTTGAATGCTATGGCGCGGATATGAGAGGCGAGAATATCGCACATTTGAAGCCCGCGCAAAAATGGAGTTTGTTTTTGGGCAATGAAAGTGAGGGATTAATGACTAAAATTTCTAAAAAAGTTGATAAAATACTATCCATCAAAATGCGTAATGGTTTTGATTCCTTAAATGTAAGTGTTGCAGCGGGGATAGTGATGGCATATTTGGATTCTAATACATAAAGGCAAAATATGGAAGAAAATTTAGAAAAACTCAGAGAAATCGGAATAAAGCAAATAGCAAAAGACACAAGAATTTCTATTTCTCGTGTAGAAAATATTTTAAATAAAAAATTTGATAGCATTCAGCGCGTGCATTTGGTGGGCTTTTTGCAGATTCTGGAGCGACAATACAAAATGGATCTCTCAGGACTGCTTGAAGAATTTGACCAATACCAAAAGCAAAATAGCAAAGAGAGCAATAAAGACAAAGTCGAAGTCAAAGATCTATCGCTTGATACGCAAAAATCTCGATACGATGCAATCGATGATCAAAAAAAGCAAGTCGCTTCTAAGCAAAAATTTTATATCACCATTGTGGTTGTGGTGATTGTCGTGCTACTTTATCTTATTTACCAGAATCTTATTGGCAAAAAAGCAGAGCAAGAGGGCGAAGTGCAAACAACTCAAGTGATCGCTGATGAGAATCAAAATGAAGCACAAAATGAGACAAACACAGAAGATGATAGCACGGCATCAAGTGAGCCAGAAATCATCGAATCAGACACTCAATCAAGTAAGGATTCAAGCAGAGAATCAAGCAGGGCAGAATCTAAAGCCTCTCAAACATCACAAGCAAATCAAACAAATAGTGAATCTCAAGGCAATGAGCTAGTCGTAACGACAAATATGCAATTGTGGCTTGATATTGTTGATCTTGATACCAAAAAACGCAAATACCAAGGCGTAACTTCTGATACTTATACGATTAAGTCAGAAAATCATCGGCTTCTTTTGGCATTTGGGCATAGTAATTTTGCTTTGAGTATTGATGGGCAAAATTTTGACTTTGATAAAGGAAATTTTCCGCTTTATTTTATCTATGAGCCAGATAATGGACTCAAAAAAATCGACAACGCGACATATAAGAGATTAGCAGAACAGGCTCGATAATGAAAAAAATTGTGCTTTGGTGCTTTGCTTTGGTGCTTTGCTTTGGGGATTTATTAGATGATAAAATCCATGAGCTTATAGGGGCAGATTCGTATTCTATCAATAAAGCTTTTGTTGATATGATTTTCAAAAATCGCCAGCAGTTTTATCTCAATGGTGAGATTAATATTCCGCTTGTGATTAAAGAGCTTAAAAATAACGGACTTATTGTTCTTAAATTTCCTTCGCCCCTTGATTTAAATATCTCTTTCATCTCTCAAACATCTCCTATTTTGCTTGTTTATACGATTAATAATGTCCTCTCTTCAATGGGATATTCATATTATATCGTTACGCGCTCTAGCTTTGTAGATGGCATATCAAATGTGCAGTTTTCTTTGGTTACTGAGCATAGCATCGATCCTGCGATACTCATTGGCGAGCTTCAAAAAAGAGGCTTTAGGCTTATAGATATTAAGCGCAAAAATATCAATGATTGGGAGTATTTAGTAGAATCTCAGAATCCACAGCTTTTTAATGCAAAGCAAATCACATTAGGCAATGCATTGAGCCTGCGAGAAGTGAGTGGCGAGTATTGGATAAGCATTCCACAATCAGGTAATCTCCAGCTCAATGCAAACCCAAAATGGACGCCCAGAATCGTGTGCTATGATAAAGATTTGCAGATTGTTAATCTCATCATCAAAAATACACCCACAGCAGAAGTGAATCTCACTCTTGATGATAGAGTTCGGTTTGTGATGATTACAGATGCGCTCAATCCAAATATCATAAAAGACAAGCTTGAAGTGATGCTACTTAATTTTTAAATAAAGGCGGAGTGAAAAATGTTTGATGAGATTGAATTTGATAAGATAAAACGACTTCCAAAGTATGTCTTTGCGGCTATTAATGAAATAAAACTTCAAATGCGTCAAAATGGCGAAGATGTGATTGATTTTTCTATGGGGAATCCAGATGGTGCGACCCCGCAGCATATTGTCGATAAACTCTCTCAAGCAGCCCAAAAGCCCAAAAATCACGGCTATTCAGTGAGTCGCGGAATCTATAAATTACGATTGGCGATTTGTGAGTGGTATAAAAACAAATACAATGTCAGCCTCAATCCAGAATCTGAAGTGTGCGTAACAATGGGAAGCAAAGAAGGATATGTGCATCTTATCCAAGCTATCACAAATCCGGGCGATAATGCGGTGGTACCAGATCCAGCATATCCTATTCATTATTATGCTTTTATTTTGAGTGGGGCAAATGTCGCGCGTTTTGCGATCAAATGGAATGACAAAATGGAGCTTGATTATGAGGCATTTTTTAAGAGTTTGCAGCAGGTTTTGACAGAATCCATTCCTAAGCCAAAATTTGTTATTGTTAATTTTCCGCACAATCCAACGACTGTTATCGTCTACAAAGACTTTTATGAGCGATTGGTGCAAATGGCAAAAAAAGAGAGATTTTATATCATTAGTGATATTGCTTATGCTGATTTGACTTTTGGGGATTATAAGACGCCTTCGATCATGGAAGTAGAGGGCGCAAAAGATGTCGCAGTCGAGACTTATACATTGAGTAAATCCTACAATATGGCTGGCTGGAGGATAGGATTTGTCGTTGGCAATCAAAAAATGATTGCTGCATTGCAAAAAATCAAAAGTTGGCTTGATTATGGAATCTACACGCCTATGCAAGTCGCAGCGACAATCGCGCTTAAAGGCGATCAACAATGCGTAAAAGACATCGCAAACACATACGAAGAGCGAATGCAAGTGCTTATTGAGAGCTTTGGTAATGCAGGCTGGGATATAACGCCTTCAAAAGCAAGTATGTTTGTGTGGGCTAGGATTCCTAAATGTGCGTGCCATTTAGGCAGTATGGAGTTTTCAAAAAAGCTTCTTCAAGAAGCCAAAATAGCGGTAAGTCCGGGTGTGGGCTTTGGACAAATGGGCGATGAATATGTGAGGATTGCATTGATTGAAAACAAAAAAAGAATCCGCCAAGCAGCAAAAAACTTAAAAGCTTTTTTGAAGCAATTTTAAACTTTTTTCATAAGTTTTTTATGGTATGATACGATAAACTTTAATCCAAAAAGAGAATACAATGTCGAATTTATCACAAGTTGATCAAGTTACCAATCTGCATAAAAATAATGAGCTTCAGCTATTGTGTTTCCGCCTTGAAAAAGGTAAAGATCTTTATGCTGTGAATGTATTTAAAATCCGAGAAGTAGTCAAATATCGTGGCGTGATTACGATTGTAAGCCATGAAAAAAGCTCTTTGGTGGAGGGATTGATTACGATTCGGGAATTAACGATTCCTTTGATTGATATGCGTAAATGGTTTTTTTATGATGAGGCTGATAAAAGCAAAGATCTTACCCCCTACAAAATCCAACAAGATGGCGATGATGATATTGTAATGATTTGTGAATTTTCTCGCTGGACTATTGGGGTGCGGGTGTATGAAGCAGACAGAATCCTAAGCAAAAAATGGACAGAAATCGAGCAAAGCTCTGGCACAATTGGCAATACCGCAAATGGAAAGCTTGTAAGCAGGACGCGGTATTTTGACGGGAAGCTTGTGCAGGTTGTGGACATTGAAAAAATGCTTGTTGATGTGTTTCCGTGGATTGAGCGAGAAAAAGAAAATGATCTTGAAAAAGTCGGGCAGATTCGGACTTCAAAAATCGTCTTGCTCGCAGATGACAGCCCAAGCGTGCTTAAAACAATGCAGATTATACTCAATCGTATCGGAGTTGAGCATTATGACTTTACAAATGGTAAAAAACTGCTTGATTATATTTTTGCCCCGACAACTGACATCAAGTCAGTGGGAATGATTATCACAGACCTTGAAATGCCGGAAGCAAGCGGATTTGAGGTAATCAAGCAAGTCAAAGGCAATAAAAAAACAGCGCATATTCCTATCGTTGTCAATTCATCAATGAGCGGAAGTAGCAACGAAGAAATGGCAATGTCTCTTCACGCAGATGGTTTTATCTCAAAATCTAACCCACTTGATATTGAGCGCATGCTAAAAGAACTTATGCTTAAATAATATGCGCTACTTTTCTATTCCGACCCCAAGCTATGTTTTGGAGCCACAAAAGCTAGAATCTAATCTTAAGATTCTGCATCATATCCACACACAAACAGGTGCTAAGATTCTGCTCGCATTGAAAGGTTATGCGTTTTGGCGCCGTTTTGATCTAGTGCAACAATACCTCAATGGCACCACCGCAAGCGGAATCAATGAAGCAAGGCTTGGATTTGAAGAGGTTGGCGGAAGAGAGAGCGATAAAGAGATTTGTGTGTTTTCTCCAGCCTACAAAGCAGATGAGATCACAGCACTTCTACCCATTGCCACGCATATTATTTTTAATTCATTCAATCAATGGCAGACATTTAAATCCGCTATTGATACCAAAAATAAACAACTCTTATCGCTTGGGCTTAGCCCTATTTCTGTTGGTTTGCGGGTTAATCCTATGTATAGCGAAGTTACGCCAGAGATTTATAATCCATGCGCGAAGGCAAGTCGGCTTGGAATCATTCCAGAGGAATTCCATAAATATGCTAAGATGTATGGACTTGAGGGTATTGGTGGGCTTCATTTTCATACGCATTGCGAGCAAAACGCTGATGCCTTAAAGCGCACACTCACTCATATCGAAAACCATTTTGGAGTATATATTCCGCAACTAAAATGGCTAAATCTTGGTGGCGGACATCACATTACGCGTCAAGATTATGATGTGGATTTGCTTATCCAAATCATTCAAAACATCAAGCAAAAATATAATGACATAGAGGTGTTTTTGGAGCCGGGCGAGGCTGTGGGGTGGCAGTGTGGATTTTTGATTGGTGAGGTGCTTGATATTGTGTATAATCAAAAACATATCGCTATCCTTGATGTCAGCGCGAGCGCGCATATGCCGGATTGTCTTGAAATGCCTTATCGACCAAATATTTTTAAAGTTTCTCTTGATGAAAATAATAACGAAGTGTGTGAGCAGGATTTGGGCGAGCAGGGCAAATACCATTATCGCTTAGGTGGCGCAACTTGTTTGGCAGGAGATGTGATTGGTGATTTTAGCTTTGATACGCCGCTTTGTGTGGGAGATAGGGTAGTGTTTTTGGATATGTTACATTATACGATAGTCAAAAATACCACTTTTAATGGCGTGCCATTGCCTTCGCTTGGGGTGATTGAAAATGATGAATTTGTATTGCTAAAATCTTTTGATTATTCTGCGTATAAAGAGCGAAATTAGCCAAAATCAAGGCTAGTAAAAAAGTAGAATCTAGCAAATCCAAACAACACAACAAAAAAGCAGAATCTAAATAAAGGGGTAAAAATGAAAACATACACTATTGGTATTGTCGGTGCGACTGGCGCGGTTGGCGAGGAGATAATAAAAATCCTAGAAGAAGAGCGTTTCCCTGCTAAGAAGATTGTCCCTCTTGCGAGCGCAAATAGCGTTGGCAGAAGTATCGAAGCGTTTGGCAAGGAGATTCCGGTATTAGAGACTACGCATAGTGTGTTTAAGGAGCAGGGCATTGATATTGCGTTTTTTTCCGCAGGGGGCAGTGTCAGCAAGGAGTTTGCGCCAAGTGCGGCAGAATCTGGAGCTTTGGTGATTGATAACACAAGCCATTTTAGAATGGAGAAAGATATTCCGCTTGTCGTCCCTGAAGTCAATGCTGATGACATCAAAGCATGGAAAAAAAGGGGCATTATCGCTAATCCAAATTGCTCGACCATACAAATGGTGCAGGTGCTAGCACCATTGCATGAAGCGTTTGAGATTAAGCGCGTTGATGTAAGCACATATCAAGCTGCAAGCGGTGCGGGCAAAAGAGGTATGGAAGAGCTTGTGATGCAAATGCAGAAGTTTTTTGCATTTGAGCTCAATGAGTGCGAGCCGCAAGTGTTTGCGCATCGTTTGGCACTGAATGTGATTCCTCATATTGATGTGTTTCTTGATAATGACTACACAAAAGAAGAGATGAAAATGATTAATGAGACGCATAAGATTATGCATACGGATTTTGCGCTAAGTGCTACTTGCGTGCGCGTACCTGTTTTGCGTAGTCATAGCGAATCAATCACTATCGCTTTCAAGCACAAAGTCCAAGCCAAACAAGCGCAAGAAATCCTCAAAAATGCGCCAAATATTGTGCTTATGGACGAGCCTTTGAATAAAATATATCCTATGCCATCAGTGGCTACGGATACAAATCACACTTATGTCGGCAGAATCCGAGTGGATAATTTTGATGATCACATTTTGCATTTGTGGTGCGTGGCTGATCAAATCCGCGTGGGAGCAGCGACAAATGCCGTGCGTATCGCGCAAAAATGGATAGAATTACAGGATTGAGATTGGATTCTTAATCATTCTTATTTAGCTGGCTACTTGCGATGATGCATTTTTTATCGTAGCTTTTTATCGCAACTTTGCTTTGTCATATCTTAGGCTTGCCGAAGAATCTAGAAAATACAAAATCTAGAATCTAGATTCTACAAGCCATAGAATACTAATAAATACCAATCATAGAACACCGCGCGAATGAAGCTTATATTGTCATTGCAATTTTTATTTCATTATTCTAAATTATTTTGTCATTATTCTAAATTATTTTGTCATTGCGAGCAGTTGCAAAACTGCGAAGCAATCCACAGAATCCACAAAGTATCCTTATTTTATTATTCCAAATCACCTTGTCATGTCTTAGGCTTTGCAAAAGCCGAAGAATCCAGACTTTACTTTTATAGACTTTTTTGGATTCTTCGTTCGTTTCACTCACTCAGAATGACTTTTTTTGATTCTGTGTTTTCTTTCTTAATTTATTTCTAGATTCTTCGCTGATGCTTAGAATGACGAAGGGTTATTTTGTGGTGAAGTGGCACAAAATGGATTCTGTGGATTGCCACGCAAGGATAAACCTTGCTCGCAATGACGGCTTGGTTTTAGATTACGCTTAAAAATGACGAGGTGGATTAAAATAATGATAAAGGCTACTTTTAGATTCTGCTTAGCAGATTCTAGGTAGAATCTCGCCTTGTGGGTATTCCATAAATCTTTTGCCGCCCCATTGGGTTTGAAGCACGACACGCGCATTTGGTCGCACTTGCGTGCTATTTTTGATGACTCTGCCGATGATTGAAGCTTTTGCGCCAAGCGGGTGGGATTGTAGTAGGGCGCATATCTCTTTTGCGCTAGATTCTGGGGCTGCTATCACGCACACGCCTTCATTAGCGAGCATATACGCCTCAAGCCCCAAAATCTCGCACACACCCTGCACCTCGTTTTCTATCATTAATGCCTGCTCGTTGATTTCAATCATCTTGTCAGAATCTCGCGCCCATTCATTCAAAACAGCCGAAAGCCCTCCACGAGTAGCGTCTCTTAGAGCGTGAATGCAAAGCTGCTTTTTAAAAATTGGCTCAAGCATTGGGTAGAGTTGCGCGCAGTCGCTTTTGAGATCGCCCTCAATCCCGATTTCCTCTCGCGCCATAAATATCGTTGCGCCATGTGAGCCTATAGGCGCGGAGAGGATTATCACATCGCCATTTTGCAAATGTTTGGAGGAGATGTTGGAGAGTTGTATTTCACCTAGGGCTGTTGTGTTGATGAAAAGTTTATCGACTCCGCCTTTTTGGACGACTTTTGTATCAGCACTTAGGATTTGGATTGAAGTTTTTTGAAGTTCTGTGGCGATACTTTTGATGACTGCTTCAAGCTCACTTAGTGCCAATCCCTCCTCGATGATAAATCCAAAGCTCATAAATCTAGGCTTTGCGCCCATCATCGCTACATCATTGCTACTTCCGCAAACGCTAAGCTTTCCTGTATCTCCGCCTGCAAAAAATAATGGCGTAATCACAAAGCTATCTGTGCTTAAAGCCATATTGCCGCGCGCTTCAAACACGCCTGCATCTTCGCCTTTTGAGAGAAACGCAGAATCTAAATGTTTCAAAAATACCTCATTTATAAGTTTATTTGTCGCCTCTCCGCCACTTCCTTGCGCAAGTTGTATGGTTTGCATTCTTACTCCTTTTGTGAATGATACGCCCCAAAAGCCGCCTGCCCAAACGAGATTCCATTGTCGTTTGTCGGCACTTTTGCGTGAAAGATGTATTGTATATGATGTTGGTTAAACAGCAGAGCGATTTTTTCGCATAATGCTTTGTTTTGAAACACCCCGCCACTTAAGCCTATGAGTTTGAGATTTGGGGTTTGTCGCAAAAATCGCAGGCTAAAGCTAAGTGCGATATGTGCGAGTGTGTTGATAAATTTTGTGGCGATGATATACGGGGCTATGTGATTTTGAGAATCTAAAATGATTTGTGAGATAAAATCAAGCGTGATTATCTCTTGATGTTTATTTGGCTTTTTTGCGTTATGTGTATCGCGCGTGCTTGTGCTTACTTCTTTGGTTTCTTTTATGTAAAACTCATAATAATCATTGATGTGGCTATCATACATTGCTTCAAAAATCCCGCCAGATTCTCCCTCATAGCTTGAATGCTCTAGCACGCCAATAAGTGCTGCCACGCCATCAAAAAGCCTGCCAACTGATGAAGTGTAAATGGTAGAAGTGCAAATGTTGGAAGTGTGAGTAGCGGAAGTGCAAGTGGTATAAAGTGCTTTGTTTGCCATAGATGTTAGCGCGTGCGGAAGCAGGGCTTGATATTTTTGGATCATTTGTGTGTTTTGTGATTGAAGTGCGAGGGCATAGGCTATATATTGTATGTTTTTTATCGCCCTCTCTCCGCCCAAAAGCAAAAACTCCTCAAAATGCCCGACTCGCTCAAATCCACCAAATCCACCATACAAAAACTCTCCACCCCAAATGCTGTTTTTTTTGTATTGGCTTTCTTTTTGACTTTCTCCATATCCGCTTCCGTCCCAGATAATCCCTAGAATCTGCTCGTCTTTTGGCAAGTTAGATTCTGCCAAAATCGCACATAAATGCGCGTGGTGATGGTAGATTTGCAAATGCGTTGGGGCTTGTGAATGCGTATTTTGCGGATTTTTGGTGTTTTGTAGTGCTGTTGTTTTTGGATTTGAGTTATTGTGCTGATTACAAAGATATGTGGCGATACCTGTGGTTTGGTATTGTGGGTGCGCATCACTTATGATAAATGCAGGCGTAAATGAGTAGATTTTTTTAAAAAATGCAAGATTTTGAAAATATTTGTTTTGCGTCTCAAGACTTGCCATATCGCCTATGTATGGGGTGATAAGGAAGTGATGAGCAGAGCCAAAGCATAGATTTACTTTATCTTGTGCGCCAAGTGCGAGGATATTATGATTGGCTTTGAGCGCGGGTGTGGTGATTGTGTGCGGGGTCGCTCCTCTAGCAAGGCGAAATGGGCGCATTTGATTATCAATAAGGCGAAAAATCGAATCATCAATGCCATGATAAATCGCTCTTTTGAAATCCAAAAAATATGGTGTGATAGCCTTAAGCTTTGTTTTTGCGCTTTTTAGCGTTGTGATGATAGGTTCTGATTTGAGATTTGCGCTTGTGTAGATGATAGGAAAGTCAATAAATCCAAACAAAATATGCAAAAGCGGGGTATTAGCAAGTAAGATTCCGATTGTATTAAGATGTGGCGCAATACTTTCAAAATCCACATTCAAAGGGTTTTGTGGGTTTTGGGTGGCGATGATAATCGGGGCAATTTGAGATTTGAGGTATTCTTGCTCAAGAGGCGATAAATTAGCTATATCTAATGCCATTTGTATATCTTTTGCCATAATGGCTAATGGCTTTGCTTCGCGATTTTTGGCTTGCCTTAGAGCCATAATGCTTGAGCGTGATTGCGCGTTGCAAATAAGCACAAATCCGCCTAATCCTTTGAGGCAGATGATTTGATTATCTTTTAGTAAATCCGCACATACGCGTATTGCTTGGCTGTCTTTAGCAAGGATTGAGTTATTTTTATAAAGCATAATTGGCACAGCGCAGTTGTTGCATGAGATAGGCTGGGCGTGATAATAGCGACTCATTGGGTTTGTGTAGTCATCTTGGCAGTCTTTGCAGAGTGTAAAATGCTTCATCGCAGTGTTGTAGCGATCATAAGGCAAGGATTTGATAATGCTATATCTAGCTCCGCAATTCGTGCAGGAAGTGAGGTGGTAGCCAAAGTGGCGGTTTTTGGGGTTGGAGATTTCATCTTGGCAGTCTTTGCATGTTGCCAAATCTTTTGGTAATGCAGAATCTAGCGTGATGTGTTGTTTGTCTGGTTGTTTGATTGAGTGCAAAATTTCAAAATATTGGGGAATGCGGATTTTAGGATAGGTTGGCATAGAGGAGATAGTAAGTTCTGTGATTTTGGCTATTGGCGGAAGTGCTTTGGTGAAAGTGCCTAAAAAAAGATCAAAAAAGCTTTGAAGTTTTGTGTTTGGAAGCAAGATATTTGGCGATTTGATTTGGACTGGATAAAATACGCGTATGTGTGGCATTTGCGCTTGTCGTGGTGATGTGATAAGTGGTGCATACTGCATATCACAAACAATAATCGCATCAGCCCCGATATTAAAAATATAGCCTTTGATGTCAAGCTTTGTGCAGAGCTGATACATAAAAGGTCGGAATCCAACCCCTTGAACGATACCTTTGACTCTAAGCTCAAACATTACACTAAGCTATTTTAGTAAAGCTGCATTGTTACGCAATGCAAACTTCCATGCTGGCGGATAAGCACACTGCAATCAATGCCTATAACTTGATGATTTGGGCATGCTTTAGAGAGGATACTAAGGGCGAGTTTGTCGTTTTTGTCGTTATAAGTTGGCACAAGCAAGGCGTCATTGATAAATAAAAAATTTGCATAGCTTGCTGGAAGTCGCTTGTTTTGGTAGAAAATCGGGCTTGTAAATGGAAGCTTGATGAGATTATAGGGTTTGTTGTCGCTACTTTTGAGTGCTTGTAATTGCTCTTCCATTTTTTTGAGTGCTTCATAGTGCAGGTCGTTTTTGTCATCACAGCTGATATAGGCTATCGTATCTTCACTGATAAAGCGCGCCAATGTATCGATATGGCTATCTGTATCATCGCCTTCCAAAAACCCATAATCAAGCCATAGCACTTGTGATATGCCAAGATTTTGTATGAGAAATTCTTGAATTGTATCTTGTGTGAATTGCGGATTGCGATGTGGCTCAAGGAGGCATTGCGTATTTGTAAGAAGCACGCCTTTGCCGTTTGTATCGATACTTCCACCCTCTAGCACAAATGGCAGTGATATAAGCTTGCCTTTGAGGATATTAAGATTATGGAGTTTTTGTGTGATTTGGTTATCTTGTGTGCTATCAAATTTATTGCCCCAACCATTAAAGATAAAATCCAAAAGCACAATTTCGCTTGTTTTGCTGTTATTGCCATTATCGCTACCATGCGCATCTTCAAGGCTTATCGCTCCAAAATCACGCGCCCAAGTATCATTTGTCTCTATGCCTACAAGCAAGATTCTATCATTAAGCTGCAAACTCTCCATAGCCTGCAATCCCCGCAAAGAAATTTGCGAGAATCTAGAAAACCTCGCAAGTGAAGGTGGCGCATCACAAAATGCCTGCTCCAAAAGTGCGAGTCCTTGTTTATCATCAGGGTGCATACAAATGATGACATCTTGAAACTGCGTGATTGTTTTGATAATGTTGATGAAGCAAATCTGTGCTTCGATAAGATAATGATCCCAATCGCTGTGCTGATGTGGAAATGCGAGTAATATAGCCCTTTGCCGCTCCCATTCTGCTTTGAGTCGCATACAATCTCCCATAAAATTTGATAAAAAATTATTATATCGCTACTTTTTTAAGGAAGTTAAGTTGTTTGTGTGTTTTGCTCTAAATTTTAGATTCTGCTAAATCTATCACAATGAGATTTTTACGCGATTGGATTCTTGCGCGGCATAGATTCTGCGAGATTTAAGATTCTGCGATTAGATTCTGGTATTATTTTGCGTTGTTTCACGCTCAATTCACTTTTTGTTTTTATGATTGCGTGTTTATTTTAGATTATAGTTTTAAAGGATTTATTTGAAATGGCTTGCTAGTGGTGCGCTTCTTATAAGTGCTGTAAGTGTTTTTTTTGTCGGTTGCTCGACTAAATTACCAAGCAATCAAGAATTGCAAGTGAAAAACCACATTCCACAATCATTTAAAAATTCGCTTACAATCCAAAACACAAATCATCAAAACGCAACTACTCAAAATAAAATCGCTCCAAATAAAACCACTCAAAATGTGGCAGACAAAAGCGCAAAGCAAGCAACCAAAAAAGACAATACCCTAGAGCAATTTATGCAACTCATTAGCGATGAGAAATTATCTGCATTACTTCAAATCGCGCTAGAGCGCAATACAAATGTTTTGACAATGGTTTCGCGTATCAATCAAGCCAAAGCGCAAGCCAAAATCTCTACAGCAAATATGTTTCCAACGATAAATGCAGGACTCAATACAAACTACACTGACAGAAGGACACAAAGCCAAAGCCTTGCGGTGCGTCCTGGGACAAATTCTGTAAATGCGAGCTTGAGCGTGAGCTGGGAGTTAGATTTATTTGGTAAGCTTAATGCCTTGCGTCAATCAAGCAAAAAAGCCTATGCACAGGCGCAAGATAATCTTGCTTTTGCGCAAATCTCTTTGATCGCTGAAGTTGGCACACTTTATTTTACGCTTAGAAATAACGCCTTTAGCATCGCTCAAGCCAAAGAAATGCTTGCTAATCTTGAGGAGATAGATTCTATCAATGCGCAAAAATACAACGATGGCTTGATTGATATAAACACTTATAAAACTGCCAAAGCCAATCTCATCACTCAAAAAAACACCCTTGAAACCCTCTCTTATACATACGAGCAAAATAAAAACGCGCTTTTGGTTTTGCTTGATATAAATCATGATGACTTAGAAAAGCAGATTGATTTTTTGGATTCTGGGTTTGAGCTGCCTTTGGTGAATGCGTTTGATATAAATACATTGCCAAGTGAAGTGATACTCAATCGTCCAGATGTCCGCGCAAGTGTAAATGCCCTATATGCGCAACTTTATAAGATCACAAACGCCAAAGCAGCTCGCTTGCCAAGTATTTCTTTGAGTGGTTCTGTCGGGCAGTTGCTTTATAGCAATATGGGCGGAAATTCTTTGGTATTTCAGATTGCAAATGCGATCACGACACCATTACTCAATCGAACGACTCTCAAGCAAACCTACATTATCCAGCAAGAGCTAGGAAAAGAAGCATACTATACCCTCCAAAATACCATAAACACAGCTCTTAGCGAAATAGAAAATGCCCTTTTTAATATGGATTCTCAAAGGCGACAAGTCGCAAACAATAAAATCGCACTTGACATCGGGCAGAGCGCGTATCAAACAGATGAGGTGCGATCTCAAAATGGTATGCTTGAGTTAAGTGAGTTTTTGACAAATAAAAATTCTTATCTTACCTTGCAAACGCAGCTTTTTACCTCCAAAACAAATGAGCTGATTTCTGCTATAACTTTATTTAAGGCATTTGGCGGTGAGATGTATTTTTTTGATGATACACATTTGGAATCTAAAGAAGATGAGACAAAAAATCAAAACAATAAGGAAGCACAATGAATGTTTATGAAACTTTACATGCAAAATCAAACAAAAATTATATCAAATGGGTGATTATTGCCGTTGTTGTCGTGATTATTGCAGGCGTTGGGATTTATTTTTGGAAATTCCATAAGCCAAGCATTGATTATGAGACAATAACCCCAATCCGCAAAGATATACAATCAAGCATTTCGGCTTCAGGCTCGCTCTCGCCGACAAATGAAGTAGAAATCGGAAGTGTTATCTCTGGAATCGTGCTTGAAGTGCTTGCAGAAGAAAACGATCATGTTACAAAAGGGCAGATTCTCGCTCGCATAAATCCTGAAACAATCAACCAAACCCTAGCGCGCTACAAAGCCCAGCTAAACTCCGCTCAAGCGCAACTCAAAGCAAGCGAGCAGACATTGGTTGATAAAAAATGGAATTATGATAGATTGCTTGATTTGTATAAAAAAACAGATGGCAAAGCACCATCAATGCTTGAACTTCAAAATGCCAAAACAGCTTATACTTCGGCATTATCTGATGTGGATATTAAAAAGGCATCGATTATTGAGATTCAAACAAATATCAAAAGCTCAAGCATTGATCTTAAAAATTCTCAAATCGTATCGCCAATTGATGGTGTAGTCCTCACAAAAAGCGTAGAAGTCGGGCAGAGTGTGGCAGCAAGCTTTCAAGCACCTGTGCTTTTTAAAGTCGCTGAGAATCTAGAAGAAATGGTGCTTAAAATCAATATTTCTGAAGCTGATATTGGCAAAATCCAAGAAGGGCAGAGCGTGAAATTTAGCGTCGATGCGTATCCAGATAGGGAATTTAGCGCAAAAGTCAATAAAGTCAATTATGGTTCAGGCGATGGAAGCACTAGCTCCTCTAGCTCTTCAAGCTCCTCAAAAAGCTCAAGTAGCTCAAGCACTTCATCAGATATTATCACCTATATTGCGCGTGTTGAGGTGGATAACAAATCTTTGCTTTTGCGACCAGATATGAGCGCGACAGCAGACATCATCATCGCAAGTGCCAAAAACGCGCTTTTGCTTCCAAGCTCTGTGTTGTATTTTGATCTCAATAAAGCCTTACAAAAATCAAATCCTAAAGCAAAAAATAGCTCTATTGCTTCTGTATTTACTCCTCCTCGCCCGCCACGACAGCAAAGTGGTGGCAATAAAGAATCTCAAAAAATCTCCAAAACAGCGACTTTGTGGATTCTGCAAGATAATGAGCCAAAAGCTATCAATGTCGAAGTTGGCATATCAGATGGGCAATATACGCAGATTCTAAGTGGCATTGATAGCAATACACAAGTCATTAGCGCGATTAAAATGGGGCAATAATGAGCGATTTTATCGTGCTTCGTGATATTCACAAAATCTATGGCAAAGGCGAGGGCGCATTTGAAGCCCTTAAGGGTGTGAGTTTGAGGATTGATAAAGGTGAGTTTGTCGCACTTATGGGACCAAGTGGTTCGGGTAAATCCACACTTGCTAATATTTTGGGCACGCTTGATGTTGGCACAAGCGGTGAGTATTTGTTTTGCGGGGTAAATGTCTTTAAATTAACACAAAATCAGCGTGCGCTTTTGCGTAGAAATTATATAGGCTTTATTTTTCAAGGCTTTAATCTCCTTGCTCGCACGACAGCCTTAGAAAATGTAGAGCTTCCGCTTATCTATCGAGGAATGAAAAAAGAGCAACGACATCAAATCGCCCTTGAAGCACTCGATCGAGTGGGGCTAAAAAATTGGGCGAGCCACACAAGCTCAAAGCTAAGTGGCGGACAGCAGCAACGCGTAGCAATCGCTAGAGCGATCGCTTCAAAGCCGTTGTTTTTGCTTGCTGATGAGCCTACTGGGAATCTTGACACAAAGCGAAGTGTAGAGATTATGGAGATTTTAAAAGATCTTAATACGACTTTGGGGATTACGATTTTGATGGTTACGCATGAGCCAGATATGGCAATGTATGCAAGTAGGGAATTGCACTTTTTGGACGGCAAACTAAGAAGTGATAGTCTTGAGAGTGCAGCCAAACCCATAAATAATCCAAATAACACAAACCACGCAAATAGCACAAATGGTGCAAAAAATAACACAAATAATCCAAATAACACAAAGGGTGCGCAATGATTCTAAATGCTTTTTTGCTTGCTTTGCGACAGATTAAACGCAATTTTTTGCGCGCATTTTTGACGATGCTTGGTGTGATTATTGGCGTTGGTGCTGTGGTTGTGATGATAAGTCTAGGCAATGGCACAACAAAAGCCATAAGCGATAGAGTTTCTTCTCTTGGAAGTAATTTGTTATTAGTCTCTCCTGCGCGCTCGCCAAATAGCTACCTTAGGCGTAATTTTAGCTTGCAAGATGCCAAACAGATAAAAAACCTTATGCGCGAATATATCGTAGCTCTAGCTCCCATATCGCAATCCTCTGTGGTGCTACAATACAAAGCCCAAAATGTCAATACAACCGCACAGGGTGTAGATTCTGATTTTTTTGTCGTAACGCAATGGAATACAAGCGATGGCAGGATATTTGAAGATAACGAATACAAAGTCGGAAGCAATGTATGTGTAATCGGAGAATCTGTGCGTAAAAATTTATTTCTTGATGAGAATCCATTAGGCAAAAAAATCAGACTAAGCACGATTGTGTGCGAGTGTATCGGGGTTTTGGAGACAAAAGGGCAGGGCGGAATGGGAAATGATCAAGATGATGTGATTTTGCTACCGATGAAAGCATTTTCGCGCTCCATTTCGCGCACAAGCTCTTTGCAATCTATCAATCGCTTTATGATTCGCATTCAAGACAATGTAGATTCTGCCGAAGTTACGCAAGTTTTGACAAAAAATTTGCGTAAAATCAGAAATGTCAGAGAAAACGACAAGGATTCTTTTGATATTATGGATACAAAAGAAATCGCTCAAACGCTCACTGCAACTACAAAAATGCTAACTGCTTTGCTTGGGTTTATCGCGGGGGTGAGCTTGATTGTTGGTGGAATTGGGATTATGAATATCATGCTTGTTTCAGTGACGGAGCGTACGCGTGAAATCGGCACAAGAATGGCGATTGGCGCATTGCAAAGTGAGGTATTGCTTCAGTTTTTGATCGAGGCGGTTACATTAAGTTCGCTAGGTGGGATTACAGGCATTGTGTGGGCGTTTTTTGCGTCATGGTTTTTAAGTGATTTTATGAGTATTCCATTTATTTTTGATATACCCACAGCTATTATTGCGTTTTTGTTTTCGGCGTTTATAGGGGTGTTGTTTGGGTATTTGCCCGCCAAACGAGCCTCAAAGCTTAATCCAATCGATGCCTTGCGACATGAGTGATTGCGGTGGTTACAGAGATTCTAAGAATCCAAATTGCAGATTCTAGAATCTAATTTCCAGAGAATGTAAATCCTCTCTTTTTTGCTATGCAACTCTAGGGCTTTGCCCGAACGCTTTGCTTGAGAAGCCACATTTCAGGGAGTTTGAAATTTTTAGCCTGCGATGAACTCTATTGTTACATTTTTTGTGTTTTTGCTTGTCTAAAAATTTCTACACAACCCTGACTAAATCTGCCTAAAAATAGAGGATTTCTTTACACTCTTTTGTGTTTGCATAGAATCTAGATTCTAGAACTCATTTTATGGATTGCCACGCTCGTTTCACTCACTCGCAATGACAAACCCGCCCCCTCAATTACGAGCAAAATTTTCAAATTTTGCGTGGTAATCCACTTTTTGAGTTTTTAGATTCTAGAATCTAGATTCTAGACTGCTTTGGGCTTTATCTCTTGCAGGGATAAAATAATCTTTACTAAAGTATTTCAAACCCCAAAATATTTGCCCATTGCGTATCTTTACCGCATTCTATGACTATGCCATGACCAACAAAGCTTAATAATGGAATATCACTAGAACAATCGCTATATGCATAGCTTTTTTGCAAATCAAATTCTGATACATTAATGCATTCTATAAGCTTATAGAGCTTTCTATGCTCCATAGTGTGGATTCCATCGATATTTCCACTCAAATATCCATTACACTCCTCTAATGCAACCGCTACTACATGAGTGATACCAAAATGTTGCGCAAAAAGTTTGATATATATCTCAAACCCACCAGAGACGATGACAATAGTGTGTTTATTGCGTTGGTGATACTGCAATCGCTCAATGACTTTTGGATTTACTCGTGGCAAAAGCTCGTTTGTTACAAACTCTTTAGCAATGCATTGAGCATCACTAACAGATAAGCCTTTTAATACCTCATAGCGCACTTGCTGCTTGGGAGGGAGATGTATGAATTTGCGTAAAATATTTTTGGATTTATTTGATATTTTGGTATAGAGATTATGAAGTTTGTGGCGCGTTTTCTTTTGGGCTACAAGCTCTAAATATCTCGCAGCACTTTGAAAATCTACTAATGTCTCACAAAAATCAAATAAAGCGAGAATCTTTTTATTATTTAGATTCTGGTTTGTATTGTTTTGAGGGGTGTTTATGTGCTTGTTTATTTGTTGCATTGGTATTCCTTTAGTGTTTGTGCTACATAATCCATTTGCTCTCTTGTGCCTATGCTGATACGACAATGGTTTGGCAAAATGTGTGAATAGTCTCGAATGAAAATCTGCCTTAATTGCAGAAAATCAAGAATCTTATGAATATATGGGTATTTGACAAGCACAAAATTTGCTTGTGATGGATAGATCTTAAAATCACTAAGCAATCGCAAATTTTTAGTAAATTGCTCTCTTGCCAAAGTGACTTCATCGACATATTTTGTCATATAATCAATATCTTGAAGTGCTACGTGTGCGGCGATTTGAGAGAAATGAGTAATGCTTTTTGGGTTTTTGAGCTTATTGAGAGAATCTATATTTGTTTTTGAGCTAAGGCAATAGCCTATGCGAAATGAAGCCAAGCCAAATGCCTTTGAAAATGTGCGCGTAATGATAAGATTATGCGTATGTGGAAGGAGGGCTATCACACTTTGCTTGCAAAACTCATAATACGCCTCATCAATGACAAATAATATATGCTTGTGTTTGGTGATTATATGTGTAAGCGCATTTATATCATGTAGCGTGCCTGTGGGGTTATTTGGATTGCAGAGATATACGATTTTGGGCTTATTGATACAAAGAAAAGAATCTAGGGCATCAAAATCAAGCATATAGTCATCTTGTGTTTGAAAGAAAAGTGTCTTAAGCCCTATACCCTCTGCTCTTGCCCTGAAATTATCATAAGTAGGCGCGATAATACATATCGTATCTTGTGGCATAGCAAATACTTGCAAGATAAATTCATGCGCGCAATCAGAGCTTGCAAATACTTCTATGCATTCTTGAGGAAGTTGAGTATAAAGGCTGATTTGCTCTAAAAGCTCTGTATTGTGCGTGTTTGGATACCAATGGAGGTTGCTTTCTGTGAGGGCATTTTGCAATGCGGCAAAAACTTTTGGTGAAGGGGGAATGGTTGATTCATTCCAATCAAGTTTTAAAACTTGATTAAGGTTTTTCATATTCCATATACTATGCGGAATGGGTCTGTAAGGTTTGAGTGCTGTGATATATTTATTTGGAGTCATTTTTACTCTCCGCATAGCAAGATGAAAAATAGATATATTTCCATAGATTTCCAAGATGTGTATCCCATTCATTTGGCACAACTTTTTCAGTTCCCCCACCATGAGTAAAGGTTAGCTCTCCGACCATAATGCACTCATTAGCATTGTAGAGATCAACTCTCACATATCCAAATGGTTGCGCTAAGATAGAGGCTATGTTTTGGAGCATAGAGAGATTTTTGGGTTTTGTGGGTATGTCATTTTTGGCATTGTCATACACAAAGCCAAATGGGGCAAGATTCCAATTACTATCTAAAATAATGCGTTTGTAGTTTGTAAATCTATCTGTGGTGAGCTGGATATAGCTTTCTTGAGAGGATTTGAAGATGTGAAATTTATATGTAGCTGGATCGCGTCCATTATCACTTATCATCTCCTCCACAAATACTCTAGGCTCTATATTATCATAATGCCACTCTCTAGTCTTTGTATAATAATTTGTATTTAAATGTTTTCTTAATTTATCCATAGATTCTTGAAATACTTTTTTATTATTTAAAAACTCATCTTTATCTTGCACTAAGACTACTCCTCCACAATCATGATTTGTTTTTAAAACAAAGCTTTGTGGAAGATGTGTAAAATCAATCTCTTCTACATTCTTATAGATTCCATAAATCTTTGGCAAAAACTCACAAGTATTTGTCTCAAAGAGTTTGTCTTGTATATCATCAATAGGCATAAAGAGTAAAGAAAGAGTTGCAGAATCTATGGAATGCAAATTAATAGAATCTAAGGAATTAGAATCTGAAAGATTTGAAACAGAATCTAAATTTTTAGAATCTAAATGATTAGAATAAGAAACAGAATCAAGAGATTGAGAATGCTTAGAATCTAAACTAACAGAATCCAACTTGTGAGTAGCAGAATCTAAACTAAAATCTAAATTTTTAGATTTTAAATGATTAGAAAGATTTGAATAATTTGAATTTAAAGAATCTAAGGAATTAGAATTAAAAGTTGCAGAATCTACTTTATGTAAAGATTCTAAATGATTTGAATAAGAAACAGAATCTGAAAGATTTGAATGCTTAGAATCTAAAGCATTACTTTTGCTCTGCCCCCCCCCCCATAGTATTAATAGATATAGTAGTATTAGACATAGTAGCAGATATGTTTGATGTATGAGATATATTTGCAGTATTTTGAAGCTCTTGCAAACAAGTAGCAATATAGATTCTAGCTTTGAGTTTATCAGCTAATGCACTATATATTGGATTTCTATCATAAAGCATTCTATGCACTATTTTTTCATTAAATGTTTGTGGATTCTTAAAATTAGGAATATAACCAAATATATGCTTATGTCTCATTGTTAAAAATGTTTCATCATCAAGTTTTGCAACTTTTTTTTGTTGATAATTTAAACGCCATGGCAAAATATACTCTGTATAGAATCTATTATGTCGCACTATATTCTTTAATGTATTTGGAATACATCGCTTTATACATTGTTGTAAGTAAAATAGCATAAATGCTCCTTTTAGAATAGAATTAAAGCTCTCAAACTTTAAACTTAAACTTAGACTTTAAACTTAAACTTAAATCTAAACTCAAGATTTTTAAACTTAAAATTTGAGATTCTGGATATAGGTGGGTATTGTAGCGTAAATGTGGTTAAAATATTTGGTGTTTTGGTTATTTCGTGGTTGTGATTTAGATTCTGCTTTGTTGTGTTTTTAGTAGGATTTTATTGTGGTAAGCTTTTAAAAATTCAAATAAAATTTATATTTTCATCAAAAAGTCAATAATTATTCAAGATTTAAAGATATTCTTAATATTTTTACCATAGAATCTCAGCATTATTTTTGCATTTGTTGCATAAAAAGGAGAAAAAATGAATGCTGTAAATACATCTTTTGTGATGTTGTGTGCGTTGCTTGTGTTGCTTATGACGCCTGCATTGGGAATGTTTTATTCAGGAATGGTGAGGACCAAAAATAGTCTCAATACCATTATGAATTGTTTTATCGTGTTTGGCGTGATTACGCTTCAGTGGGTTATTATAGGATTTTCACTTGCATTTGGGCAGGATTCTGGCTATGGCATTGTTGGGAATTTTTCAAATTTCGTCCTTGAGGGCATAAGTGGCTACAACGACGCTGGCGTGCCAAATATTTTGTTTGTAACTTTTCAGATGATGTTTGCGCTTATCGCTTCGGCTATTATCACTGGCTCTTTGGTAGGGCGGGTGAAGCTTGGGGTTTTGGTGATTTTTTTGATTGTGTGGAGCACGTTTGTGTATGATGTTTTGGCACATATGATTTGGAGTAGCGATGGGTTTTTACTTAATCGAGGAGGTTTGGATTTTGCTGGTGGCGGGGTCGTGCATATCAGCTCTGGGGTCGCTGGGCTTGTGGGAGCACTGCTTGTTGGCGCGAGAAAAGATAATCCCAAAAACGCTCAAGCGCACTCGATTCCGTATTCATTTTTGGGCGCGATTTTGCTTTTTATCGGCTGGCTTGGGTTTAACGCAGGAAGTGCGGGCGAGGTGAATGATATTGCCGTCAATGCTTTTGTTGTAACTATTTTGTCGGCAGCAAGTGGGTTTTTGGTTTGGGTGTTGGCAGAATGGGCTATCCATAAGCGACCAACGGTGTTAGGTAGCTTGTGTGGATTGGTCGCTGGGCTTGTGGCGATCACGCCTGCTTGTGGATATGTCGGAATCTGGCAAAGTATTGTAATCGGCGGATTTGGCGCGATGTTATGCTATATGGGATTAAGCTATATCAAATATAAACTCAAGTGGGACGATTCGCTTGATGCGTTTAGTTTGCATGGCATTGGAGGCGTTTGGGGAGGAATCGCCACAGGATTGTTTGCAGATTCTAGGATTAATCCACTCATCAAAGGCGAAAACTCTGCTGGCGATGGGCTGTTTGTGAGCGGATCGTTTCATTTGCTTCTTGAGCAATGCTTGGGAATTGTGATTTGTATCGGACTTTCGGCAGTTGTGAGCTTTGTGATTTTTAAAATTATTTCGTTATTTACAACTTTGCGAGTAGAAGATAGTGCAGAGGAAATGGGGCTTGATGTGGCTTTGCATGGTGAGGAGGCGTATAATCTCAACTAGATTTTGATGTTTTGGTTTGTTTTTTTGCGTTTGCTACGATTAGATTTTGTCTTAAGGAGGAATGATTGACAAAGTTTTTGATCATGGCGTGTAGCGCGTATATGTGCTACGCTGGGGCGATTTGTGATTTCAAAATCAAAAGCGCACAAGAAGGCTTGGAGGCGTTTCAAGCCTCACCCAAAAAAGATATCCAAAAAATCCAAAAAGCCAAAGAAGAGCTTGAATCTTTGCGTAAAAATTGCAAAGATGGGGAGATTTTGCAAGAAGTCGAAGAAAACATCAAAGCTACAAAAGCTCGGCTTGATCTAGCAAATCACAAACTCAAAGAAGCCTATCAAAGCCAAGATAATCATCAGATTTTTCAAGCTAAACTTCAGTATAAAATTGCTGAGAGTGAGTATATATCTGCCAAGCAAGAGCAGTTGCGATTTAGGGATTTGCTTAAGTAGTTTAAGTAATGGTAGCGCGAAATGCTCTGTTTGGATTCTAGAATCTAAAATAGATTCCAATTATATATTGTTTTATAGACAATATATAATGACGAGTTAGAGATAGAATCTAAATAAACTTAGATTCTGCTTCCAACTTCAATCATCATCTCACTATCTCACTTCACAATAAAGTGCCGTTTCTGCGATGATTGAATGATCGATTGGCTTGTGGATTTTGAATTTATATCCTAGATTCCAAGATTCTATAAGTGGTTTGATGTCAAAAAAATCACTTCCTTGATGATAGATACTAATAAGCATAGCGGGCTTGTCTCTTGCGATCGTCTCTTTTGCGCCTTTGAGGAATTCCATCTCAAAGCCCTCTATATCGACTTTTATAAAGCCTACTTCGATGTTGTTCTCTTTTGTGTAGCTATCAAGTGTGATGATGTGGGTTTGCTCAATGATGGCTAAATTTTGTGCTTGAGGTGTGGAAGTAATCACACTTGAGCAACCGCCATCTACGGCTATTTGAAGCATTTCATCTTTTGAGCCTAAGCCTTTATTGACAGGGATTATTTTTGTAGCATTGTTGAGTTGTAGTGTTTGGAGCAAAAGTTTATAGTTTGTTTGCGTGGCTTCAAAGGTATGGACGCTTTTATCGGTAAAATCCTGCAAAACAATCGCGCTATCACCTATATATCCGCCTACATCGATGATGTCTTTTTGGCGGAGTTTATCGAGGTTTTCGATGAGATGCATATCGTGCTTGTTGAGTAGGACATGCTCACTAATGTGATTGGTCGGAAAAAAGTATCCATTATAGCTATATATGTTTGGAAGAGGATTGATGACATTTGGGTAAAACTCTGTGTGGAGCTTTGCTAGCCCTTGTAACTCTTCTTGGGTTAAATTCATACAAAAATTGTCATTATCGTTTTTTGCTTGCAGAAGTCTTCCGCATATCCGATAAACGCACTGCTTGCTTGCATTATCAAGCCCGCGACAAAGTGATTCTAGTTTTTCTTTGGCATTGTTTCTCTGAAGTATATCAACGACAGAATCTCGCATCATATCATCGACATAGAGTGTCGCTAGTGAGATTGTCTCCATTCTGCTTGATATTTTGAGTCCGCATATTTTGATGACGACTGCACTAACAATGGTTAGTTCTTGCCCCCCCCCCCATAGAGCCTCTTTTATAGCGAATCCTTTGAATGATTGGTAAAGAAAAAAATCGCAATGTCATTTGACCCATAATTGTAGAATGAATGCCAAAGTTATTCAGCCGCTCGATTCCAAAAATTTTCATTTTTACTCCTTATTTGAGATGTGTAAGGGGGTATTATAGCTAAAATTTTGAGAATTGAGATTTTGCGCAGATAAGATTTGGATTCTAGAATCTAGATTCTGTGAAAACAAAAAGAGCGTGTAAAAAATTCTCTATTTTAAGATGAGTTTGCAAGGGCTTGCAAGGGCTTGATAGATTGTGAAATTTTGAGAAAGGAGATAAGGCTAGTCGCCTATCGACGAAACGAAAAACAAACTCGCAGCTCAAATCGCTTAAAAGCTAGAATTTAGAATCTATGGAAATTGGAATCCAGAATCTAAAATCCAGTAACGCGCACACCAAGCCCAATTCTATTAGACATCATATTGTATTCATACAAGCTATCGCCATAGCCATAGAAATATTGCGCATATAAAGAGATAAATTTCGTCATCGCAAAAGCATAGCCTAGTCGCACTGATGCATGGTATCGAGTATAATCAGAAATCAAAGGCGCAAAATGCACTTCAACAAGATTGCGCTTGTGGCGATAATATAATTTTACATTTGCGTATCCTAGGTATTGATCTAAATCAGGATTATCTCTTCGATCGCTTAGATAAGGCCACGCACTCAAATGCGCGCCAAACCCTTTGACTTCAAAAATAGCCTCAAACATAATGCGATTTGTCCCGCTTCGAGATCGGCAATTTGGTGAGCTATTGTTATTTGCGTCTCTTACGCACTCATCGCCCCCGATTCCATTGCTATAATGTAAAAATCCTATGCGCAATTCTTTGATTCCAAATCTCCCCTCAAACGGATACGAATAAAACACGCTTGGCTTATAATCTGTATCTCGAATAGGGCTAGAATAGCGAAAATTAAATTGCTGAAACCACATTGTTTGCGTATATCCAAAAAATATCGATCCTTTTGTCCAAAGTGCGTTTGTCCAAACCGGAATCTTTGCGCTGACTTGAAATTTTAACTCTGTATTCATATTGTTGCCATAAATATAATACGGACCTAAGCTTTGCCATAGGATCATATATGTGCCTTCATGCTCCAAAAGCTTCATAAGATTATCATAGGATTTGTCTTTTTGTTTGTGTTGTTTGGGTGGGGCTTCTTTAATGCTTTGTGTAGAATCTTGCTCTGCTAGTGTTGGCTGCAAATGAGTCATATTAATTTGTGATGTGTTTGTTTGCGTGTCAATAGCATTTGTGGTAGCATTCGTGGTAGTGGGCATATTTGATGTGGTGGCATGAGATTTTGTGCTAGGTTTTGTGTCAGATTCTACACTAGAATCTATGCTAGAGTCTTTAGATTCTGTGCTAGATTCTGAAGTTGAAGGTGTGGCAGATGATTGCGCTATTTGTGGTAGCAATGCAATAGCACAGACCAAAGCTCGTATATAATGCAGCATAAATTCCCTTTGATTGTCTGATTCTTTTGTGATTGTCTTTAATCTTTGTCAATATTCTTTGATTTTTTTATTTAATCTCTCAAAGTTTTTTATTTTTGTTTTTTATTATTTTTTTGCTTAAATTTTCTTGCTTGGTTTGCCTTAGAGCTTACTTCTGATAATAAGCTGATAACAAGCCGATAATAAGTATGGTTGAATTGTCTTTAGATACTGCTTTATCGCTTGAATAAATCTTGCAATTCTCCCAAAGAATCTTTAACTTTTGATTAATAATGTAGGCAAAATAAGACAAAGTTGCCTTAAAAAAAGATAAAAATATTTATAAAATAATTTGCAATTCCGGGATATTTTTGTATTCTTTAGCGACTTCGTGGAATCTATGCAGAAAAAATTTATTTCGATCTGCTAAATCCTTGACAATATCTTGAAGCATATAGCGAGGAAGTTCATTTGCAGCATTCAGGCAAGCCACAGCAAAAACCTGTTCATCGGGGTTTGTGAGAGAATCTTTGAGGGCTTTCATGTGATATGTGTAGAGTTGCTTTTGTTCTTTTTCTTTGTTTTGCTCTGTCTGAAGGAGCATAAGAAGCTCTTTGAGATCAGCGATAGTAGATGAGTTGAGATAGTGCATACCAAAGCCATGTGAAAGCTCTAAAATCTCTTGAATGAGGTTTGTTTTTTCTTCGCTTTTGTTGTAGAAGCTTTTATAATTTGCCTCAAGCTCGCTTGGTAGATGCTCTTTGATGATCTCAAGCTTTGTATCTGCAATGTCTTGAAGCTGTTGAATGTATTGTTTGTCTTTAGATTTTAGGTAGGTTTCTTTGAGGAGTTTGAGATTGGATTTTTGGCTTTGATAATAATCCATCAACTCATCTCTTTCTTCGATAGGCAAAGCATTGAGATTATTTTCTATTTGCTCAAGCCAAAACTCTTGCAATTCATAGACTTTGATTCTCACCATTTTTTCAAGCTGAGTCATTTTGATATTTTGCATACCCACATAGAGCAATTCAATGAGTTCATTTGGAGCATAAATATCCATAAAATCATCAAGTAATTCATAAAGTTTGATATGGTGCTGATTGATTATGCTAATGATTTGTGGTGTCAGCTCTTTTGGGGTTGTGTGTATGGAAATGCCTGATGGCTCATGACTGGATTCAAATGCTTGGAAGGATTGCTTGTAGTTATTTAGAAAAGTTGTGGCTTTTTGCTGATAGGCATTACTAATTTCTTCATCATTCATTTTTTCGATTTGCGCTTCAGTGAAGCCATTGTTTTTGAGATACGCGCTCATAAGTTGCGTATCATAATACTGCATTTTCATATTTGCTTTGTCCTTATATCCATTTTGTTTGTTTCTTTTGGGTTTAGTTAGGTTTTGGATTCTATCATTTTAGGTTTAAAGTAACTTTATATAACAACATGCTATATTTACGGGCTAGATTTTATATTTACTTAAAGGCTTGTGAAAGGTTTGTGATGTTTAGACGTATGCGTAGATTGCGGTTTAATGCGGGTATTCGTGATTTGGTTAGAGAGACAAGATTGGATATTTCAGATTTTATTTTTCCTCTTTTTGTAATCGAAGGCGAGGGGATAAAAAACGAAATCACCTCAATGCCGGGCATTTATCAAATGAGTATTGATGAGATTCTCAAAGAATGCGAGGAGTTAGAGAGATTGGGAATGACTCATATTTTGCTTTTTGGGATTCCATCACATAAAGATGCGAGCGGAAGAGAGGCGTTAAATCAAAACAATATCGTGTGTCAATGCATTAGAGCTATCAAAAATGCTTATCCAAAGTTTGTCATCACAGCGGATTTATGCTTTTGTGAATACACAGATCACGGGCATTGCGGGATACTTGATATGGGATTAAAATCTGTTGATAATGACAAGACATTGCAGATTCTAGCGCAGCAGGCTGTCGTGCTAGCTCGTGCTGGGGCTGATATTATCGCACCTAGCGCATCTATGGACGGCATGGTGCTTCATATCAGAAATGGACTTGATACGCATAATTTTACGCATATTCCGATTATGAGCTATTCGACAAAGTTTGCAAGCGCGTATTATGGACCATTTCGAGATGTGGCAAATTCTGCTCCAAGTTTTGGCGATAGAAAAAGCTATCAGCAAGACATCGCCAATCGCAGAGAAGCCATACTAGAATCTAAAATAGATGAACAAGAGGGCGCAGACATTATTATGGTAAAGCCCGCACTTGCTTTTTTGGATATCATACGAGATATTAGGGAGCAGAGCTTGCTTCCATTGGCTGCGTATAATGTCAGCGGAGAATACGCCATGCTTAAAGCCGCTCAAAAATCTGGTGTGATTGATTATGAGCGCGTGCTTTTGGAGACTTTGGTAGGATTTAAGAGAGCAGGGGCTGACATCATCATCTCATATCACGCCAAAGAAATAGCAAAGATACTTTCATAATGCGTCTTAATGTATATATATCTCATCATTCTGCGTATTCTAGACGTGAAGCAGATGAGCTCATCAAGCAAGGACGCGTCAATATCGAGAGACAAAAAGCAAATCTAGGCGATAGTATTGATGAGGGGCAGAGGGTTTTTATTGATGGTAAGCCACTTGCAAAGGCTAAAGAAGAGCAATACACAGCGATTGTGTACCATAAGCCAAAAGGTGAGCTTGTAAGCAAAAAAGACGATCGGGGTCGCAGGGTTATTTATCAGAGTTTGGGTAAAAAATACAACGGATTTGTGCCTGTTGGGAGGCTTGATTTTGCAAGTGAGGGGTTGCTTATTTTGAGTGATTCAAAAAAGGTCGTTCATGCGCTTATGCATAGTGATTTGGAGCGAGAGTATATCATCAAAATCGACACATTCATCACGCAAGAAATGATAGAATCTATGCAGCAGGGGCTAAGCCTTAAAGATACCAAAAATGGCGCACATAAATTAAGCAAAATCACAACAATGACTATCGCGCCTTTTGTGCGATATGAGATTTTGAAAAACACCCCTCATCATTCTCGACTCAAAGTAACGCTCACAGAAGGGCAGAATCGTGAGCTAAGAAGGTTTTTTGGACATTTTAAGGCAAATGTCTTGGATCTAAGGCGCGTGCGATATGGGTGGATTCATCTTAATCATTTGCCTGTGGGTAAAGTGCGGTTTTTGCAGAGAGATGAGTATAAGCAGTTGCGTGTATTTTTAGATTCTAGAATCTAATTTCCATGAGATATAAATCCTAGCTTTTAAGTGATTTGAGCTACGAGATTTGTTTTTCGCTTCGTCAATGAACCATGAGTTTTATTTCTTTGAAGTTCTATTTTCTCGCTCTCAAACTTCACAATCTATCAAACTCTTGCAAACTCATCTTAAAATCTAGAATTTTTTTATACGCTTTTGTGTTTGCATAGAATCTAAAATCAAAAAGTGGATTGCCACGCAAAATTTGAAAATTTTGCTCGCAATTGAGGGGGTAGGCTTGTCATTGCGAGCAAGGTTTATCCTTGCGTGGCAATCCAGAGAATCTAGAATCTAAAATATCTCGTCATTTTGAATTAGCAAAATAAAATCCTGCAAGATAAAATCCTGTGGGTTATTTGTATTTCAAAGAAGATTTTGCAAGGGCTATTTTTGCACTACATAATCACGCAATACTTTCAAACAAACGCGTATGGATTTTCTGTTTTTGGAAGAGAATGGCAAAAATTTGCCAAGTATCCAGAGCTGTCCAAAAATAAATGCTTTTATTGTGGGATTTAGTTGGTGTGAGCCCAAAAAAAGCTTATCGCGCGAATCTTTGATAGGGTAAAATCTATCAAAATTCTTAAGTTTATAGATTTTATTTAGCACACTCCAAATGCTTTGATCATGCCTGTTTTCAATGAAGGTTTTATCGTTTGGAATCGAGGAAGGGATTCTGATAAAATCATCAAATAATCCTATTTATAGTGTTTTATAAGACTTTAATTGTAAGAAGTTCCCTTAAAAGTTCCCAAATGACAAAAGTTTTAATTCAGCAAGATAAAAGCTTAAAATTACATTAAATATATAATTTAAGATAAAATCTAAAATTAGATTTTATCTTAAAAATCCTAATCGGTCAAGTAATTTTGCGTAAAGTCAAAATTACCAACATATTTTGTGTGGCAGATACCACACAAATAAATATTGCTTTGATAAATGCCTCGCATTTCTAAAAGCAGAGGAAAAACTCCAAAATAAAAAGTTATTAGGGTAAAGCAGGGTGATTATCAATACCAAATTCTTTTTTGGTGTTTTATTACCATTTTTAGAAAAGCGAAGCTTTTATCAAAATGCCATAATCAAGCCCTATTCTCATCACGCACTTAACTAAAATTTGTTACAATGCTTTACACATATAAAAACAAAGGGGAACTATGACAGTATCCACGACATTTTTTGGCACAATAATCTTTAATTATGAATAACAAATTTGTTCCCCCAAGCTTTTATCAAAAAGCTTTTACTTGTCCATATTGTAAAGTATTAGCTCAAATAGAATGGCAAGCCTTATATGATGGAAATGCTTATAAATTAGGCTATTCTATCCATATTGCGATATGCCAAGTATGCAAGAATTATAGTCTTTGGCAAAGATGTGGATTCTCGCAAAATGGTAAGCCACAATTAGTAGAGGAAATGCTCTATCCCAAATCATCTGCCATTCCTCCAGCAGAGGATATGCCTGAATCCATTAAGGCAATCTATCAGGAAGCCTCTAATGTCTTAGGGGATTCTCCTAGAGCAGCTTGTGCTTTGTTGCGTCTAGCTTTGCAGGAGCTAATGGTGTATTTAAGGGATAATTTTGCAGAATACAAAAGTCTTAAGGGTAAAAATATTAATGAGGATATTAAAGAACTTGTCAAATTGGGACTTTCTCCAAAGGTGCAAAAAGCCTTAGATATTGTGCGTATCGCAGGAAATAATGCGGTGCATTCTACAAAAGAGCTAGATATAAATGATAATCCACGCATTGCCTATAAACTCTTTGAAATGTTGAATTTTATTGTGCAGGAGATGATAACGCGTCCTAAGGAAATTGATAACCTTTTTGAGGATAATATACCAGAGGGTGCAAAAGAAGCAATTGAGAAAAGAGATAAAAAGTAGATGTAAATCTTAAGCCTTTTTTTAACCTCAATTATTTTTCAATTATTTTCTTTGAGTGTATGCTATAATAATTTTATGAAAAAAGTTTATAATTCAAAAAAATATTGTTATTATTGTAATAAAATAAGAGCGAAATATCAGGAAAAAAGACAACGAAAAAGAACAAATAGGGTTCGGAGCAACAATAAACAGGACAATTCATTTGGTTATAAGTCATTAGAGCTTAACCAAAAAGATATACATAAAATTATAAAAGATACAATAGCTCTTTCAAAGAATCCTAAAGGCTTTAAAATTAGCTTTAGAAAATTAAAAAGGTTTGATTTGGGTTTATGCTTGCTTTTTACAAGTTTATTAGAGTATTTCAGTGAAAGCAAGGATATTTCATTCAGATTTAGAGAAGATTTAATGCCTAAAGACAAAAACATAAAAAATATGTTTATCCAAACAGGAATCTTTCAAATTTTATGCAATAAGCCTACCCAAAATCAAGCAGGAAAATTGTGTATCTTAAAAATTTCCCTTGATAACCAAAAAAAATTAAAGCAGGCACTTCTAAGAATCTCTAAAGAGATAGTTCATTTTTCTCTTAATCAAATTAGAGCTGATAATAAAAAAGCAAGAGATTATTTAATGAAAATATTTTTAGAGCTTATGGTTAATATACAACAACACGCTGACACTAATAAAACAATATATCTAGCTGGCGAGGTTCAGCGAGAAGTGATAAAGTTTGCCCTTTTAGATAAGGGAATAGGTTTTGCTGCTGCTATCAAAAAGCGAAGTAGTGTGAAAGATTCTATTAAAGACAGCTTTGATGAAGGAGCTATTCGGAAAAATTATGTAAAGATTATATTTGAATCTAATAATGAAAGGCACAGAAACTATGATGGAGAAAATATTAAAAGAGGTAATGGAACAAAAAGACTAGAAGAGAGCATAAAAAAATGTAAAGGAGCAAAAATGCAAATCGTATCTAAGAAAGACTTTTATGAATTAAATTTTAACAAAGATGAGTTAAAATACTGCTCCAATAGTGATAGGATTAAGGAACATAAAGCAATCGGTACTTTGATAAGCTTTGAATTACCAATAAGAGAGTTTTTGAAAGGATTTCAAGATGATAACATTTAATTTTAACGAATACACTTCAACGCCTTATGCTAGAAATGCAGAGCACGATGAGGAGAGAAATGGTGAGGATTTTGAAAAAAAATATCTCTCTCAATGGATTAAAGATAAACAAGAGACTTTAATCAAGGTTGATAATCTTGAATTGCCATTTTCTGATTCCTTTGTGGATGCAAGTTTTTGCAAATTAATACGACAAGATAGAGAATCATTTGACAAATACATTAAAATAGACGATAAAACAGAAGACGAAAAAGATTTGCTTACTACTATTAAAGAAGTTTTAGCTAGAGATTAAGGCTATGGATTTTATAGTAAATTTAGGTTTTACTCTTGGTGGAGTTATTGACGGTTGGCTAATTACTCATTGTTATTATAGAAGAGTTCAAAAAGAAAATCATAAACAAAAAATTATAGATAAGTTAGAAAGCTTAAATAAAGACATAATGTTTGCATATAAAGAAAAAAATTCAAGCAAGAGAAAAGATAAACTTCAAACCATTGCTTATATAAGCATTCAAAACCAAAGAATCTTGTTTAAGAGTGCAGTAATTAGTGATTTGCAAGATATTCTTTTTAAAAATTTAAACAATGAAGAACAGACAATAGTTGAAATGACACAGGTATTCAAAAAACATTTTGTTGGATATTTTGATTAAAAGTTTCTAATGCCCATATTTTTGCCCACAGCTTGTATCTTTCTTTTGCGATTAGATTAATAGCGTCAAGGATTTCTTTATCTAGAGTGCTGGTTTCTTTGAATACCTCTTTTAGATTCTGATTGTTTTCCTCAATCTCCTCTTGTAACGCTACATAGGCATTAATCGTATCTTTATTGACATCTTTGCCTGATAAAGCTTGTCTGTATGAACTCATTAAGGCGTATTCTTCCTCTTTCTTGTTGGTTTTATTAAAGAATATTTCATCTATTAATGCCAACAGCAAAGGCATTTTTACCTTGTTTGGCTGGATTTCTCCTTGTTTATTTCTTATATCACATATGCTAGCTATTTCCTCTCTCAATGTATCTTCTCTATTTATTTTGAGTATATCAAGTCCAGCTCTGTGATTATAAAGATTTTCAAGCTTTGATAGAAGCTCTTTTGCCTCCTGCTTTTGTGCTTGTGTTAAATTCATCTTAATTCTCCTTGATTGTGGTTTTTCCTTATCAAATTCTGCATTACTGCTTTAAATTAGAATCTTACAGCTTCATTTCCCATCTCCTTATCTTGAGATTTGTATTGCATTTGCGTTGCTGCTAGTTGTGATTTAACATCTGCTCTTGCCACTGCTACACCCTTAAGCCGCATTAAGTCGTTAAAATCACTAATATTTTTATCCGCCATACTTGGCTTAATAACATTGATTTGAGGATACTTTTCTTTACACTTTAATGCGGCATTAAGTCCTGTATTGACTTTATTTTTTAAATCATTATCCGCGCAGATAGTAATTTGTTTATGGGGGTATTTTTCAAGTAGTGCCTCGCATACATTTATTAAATTTCCAGAATCTACCGCCATTATGCTTGGCTTATCAAGCAGAATTTCTATACTCTTAGCAGTTGCAAAGCCCTCGCAGATATAAAACTGATCGTGCAAATCTAATGGTTCAGAGCTGTAAAAGCACCCTTTTTTCCTTGCTGAGTATTCCTCGCCATTTTCTCTTTCTTTTTGAGTTTTGATTACACCGATAATCTTATTGCTATTAGCAGCAATTCGTTGCACACTCCACATCTTACCATCACTATCACTCAAAGGAATAAGTAAATTACCAAATCTATCCACCCTTAAATTTTGAACTTCAATGCCCTTTGCCTTCAAGTAGGGGTGATTGACTTGCGCTATCTGTGCATTATCGTATTCATCTTTTAATCGTGCAGCTGTTTTTTCATTAAGTCTTAACTGCTCTTCCTTTCTTTGAGCTGCTCTTAATTCATTTGTTTTTTTAATGGCTTCAATTTCTGCATTACTTAGAGATTTAACTTGAACTTCTTGTTCTAACTTAAATTTCCAATTAACTCTTTCTCCTGTTTTAAAATTCTCAATATATCCAGCAGGATATCCATCTATATATCCAACATAAGCCCCACTTTTTTCGCTCCCCTTATCGCCACTGACTTTTACTCGTTTGATTTTGCCATCCATTATAGGCAATCCATCAATAATTAATCCGCTCTCACTCAAAGCCTTGTTAAATTGTTTGTATGCTTCATTGATGTCAATTTCATTTTCTTGTGGATATTTCCATTTATTAAATTGATGCAAATCAGTATTGCCAGATACATACCATTTTTTAGATTCGCTATCCCATTTTGCACCAAGACTTTTGGCTTCTTCCTTATCCTTATATGGAACATAAAGATAGTGTTTTTGTATTGGTGGGCGAGGCATTACCTATCCTTTCCTAAACTTGGATTCTGATTGCTTCGCTCCCTTGCTTTACTTTTACTTTTTTTTTGATTTTTAATTGCAATCTCGCTTTTCTTTTTGATCTCATCAATCTTTTCTTGCGAAACTTCAATTTTAGATTCCGTATTTGATTTTTTTTCTATGGTATCTTTTTGATTTTGGGCGTTATCTATAATTTGTCTTGCCTCTTGTGGAGAGATGTTTAATTTTTTTGACATAAGTTGTGCAAACTTATTATTGTCTATTTCAGCTTGACTGCTTGGTGTTTTGTGGTGAGCTTCTCTAATTGCTCCTTGAAATCCAGCTAAAAAACCTGCTAACTCAGGACTAGACAATCCTTTTGCCAAATCTGCCATTTTGCCTATAGTATCCCAGCCTTTTTCATCTAATTCATCTAAGCTTAGTGTCGGTGGCATTTTTAAAGCAGAGCAAAATTTATCTAGTCTAGTATCAGTATGCTCCTTTTCTTTTTGTGCTACTTTGGATTCTAAATCCACTCCAAAATTTTCGCGCAAATGGTTTATACCTTTTTCAAAATGTCCCATACCCAATGGCACAGACATATATTCCTCTACTCTCCTGCCATTTAATCCATAGGCAATACTAAATTCTATATTTGGTGTGTCTATATTGCCATTACTTTTTATATTTTCTTTGCGTGCAACATCAAGTGCGACTAGATGAGAAAGCACACTATCAATTTCATCTTTATTATTGTTTTGTCCATAAGTATCTTTATGTTCATTCACTAAGCTAAGTGTTTTATTGGTCTCATTAGATTCAAAGCTGATTTCAAAAAAATCATCGTCTGTCTTTTTTAAATTATTGAAAATGCTCATTCTTTATCCTTTATATTAGATTTTGTATTTTTTGGTGTAGTTTCATTAAATATTGCTACCAACTTTTGAAAAGATTCGTTGATTTTTGGAGAAGACTTGATAATGTTATTAAGCTCTTCATTGTTTTGTGCCTCATTAAAAATGCTAAGTGAAAGATTTTTATACAAAGTATTGAGCTTTGCATTTTCTTTTGCAATTGCTTTTTTCATAGCAGCCGCATACTGTTCCCTCAAAGATTTAATATATGGCGTCTCCATTTTAAGTTACCTTTCCTTTAGTGTTATATAAAAATAATATCAATTTATATCATAAATTTAAAAATATATAGATATAAAATATCAAAAATACTTGACTATTTGATATTTATATGAAATAATGCGTTTTTAAGAATATGTAGAATATGTAGAATATGTAGAATATGTAGGATAGGGAAAAAGGTGCAAAATGTAATACATTTTTAAGCCTTTTTTCCACAAATTTAAAAATTTGTCCTGTGTCTTGCGAAGCTCTTAAGTCTCAATTTTGTAAAACACAAATTTGAGAAAAGTCCTAGCAAAGATTTTGCTAGGAAGTCGTTTTGAAAAATCAAAACGAAGTGTTTTTATTTGATAATACTTTTGCATTACCAAACAAAATAGCAAACACCAAACATAAGGATGAGGGTAGGGAAGTGGCAAACAAAAATACGATTATTTCATTTAGAATCTCTTTGCAAAATGCAGATGTTTTAAATCAATTATCCAAAGAATTGCATATGTCAAAATCAAGCATACTTAATGATTTGCTGTATAAACATTTGCAAGGCTCACAACACTTTAAAAGAATAGAATCTGTCAAAGAGTCTTCTAAAGAAGTTTATAAGACTATTAAAATCTCATTCACAAGGAAAGAATACGATTTGCTGAAATGTATAGCGCAAAATACAACTACAAGCTCCGTGCCAAAGTTTATAAAATTCCATACACTTAATATGATTTACAATTCCAAAATCCTTGACAATAAAGAGATTGAAGCACTTGCACTTACTCGAAGCGAACTTAATAAAATTGGTGTCAATATCAATCAAATTGCGCGAGTGTTAAACACACAAAGTGAAGCAGACATAGCTTCTAATCTGCTTACAACATTAGAGCACTTAGATAGCAAACTTACACAAATGTCTAGTGAGATTAAAGCACTATGTCATAATTCACAAGGAATTTTACAATGAGTGTTACTCCAAAAAGATTTAGCGATGATGAACTTGAGTGGAAAGCAAAGAAAATAAAAAATGTGCGAATTGAGCACGCCAAAATTAATCAAATCAATCTCGCAAGAAAAAAATCAAAACCACTTGTCTCTTTCAAGCAAATTGTCCAAAGCAATCCAGCAAAAGCTAAGCTTTTAAAGCGTGAAAAATTATCAAACAATGGCTATGAAGTAGTATTTAAAATTACTTCAAACGCAAAAAATACAAAGCAATTGAGCGCACATATTAACTATATTTCAAGGCAAGGGAGTTTAGAGCTAATAGATTCTGATTTGAATATTTATACCAACAAAAAAGACCTTGTGTATTGCCTTGAAAATTATCAAAATGGCTATGTTATCCCAAATGAAAATGAAAATAAAACAGAGCGGAGAGAAACTTACAATATGGTTTTTTCAATGCGTGATTATGATGACTGCGATGAGAGTTCGCTTAGAAATGCTGCATTTGAAACGATAAAAAATCTCTATCCAAACACACATTTTACACTTGCCTTTCACAATGATACAGATAATCCTCACTGCCATATTTGTTTAAAGGCTACCAACAACGATGGTTCGCGCATTGATATTAAAAAGGCAGATTGCTTGAAAATTCGTAAGAGCTTTGCCGACAATCTTAACAAGCGTGGAATCTATGCTCTCGCCACAAGCAGAAGAGATAAGGTTCGCGGAAGACAAATCGCAAACAATAATCTAGAATATGTAGAACCAAAAACCTTGCACGAACATAATGCCAAACCACATTATTATAGAGTGCTAGATTTTGGTGAAGCACCATACAATAATGATATTCTCAATAAACCTAGCTATTTTATTAGCTATTACACACGCAAAGGCAATGCAACCATTTGGGGAGAGAATCTGCGGCAGATTGTAGAGGATTCTAAATTACAAAAAGGAGAATATGTGCGCATTGCAAAAATAGGCTATGAGTTGCGTCCTTATGAGTTTGAGAAAAAAATTAAAGGCAGACTTTATACTATTAGCACAGCAACAAAGGTTGCTAAGTGGGATATATCTGTAATGAATCGCGCAGAAAAAAGCTTCATAAAGCTCCCTAAGGTTAAAGTAGTAACGACTATGAAGCTAAAAGAAAGCAATATAAAAAGCACAGATTCTACAAACATCACAGAGAATGCACCAAAACGCTATACTAAACAAGAGTGGGCAAATTATTACGCCAAAAAAGCAAATTTAACACAAAGGATAGAAAATGCAAAACCTAAGTCAAGAAAATACACAAGAGAACAATGGGCAAAATACAATGCAGAACGAAAACTTGGAGGACAAGGAGGCATCATTAAACCAAATTCCACTTTATACAAGTCCAACGCTCCTTCTCTTAGAAATCGACCCAAATCCTATGCCGATATGTGCGGAATGTCCAAGGGCAATGTGGCATATAAGCAAAGTAGCAGACCAAGCAATGATAAGGTGCTTTTGCCAAGCAATGCACAGCATAACCTACGAAGCAATACAAAGCAAGAATCCAAAGGGCGAAATGATAATAGAGAATTGCGATGGACAACTAGCGGCGATACAGGAACTACTAGAGAATGATGATAATTGTTAGATTTTATTATCTCAAGATAAATGGGGGGGGGGTAAATACTAACAAATTGCACTGAATAACCTACTAGCTATACAAAGATAGCTGGTAGGTTAAGGTTAATTACCTGAAACAATGGTTGTATAAGTGCTATAAATGCCAAGCACACTAAATGCTTTAGTATCTACAGCCTTAATTGATTGAATGCGCCCATTTTTTGCTGCTGTCTCAATAGAACAATCACCAATAGCTACAAGAGCTAAAATGCTTGTGCAAGTCGCCTCTCCTTTTTCAACCTCGTTCCAATAAAGCGTGCTTTTCCCAGCACCATTAACACCAGCAAAGATAAAGGCTGTTTTATTTTGATTCATCTTTGTCTTCCTTGTTTTCAAACCCCTTACTATCCAGCCACGCATTGAGTGCTTGAGTGAAAATATATGTTTGTGTCTCTATTCTTTTGGCATTTTCACTATTTTGGTAGCGTTTTAGACGCTCTATGAGCTCTATGGGTAGCAAAACGCTAAAAACTTTAGTTTTTACTACACCCTTTGTTTCAGCCCTACCGCCATTTTCAAATTCACTCTCACTTACACCTTTACTTTGTAGAGGCTGTGCTGTTTGTTTTTTAAATCCACCCATTTTTATTCCTTAATTAAAATATTTAAAACATTTTACAATAATTTTATTTACAATATTTTATAAGTATTTATAATGTTTTTCCAAATGCCACGATTTCCTCGCATAAAGCTTGAAATTCGTTCTCTGCCTTATCATCGTTAAACTCATCTAGACTTTTACCATCTATTACAGCCCTCTTATATGCTCTGCGCTCATAAATCAATGATTTTAGAATGGCTACTTCCTCCAAGCTCTTATCTTTAATAGCAGATTCTACAAACTCCTTTAACTCATCTAACTCTTTATGCAAAAATGGATTTGGACTAATTTTGTTAAAGAGAATAAGACAATGAAGCTTTGGATTATTCTCTTTTGCCAAGTTAAACACTTCTAGCATTCTATCTAGCACCACTACATCATATTGTGATGGGATTGTGGGGATAATAAGCAAATTTGCCCTATTCATAGCTATTCGCATCTCTTTACTATCAGCTCCTCCTGTATCAATAATTACACAATCGTTTTTGCTTTCTTGCAAAGTGATTTCATCTTTTAATGAACTGCCCAATTTACTTATATTTGAAAACAACGGCTTTAATTCACTATCGCTTCTATTATTGCTAAAAACTTCACTGCTCCGCTGTGGGTCTGCGTCAATAAGTGTTACTTTATCACCTTGTTTGGCTAGATAGCACGCTAGATTTACTGCCATTGTAGTTTTGCCACTACCACTCTTTTCATTTGCTATGGCAATTATCATTCCTGCTCCTTTGCTTTAATATTTTTTACACACTCTTTAATGAGCATTTCCATATCAATGTTTTCACAACCAGCATTGAGCCTACTGCCAATTTCTCTTAAAATATCTCTTTGCAACACTTCCTCAAATCTCTCACTTAATTTTTCTCTATCAAGCCCAGAGAATCCTTCCCACTCTTCATCATTTATATATACAGCTATGCTGTTTATCACACCATTGTCTGTATAAACTTCAAGGTTAATTCGCTTAATATGATATATACTAAACAAATCATTTGTATATTTGCTCTCCAACACGACAAAGTCATTTTTTTGTTTATTCATTTTTTATCCTTTATTTTACAATTATTTATAATTTTATAAAATAAAAATAAATGAAAATAAATTATTTAAATCTAAATATAAATAATTATAATTTAATATTTTTAAATATATATAAATAATTTAAAAAAATTTAATATAAAATATATTACTTGTTAATACTTTTTAATTTATTTTTCTACTTGTATTTTTCTGGCAGTTTCATTTATAGCTTTAATTTCAAATGATTTGGGCGCAAAAGTGCTTACATAGCCTTTCTGTTGGCTCATTTTTTGGATTTCTTTTATTATTTGGTTGTTATCTCTGCGTAAAGCGTCTAAATATGTGGCGTTTGGATATTCATTGTGCTTGATTTGCTCACTTAAATATTCTATAATTTCTGTATTTTTTAGCAATTTTACTTCTTGGCTTTGTATGTGTTCGTAGATATTGGAGAAAAAATTATTAATTCTCGCCCACAATCCATTAAACTTAATCACACTTCTAAAATCGTTCTCTAGTATGTTGCTTGTGTTGATTCTATATGATAGATTATCAGGCTCAATATAGTTATAGCGGCGATATTTGCCTCAAATCTAGTTCGTAAGCCTTTAACAACTATATCTTCACCTAATTTATAATTTTCCCCAACAACAATGTGTTCTTCTTCGGCTATCAAGCTTGGAGCTTCACCCCTTTGCCTTGTGGCTACGAAATTTGGTATTTGTGTGGATTGTGGAATATTTGTAGTTTGCGAATTAGAATCTGCTTTTTGCTCTGTCTCATCAGTTCTTTGGGTTTGATTTTTGGTAATATCCTGTAGTTCTTGCGTGGTAGCATCGCCACGCATTGAATTTTCTAATAATTCCCCTCTGTTAGATTCTCTTTGTGTTCGCTCATTAGAATGTCCCATATATTGTTGTGATTGGGACTCATACGCATTTGTTGCTTCATCCACTCTAGGCAATGTTGATTGGGGCTTACTCCCATCACTTCCAACACTCCATAAGGTGTTAGGTTCGCTATGTTGGGTAGAAGTGATGCCTGCATAAACGCTTCTATCTCCACTTCCAGCTGCTTCTCCGCTAAATAAGTCAGTCTGTCGTAATCCGCCACCTTTATTGCTTTGGGATAGAGATGTTTCGCCCACCGCAAGAGTATTACCATTATCCATCTGTGATGATAGTTCGCTTGTATTGCCGAGTTGAGATCTTCCCACGCTAGTGGATTGAGATATTGGGGCAGAATCTGCCAATCGTCCTCTATTATCGTCCAAATCCTCCTGTCGAAATAAAACTCTATCGGTGGATTGACTAGAATCTGAGGCAGTTTTCTCTCCAATTTGCTCACTTCTATCTCCCATATCTCCTCGTGTATGGTCATATTCCCATACCCGTCGTATCCCTCCTCCTTCACTTTCTTTAGAAATGCTTCCTGCTCTTGCTGTGTCGCCTGAAAGTTCCCTCTGCTTTTGAGGAGTTCCGCTAGTCTCTCCTTGTCCTTGAAATACTGCTCTATCTGCTCTTTGGTCTCTATATCTATTACTTGGGTTGAAGACATCATTTTGAAGCTCTCCTTTCTCATCATAGTAGTCAAAGACACTAAAAAGAGTTGGTCCATTTTGCACTTTTTGTGTTTTTGCCATTATAACTCCTTTAAAGTAAATAAAATTAAATATAAGTAAATATAAGTAAATATAAGTAAATATAAGTAAAATATTTTATTTACTTATTGTATTTAAAACAGGTTTGCCATTTTTCTCTACCGCAGTAAATTTGCAGCCATTGCTAAACTCACTGCACCCATAAAATGCACTCTTGCCACTTTTAATTCTACGTAAATGCCCTTTTTTGCATTGTGGGCATACAATCGCTCCTGAGATTTTTATCTCTAGATTTGCCTTTTTGATATTCTCAATCTCAAGCCTTACAGAATCCAATACATCACGCAAGAACTCTTCTTTACTCATCTCACCCTTTTCAATGCTTTTTTGGTATTCAAACCATAAAGCAGTCATATCAGGGTTTGAGAGCATAGGACTTACGCATTTAATCAAATCACGTCCTAGTTGAGTGGATTTGATACTTTGCTTTTTATCACTGCTGCAAGTGATAAAGCCTTGTGTGATAAGCTTGTCTATCATTTCACTTCGTGTTGCAGGTGTGCCAATTCCACCACTTTCGCCTTTCTTATCTTTATCTTTTTCCACAAGAAGCTTTTTAATTTTTTCATTTTTGACATATTTTGCGACTTGATTGAGGTCTTTTAAAAGTGTGGTCATTGTGTATTGTGGCAGTGGCTTTGTTTGGAGTGTCTTTATCTCGCTAGATTGCAAAGTAGCGGTATTACTTGTGATGTTTTCTAAATCTAGCTCTATTTCACTCTCTTCCTCACTAGATTCAGTAAAGATAGCCTTAAAGCCGCTTTTTGTAGTTTTAGAAGCACTTGTGTTAAACTTTATGCCACTATATTCTAGCTCTACACTATATGCGATATACTCCCTTGCTTCATAAAACTGCATAGCAAAACGTTTAGCTATCAGCATATAAATGTTCTTTTCTGCTTCACTTAATCCTGAAAAATCAAACTTGCTATTGAGCGGAATTATTCCATAGTGAGCAGAGAGATTTTTATCGTTAAATGCTTTGCTTTTAATGCTTAGATTGGCTTTGCTTAAAAAGTCTTGTTCGCCTATGTTTGCTTTTAATGCTTCTAAAATTCCTTTACTTTGCTCATAAATCTTTTCAGGCAGATATTGGCAATCGCTTCTGTTGTAGCTTATGGCTTTATATTTTTCTCGCAGTGTTTGTGTATAGGTTAATGTATCTTTTGGAGAATAGCCATAGAGCTTTGCCGCTTCAGTTTGCAAAATCAAAAGATTATAGGGCAGAGGAGGATTTTCTTTTTTTGGTGTTTTGTTAATCTTAATATTGAATTGCTTAGATTCTGTAGCTGCCTTTATGTTTTCAATTTCAGCTTTAACTAAAATTTTTTGTTCCGTCTTTAGATTGGCTTTAATCTTTAAAGAATCTACTACAAACTCACCACTCAAACTATAATAATCTATGCTTTTAAAATTCTCATTTTGTAAATCTCTTTCTACAATGAGGCTTAAAATAGGTGTCATCACACGACCAACCCTTAGTGTAGTATTGCCTCCCTTAGCACGATAGGCACAAGTGTATGCTCTTGTAAGGTTTATACCTACAATCCAATCTGCAATACTTCTAGCAAAGCCTCTATCGCTCATTGTTTTAAACTCAGCATTAGGTCTTGCTTTTTGAATCTCCTCACGCACTGCTTCAGGCGTGATGTCATTGATTAACACACGTTTTATAGGCTTTGTGTTTTTAGCATAGTCTAAAATCTCATCAACAAGAATCTGTCCCTCATCATCAGCATCACCGCAGTGCATAATCTGCGTTATTTCTTTTTTATTGATTAGCTTGATTATTTCTTTAAGTTGTTCTTTGGTCTGCTCTTTTGGTTTGTGTTTGTATGTATCTATCTTAAATGGCAAGTGTTCTATTTGCCATTTCTGCCACTCTTTATTGTAATCGTGAGGCTCACAAAGCTCTAATAGATGACCAAAGCTCCAAGTTATATAGTCATCGCCTTTTGTGTAATATCCAATACCTTTATTTGAATGGCTCTCAAATTTGCCATTTAAGGCAGATACAATTGCTTTTGCCAAATCTGGTTTTTCTGCTATAAAAAGTCTCATTTGCTCTCCTTTTGTGTGATTAAATTTGCACATTTCATCTATCTTTTCCTTTGTCAATAGATTGTTCTTTAGCGTTTGTGTTAGGTATAAAGCCTTTTTGTACAAACTTTTCTATCTTTTGCTTCATTTTGACAATGGCAGATTCTGAAACATTAGGCAAGGTTACATTTGTATTTTTATTATTTTGTGCTATAGTTTCGTTAGCAGAGCCACGAAAATCGGGGTCATTAAAATAGGTAGCAGAGCTGACCCTGTCTGCTTGCCTCTGCGTTCTTTCCCCTCTTTCTGTTTTACTATGGGCTGTTAAAAGCCTATTGATTTCCTTATCATCTTTGATATACTCTCTGCTTCCATAAGCCAAAACACTTTCATCATTTGCTTTTACTTTCCAAGTGTGGTCATTAATTTCTGCGTTATATTCCGCTTCCACATTCTTAGCTACTTTAGGATAAGGGAGCATTTCTTCTGTGGTTACCATTCCTCTTAATGCTGGATTATCAAGATGTTTGTGTATTTCTTTTTCCATAAACTCCCTATCTACAACCACATCTCCAACATTGCTTCTTACAATAGTGCTGGGCTTATCATTCTCTAGCACTTTATACATCTTGCTGCTTTCTTTTTTGGATTCTCTCTCCCAAGCAATGTCTTTAAGATTTTGGATTCTTTCTTTGATAGATTGAATAATCTCTTTAGTAGAATCTTCTAGTCTTTTGACTTCATTTTCTAAAGCTAGGATTTCTTGTTCTAATTCTTTATCACTCATTGCTGTTTTTATCCTACCAACTTCTTTATTAGCTCTTTAAGTTCTAATAGCTCTTCTTTACCTTTTGTTTCTTTGATTTCATATCCTCCCTTTACAAGCTCATCATTCAAATGAAGCTTATATTCATCTTTTAATAGAGCATTCAGTGCGTCTAAAATCTCTTTAGAAAGAATTGAGCTTTCTTTATAGACTTCCTTGATAGAATCATTATTTTCCTTAATGCTCTCATCGCTGCTTATGTAGCTCTTAATGCAATCTTCATTGACTTCTTTATTGTTAATAGCAAGCTTATAATCTTCCATAGTGCTTGCTTTGATTTCCTCTTTGTTAGGCTTATCTCTATAAAGCTCATCTAAAATGGCATTTACCAAAGGCATTTTGACTTTTGAGCTTTGCGTTTCTCCTTGTTTGTTGATAATATTGCAAGCACTTGCTATTTCTTCTTTAAGATTTTCTTCTCTATCTTTTTTAAGCACTTCTAGTTTTGCTCTCTCTTTATAGAGATTGCTTAGCTTTGCATAGAGACCTTTAAGCTCTTTTTGCTCTTCTTGGTTTAAGTTGATTGTATTGTTATTCATAGTCGCCCTCCTTTGTCAATAGATTGTTCTTTAGTCTTTGTGTTAGACATAAAACCTTTTTGTGCAAATGCATCTATTTTTTGCTGCATTCTTTTAAGTGCAGATTCTGAAACTTTTGTGAGATTGGTTTTGTTTTCTAATGGTTGAGATAAATATTCTTCGTTTTTAGTTCCATAACTTATCTAGCTTTAGGAGCAATCATAATGAAAAAAATCTTAACATTTGCCACAATACTTGGATTGATACTTACATTAAGCGGTTGCGGAGATTCGCCAAGAAGCATAGAAGATCTACAAAAGCTTTCAAAGGCTGAGCTTAAGTCGATGGGTGAAGAGTGCTTAGGCTTTTATTATGGTACGGGTTTTAAATCAAAAAAAGAAGCAGAGGAACAATGGGGGGAGATAGAGAAGATAGCCGCAAATATTAGTCAATTTCGTGGAAAAGAGTTACGTAGTGCCAAAAGTTTTTCGTATAAGAGTGTAACCGATGACGAATTTGCTAAATTTGGCAATGGCAACGAATTTTTTAAAAAAATCATAGAATGCGGTAGATTGCCGAAATAATAGCGGAAGCAAAAACAATGGGAGCAGATATAACGTGTCAGAAAAATACAAAAATGTAGGCAAAGATAAAGAATAAAAAACATTTAAATTAAAACATTATATTTACTTATAAATACAATATTTTAAAATAAACTTTCCGCCCTTTCCACGATTTATCAGAATCTGATAGCAACAAATAATCTCACCGCTCAATGTCTTTCTTAGTTGCTTTTATAGAATCTTTATTTAGATTCTGTGATTTAGCCATATTATCTATTTTTTGCTGCATTCTCTTAATGGCTAAGTCTTGTTTGCCTTCCAGCCTTAAATCTTGTGCGATAAATTTATCTTGTAATTGTTGTGTGTAGTCAATCATTACAGGTTGGTCATAGCCTCTTATACTTTTGACACATTGAGGTAGCCAAGTGAGTGTATCACTCATTTTCAAAATTAATACGCCCAATTCATCATCATTAAACTTGGTTGTAGAATCATACACAGAGCCTTGCGTGTGCTCAAAATGATGTTTATGCAAAAAACTGCCTATATCATTATAGGCGTTATGCCAATCACCCTTAGTATAATGCTCTTGTAAGACTTTGGTATCTAAGTCAAAGGCTATGGATTTAAGCTTTTTCTCACTCACGCCCAAACACCTATTTTTTCCTTTTTAAGCAATGCAATCATATCCCCCACATAGTTTTCATTATTGCTATCCCCTAGCCATTCCCAGCTTTTGACATTTGTAGTGAACCAATCACATTTTGATAAGCAATTAAACACTAAAATCCCCAAATGTGCTTGAGCATTCTTTTCCCCTCTAAACTCATAGTGATTCTTAGAGACTTTTGTTAGCCCAGCTCTTTTTGTGGCAAACTCCTCTATCTTTGTATACATCATATCAAGGTCATATATGTTCTCTCTTAAGATTTTCTCCTCGTCAAGTTCAAATCGTGTGCCAAATATTGCCTTTTGTGTCGCAGGTGCTGTCATAAGTTCTCCTCATAATTTCAAAATATATAGGCAATTATAGCAAATTAACCCACCATTATTTCACTATTCATACTTTTATTGGAATCTAGCAGTGGCAAATATATTTTAGTAATACCATAACCACTTTTTCTATATGTCTTTTCTGCCCTATAAAATACTCCATCATACTTATCAAGTAGCTTCCATAATGAATTTTTGCCCACGATTTCTAAGTTGTTTGTCGCCTTTTTGCAAACTAGCTCTGCTAAATCTTTTTGTGCAATTCCATTTTTAGATTCCGTGATGACTGCTTTAATGAGATTGAGCGTATTTTCTATTTTAGTTTCAATTTTATTTGATGTTTTAGATTCTATGGCAGTATTAAGTGGAGTGTAGATTTTTCGCACACCACCACCTTTTGGCGTGAAAGTATGGATTTTAAAGAGTTTGTTTTCAAATTCAGCAAGTAAATTCCATAATGAATTTTTACCTACAATCTCATAGTAATTTGCATTTGCAATCTTTACTATTTGTCTCGCTAAATCACTTTGAATAATGCCATTTGGATTAGCATTAATAACTTCTTGAGCAAGTTCAAGTGTTATTTGCTGCTTTTGACTTAGTCCTATCCTAATATCATCACGAAAAAATATCGTATGTGTCTTATTATCTATAATTGCTCTTTGTGCTTTTGTATCTAACCTATATTTTTGTGGCTCTAAATCTAGGCTAAGAGTTTTGGAGTTACTATTTTGAATAAAGGATTTTGATACATACCACGCTTCATCTACGCTATCTATAAAGGCTGTTGCACCTTTATACATCTTATTATTCTCTTCACCATATTGTTTTGGTTGATGGTGCAAGAAAATAATAGTCGCTCCTTTGCTTCTAAGTTTTTGCAATCTTTGCAGATAGCGAGTTACCTTGATGTCATCTTTAATATCAAAATTAATAAAGTTGCGAATGCTATCTATGATAAGCACGACATTTTCTAGGTTGTATTCTTTGAGTTTATTAAAGATACTAAAATATTTATGAGGATTTACAAAGTAATACTCCAGCTTTGCACCGCTAGATTCTACAATCTCATTTAACCCGCGTGCAGTTAATGCAGCTTCACTATTATCGCCATCTAGGTAAATGACTTTTGATACATTTGGCTTTTTAGCTAAAAAATAGGCTAATTCAAGTGATAAAAGTGATTTGCCCACTCCTGCAGAGGCATAAACCATATTTAAACTGCCGCGCATTAAAAAGTTATCTATTAACCATTTTGACCTTTCTGTTGCCTGAGCCATATATTCCTTATTAGCCAACTTGGCACAATTGCTAAATATTCCATTTACCAGAGGTAAATTTTCTACTTTTTCTGTTTTCATTGTATCTCCTTTATATTGAAATTCATATCTATTTGCTCTTTACCAAATAGCTCAATCTCTTGTGGATTCTCTGCTTGGATAGTAAATTTCTCTTTTGCCTTTAGATTGAGTGATTCTCTTATTTGAAAATCATCTAGCATATAGAGGATTCTTTTTTATCTCTTGACAAGAATAGATGAATTGTTGCTATTCTCTTATTTTTAGTATCAAGTAAATCCCAAATTTTAAAGGATTTTGTATCCTTTGCCATCAAGAATCCTACACATTCTTGTTTTTCATTGTAGATTTTCATTTCACTCCCTTAACAACTTACTATTCTTGTGGATATTACCTATTACTTCAACCTCATAATATTCAAAATCAAAAACATCATTATTATTTGTTGTTTTATACATCATAAAATACAAAGGTATAGAATCATCGTGATATTTCTTGACTATTGCTATAAATGGCTCTGCTTCCTTTGGATAATCTGGGTCTATAATTCTTTCTTTAGCCTTTACAATATCCCCTTCATAAATCTTTACACCATTTTTATCTTTAAGCCTTATCCATAGTTCAATTTCACAATCTTTAATTTCTTGATGTCCAAGAAGCTCATTAAATTCTGTTACGAAAGGCTGTTTGCTACACTCTGAAATTCCTATCGCAATAGGTTCATTCCCTGCATACAAAAGCCTTTTATTCTTATTATCCCAAATCCTAAAGTCAAGTTCTTGTGGTTTCATTCTTTACTCCTTAAAAAATACACAAAAATGTGAGGTCTTACTCGTCTTTTGCATAAGCAAAGGCTCTTTATTAAAACAATTTAGAATCTCACTTAAACTAATTTGTGCTTCACTCCACTTAAAAATCAAAGTGCCATTTACCTTTAGCACTCGCATACATTCCTTAAAGCCCTTAGCTAAATCCTCTTTATAAGTTTTATTCAATTTGCCATACTTTTGCACCATAAAGGATTTATCACTACCATTTTTTATATGTGGAGGGTCAAATATTACAAGAGAGAAACTCTCATTTTCAAAAGGTAAATCTCTAAAATCTGCTATCACATCTGGCTTAACACTAAAATGCTCATCTTTTTGCTTACTCTTTTTAAAGATAGTTTCAAACTCACGCTTATCGCAGAATAACACATTAGGATTTTGTTTATCTGCATAAAACATCTTGCCACCACAGCATACATCAAGGATAGGTTTCATTTTGTATTTCCCTTTTCTTGCCTTCATTCTACAACATTAGTTTGATTTGTTTCCCTTTCTTGCAGTTTAGAAAACCAATCCATAATTGCCTCGCGCTGATAGCAAACCTTGTTTCCTACCTTGAAGAATGGTATTGCGTAGTCGCCATCGTTTTTCTTGCTTTTACGTGTTCTTAGTTTGGATTGTGTAGCCACACTGATACCAAATTCTATCTCAAATTGTTTTGGGCTTAGTACAGCTGGGTTGTTAGGCTCTCTCCTCGTTCTTACCAACATATTATCTCCTTTTTATATCTGCTATTAAGATATTAAATGATATTATTTTAACTATACCTAAAGAAAATTAACAAATTAATTTGTTAAGATATAATTATGTTAAAAATACGCAAGAGGAAATTATGGAAACAAAGCAGACAGAACAAATCAATAAAGCTGAAAAGTTGCGTAATCTACGCTTATTTTTTGGAATCTCACAAAAAGAGTTTGGTAAAAAGCTTGGTTATACAAGAGAAACACTAAATGCCTATGAGCGAAAAGTCAATCCTGTGCCACCTATCTTAATTGAAAAGATTAATAAAACTATGGGGATAGGGCGAGAATATTTTGAAACTGATATGACCCTACAAGAAGCAGTAGAGAAATATCATATAAAACCTAGCGATATTGATATGCTAGGTGATTTTGGTGAGACAAACTGCTTTGTCTATGATGGCATTGAAAATTATGCTAAAAATACTTCCATAGAAAAAAATAATCTAAAATTACATTTTTTTGAGCTACTTTTTAGGCTAAACTACAAGTCTAGCTATCATTTCATAAGACTAAATGATACCACCAATGAGCCATTTGCAAGCAATGGAGATATTTTAATTGTGCTAAAAGATACAGCGGCTGTCAATGGAGACTTTGTTATTGTTTGTTTCAAGCGAAGCTATATCATTTTTCAATATTTTATATCTGGGCTTGATGAAGTGTTATTAAAAGGTAACAATGGCATAGAAATTAAATTAAGTGGTAATGATATTGATAAAGTAGAGATTCTAGGGATAATAAAACAAAAGGTTGTTGTGTCAATGTAAAAAGTGCTAATATAGACTTTTAAGCTGGTTTCTTGCTATCTTTCCCCAATCCAGCTCACAGCAGTGATTTGCAAAGTTTCTTTATAATATACAACTTTTAATGAGTTGGTTTTGACACGAAAGATTCCTGGTGGATATTCATGTTCATTGTCTAAAATCTCTTTCGCTTGCCTTTTGATACCCCCACATATTCCAGCGAATGGTTTTAAAAATTTCTCTTTATGTGTATTGTAGAGCTGATGTATTGATGTCTCGCAATCTTTTGAAATATTATCAAAGTATTTCCACAAATCATTAGGATTATCAATTTTAGCCATTTACGTCATCTTGTGTTGCAGGAATAATATCCTGTAAGAATACTGATTCTAAGGGCATTATTTTTCCTTGCTCTATGGAGTTCCATAACTCATCGTGCGTTTGGTTAGAGATTTGTTTTGCAGATTTATTTTGCAATTCCACAATAACCTTGTCTAATATACTTATCTCTTGTGCGCTAAATTGGTTTAAATCAGGCTCTTTTAAGCACAAAAAACATTGTTGCTTATATCCATACTTTGAAGTATCAAATGGCTTGATAATGCCCTTTTCTTGCATATTTTTTAGAATCTTTTCTATATTTGTAGGCATAGGACCTTGTGGCATTTTTCTATACTCTAAATCGGTGAGTTGTTTATAGTATTTATACATAAACTCCCTATCTGCAAACCACAGAATTTTAACAAGCTTAACCTTGCCTAGCTTATTTGCTATGCCGCTACACTGAAAATAATTAATAATATAAGCAATGATTGCTTTTGTTTTATCTGATACAATTTGTGATTTTGTCATTTTGCACACCTCTTTTAGTCCTCATATATGAGGAATGTAACTCAACTTTGAGATATAAAGAAAATATTAAAGTAAAGACCGCCTTAAGAAATCTTGGTGCATATGCTAATATAAAAGGCTTTGCTAAAATGGTAACATATTTTGTAAAATAAATGCTTAAATTATGTTTATTTTGGTCGTGTGTAAAGAGTTTTGATACATACAAGAAAATATAGACTTTAAAAAATGTGAGTTAGAAATAAAGGGATAAAAGACTAGAAAATAAGCTTTTATATATTTTAGCTCTATGTCTTGCAGAATTGCTTTCTATTAATACACCTTTGCACACGCTTATAGACAAAAAGTACTTTTTCAATACTTTTATATGCTTAAAACATCAATAAATAGGCACTTTTAGGCTTTAAAATTATTACTACCTACACACATATATATAAAAAGTGTAGATTTTTACACCCTATAAATACTGCCATATATGTAATTTTGCACCTTTTGTTTTTTATAAATTGTGTCATAAATACGCGTAAAATAGGGCAGGGCAATTAAAATGTGCTTAGAGCTTAAAATCACACAAAGCATTCAAATAATCCCCATACCATTGCATTAGAATCCTCTGCTGTTGCAGTGTGCTTTTTTCTCGCTCATACGCATATTTAATACTATTTGTCTCTTTATGTGCCAAACAAACCTCAATCACTTCATCACTAATACCCATTTGTAATAATTCCGCTTTATGTAAAGTGCATATAGTTCTAAATGTGGCTCTAAATCCGTGAGTAGTAACCTTACCTTGCCATTTGCCTTTATTTAGTCGTCTTAAAGCCTTGCTTAGTGTGTCTCTATGAATATGTCCCTCTTTGCTAAGAGTAGGGAATACAAATGAGCTATTAAGCATACCAAAGTCTGCTTTTTGTAGCTCTAGGATTCTTAAGGCATAAGAGCTAAGAGCAATAGTAAAAGGCTCTCGCATTTTCATTTCTTTGGCAGGTATGCTCCACACTTTAGTTTCTAAATCTATGTGTTGCCATTTGCTACCTGCAGTATTTGCTGGGCGATTTACACATAGAATCTGCAAATATAATGCCCTCTTAATTTGTTTTTCTATATGTGCCGCACTTAAATCTTGCAAAAACTCACGCAAATCATTCTCTTTAGTCAATGCTGCAAGGCGTGGGTCAATATCATTGTCTATGTAATACCTCTTAATGCTTGGAAATTCTTTTTCTAGCCCTAGTGTTGGGTCATACTCTATATAGCGGTCTTTTAATGCAGGGGCTAGGATATTTCGCAAGGCAGTCTTTGCTCTTTTAATTGTCTCTAGTCTAGGTAAGCGTGGATTGTTAGAATCAAATATCGTATTAAAGACTGATAGAATATTTGAATACTTAATCTCTCTTGCGTCCAAATGTCCAAAATGAGGCAATAAATGCCTATTGCATAAATTTTCTACAACTCTAATTGTTCTTTGAGTTTGTCCTTTTTTACGCTTTTGTGCGATGAAATCCTTGTAAAGATTCTAAAGAGATACTTGTCTGTATCTAACTCACCACCACTTTCAATAATTCTAAGCTTTTCTGTAGCTTCCTTTCTTGCTTCTGCTACACTATAAATACCTTGCCTAAATCGTTTGAGTGGGATATTTTTTTCCTTATTACCATTTCTCAAACGCAGTGCAAAGGTTTTTGTGCCACTTGGATACACAAACAAGATGAGCTCACTAGGATTACCTACAACTACACGATATTTCTTTTCTTTTGGTTGTAATGCTCTTATATCTTTATCAAAAAGGATTGTTTTGGCTATGCGGCTCATTACTTACCTCTCTTAAATAAAACTTTTAAGATAGTATAAACAAGTTCCCTTAAAAGTTCCCAAATAAAAAGAAATCAACTGATATTAAACCATATTCAAATGAAAAAATAAAAGCTAAAAATAGTGCTATTTGTGTAGTTTTTGAAAACAAAAAGAAATAAAAGGAAAGTAGTCGTGGCAGAGAGCTTGGGGAGTCTGCAACAAGATCAAAGTGATTTACAAAGCAATCAAGCCATTTTTGGATAATTTCAAGCGTTTTTGGGGTTTTTTCATATATATGATTGTAGTGTGATGTATCAGTGATTTTTGGATTATTAAGGACGCCAAAGTGAGCAAAAATATCTGATTTTGTCCAAGTTTTTGCTTTATGCTCTAATAAATCAATGCTCATCATTTCATTTTTATCAACTTCTGCGATTTGCTCTAGCAACACCTCTCTGCCTTTTTTATCAAAACTGCACCCAATATCAGCATAGATTAAAATATCATTATCGCGTATTTGTCGTAGCGTCTGTAAGATAATCTGCGGCTTCCAGCACCAATAGCCATAGCCTCTACTTATTTGCCCCCCCCCCTAAATAGATCTTATCTTTCATTTGCTCTCTAAAGCTTAAATCAAGATTTGTTTCATTATAGAGAAAAATCTCATCAAAAACCCTCAATTCCTTTGCTTCTTGGTAGAATCTAAAGCTTGATAAACAAAGCCTGCTATCACCAAAACTGCATAGATAAACTTTTTGATTCATTGTTTTTCCTTATTTTTTGCTTGATTTATTTCTGCAAGAATTTATTTTTTTGCTAGATAAATTAAAGCCATTGCTCTTGGCAATGACTTGAGTAAGATAAATTGTCGGAGGATTAATGTAGATCGTTCCAGATTTTTCTTTTCCAAAGGTATGCCAAAATAGACATAACGACGAAAAATATAATAATCTTAAAGCCTAAACTCTCTCGCTCTGCTTTTTTGGAGTCGCCCACAGATTCTAGATAAGCAATGATTTGTTTTTCAGCTTTTTGGGTAGCTCCTACGCGTGGCATAGAAGTATTTGCCAAAAGCTTTTGTGGATCATTTATAAATTTCTCCAAATAATCCGCACCTCGTGATCGAATCATCATAGAAAGATCAGGAGCTTTTTTGCCAAGGTATCGCTCAACATCGCTAGGATTACTAAGTGCGGGCACAGAATCATAATTCACACTATGGCAACGTGCGCAAGATTGCTCAAATGCTTCTTTGTCGCTTAGTTCTTTTGGTGCGATAGATTCTAGATAGACTACAACATCTGCAAGCTCTTTATCGCTGAAGTGCATGTAAGGAGGCATAGCGTGGTTAAAGTCATCTTTTTCCCAAAGCTTAGAAGCAAGGATTGGGTTTTTTATAAAATGCGCAAGATAATTTCTATCTAGCACAGATGCGATATTTGAGAGATCAGGAGGTAGCACTCCATAGGCTGCTGCCACTTCTTCATCAGACTGACCAGTAATGCGTGTGAGCCCCTGTGAAGCAACATTATGGCAAGTAAGGCATTGCTCCATTATGATTGCTTTGCCTTCTTGTGCGTTTCCTTGAGAGAAATCAATATCATTCCAAAATGCTTCAAGCTGTGCTAAATTGTTTTGTAATTTATCAAGCTTTTTTTGCGCTTGCTTGATTTCTTTGTCATCTTTTGCCTCTTTAGCTGCTTGAAGTTTTTGCTCTGCTAGAGGTATTTGCTTTTTGATTTGCTCTATCGCTTCTGCGTCAGCTTCTTTGAAATCATAATTTGCTGCGCTTACTTTTGGGTGCATAATGCTATGTGCAAGAGGTTCTACACCCCAATATATAATCCCCACAACAACTGCAACAATGACTAAAATCTTAAACTCTCTCATTGTGCACCTCCTTGTTTTTTGCGCTCACATATAGTGATAAGCGGTAGAGCGACAAAAATAAGCAACAAAAATGAGATTGAAGCTACACAGCCGATGTAGGTATTGATCCCTTCTGGTGGAAGTTTGCCATAAATAGTCAGCACAATAAGATCAACAACAAGAGCCCAAAACCATATAAAATAGCCATTTCTTTGATGAGCAGGGCGCACTACAGGGCTTCTATCAAGCCAAGGCAAAAAGAGGAATGCAACTTGTGCGATTCCAAATGCTACAAGCCCTATATCTGCCGCTTTAATCGGTCCTACATTAAAGAAAAATCCACGCAACACTTCATAACTCCATAAGAAATACCATTCAGGATAAATATGTGTCGGAGTGGCGAGCTGATCGGCTGGATCGAAGTTAATAGGATCCATAGCAAAATCAAAGTGATAGCACACAAGATAGAAAAACAAAATCATAAAAAGACATATCACAAAAATATCTTTTGAGAGAAACACTGGCCAAAATGGAATAACTCTAGATTCTGCTTTTTTGCCTTCTTGGTATTTTTTTGCTTCAGCTTCAAAGTCGATTTCTTCGCCTTCTTGGTTATTGACATGAGGAAAACGCAAAGAATAAAAGTGAAATGCAATAAGAAGCATAATCACCACTGGCAAAAGCACGACATGGAGCATAAAAAATCGAGTCAATGTAGCGTCTGCTACGACATAATTTCCTCGTATCCATTCTGCAAGCTCAGCCCCGATAAATGGCACGCCTGCAAAAATTTGTGTAATAACCGTTGCAGCCCAATAGCTCATCTGTCCCCAAGGAAGCATATATCCACTAAATGCTTCTGCAGAGAATATCACAAAAAGCAACATTCCGCCAATCCATACCATTTCGCGACCTTTTTTGTATGAGCCATAATAAATCGCTACAAACATATGGATATAGATGATCACAAATATCACACTTGCTGCCACTGCGTGAATATGTCGCCATAGCCAACCATATTCGACTTCTTTCATAATCGTGTAATTCACACTATAAAATGCCAAATTTGCATCAGGTTTGTAATACATCAGCAAAAACAATCCGCTAATAACAAGCAATGTAAAAAGAACCAACAAAACAACCCCCATTGCCCAAAGGAAATTGATGTTTTTTGGAATCCAATATTCTGTCATCATCACCTTAAAAAATGACTTGATAGCAAGCCGCTGATCAAGCCAATCTACAAAGCCATTTGCTTTTTTTATCTGTGCCATTGTCTCTCCTTATGCTTGCGCGATCATTTTTTCGTATTCTGCACCACTTACACCGAGTGTTAAGATTGTGCCTTCTATCTTAAAGGGTGGAATATCAAGCGGTCGAGGAGGAGGCGTGCCAGCTATATTGATACCATCAGTTGTGAATCGTCCCCCATGACAAGGGCACAAAAACTCACCCTCATCGGCTTTATAAAAAGGTATGCACCCCAAATGTGTGCAAATTTGCAGTCCTAAGGTATAAATATCCTCACCGATTTTAAAATCTCGCTTTTCATCAAAATGATCGCCTTTGATTTTTTTGATGATAAATACAGGTTTTCCTCGCCACTCTACTCGAGAAAAATCCCCTTCTTTCATATTTCCAATATCAATTGTGGTAATCCCCGCTGAGATGACACTTGGAAGCGGATCCCAAGTTTTTTTCATCGCAATGAGCGAAGCGATAGCACCCACAGCAGTAACTCCGCCTAATGTCATGCCTAAGAAATCGCGTCTTTTGACTTCAGCCATTTTGCATTTTCTCCTTTTCCTTTAGGTTTGTATAAACTAGCTATTTTAGCCCTAAAGTCTTAAAACTATCTTTAAAATAACAAAGAAAGCGATGAGAATAAGAGATGAATTTACACATTTTGTGTTTTTTGTTTTTAAGCGTTTGCGCGCATTTGATAATGGCTAAAAACGCTCTTTATTCCAGATTCTAGTGTGATTTGTGGGCTCCAGCCTAGAGCGTTGATTTTACTAGAATCTAAAAGTTTTTGATATGTGCCATCGGGTTTTGATGTATCAAACACCAACTCACCCTCAAAGCCTATGATATTTTGGATAAGCATAGCAAGCTCTTTAATGCTTAAATCCGAACCAAAGCCGATATTTATATGTGTATTTTTGACTTCAGTGTTTTGGGTTGCTACATCGCTAAAGTCGATATTTTCCATGATATACACGCATGCTTTTGCCATATCCAAAGCATGCAAAAATTCTCGTCTTGGATTCCCGCTTCCCCAGATTTTGACAGAATCTTTATCAATGCCAAATGAACGCAAGTAATCTTGAAGTGATGAGCCACTGAGTTTGGTATTTTGCTCGATGGTTTTTGTGTTGTTTTGGCTTAGGAGTTTGGCAAGATAGATTTTGCGTATAAGTGCAGGCAAAACATGTGAGGTTGCAAGATCAAAATTATCATTATTGCCATATAAATTTGTCGGCATCACGCTTAAAAAATTACAACCATATTGTAATGAAAAACTCTCGCACATTTTGAGCCCCGCGATTTTGGCTATCGCGTAGGGTTCGTTTGTGTATTCAAGCTCGTTTGTGAGGAGATATTGTTCTTTGATTGGTTGGGGTGCGTTTTTGGGGTAGATACAAGAGCTTCCCAAAAATAGCAATTTTTTTGCATTATATTTATAAGCATTAAAAATAATATTGTTTTGGATAGTGAGATTCTGATAGATAAAATCCGCACGAAAGGTGTTATTAGCATGTATGCCACCGACTTTGGCTGCTGCCAAAAAAACATATTCAGGCGCAAGGGTTTTAAAAAATTCCTCTGTCGCGACAGAATCTATCAAATCAAGCTCGCTATGTGAGCGCGTGATGAGATTTGTATAGCCTTTTTGTTTTAAAACCTCTATGATACTCGAGCCGACAAGTCCATTATGCCCAGCTACAAAAATTGCAGAATCTTTCTTCATGTGATTGTCTCTAAATTTAAGATTAAGGCTGAATTATAGCGTAAAAGCGTGTGATTTATTGTATAATTCTAACCTTTTAAATTTTGTCATTTATTGTGTTTGGAGATTGAGATATGGGACAGACAATTACAGAAAAAATTTTTTCTCAGCATTGCGGAAGAGAAGTGTATGCAAATGAGATCATAGAATGCGATATTGATATGGTGATTGGCAATGATATTACAACGCCACTCTCCATTCGTGCATTTGAAAACTCAAAAGCAAAAGCCCTTGCAAAGCCCGATAATTTCTGTATTGTTATGGATCACTTCATTCCAGCCAAAGATATTGCCTCTGCAAATCAAGCGCGTATTAGCCGAGATTTTGCCAAAAAACATCAGCTGAAGTATTTTTTTGATGAGCGAGATATGGGGATTGAGCATGCGCTATTGCCAGAGAAAGGATTGGTTGTAAGCGGAGATGTGATTATCGGGGCTGATTCACACACTTGCACGCATGGCGCATTGGGCGCATTTAGCACAGGAATGGGAAGCGCAGATTTGGCATACGCGATGATTACAGGTAAAAATTGGTTTAAGATTCCAGAGAGCATTAAGGTTGTGTTTGTAGGAGTGTTACCAGATAAAATCTATGGCAAAGATTTAATCCTTGAAGTGATCCGACAGATTGGGGTTGATGGTGCGCTTTATAGGAGTTTGGAATTTTGTGGCGAGGCGATTGAAAATCTCAGTATGGACGATCGTTTTTCATTGTGTAATATGGCGATTGAAGCGGGTGCAAAAAATGGTATCATCGCTCCAGATTCTGTAACAAAAGCATTTTTGGCTCAAGTTGAGAAAGACAATAAATCTTTGCGCGCAGCACCGAGATTTTTCCAAAGCGATACAAATGCGCACTATGTCAAAGAAATCGTGATTGATGTATCAAAAATGGAGCCTATGGTTGCATATCCATTCCTTCCTAGCAATGGCAAAACAATCTCTCAAGCTGTGCGCGATAATCTAAAAATCGATCAGGCTTTTATCGGAAGTTGCACAAATGGGCGATTGAGCGATCTTAAAATCGCTTCAGAAGTGTTGAAAAACAAAAAAATCCATCAAGATGTCCGACTTATCGTAACTCCGGGCACTCAAAAAATCTACAAACAAGCTTTAGAAAAAGGATATATCGATATTTTGCTTGAAGCAGGCGCGCTTATCTCTAATCCTACTTGTGGTGCGTGCTTAGGTGGCTATATGGGGATACTTGGCGATAATGAGCGATGTATCTCAACGACAAATCGTAATTTTATCGGGAGAATGGGATCGCGAAGCTCTGAGGTGTATTTGGCAAATTCAGCTGTGGTCGCGCAATCCGCAATACTCGGGAAAATCGCCGATCCAAGGGAGCCATAAGAGATTATGATGAATTTTTCTGCTGTGCTAAAGATTTTGATTGGGCTTGTGGTGGTGCTTGTTGCTTGTTTTATTTATACATTTGATTTTGAGACAAAACCCCTAAGCTTAGAGGCACGCATTTATGTGGATTCTACGACAGAAATTCCTTTAGATGAAATGAGCGCGTGGAATCCAAAGAGAAAAATAGCCATTTATGCTCAAGATTCCGTAGGAATTAAATCCTATAAAATAAAAGCAACGACACAAGATGGGCTTGTGGTGTATGACAAAGAAGAAATTGTTTTAAACAAGCCAAAATCTATTAAATTTTGGCTTCCAAAGCCAGAAGTCGCCTTGCCAAACAGAACAAAACTCCATTATCAGATTTCTGTTACAGATTGGAGTAATGCAAATTTTTTTAGTGGCAACACAATAACAAAACATTTTGAGCTCACGATAAATACCAAAACGCCCGTTATTAATGTCATTGCTAATTCAAATAGAATCAGTTATGGTGGAAGTGCGTTGCTTGTATTTCAAGTCAAAAGTGTGGATATAAAAGAGATTCAAATCAGCAATGGCAAGCAGTTTTTCACGCCATTTCAATTTATCAAAGACGGATATTATGCAGTGATTTTGGCTTGGCCTATTGGTAATCCTCAATTTACCGGCACAATAAGCATAACAGATACCGCACTCAATACCCAAAAAATAACCATTCCTTTTGTGCGCGATAATTCCGTGCGCTATGCAAATGCAACTATTCAGCTCAAAGATGATTTTTTGGATAGCAAAATGGATTCTCTAATGCAAGATATTCATCACACATACCCAAGCCATATCACAAACAACTTTGATAAATTTAAATATATCAACGAAACGATACGGCTTGATGATGAAAAGACTATCACCAAAGCTATGATCGAGAATCCATATTTGGATTTTGGGCTAGATTCTTGGGGAATGTGGCGGGCTTTTGCTCCATTGAAGGGATATGTCGTGGTTGGCAAATTTGGCGAAAAGCGCACATACATAGCATCTGATAAGCAAAAAAGCCAATCCGTGCATTTGGGATTAGATATGGCAAGTATCAAAAACGATCAAATCATCGCCACAAATCGTGGCAAAGTGATTTTGCAGCAGCAGCTTGGAGTCTATGGAAGGACATTGCTTTTGTATCATGGCTTTGGGCTTTCTACGCTATATTCTCATCTTGAGCATTTTTATACCACTTTGCATCAAGATATTGCAAGCGGGGATATTTTGGGATTGACAGGGCAGAGTGGTTGGGCTTTTGGCGATCATTTGCATTTTGGGGTTTATGTGCAAGGATTAAGCGTCAAAAATTCTGAATGGATGGATCAAAAATGGGTGAAAAACAATGTTTTAGATGTATTTGAAAAAGCAAAAAAACTAATCGAGTTACAACAATGAAAATGCGACAAAAACAGCAAAAAATGTTTATTTTTGAAGATGGCACAGAACAAGAGTATGAAACATTTATTCAGAGCAATACCGCGCTTTTAGAATCTGGCTTGATTTGCTTTCAGACAGAGATTTCTCAAGAGCTAGAGCAAAAGCTTAGAAATCTTTCATTGAGCTTTTTGGTGCAAAATGTAGGATTTATGCAGCCTACAATAGATTCTACATTAGATTCCGCAAAATCTACCATAGAATCTAATGCGCCCAAAGATGAGATTTTTTATAAAGTGCGAAGTGGTGAGGAGATAGAATCAAAAGGTAATGTGATTGTTGTAGGAGATATTGCAAGTGGTGCAAATATTAAATCCAATCACAATATTATTATCTTTGGAGATTGTTATGGGGTGATTGAATCGGGCGGAGAGTTTGTGATTTTGAAGCAACTTAAATCAGGGCATATCAGCTTTGGTGGCGAGGTTTTACCAAAAGAAGTGCTTGCAAAAATAAATATTAATTCTTGTTTAAAAATTATTGTCAAAAAAGGCGATAATATTTTAATAAAGGAAATCATATGAAACAAAGAAGTATTCAAAGGCGCGTAGAGCTTACTGGGATAGGATTGCATAAAGGTGTGCCAGTTACTATGGTTTTAGAGCCATTAGAAGCAGAGGGTGGCATAGTATTTTATCGGAGTGATTTAGGCGTAACTATACCTATGAATCCTCAAAATATTATCGATACAACAATGGCTACGGTTATTGGCAAAGACAATGCCAAAATATCTACAATAGAGCATTTGATGTCTGCGATATATGCGTATGGGATCGATAATATCAAAATAAGTGTCGATAATGAGGAGATTCCGATTATGGACGGAAGCTCGATTTCGTATTGTATGCTTCTTGATGAGGCGGGTATCACAGAGTTTGACACACCGCGAAAGCTTATTGAGATCAAAAAGCCAATCGAAGTGCGAGAAGGAGATAAATTTGTGCGTTTAGAGCCAAGCGCAAAAACGATTTTTGATTTTGCTATTGATTTTAAGCACCCAGCGATTAAAGAGCAGCACTACACTTTTACATTTTCAAAAAAAGCATATATTGATGAAATAGCCAAAGCCCGGACATTTGGGTTTTTGGAAGAAGTAAATTATCTGCGATCTATTGGTTTGGCAAAAGGTGGCAATCTCAATAATTGCATTGTGCTTGATGAATCAGGCATCATGAATAAAGATGGATTGCGCTATACAGAAGAATTTGTCAGGCATAAGATTTTAGATGCTATCGGCGATATGGCGATACTTGGAATTCCACTCCTTGGAAGCTATATCTCTTTTGCAGGAAGCCATAAGCTTAATTCACTTTTGACCCAAAAGCTCTTAAGCCAAAGCGATGCGTATGAAGTTGTGAGCGTTGAGGGAAGCGAAAAAGTCATAGAATTTGAAAAAGCACTTGCCATTAATTAATGTGTGAATTATTGATTTTTTGCGTGCATTCTCCTTTGTATTATGGAATCTACAAAGACAAAAAGCTAGATTCTACTTATACATTAAGCGAGAAAACCTCACGCGCACTTTTGCAGCTTTATACACATACCAAAAAAGAATACAAGATCCAAAATATTTATTATGCAAATGGTCCGGGAAATCTAAGCACACTCAAGCTTTTGCATACTTTTTTGCATACTTGGGCTTTGATAGAGGATATAGGGCTTTTTGCAGCAGATAGTTTTACACTTATGCCAAATGCACCAATTTATGCGTTTGGCAATAAATATTTTGTCAAAAATGATGAAAAAATCGAGTTTGTCGCACTTGATATGACGCCCCAATGCGCGTTTTTGTTTCCACAAATACTCAATCCTGCACTTTTTGACAAAAAGCCCGAGCCTTTTTATGTGCTACCCGCGATTTGATTTTGTGCGATTTGATTTTGGCTTTGTGAATTTTGTTATAATACAAATTAAAAAGGCTTAAAATGACTATAAGCGTTCCTGCGACGACAGCAAATTTAGGACCGGGTTTTGATTGTTTGGGGTTGAGTTTAGAATTTCGCAATGAATTTAAATTGCTTCCTGCGCAAAATACAAGCGTGCAGATTTATGGAGAAGGAGAGGGTGTTGAGCGGTTTTTGATTGATAATATGTTTGTAAAAATTTTTCGAAAAACACTCAAAGAACTTAGTATTCCAAAGCAGCATTTTAGCTTTATTTTTACAAATCAGATTCCAGTCTCTCGCGGAATGGGATCAAGCTCGGCTGTCATTATTGGCGCGATTAGCGCGGCTTACATGCTTGCAGGAATACCACTTGATAAAAACAAGATTTTAGAAAATGCACTTGTGTATGAGCATCACCCTGATAATATCACGCCTGCGATTTTTGGTGGCTTTAATATCGCGGTTTTGGATACATATCAAAACCAAAAAAAAGTCTATCATTCTACTCACAAAATGCCTTCATTTTTGCGCGCGGTTATGGTTATACCCGGGCGATCTATTTCTACCAAATACTCTCGTCAAACCCTTCCAAAAAAATACACAACAACAGAAGCTGTATTTAATCTCTCTCGCGCTAGCCTTCTTTCAGCAGCATTTATCAAGGGCGAATGGGAGCTTTTGCGTGTGGCGAGCAAGGATAGATTCCATCAAGAGCGACGAATGAGGAATTTTCCTATTTTGTTTTCTGTGCAAAAATGCGCGCTTGAAAATGGTGCATTGATGAGCACGCTTTCAGGAAGTGGGTCGAGTTTTTTTAATTTGTGCTATGAAGATGATGTCAATCGCCTCAAAGACGCGCTCCAAAAGCGGTTTTATAATTTTCGCATTGTGGATATGAAGCTTGATAACGAGGGATTGCAGATTCTGCCAAATCAGGAGTGAGAATCTAATTTTAAAGTATTCTTGGAAGTGTAATGTTTGTCTGTCCTTGATATTTGCCATTTTTGTCTTTATAGCTTATTTCGCAGGGCTCATCTCCTTGCAAAAACAGCACTTGCGCGATTCCTTCATTAGCATAAATTTTTGCTGGAATTGGCGTTGTGTTTGAGATTTCAATCGTGATATGCCCTTCAAATTCTGGCTCAAATGGGGTTACATTGACAATGATTCCACATCGCGCATAAGTGCTTTTGCCTACGCAAATTGCAAGCACATCACGAGGCATTTTGAAATACTCAACCGTGCGAGCAAGCGCAAAAGAATTTGGCGGAATAATGCAGAATCCATTTTGAGCGATTTTGGTTACTACATTTTTTTGATCGAAATCTTTAGGATCGACAACCACAGAATCTACATTGCTAAAAATCATAAACTCATCACTCACCCGAATATCATAACCATAGCTTGACAGACCAAAAGAGATCACATCTTTGTCGATTTGTTTTTCGCAAAATGGCTCGATCATTTTGTGCTTAAGGCTCATGTGTTTGATCCATTTGTCTGATTTGAGTCCCATAGTTATTCCTTTTTGATTTTTTAAGCTATCTTTACTTTTAAAATATGCTATTATACTCAATTCAAATTTGTTTTAAAGGATTTTTGATGAATTTGGTTGAAATTAAAAAACTCATTGAAATTTTTAACAACAATAGTGAGATTGCGAAATTAAGCCTTAAGCAAGATAATTTTGAGCTTAAGCTTGATAAAAATGCAACAATTACTCCTATTCAGACACTTTCTTCTGCGCCTATGCAGCCTGCACCACAAGCTATGCCTCTGCAAGCAACTACACAAACTGCCCCTTTACCATCGCCTTCTTTGGAATCTAAAGTAGATTCTGAGAGTAGTGAGTATATCACTTCACCAATGGTTGGGACTTTTTATCATAAGCCAAGCCCTGATGCTTCGCCGTATGTAGCCATTGGCGATACGATCAAAAAAGGTCAGACAATAGGGATCATTGAAGCGATGAAGATTATGAATGAAATTGAGGCCGAGTTTGATTGTAAGGTGATAGCCATAGAGACTGCAGATGGGCAGCCTGTCGAATATGGAAGCAAGCTTATTAGGGTGGAAAAAATATAGATGAAAAAACAAGTGACACAAACTAAAATCAATCGTATTTTGATCGCTAATCGTGGTGAAATAGCATTAAGAGCCATTCGGACGATCCAAGAAATGGGTAAGCAAGCGATTGCTATATATTCAAGCGCAGATAAAGATACACATTATCTTGATGTGGCTGATGCAAAAGTATGTATCGGCGGGGCAAAAAGTAGTGAAAGCTATCTAAATATTCCTGCGATTATGAGCGCGGCGACTTTGTTTGATGCTGATGCGGTTTTTCCGGGTTATGGATTTTTGAGTGAAAATCAGCATTTTGTCGAGATTTGCGATCATCATGGGATTGAATTTATAGGACCAAATAGCAATGTCATGGTGGTGATGAGCGATAAATCAAAAGCAAAAGATATGATGAAAAGTGCTGGAGTGCCTGTGATTATGGGAAGTGATGGCGCATTAAAAAACTACAAAGAAGCCGAGGAAGTAGCAAAGCAAATTGGGTATCCCATTATCCTCAAAGCAGCAGCTGGCGGTGGCGGAAGAGGAATGAGAATCGTAGAAGATGAATCAATGCTAAAAAATCTTTATCTCGCCGCAGAATCTGAGGCATTGAGCGCATTTGGCGATGGCACAATTTATATGGAAAAATTCATCAACAAACCAAAACACATCGAAGTTCAGATTCTAGCTGACAAGCATGGAAATGTTTTGCATATCGGTGAGCGCGATTGCTCTGCACAGCGCAGACAGCAAAAGCTCATCGAGGAGACGCCAGCAGTTGTTTTGAGCCAAGAAGTTAGAAAAAAGCTATTAGACACAGCCATAAAAGCTGCGAAGCACATAGGATATGTGGGTGCAGGGACATTTGAATTTTTGCTAGATTCTAATAATAAAGATTTTTACTTTTTGGAGATGAATACTCGCCTGCAAGTTGAGCATACCGTAAGCGAAATGGTGAGCGGGCTAGACTTGGTAGAATGGATGATCCGCATAGCTGAGGGAGAGGAATTGCCAAAGCAAGAAGAGATTACATTCAAAGGGCATAGCATTGAGTGCAGAATCACAGCTGAAGATCCGATAAAGTTTTATCCAAGCGTTGGGAAAATCACACAATGGATAGTTCCAGGTGGCGCAAATGTGAGGCTTGATAGCCATGTGTATGCGGGCTATAATGTTCCTATGTTTTATGATTCTATGATTGGAAAGTTGATTGTTTGGGGTGAGAATCGACAAAGAGCTATCGCAAAAATGAAGCGTGCGTTGAGAGAATTTAAAGTAGAAGGGATTAAAACAACCATTCCATTTCATCTCAAAATGATGGATAATGTGGATTTTTTGCATTCCAAAATCCACACCAAATACCTCGAGCAAAATATGGAATAACATTTGCTCGATTTTACTTGATTGTAGAATCTAACTTATCAAAGGCATTGGCGGAGGTTATATGAAAATTTCAAATATAGAATCTAGAGATTCTAGTGCCAAAAACGCACTTCAAGCCAAAACACAAAACTCCACAACGTCCGCAAAAACATCGCCACAGATAAAAACATCTCAAAAAGAAATCTCCAAAGTAGAATCTCTATCAAAAAAAAATGACACATTTGAACCGCTAGCAATTTCTGTAAAAAACGCAAATTTGACTATCGGCTCTCTTGATGTGATGATTGATACAATCAAAACATTGCAAATCCAAAATAAAGATTTTTCAAAGCTTGCTACAAAGTTTCAAAAAGTAGCCACTCAAGATAAAGCCCAGCATATCATCAAGCAAGCAGATGTGATTAAAGGCGAGATGAAGCAGACTTTTGATTCTGCGATGTTTGAGAATGAAAATGTATTTAGCAAAAATTATGAATCCTTAATCCCAGAATCAAAACTCAATACCAATAAAATTACGTCACCCAAAACGCTTGATGTCAAACAAATCGAGAATCTCAAACAATATGCAAATGACTTAGATACGCAAAAAAAGTATGCCAAAGAAGCAAAAAAGATATTGCAGCATAAAGTCGAGGAGACTTTAGCCAAAACAACGCAAAGCACGGATTCTTCGTTTGAAAAAGTCGATCTATCAAAGCTTAATACGCAAGAATTCAAAGCTGCTCAATCCGGAAGGGGCATTACTCTTGATAGGGTGATGAGTTTATTGCATTAATGGATATTATTCCTTACAGCTCACAATGCATTGATAATGACGATATACAAAGTGTGCTTAAAGCGTTGCAATCGCCACTCCTTACGCAAGGAAACATAAATGAGTGTTTTGAAGAAGAGCTTGCTCGTTTTTTGAATGTCAAATATGTGCTGACTTTTAATTCCGCTACTTCCGCGCTTTATGCAGCATATAAGTCTTGCTTCAAGCCAAAGGATAAAATCATCACAACGCCAATTAGCTTTGTAGCGACAGCAAATATGCTACTTGAGTGTGGGTGTGAGCCATTTTTTGTTGATGTTTTGTATGATGGCAATATCAATCCCAAAAAAATAGAAAATGCGATTTGTGTGAATTGTCCTGATGTAGCTGGCATTGTGAGTGTGGATTTTGGGGGTAATAGTGTCGCGATAGATTCTATCCAAAAAATTGCCTCAAAGCACAATCTGAAATTTATCTCTGATAGCTCGCATGCTTTTGGTGGTAGTGTCAATGGCATAAAAATCGGTAGCTTTGCTGATGTGAGTATTTTTAGCTTTCATGCCATTAAGCCAATCACCACAGCAGAAGGAGGGGCATTAGCGACAAATGATGAAGAGATCTATACGCATGCCAAACTCATTCGTTCGCATGGGCTGATAAAAAAGTCATTATGGGATAGCGAAGTCAAAGAGAGTGGGTTTAATTTTCGAATGAATGAAATACAAGCAGCACTTGGGCTTTCTCAGCTCCAAAAAATCGATACTTTTTTATCAAAAAGAGAAGAGATAGCAAGCTATTATGATACATTTTTTGATAAAAATCCTTATTTTGTTACTTTGCACTCTCAAAAGCCTGCCTCGCATTTTTCTACAAATCATCTCTATCCTATTCTTATAGATAAACATTTGTATTGCCAAAAACAAGATATTTTTCAAGCATTGCTTGATTGTCATTTGGGCGTGCAGGTGCATTATAAGCCAATCTGCGAATACGAGCTGTATAAGCACTACAACAATGATGGCATATATAATGCCAAAGATTTTTACGCAGCTGAAATCTCAATTCCTTGTCATCAAGCTATGACAAAAGAGCAGGTTGTGTATTGTGCAGAATCTATTTTGAGGGTTTTTGAAAAATTTGACTTACGTTATTGCTGATTTGTCGTTCAATCAATGCTTATAATGCTTATGAATGCTTAAGCTTAAAGGCTATAATGCTTGCTAGGCAGATAAAAACACCAACAATATAGCCAATAACCCTAAAAAGATCGCTATTGATAAGTATGATGATACCAAGTGCCAAAATCGTGTAAGATAGGATTCTGTATAGTCCAAATGATAATTGCACACCTAGAGCAAATTTGTGGGATTTTTTGGCTTCTTGATAGTGCAGAAGCTCATCTTTAGTGTGTGATTCTTGCTTGTATTTGAGGTTGTTTTTGAGCGCGATATATGAAGCTATGATAACCAAAAAAGTCGAAAAATACGCCACTTCAAAATTTAGCACATCAAACAAGCCTAATACATACCACAAAATGCAAGCAACAAGTATATTAAATGCGCCCAATACAATAAAACATTTATAGCAATTTTTCATCATTATTCCTTATCATTCCTTGTTTTGCTTTAATGTAAATTTTTAAAAAGAAATTGTAGAATTATTGCAAAAAAGGGGAAAGATTATGTTTAAAAAAGCTATTTGTGGCTTGTTTTTTGTGGGGTTGTTGTATGCGACAGATTCTAATATCGTTGAGATTATGCAAGATCTTCAATACGATTCAAATATGATTGATAATGGCTTTGCGTCAAATAAGTTTGATTTGGTCAAAAAAGGTATCCAAAAGCACAAAAATGACTTCGATCAATTCAGGAAATTTAATATTAATATTTTTCTCACTCAGCAAAAGCTAAATTACGCGCCTATCGTGGATTCGTTTATAAGCAATATCGTTGAGCAAAGAATTTTGCTTGAAGAATTTTTGGCAAAAGATGACAAAATCCGCGCTTTTGAAGCGTATCAGCAAATGAGGCTTAATTGTATGAAATGTCATAGTTTGATTCGTGGTTGGTGATTGGGTATTGGTGGAGTCGTGGGGAATTGAACCCCAGTCCAAAATCTATCTCTACATATAAGAATCTACATGCTTTGTAAGGATTTTAGATTCTTGCTTGATATAAATCCTCAAACTTTCAAACAAAAAGCCATGGATCTTTCTTTGGATATTTGGCGCAATCCAAAGGCAGCTAAGAAAATGACGATTTTGCAATCTATTAGCATCAATTTGCAAAATCGGCTCCTAAAAGCGAATTAAACTCACGCTACTTTTGCGTAAGCTGGAGCGTAATTTGTATTGTTTGCGTTTATTTTTTTGGTAGTTTAACGGCGTGCCAGCCGACATGCACTTATACGAAATAAATCCTGTCGAAGCCAAATCGACCCCAAAGGCTGTGATTCTAACAAACAGAATCTAATAGAAAACTTAAACATAAATTGATTACAGAATCTAAATGTAGATTTTAGTTTGAGTTCCAACTATTATTGACAAAATATCCTGTCATTATTTAAGCGCAAGCGAAGAATCCAGTAAATCGAGAATCTAACCCAGAATCTAACTCAGAATCCACCTCGTCATTACTTAAGCGACAGCCAAAAGCAAATCGTCATTCTGACCCTGAGTCAAACCCACTCCGTCATTCTGAGGCTTTGCAAAAGCCGAAGAATCCAGTAAAAATCTAATACAAAATCTAAAATAGATTCTAGTTTGGATTTGGATTCTTCGTTCGTTTCACTCACTCAAGTAATGACGACAAAAACAACATAGATTCTACTAGAATTTATGCAAACACAAGCAAGCATTAAGAAATTCTAGACTTTTTTAATTTTTAGATTTTAGAATTTATGCAAACACAAAAAGAGCGTAAAAGAGATTTTAAGATGAGTTTGCAAGAGCTTGATAGATTGTGCGGTTTTGAGCAAGGAGATAAGGCTAGTCGCCTATCGACGAAGCGAAAAACAAACTCGCAGCTCAAATCGCTTAAAAGCTAGGATTTAGATCCTATGGAAATATGTAAATTAGAATCTAGATTCTATGCAAAAATATTAGGATCTAAATCCTAAAACTTTTTCTTTTTTGCATCATCTAAGATAGCCTTAGCAATCAATGAGACTTCATTGCTAATCTCTGCGCTAGTATTAGCAATAGTTACATTATTTTGTGTAACAGATTCTAGATTTGAAATGGCTTCATTGATTTGGGTAATACCTGCTGTTTGTTCTTTGATAGATTCTGCCATATCATTGATTGATTGCACAAGTAGATTTGTATTTGCCTCTATTTCTCCTAGACTTTTTCCTGTGCGCTCTGCTAGCTTTCTGACTTCATCAGCAACAACTGCAAATCCTCTTCCATGCTCTCCTGCTCTTGCTGCTTCAATCGCAGCATTAAGTGCTAAGAGATTTGTTTGATCAGCTATATCTCGTATGATACCAATGACATTGCGTATATCTTCTGTTTGTTGGATTACTTCATTAGTCCTGCCTGAGACATTTTGCATAGAAGAAGTGATCTCTTCTACTGCTGTGGCTGTTTGCTCTAATGAGCTTGCTTGAGAGTGAGAGGATTGGGTAAGATTATTGACTGCTTCTTCAAGTTTATTGCTTTGGGTATTGAGTGTATTTGCAAAGTCAGATGAAGCAGAGAGCATTTTTCGTATTTCTTCACCTAAAGTATTTGTAATCACTTCTACTCTTCCTTGTGCATTTTTAACTTGCGTTGAAAAATCAAGTTTTGCAAATGAATCAAATACACGATTAAGCTCTGGTAAATCATTTCCAATAGCACTTGAGAGAAGATCTAGAAGTTTATTGACAGAATCTTTGAGTGTATTTAGCTCTGAATTACTTCCTGTGAGTGTTATTCTTTGATCTACATGTCCTTCTCTTGTGTGTTCTATAACAGCTAGAGATTGTTGGACAAGTTCTTGATCTTTTTGGAGGGATTGTTTGGTGTGTTGTATATTTGCATTAATAGCTTGAGCAATTTGTTCAAATTCATCGCCACTTTTGATTTGAAGTGTTGTTGCATCTTTGGCTTCGTGATTGATATATTTAAAGAATTCTGATAAGCCTGTTGCTATGGTTTTGAGGGGGGAGATAAGAAACTTGATAAAGAAATAAAACAAAATAGTTCCAATCACAAGAAGCACAAGTGCGACAATGCAGCCTTTTAATAATACTTGATTGGTAGCATTGCTAAAGTTTTCCATATTTGCAGAAACTAGCATCGTCCAGCCAAAATCAAATCGCTTAAACAACGCAATACGCATACCACCATTGTATTCGTAGGTAATCACCCCTTCTTTAGCGTTGGCATGCTCTAGTAATGCGTTTTTGATTCTTATTTCTAGTGGGTTAAGTTCCGTAGTTATTTGTATGACTTGAGGGTCTTCATGTGAAAAAATACTATCATGAGAATCAAGTAAAAAAACCGATAGTGTCGGAAGCTCTGGAGTTTTGAAAGTAGCAAATCGCGCTTGAAAATCCTCAAATAAAATATTCATGCCGATAACTCCGATTATCTTGCCATTTTTGATAAGTGGCATCGCCGCGGTGCCAAGCATTAAGCCATTTGTTGAGGCATTTTTGGAGATATATGGATCGGTCAAGATAAAGCCCTTTTCTTGCACAGCTTTGGCATACCAATCCCTTGTGCGCACATCATCTTGAGTGTTATCAAAGGTATTTTTTGTGAAACTATTTGGATTAGATTCTGAGACAACTAAGAAACTTCCATCTGCATAAGCGACAAATACATTTGGATAGCCAATTGTTTTTGCCATATCTTTGAGTGTTTGTCGCTGCTCTAAGATACTCAAATCGCTTTCTGCTAATGTTTTGGATAAATAGTTCAAATGTTTTTTTGCTTCGATACCAATTGTGGTATTAATCATATTAAATGAGCCATTCATCACTTCTTGTTGGATTGAAGTATATAATGTTGTGATTGTGTTTGAGCTTTGGCGATAATTAATCAAACTCACGACAAACAAAATCACTATAAAAACAAATAAAATACTTATCAAAAGCTTTGTATTTAGAGACATTTTGATTCTCATTTTTGCTCCTTTGGCTTATAGATTTCATTCTATAAAAATAAAATAGTTTGCATTGTATTTTTTTTTTTTAGTTTTAACTTAAAAAATAGTAATTGAGTTGTGAAGCTCATAAAGATACTAGAATCTAGAATCTAATTTACATATTTACATAGAATCCAAATCCTCTCTTTTTTGCTTCTTTTTGCAGATTGCTTCGTTTAGGGCTTATCTTGTATTATTTTGGCGACGCACGAAAAGTGCGACTCACTGCTAAACTTGCAAAGCTACAAAAATAAGCTAAAAATAGAGGATTTCTTTACGCGCCATTGTGTTTGCATAAATTCTAAAATCTAAAAATTAAAAAAGTCTAGAATTTCTTAATGTGCTATTGTGTTTGCATAAATTCTAGTAGAATCTATGTTGTTTTTGTTGTCATTACTTGAGTGAGTGAGACGAACGAAGCATCCAAATCCAAACTAGAATCTATTTTAGATTTTGTATTAGATTTTTACTGGATTCTTCGCTAACGCTTAAGATATGACGGGTAAGAGTGCGTCAAAACAATATAGATTCTAGAATCTAAATCGTCATTGCGAGACTTCCACTAGGAAGTCGTGCAATCCAGAAAAACTAAAATCCAAACCAGAATCTAAAACCTTAAGGCTTGCAAGCCCCACCCCAAAGGCGTTTTTAAAGCTTTTTTGATATGATGTGCCATTATAAACTCCTTTAGCAAATCTCTAAAAATTACACATTACTGCTTAATCCATTGCATACGCAATGCTTGAAGCAAACATTATGCCTTATGTCAAGTCTAAATCCCCATTTATGATTTGACATTTTAATTATAGAGATTTTGTTAATTTTTTTTAAATTTAGAATTTTAAAAAATCGCATTATATACTCAATCTCAATAAATATTGCTTCAGTTAAAATTCGTTTTTTGTTTTATGGTTTGTAGCATTTTTGGAGTTGCTTTGTTTCTAGATTCTTTGCTTGCGCTTAAGTAATGACAGATTGGTTTTTAGATTTTGTGGTTATTTATTGTTATTTCTTGTTTATTTGTTTGGATTCTGTGGATTGCCACGCAGTTTGACAACTGCTCGCAATGACGATTACATATAGATTTTGGATTTTCTTAATTTTAAAGGCTCGCAATAATGAGGTAGATTCTGTGTTTTTTATTTCTTTAATTTTTTTAATTATTTTCTGGATTCTTTGCTTGCGCTTAAGTAATGACGACAAAACTAGACTTCGTATTTTTTTATTTTATTGATTTTTGCTAGATCACCACGATTTCTTGCGAAGTTTTGTAATGACGAAATACTTAGAGTTTATGTCCGGGTTTTTTCCATATACCTTTGGAATAAGCGAAGTAAAAAATCCCTGCTCGAATGTAAGTCTCTACAAAAATCATCACAAAAATCCACATAATCCCGCCGCCAAGACTTATAGCAATCCACATCGGCAGAATCCTAAAGCACCAAATGCTTGTCGCATTTATAATAAGGCTTACCTTTGTAACGCCCGCTCCGCGCAAAACCCCGTCCAAAACAAAAACCCAAATCAGCGGCACTTGCGAGAATCCAACAGCGATGAGATACATCGCAGAGATACGCACCACTTCATCATCATCAAGAAAAATCCGCGAGAGTGGAACACAAAAAATAGCCATAATCACGCCCAAAATCCCCATAATCACGCTTGAGATTTGCAAAATGGTTTTGTTAAAATCTTGCGCGAGGGTGATTTTGTTTGCGCCTAGATTCTGCCCTGTGAGAGCCATAGCAGCGACCATAAAGCCAAAACCGGGCATAAAAGAAAACGCCTCTATCCTTGAGCCTATCTGGCTTCCGGCAATCGCGATGTCCCCGAAATTTGCGAGAAATTTTGTCGTCAAAACCAAAGACCCCAAAGTAAGTGCGCGCTCGATCCCTGATGGAATGCCAATTTGCATGGCTTTTTTGAGGTATTGCCAAGCGATTGTGAAAGTCTGTGTAAAAAACCGCCCTCTTTTATACACAAGCCATAGCAAAATAATAAGCTCCAAAAATGTTGTCAGCACATTTGCAAGCCCCGCACCGATGATGTCAAGCCCCATACCAAAATACACATTCCACCCAAAGATTTCAAATGGAATCTGAAAAATCAAAAAAAAGTTGATAAAAATACAAAAGCAAGTCGTAAAAATCCGCACCAAAAATATGCTTAAAGTATCGCCTATGGCGGCAAATGCAGAAGTGATGATGTTTTTTAAAATCATAATAGGCAATGTCAAAACACTAAAATACAAAAAATCACGGCATAAAGCAGCCGCACGGGCGGTTATGTCCATCCATTGTATGAAATTATCGATAAATATATAACCGACAACAATAAGAGGCAGGGCGCATATACAGCAAAACACAAACAAAGTGATAAATACTTTTGAAGCATTGACAGAATCTTTGACCCCAAAAAATCGCGAGATCTGGACATTTGTGCCGACATAAAATATTGTATTGATTGTAAAAAACATCATAATGTATTGCATTCCGATTGAAACGCCGATGATATGCTCTTTTGAAAGCATACCCATAAACAAAAGTGAGAGTGTGAGGACAATAATATCAAGCAGAGAATTTGCGCCAGAAGGCAGGGCGATACGCAGTATTTTTTTTACTTTTTGCCGATATGAATACTCCATAAAAAACCTTTTGTTTAAACTCTATGCGACTGATTGTTTGAGATTGTTTTGGTAGAATCATACTCTAAACTCAAATAAAGCGTGGTAAAATTTTGCAAAAACATTGATTTATGAAGTGTTATTTAAGATAAATCCTAATGCGAGAATGAAAATGCAAGGCTTAGAATCTCTTTTGGCTCACAAAAATATTTTGTTATGTGTCAGTGCTTCGATAGCGTCTTTTAGAGCCATAGAGCTTGCTAATACGCTTAAAAAAATGGGCGCAAATGTCTGTGTGGTGATGAGTGAGGAGAGCAAAAAATTTATAGCTCCGCTAAGTTTTGAGGGGATTTTGCATACAAAAGTGCTTCACAATGGCTCAGAGAGCTGGGAAAATCAAAACACAAAATATCATACTAATGACGCCAATGACGCTAACAACACGCATCACACTAGCGACATTGATAATAAAATTTGCGCTCATGCTACGAATGCCTCTAAGATTCCGCACTCTTGCAATCATATCGCTTATGCCAAATGGGCTGATATTTGCGTGGTTGTGCCAGCTACGGCAAACATCATCGCAAAAATCGCCTATGGAATCGCAGATAATCTCATAGTCCAAACACTTCTTGCAAGCCCTGCGCCAAAAATCATCGCGCCAGCTATGAATACACAAATGTTTGAATCACCCCAAATTCAAAGTGCTTTGGCGATCCTTAAAAGTTATGGCTTTGAGATTGTATCACCTCGAGAATCCACTCTTGCGTGCGATACGATCGGCAATGGCGCATTAGCACAAATCTATGAGATTGTGTTTGGGATCGCAAAAATTGCGTGCTGTGATGTGTTTTGGCAGAATCAAAAAGTCATCATCACAGGTGGCGGAAGTAGCGAGCAGATAGATTCTGTGCGCTGTATCACAAATCTTTCGAGCGGATTGCAGGCAAGCTATTTGGCGATTTGCTTGTATGTGCTTGGTGCAGAAGTAGTGCTGATAAGCTCAAAGCTACCACTCACACTGCCAGAATCTATACATATAATCCAAGTCAAATCGCACGCGGATTATCAAAACGCCTTGCATACGCAAATCAAGCAAGCGACAAAAGCGATAAAAAACGCGCAGAACACGCAAAAAACCGCGCAAAAAAAGAATCCAGATTCTTATATTTTTTTGCTTATGGCAGCGGCTATTGCGGATTTTAAGCCCAAAGCTACGCATAGCTCAAAAATCAAAAAAAGCGCGATGCCAGAATCTATGCGCCTTGAGCTGATACAAACGCAAGATCTTTTGACGCATATCAATGCGGACAATCTCATAAAGGTCGGGTTTAAGGCTGAAGATATGAGTATATCAGAATCTATCAGCAACGCAAAAACAATGCTTTTGCCACAAGAGCAAGGCGGAAAGGGCTGTGATGTCGTGTGCTTAAATATCATCTCCTCGCACAATCCATTTGGTAGCCAGCACAACGCATTTGAGATTCTGGATTCTGAAGGCTCTTTGACATTAGAGCATAATTCTAAATTGCAACTATCATTTGAAATCGCGCAATTTCTCAAGCAAAAATATCAGCACAAGCGCGCACCACACAAACATGCGCCATAAGAGCCACAATGCTAGAAAAACTTAGCGCAATCAATAAAATCGCCAAACTTCAATCCCAAAGCAATAATACAAAAACATTTAACGCGAATTTGCCTATTTTGCTCAAAGTACTTGCTAAAAATAAAGGCGATGAATACCTCTTAAAGCTCGGTAATGCCACGATCCAAACCAAATCGCCAATCGCGCTTGAGGTAGGCAAAACATATTGGGCAAATATGCATAAAAATAGCGCGGGGCAGATTGTTTTGCATAATCTCACTTTGCAGCCACTTTTTGTCTCTCATCTCAAAGATATGCCATTGAAGCTAAGCTTTGAGGATTTGGCATTATTGCAGCATGATCCAAAGGCGTTTGTCGCGGAATTGAAAGATTTTTTATTGACACAACTCTCGTGCGCGCAGAGCAGAGATGAATTTAGTCAGCTCTCTTCGCTGATTTTTTCATTGCAGCAGGGAGTGATTTCGCTTGTGATAAGCGATGAGGGCAAGGAGCATTTGATACAGATCGCGCCAAAATCTCAATATATAGATTTTTATGCGGTTTTTCCGCATTTAGGACCTATTGATGGCAGAATCTACACACAAGATAATGCCAAAAATAAGGGCATTGTCGCGCAATTTGGTGTGATGAATGAAAAAATCCAAAAGATATTGCAAGATCATGCCGAGTTATTGGGGTTTGAAAATGTAACGATACAATGCCAAAAGCCCCCAAAAGTGCTGTTTGACTTTGGGCGTTCATTGCTTGATATTAAAGGATAAATCGCGACTAAAGGTGAGTTTTTGGTGGGATAGAAGCGAATTGTCTGTGTATTTTGCCCAAAAAATCGCAAGCGCATATACTTCGCCCTCACCAAGCTTAGCAAATGGGAATCTTTGGTAATAGATTCTCTCTTGAGCGGGCGAGGCTTTTGAAAAATACGCTTTGGCTTGCACGCCTTGAATGTGTCGTATGATTTTTGTATCTGAAGCGATTGCGACTGCTATTATTGGGGCTTTTGCTGCTAGGGTGATGTGTTTGCTATTTGCTTGGCTTTTGAAAATGCAGGCAAGATTTTTTTTATCAAATGCATAAAAACAACTCGCGCAATAGATTTCTGCTGGTTGTGTTATGGGCTGATTTGCAGAGTGAATTGTGGGCTGAAGTTGGGGCTGAATTGCGGGGTGATTTGTAGATAAAGGCTCGGATTGAATGGTAGGCTTCGTGGGTTGGAGTGTGGTTTTGTTTGTGGGTGGTTTTGATTGAGAATCTAGATTCTGCGTTGGTGTTTGGGGTGTTGCGATTTTGTTTGGGCTAGAATCTATGGTGCTAGATTCTGTGATGTGAGATTCTGTGATGTGAGATTCTGCAATGTGGTATTCTGCGGTGCTAGATTCTAAAGTATGGAGCGTATGAGATTCTAGGACGCTTAAAGTCAATATATGCGAGGCGTGGAGGAATTTTTTGATATGTGAATCCATAGGTTTTAAGCTTCCTTTTTGTGATTTATATTAATTTCTCATTTTTGTTAAATTTTAGTAAAAAATTAAGGTTAATATTATCTTTATTTTCTTATAATTCCTTGCATTTTAAGAAAAAACAAGGAGTAATCAATGTTATCAAAAGAAGTTATTCAAAAACTAAATGATCAAGTTGCAAAAGAAATGTATGCTGCAAATTTATATTTGAGTATGAGTTCTTGGTGCTATACACATAGATTTGATGGGGCTGGAGAGTTTTTGTTTGAGCATGCAAGTCAAGAAAGCGATCATGCAAAAAAACTCATCACCTATCTAAATGAGACAGATTCTAAGGTCGAGCTTAGCGTGATTGACAAGCCACAAGCAGATTTTAAATCATTGCTTGATGTGTTTGAAAAAACCTATAATCACGAATTAAGTATCACAAAATCTATTAATGAATTAGTGGAATTTATGTTGCAGTCTAAGGATTATTCGACTTTCAATTTTTTGCAATGGTATGTCGCCGAACAGCACGAAGAAGAAGCACTTTTTAGAGGCATCGTCGATAAAATCAAACTCGTAGGCGATAGCGGAAATAGCTTGTATCTTGTCGATCAATACATCAAAGGCTTGAGTGGCAAATAATACAAGTCATACATTAAACAGCCTTAGTCAAAAAGGCTATAAGCTTAAATGGCTTAAGAAGGCTTGAGGGTACAAGAGCTAGAATCTAGATTCTAAAATAGATTCTGGTTTGATTCTTTGGATTCTTCGCTAATGCTTAAGACATGACAGGTAAGAGTGCGTCAAAACAATATAGAATCTAGAATCTAAAAAGTAGATTCTATGGATTGCCACGCAAGGATAAACCTTGCTCGCAATGACAAGCCTGCTCTGTCATTGCGAGGACGATAGGACGAAGCAATCCAGTCAAAATAGATTGCCACAGCCCTAAAGAGCTCCGCAATGACGACAAAAACAACTATGGATTTTAGATTCTATGGAAAATAGATTCTAGATTCTGCTTTTGTTATGGCTTCTCTTTTGCTAGTTTTGATTTTTTGGTTTTAGCTCTTGGCTTTTGCTACTGCATTCTGGGCACAGACCGATAAAAACCGCTGAAACATCAAAAAGTTTATAACCTGTTTTATGCATACATTCAGTAGAGATATTTTGCACATTCACATACACATCTTGCAATTTACCGCATTTCTCGCAGCTTACATGGATATGTCTATCGCACGAGAGTTCGTATTTTTGTTTTTGTGATGGAGCTTTGACTTCTCTTAAAATATTTGCATCATTAAGCGCGGTGATATTTTTATACACAGTGGCAAGGGAGATTGATGGGCAATCCTTTTTGATGATATTTTCATAAATTTCCTCAATTCCAATGTGTCCATTTGCTTTGATTTCTCTCAAAATAGCAAGTCTTTGAGGAGTGATTTTAAGATTTTTTTCACGCAAAGATGTTTCAAATTCCATAAAGCACCTCCGAAATTGATTTAGATTTTGGTTTATAATGATTAAATTTAGATTCTGTAAATGAAACAGCATAAAATAGCTTATATAAATTAATACAAATTTAACTCAATGGATAATTTATATGATTTTAGATTTTTTATTATATGTAATGATTTCTATAATGCAAAGGATTTCTGCTGTGGTTTGGGATATGGCAGTTGTGAGTTTTAAGTTCAAAATAAGCAAAAATTTAAAAAAGCTTTGCGTGATATATTATAAAAGTTATTTGATATAATGGCTTTTTATATTTTTTAAGGAGATTTAGAGTGTTTGATACATTAAGTAGTTCGTTTCGTTCTATCGCTTCAAAAATTCGCTTTAATGATGACCAAAAATCGCTTGATAGGGCTTTGGAAGAGCTTAAGAAAACATTGCTGAAAAATGATGTGTATCACAAAGTCGTCAAAGAAATCATCAATCAAATCGCTATCAAAACAAAGCAAGCAGGCATTGGACGGCAGAATTTTTTAAAAGCTATGCAAGAGAGTTTTGAAGAGATTTTGACAACGCAGGGGAATTATGGATTTGTCTATGCGAGCAAACCGCCAACAATCGTGCTGATGACGGGATTACAAGGGAGTGGAAAAACAACAACAAGTGCAAAGCTTGCAAATTATCTCAAAACCAAAAACAAAAAAGTTTTGCTTGTGGCTTGCGATATGCAAAGACTTGCGGCAGTAAGCCAGCTTGAGACATTGGGGAGACAAATTGAAGTTGAAGTTTTTGCCCTGCCTGATAAAAGTGCTTTGGAAGTTGCTAGGGCTGCAAAAGAGCGGGCTATTCAAGGGCAATTTGATGTGATGATTATCGATAGTGCGGGGAGATTGGCGATAGATTCTGCGTTGATGAATGAGCTAAAGTCAATCAAGCAAGAGATTAAGCCCGATGAGACATTGTATGTGGTGGATTCTCTAAGCGGGCAAGATGGCATTAGGAGTGCAGAGAGCTTTCATAAAGAAATTGGGCTTAGCGGCGTGATTTTGAGTAAGTTTGATAGTGATTCAAAAGGCGGAATCGCACTAAATATTGCTTATCAGATTCAAGTGCCATTGCGGTTTTTGGGAAATGGAGAGAAGATTCCGGATTTGGATATTTTCATTCCTGATAGAATCGTATCAAGGCTTATGGGCGCGGGAGATATTATCAGTCTTGCGGAAAAAACAGCAGGGGTGATTGATGAAAAAGAGGCAAAAAACATTACCAAAAAGCTTAAAAAAGGGCAGTTTGGGTTTGAGGATTTTTTGGCACAGATTGAAAACATAAAAAAACTTGGCTCTATGGGTTCGATTATGTCGATGATTCCGGGATTATCACAAATGGCAGGACAGCTTAAAAATATCGATTTGGATAATTCCAAAGAGATAAAAGATATAAAAGCAATGGTAAATTCTATGACGCCCAAAGAGCGTCAGAATCCAGAGATTCTCAATGGCTCAAGACGCAAAAGAATCGCGCTTGGTGCGGGGTTGGAAGTTGCTGATATTAATCGCATTATCAAGCAATTTGATAATGCTGCAAAAATAGCAAAAAAAATGAGTCAAAAAGGTGGTATGCAAGATATTTTAGGATTGATGGGTCAAATGCGACAAAAATCTTAAATAATAAAAAAATTAGTGTATAATACGCATTTATTTTAATCTAACAAGGAGCTAATGATATGGCAACAGTAATCCGATTGACGCGAATGGGAAGAAAGAAAAAACCTTTTTATCGTGTGGTAGTTACAGATTCTCGCAAAAGAAGAGATGGTGGCTGGATAGAATCTATTGGGTATTATAATCCATTGACACAGCCTGCAACAATCAAAATTGACGCAGAGCGATTGGCGTATTGGAAAGGTGTGGGAGCAAAAATGAGTGAGCGAGTAGCCGCACTCTCTAGCGCAAAATAACTTCAAATCATACATCAATACATAATAAATAAAGGCGCACGGAGTGGTTGAAAAATTCTTAGAATCTTATATAAAAAAGATTGTCGCTATACCTGAAAAAACATACATACAAAGGCATAGCATTGAAGATGGAATGTGCTGTTTGGATATTTTTGTCAGCGCAGAAGATATGGGCAAGGTGATTGGCAAAGATGGCAGAATGATTTCAGCACTTAAAACTTTTGTCTCTGGGTGCAAAGCAAAAGATGGTGTAACATATCGGATTACTGTACATTCAAATGATAAGTAATCGCACCACAAACCATCATACCGAACTCATCGAAATAGGAAAACTAGGAAAAACAAGAGGATTTAATGGGGAATTTACATTTTTTCCATTGAGTGATTTTTTGTCTTTCTTTCAGCCACAGCTAAAGGTATTTACCGCAAACAAAGAGCAAACACTCACTATTGCTTACTTTAAATCCATATCGACAAAATATTATATCAAGTTTGATGAGATTAGCTCAAAAGAGCAGGCTCAATGCTATGTAAATGCCATTATTCATAGCACCAAAGAAGAGACAAAAGCATTATGCAATCTCCAACAAGATGAGTTTTTTTATTTTGACATTGTAGGCTGTGAGATCATCGAAGATTCTGCGATTTTAGGTGTGGTGGTGGATATTGAGCGGATAGGAAATATTGATTATTTTATTATCCAAGCCCAAAAAAGATCACAAAAAAGTCCCCAAAAAAACCCCCATATGAATCACGCAAAACAAAAAACTTTTTTGATTCCATACATTAATCAATACATTCAAAAAGTAGATATTGAGAATAAACAAATTCTTAGTCAAAATGCAAAATATATCTTGGAGCAGAGCTGATGACTTTTAGTTTTTTGACTTTATTTCCAAGTCTGATTGAGGGCTACTTTCAAGAATCCATACTCAAAAACGCACGCAATAACAATCTCATCTCAATCCAAACAATACATATAAGGGATTTTGCTTTAAATCAATACAAAAGCGTAGATTCGCCACAGATTGGCGGTGGTGCGGGGCAGGTTTTGTGCGCGCAGATTCTAGGAGAAGCCATTGAGAGTGTTAAATCAAATCAAATCAAAAATAAACATATAAATACCATAGCAGATGAAAAACAAAAAAACACATCAAAAGATTCAAAAAAGCAGGATTTTTTATCGCCACCGCATATTATTTTTGCGACTCCAAATGGCAAACCTTTTAGTCATAGCGATTCTATCCGCCTGTCTCAAAAACGGCATATTATGTTTGTGTGTGGTCGTTATGAAGGCTTTGATGAAAGGGCGATTGAAATTTGGGCTGATGAGGTTTTTTGCGTGGGCGATTTTATTATGACTGGAGGAGAATTGCCCGCACTTTGTATGTGTGATAGTATCGCAAGGCAGATTCCGGGCGTATTGGGAAATAGTGATTCATTACATGGCGAGAGTTTTGATAAATTTTTGCTAGAAGCACCGGTGTTTGCGCGAGATACAGCCAAAAATTCAAAAATTCAAAAAATAAAAAATTTTCCTCCTCCTTCAGAGTATTCAAAGGGAAATCATACTATAATCGCAGATTTAAAAAACAATTTGGCGTTGTGTAAGACACAATATTTCAGACCAGATTTGTTCCAAAAATGGAAATTCACACAAAGGTTAGAGAAATGAAAAATAGATATATTGAAAATTTTGAAAAAGCACAAATTCAAAATAAACAAGTTCCAAGCTTTAAGGCAGGCGATACGATCAAACTTGGTATCAGAATCGTTGAGGGAGACAAAAGTCGTATTCAAAATTTTGAAGGCATTTGTATTTCTATCCGCGGTAATGGTGTAGATAGAACCTTTACAATCCGCAAAATCGGTGCAAACAATATCGGTGTAGAAAAAACTTTTCCGCTTTATAGTGAGAGTTTAGAAAGTATTGAAGTTTTGCGTATAGGACGCGTCCGCAGAGCCAAACTTTTCTATCTACGCGACAGAAAAGGTAAGGCAGCTAGAATCAAAGAGGATCGCTCTTAATTTTTGGTTTTCTTAAAGAAAAGTATGTGATATAGCCTGAATTTTGGTATTATAGATTCTGCAAATCTATGAGACAAAGAGTTTTTTATGGACATTAAGGATATTAAAAAGATTCAGAAATCTGTCGAACAAACTGAATTTCGAAACGAACGCATAAAAATTGGAATAGTTGTTGTGTTTATGGTAGCAACTGCCTTGATTGCTTTGCAATCAGGAGTTGTCGAGCAGTCGTTACTTTTGGCTTTTGCGGCACTTGTTGGTGGCTATATGGCGATGAATATCGGTGCAAATGATGTCGCTAACAATGTCGGACCAGCAGTTGGATCGCATGCGATTACTTTGACAGGTGCGATTATTATTGCTGGTATTTGTGAGGCAAGCGGGGCTATTTTGGCTGGCGGTGATGTTGTCAATACCATAAAGTCAAATATTATTGATGCAAATAAAATCGGAGATAGTCAGACATTTTTATTTGTGATGTTAGCTGCACTTATTTCAGGAGCTATATGGGTTCATTTAGCTACGATAATCCGCGCACCAGTTTCTACTACGCATTCTATTGTTGGTGGAGTTTTGGGTTCAGGGATCGCAGCGGGTGGATTTTGGGTAGCAAATTGGTGGGTTTTAGGAGAGATTGCTTTTAGTTGGGTGTTATCACCCGTTCTTGGTGGTATTATTGCTATTATTTTTTTATTATTCATTAAGCGCACCATTACATACAAACAAGACAAGAAAGAAGCAGCAAAAAAAGTCGTGCCATTGCTTGTTTTTATTATGATTTTGGCTTTTAGTTTGTATCTGCTTCTCAAAGGCTTCTCAAAGCTTTATTCTTTTAGTTTTATGCAGGCTTTTCTTATTTCTGTGGTTATTGCTATTGTGAGTTATTTTGTCATCACGCCTTTTATAAGAAAAAAAGCAAGCCAGCTTGAAAACACAAAAGAATCAATTAATACCTTATTTACGCTTCCGCTTATTTTTTCGGCAGCACTTTTGAGCTTTGCTCATGGTGCAAATGATGTTGCTAATGCGATTGGTCCATTAGCCGCGATTAATCAAGTTTTAACACAGCACACAGGGAGCACCACACAAGCAAATGTTCCATTTTGGATATTGTTTATTGGTGGAATCGGCATTGCCATAGGATTGGCTCTTTATGGTCCTCGATTGATAAAAACCGTTGGAAGTGAAATTACAGAGCTTGATAGAATGCGCGCGTTTTGTATTGCGATGTCAGCAGCGATCACTGTGCTTTTTGCAAGTGCGCTTGGGCTACCTGTGAGCTCTACGCATATTGCCATAGGGGCTGTGATTGGTGTTGGATTTTTGAGAGAATACATCAAAGGCAGGTATTTTGAGATGTGCGAGCAAATCGTCAAAGCACACAAAGGCAGAGATCAAAAAACAATCGAGAGTTTTTTGCGCACCTTTGCTAAGGCAAATGTCAAACGCAAAAGTGAGATTCTAGCAAACCTCAAAAAACAAACCAAAGAAGTGGATTTTGTATTGAGTAAAAAAGAAAAAAAAGAGCTTAAAAGGTTTTATAAATATGAGCTTGTGAAACGAAGTGAAATCAATAGAATCATTGCCTCTTGGCTTATCACGGTTCCAGCTTCAGGCGTGCTTGGAGCGGTTTCTTTCTTTATATTGAGAAGTATTTTTAATTAATGAAAACATATTATAATGCCTAAAACTTTAAGGAATTAAATTGGATCCATATCACTCGGTTTTAATGTTAGCATTAGCTTTATTTTTTGTGTTATTAAATGCTTTTTTTGTGGTCGCAGAATTTGCGATTGTCAAAGTTCGTAAAACGCGCTTAGAAGAGCTTTCAAAAAACAATCAAGTTGCAAAATTGACGCTAGAGATAACCAAAAAGCTTGATTCATATTTGAGTGCGACACAGCTTGGTATCACGCTTTCTTCTTTGGCACTTGGTTGGCTTGGTGAGCCGGCTTTAGCACGTATAATCGCCATTCCTTTTTATGGTATTTTAGAAGAAGATTCTCTTATTGTGCATACGATTAGCTTTGTGCTAGCTTTTACAATTATTACGCTTTTTCATGTCGTGCTTGGTGAAATCGTCCCAAAATCCATAGCCATTGCCAAAACAGAAAAATCAGCTTTGGTTATCTCATATCCTTTGTATTATTTTTCTATCATTTTTTATCCGATTATCAAGCTTTTTGATTTGCTCGCTCAATTTGTTTTGCGTAGGATTGGTATCCAGCCGACCAAAGAAGAAGAAAATGCACACTCTGAAGAGGAGATAAAAATCATTGTCGGTGAGAGTTTGAGGGGTGGATTTATAGATTCATTTGAGAGTGAGATTATCAAAAATGCTGTGGATTTTTCTGAAACTATGGCAAAAGAGATTATGACACCCAGAAAAGATATGGTCTGCTTAAATGCAGAATCTAGCTATCAAGAAAATCTCTCAATCGTAACACAAACAAATTATACGCGCTATCCGTATTGTCGAGGCAATAAAGATAATATCATCGGAATGATTCATATCAGAGATTTACTGATAAGCAGAATCAACCAAAGCGAAGAAGTTAATCTCGAAAAAATTATTCGCAAGATGATTATCGTTCCAGAAACAGCACTTATTTCAGACATTCTCAAAAGAATGAATAAAGAGCAAATCCATACCGCGCTAATTATCGATGAATACGGCGGGACAGCGGGATTGCTGACAATGGAGGATATTATCGAGGAAATTATGGGCGATATTAATGATGAGCATGATCCAAACAATCAAAATGTGTTTCAAATCGATGAGGATACCTATGAGCTTGATGGTATTTTGGATTTAGAGAGTGTAGAAAAGCTTATGAATGTTACATTTGATGAGGAATGCGAGCAAGTAACTATTGGTGGCTATGCGTTTAATATGCTTGGAAGATTGCCTGTGGTTGGTGATGTCGTGCAAGACAAGCAGCTTGAATTTACCATACTTGAGATGGATGGAGCGAGAATCAAACGACTCAAAGTCAAAAAACTTCAGCCCAAAGTAGAATCTATGGAGAGCTGATTTTGGAGATTCAGGCTGTATCCGCCCAAAGCAAACAAGATTTTCGCCATTTTGTCAGAAATGATCTAGCCAAAAAACAAAAATCGTGCGTATCATATCGCCATATTGTTTTTGTGCGATACCTCAAATATGTAATCCAATCTAAGCAATTTAAAAATATCCTTTTGTTCTATCCTATGGCGTTTGAGCCAAATATTTTGCCACTTCTTTCTTGTTTTAAAAAATCAAAAAACAAAAGAATTTTTCTTCCAAGCATAGAGGGGCTTAACTTTAAAATGTTACCATATCGTTTGCCGTTACAACAAAATCAATATAAAATTTGGGAACCAAAGCCCTCTCATTTTTATTTTCAGAAAATTGACCTAGCAATTATTCCTTGTTTGGGGATTGATCTTGCATTTAGACGTATAGGAATGGGAAAGGGCATGTATGATCGAACATTTGGTATGATGACACATAAGATAAGGCATAAAATGTATAAAATTTTTGTCAATCAAGACATATATCTTGCCTCTTGCGTGATGACGCAAGATTTTGACATCAATGCCAATGAATATATAAGTTATAAATTTCGGGTAAAAAAGGGTTTTAAAAATGATTCCACTTATAATAGCTTGTCTTCTTTCTGGGTTGGTAGCAGGCTTAAGCGTTTATCTTGTCTGCAAAAAAATAGTAAATCTTGATGCACGTCATTTATTAAATCAAGCCAAAGCCAAAGCAAAAGCCATTGAATTTGAAGCGCAGACCCTTTTAAACACCGAGCAGCTCAAAGCCAAAGAATTAAAAATCGAGCTTGAACATAATTTTAAAGAAAAAACCCATGCCCTCAATGAAGAATATAGACAAAAAGCCTATGAGCTAGAATCTAAACAAAAACAGCTTAAAGAAAAAACCGAGCACGAACTCAATCTTATCAAAGAGCAAAAAAATAAGCTCACACAAGAGCTCAATGATATGTTGCTCCAAAAAGATCAGCAATTCAAAATGCAAAAGCAATACCGCTCACTCATCGAAGAATTAAATAATACACTAAGCCATTACACAGGCTTGACAAAGCAAGAAGCAAAAGAGATTCTATTGAAAAATTTAGAAAATGAACTACTTGATGAAAAGGCGCATTTAATTCGTCGCTATGAAAAAGAAGCCAAAGATGAAGCCACAAAAATGGCGTATTTTATCCTTGCACAAGCCACGACACGATATGCTGGAGAATTTGCAGCCGAGCGGTTAATCAATGTCATAACCTTGCCAAATGATGAAATGAAAGGAAAAATCATCGGTAAAGAAGGTCGCAATATCAAGGCTTTGGAGATGATTAGCGGGGTAGATGTGATTATTGATGATACACCTTCAACAATCATTTTGAGTAGCTTTAATCTCTATCGTCGCGCGATTGCTGCTAGAACATTAGAGATTCTGATAGAAGATGGCAGAATCCACCCCGCAAGGATTGAGGAAGTGTATGAGCGCGTGAAAGACAATATCGATAAAGAAATCGAGCAAGAAGGAAAAGATGTTATTTTGGATTTGGGGCTTGATTATATGCACCCAGAGCTTATCAAGCTTATTGGTAAATTGCGCTATCGTGCTAGCTTTGGGCAAAACGCACTTCAGCATTCTATGCAGACAGCACAGCTTGCAGGGATTATTACCGCACAATTAGGAGGCGATGAGAAATTAGCCAAACGTGCGGGGTTATTGCATGATATTGGTAAGGCATTAACTGCTGAGAGTGGCAATGGTAATCATGTGGTTTTGGGAGCTGAAGTGTGCAGACGTTACAGAGAGCACCCAGTGGTGATTAATGCGATTATGTCTCATCATGGTGATGAGGAGTTTGAAAGTGTCGAAGCAGCGGCTGTTTGCGCGGCTGATACGCTTTCAGCAGCAAGACCCGGAGCGAGACGAGAAGTGCTAGAAAATTTCTTAACTCGTATGCAGGATTTGGAGCAAATCGCTACGCAAAAACTTGGTGTCAAGCAAGCGTATGCTATAAACGCAGGACGAGAGCTTCGAGTGATTGTCAATGCGGATTTGATAAGTGATTCTCATAGTATTGTGCTAGCAAAAGAGATCGCAAATGAAATCCAGTCAAAATTGAGCTATCCTGGGGAAATTAAAGTTAGCATTATTAGAGAGACGCGAGCGGTTGATTTTGCGCATTGATGATAAATAATAAATAATATGAGATAAGGAGTAAAAATGCGTTTTTTGTTTATGATTTTTGTCGGATTATTTGTGGTGGCGTGTAAGGATTCTCAAGTGCCAAGCCAAAAATATTCATACAATGCTCCATCAAAGCAGTATGTGTTTGAGGTTGGCAAAAGTTTTTTGCATATCAAGTTAGATTCTAAGCCAATCCAAAAGGGCGTTTTGCTTATGTTTGTAGGTGAAGAGTGCGCAAATTGTCAAATGTATTATGAGCATTTTAATAATCTCGCAAAGTCATATCAAGAAGTGCAGATTCTAGGTGTATTACAAAGCCCAACAAGCAACGAAGATATAGAACATTTTATCACAAAGCATCATATTGAATTTGAAGTCATCGCCCCGCAGAATCCAATAAATATGCCTCAAATCATCGTGCAATCAAAACAAAATCTCAATAACCAGAATCTAAATGATGAAAATGCCTCACTATCTCAAGAGTCTCAAGATTATCAGAAGCTAGAGCTTCCTTATTTTGTGCTGTATGATACCAAAGGGGATTTTTATCAGGATTATTGGGGCATTATTCCAGAGGAAATTTTTGCAAGCGATATAACACAAATGCTTGATTAATGCTTCATAAAGGATATGTAAATGTTTGATTTTTGGACCAAAACAACCTCTCATCTCTCTAAGATTCTAGGCGCGCCTCAGCAAAAAATCACGCAAGAAGAGCTAGAAAATACATTGATAGAATCTGATATGGATTATGATTTAGTGCAAAAAGTATTATCGCGCACTTCAAAGTCGCCCTCTCGCGCAGAAGTTGATGTCGCATTGCATAATCTCTTTCGCGGTGAGACGCAAAATGAAAAACTCCAACTCCAGCATATCACTACTAAACCGCTTGTAGAGCTTATCATCGGGGTAAATGGCGCGGGCAAAACAACCACCATTGCTAAGCTTACCAAAATATATCTCACACAACATCAAAGCGTGCTGCTTGGAGCAGGCGATACATTTCGTGCAGCCGCAAGCGAGCAGCTTATGTTATGGGCGCAAAAGCTTGGCGTAAATCTCATCGCTACCACGCAAGGCTCTGATCCTTCGGCAGTGGCTTATGATACGATAAAAGCTGCCATTGCGCGCAAAATTGATCGAGTAATCATCGATACAGCAGGTAGATTGCATAATCAAGTCAATCTCAAAAAAGAGCTTGAAAAAATTGACAGAATCTGTGCTAAAGCACTTGATAATCAGCCATTTCGAAAGATTCTCGTGCTTGATGGGACGCAAGGCTCAGCAGCTATCAATCAAGCCAAAATCTTTAGCCAAACAATCCACATTGATGGCGTTATCGTAACAAAGCTTGATGGCACGAGCAAAGGTGGCGCGATTTTTAGCATTATCAATGAGCTTAAGATTCCGATACTTTTTCTTGGTATCGGTGAGGGGGAGAATGATTTAGTGCCTTTTGATGAGCAGATGTATATCAATGGGCTTTTAGATTGCATTTTTGGTCAAAACAATGGCAAAGAAAAATAGTCTTTTTGAGTGTCAGTTTTGCGGTTGGCAAACTACAAAGTGGCTTGGGAAATGCCCAGAATGTGGAAGTTGGGAAAGTCTTATTGAGCTTAATGACTCTCAAAAGCAGATTCTCAAAGCCCTTACACCAAATGCAAAAACAAATACCCCAACTGCAATCACAGAAGTCAAAAGCGAGAAAAATATTTTTTTTACTTCATATCAAGAAGAATTTGATGTGGTGCTTGGCGGTGGCATTGTTCCGGGCGGGTTGTATTTGATTGGTGGAAGTCCGGGAGTTGGCAAATCAACGCTTTTGCTTAAAGTTGCTGGATTGCTTGCTAAGCACAATCACAATGTCTTATATGTCAGTGGTGAAGAGAGTGCAGGGCAGATTTGCCTCCGCGCCCAAAGGCTTGATTGCATACACCCAAAGCTTTTTTTGCTCAATGAAATCAATCTTGATAGCATTAAAAATGCCCTCTTAAATGAGCCATATGAGCTGTGCGTGATTGATTCTATCCAGACACTTTATGCACCCTCGATCACTTCAGCCCCGGGATCTATCTCGCAAGTTAGAGAGATCACTTTTGAGCTTATGCGTTTGGCAAAAGAGCACAATATCGCGATTTTTATCATCGGGCATATCACAAAAGAAGGCTCGATTGCAGGACCAAAGATTTTGGAGCATATGGTTGATTGTGTGTTGTATTTTGAGGGTGATTCAAGCAGGGAGTTTCGGATTCTTAGGGGGTTTAAAAATCGCTTTGGCACGACAAGTGAGATTGGGATTTTTGAGATGAATGCAAATGGACTCAATAGCGTAAAAGACATTCAAAAAGTCTTTTTTCAAAAGCGAAAGCCTGTAGCAGGAAGTGCGATCACTGTGCTTTTAGAGGGCTCTCGGGCATTGGTGATTGAGATTCAGGCATTAGTGAGTGAAAGCTATGGCAATGCGCGTCGTCAAAGCACAGGCTTTGATGTAAATCGCTTAAATATGCTGCTTGCATTGCTAGAGCGCAAGCTTGAGATTCCGCTTAATCGCTATGATGTGTTTATCAATGTCGCGGGCGGGATTAAAATCACTGAACCAAGTGCTGATTTATGCGTTGTCGCGGCGATTATTTCAAGCTTTCGGAATCGCCCATTATCAGTTGAGAGTGTATTTATCGGTGAGGTGAGCCTCACAGGCGATGTGCGCGATGTGAGTAATCTTGACATCAGAATCAAAGAAATCCAAAACTATGGACTCAATAAAGCCATAGTGCCTAAAAAGCCAAGCTTTAAGACTGATGTGAAGTGTTTTGAGGTTGGGGAGGTGAGTAAGGTTTTGGAATGGATGTAGATTCTAGATTCTATGCAAACGCAAAAATAAAACTACCACAAAGGAGCACCAATGGCTTTTATCTCGCAGTTAGATTCTGCACATATCATCTTTACAACGCTTAAAAAAAGTGCAGCACATACGCTTTATGCCTATCTCAAAGAAGCCCTAACGCCACAAAGTGAGATTTATACGCGCATTCTTGGAACTTATGGCGAGTGTAAATTTGAGATTGGAGAGGGAATGATAGCAATCGAGCAATCCTACACACTCAAAGCAGAATCTAGCGCGTTTTTTGAATCACATCAGCGATATATTGATTTTCAGCTTCTTGTGCAGGGTGAGGAATTGTTTTATATTGCGCATTCTCAATGCGCTACTATACACACCTCGTATAATCCACAAAAAGATTTGAGTGTTTGGGATTATCCGAGTGCGTATTCTATTTTGCATTTTATGCCACGCACATTGGGCGTATTTATGCCTTATGATATACATGCTGGCGGGCTTGGGGCAGAGACTTTGCAGATAGAGCGCGTCTATAAAAGCGTTGTGAAAGTTCCGATTGAAATATTAATAAGGCATTAATAAGTTATTAAAATGTGATTTGAGAGGATAATGATGAAAAAAGTTTTATTTTTGATGATCGCCACTTTGAGTCTGCGGGCAGTTGATGTTGATGGATTCTACAAAGTGCCAAACTTTTTGATGTATAAGGGAGCGTATGTGTATGCTTTTAATTATCATGGACAAATGCTTGCTTATGGGGTCGCAAATCTCAATAACACACCTGCCAAAAAAGATACATGCAATCCAAATAAAAAATTACGCACTAGAAGTGATAAGGGCGTGATATTTCTTAAAGACTTGAGGATTAGCAACACAAAACTAGAAGGTGGCATATCATATAATTTTCAAGATTGCTTTCAGTATTACACCAAAGGTGAAATCTTGCAAAATGGAGATTTGAAGCTAACTTTTTCTTTGGATTCTACATTTGTGTTTGCAAAAAGTGTGATTTGGCATAGATTAAGCGAATCAGAAATAAAAGAGCTTCATTTGGAGCCATTTTCTTTTGATGAGGTTATAAAAACATTGCAAGATAAGTAGCATAAAGATAAAAATTTCAAATCAAGTAAGATAAAAATCAAATATCACACCATCAATGCCATCAAGTGCGGCAGTAGCGATACTTTCTTCTTTGGCTATAATGAGTAAAATCTTAGAATCTAATAAATAATTATCTGCTAGATTCTGGTAGGTTTTGGCATTGTCTTTGATGAGGATATATTTGGGCTGAAAGCTTGCATAAAGCATACAATCAGTGATATTTTCTACCAATACCCCAAATTGACATTGCATACTAGCAAGCATTTTTGCCAAGCCAAAATTATAATCATTGCAAGCCTTAAACCACAGCACACAATCTGATTGTTGCGTATATTGAGTTGTTTTGGTTGTTTGAATCTCTTGGATTGTCTGCACTTCCAAAAACTTTTCACACACAATGTGCTGATGTCCGATAATAAGCATTTTTTCTCCTTTGCTCTTTGCTTATATTTTTTTGGCTTATCTCTTATTTATTATCTTTTCTCTTTTTTGTAAGCCTATAAGCATTCTTTGGAGCAAAAATATTTGCCGCTATATTTGATTGCTTCATTTTTCAGCACATAAGTGCCACATTTTTCGCATTGGATCATCTCTTCTTCTTTTTTTGGGGGTTGAGATGGAAGTCTCAATGCCCTACTAATACAATACACCAGCACAATAAGCAAAACCGCAATAATAAGAATTTTCATATCTCTCCTTTGATATACAGATAGATTCTCTCATCTCTTTTGAATATTTGAGATTTGAGATTGTTTGGCAGGGTCGCTGATAGCTCACCTTTATATAGCAGATAATACCCATTATGTGTTAAGTTTTTGCTACAAAGATGCAGGAGTTTTGATGTAGGCATTACTGCTCTTGAAGTGATGAGATCAGCTTTTGTGTGTATTTCTTGGATGGATTTTTTTTCGATGTGGATATTGTGGAGTTTGAGTTTTTGCTTGACAAATAGCAAAAACGCTGCTCTTTTGGCGCGTGGCTCGCTAAGGATAAATTCTTGCTTTGGTTTAGCGATAGCAAGCGCAATCGCAGGAAATCCAGCCCCACTTCCGACATCAAGGCATAGCTCAAAATCTCGCAAAAAACAAAGCGGATAGAGTGAATCGATGATGTTTTTTTGTATGTCTTGTGCGCTTTGTGCGCCTGTGAGATTGTGCGTTTGATTCCATTCAAGCAAAATAGTAGTGTAGAGATTAAGATTTTGCTTTATGGTTTGCAAATCAAGATTTTTGTCTATGTATGGTGCAAGCGTGGAGAGATTCATAAAATAAGCATTCCATCGCCATAGCTAAAAAATCGATATGAGTTTTTGAGGGCTTCTTGATAGACTCTTTGGCATTCTTTGATTCCGATCATAGATGCGACAAGCATAATGAGTGTTGATTTGGGAAGATGAAAATTTGTCAGCAAATAATCAGTTTTTATTGGTTTATTGCCCGGGTGCAAAAATAAATTACATTGCGCGCTAAAATCCTGCGATGGATTGTGATTTGCACGCGCTAGGCATTCCACGCTACGCATAGCAGTTGTGCCTATGCATAAAATTTTTTTGGCATTGTAGATGAGATTTGCATTTTGCTTAGAGATAAAAAGGGATTCTGAATGGATATGGTGATTGCGAATGTCGCTAGATTCTACCCCAAAAAATGTCCCTGCACCGATATGAAGCGTAACATAAGAAAGCGTAAAATGGGCTTTGAGGGACGCAAGCATCGATTTAGAAAAGTGCAAGGAGGCTGTCGGAGCGGCGATTGAGCCATTATGCTTGGCAAACACACTTTGGTATTGCGCGCTATCTTGCGCTTCTACATGACGTTTGATGTATGGTGGAAGCGGAATCTGCCCTATGGATTCTAGCATTTCAAACACTTGAGCTTGATGCATGGGCACATCATGATGATAGAAAATAATTTGCTTATAACTTTGCCTAAAAGTATCGATAACTTTTGCGACATAGCCATTTGAGAGAGAAATGATTGTGCCATTTGGTGCGGAATTGCGCACTTGGCAAATCGCTATGGTATGCGTGGCAGACATCGCAGTATCAGCAAGATCAAGAAAATAATGAAACAAAATCTCGCTTTTTCCACCGCTTTGCTTTGTGCCATAGATTCTGGCTTTGATGACACGCGTATCATTGAGGATAATTGTAGAATCCTTTGGGATAAAATCAAACAAATGATAAAAATCACTATGAATAATACTTTTGTCAAGGCGATTGTAAATTAGCAGTTTTGCGGATTCTTTGGGGTTGGCAGGATAGGAGGCGATACAATGGCTAGGCAGAGTGTAGTCATAATTTGCAAGCGCAAAATCACTCACATCATTAGTATTCAAATCATAGCTATTCAAATGTTTTGGAGCGTTATGTGAGGATTTTGCATACATAGATTCTACTTTTTGGGGCTTAGCGGAGCTGTGGTATCTGTGGTATCAGAATCTTTAGATGCGGGATTGACAAAATGCGCAATCACAATCGCAAAGCCATAAAGCCCAACAAGCGGGATAGCCATTAGAAGTTGTGAGAATGGATCAGGGGGCGTGATGATAGCTGCGATGATAAAGATAATCACCACTGCGTATTTAAAAAATCCTTTTAGTGTCTTATCAGTAATCAGCCCAACCTTTGCCAAAAAATATGCCAAAACGGGCAATTCAAATGAGATTCCAAATCCTAAAATCACGCGTATAAAAAAGCTCACATAACTTTCTATGGAGATATTTGCCTCAAACATATCATTTCCAAACATCAAAATGTATTTAATCATAAAAGGAAAAATAATGTAATACGCAAAGAGCGCACCTAATGCAAACATCGTGCTTCCAAAAAACACAAATGGCAGAATGATTTTTTTCTCGTTTTTGTAAAGTCCGGGCGCGACAAAAAGCCAAATCTGCCAAAACAAAATCGGCGTGGTTATTGTAATAGCTGCAAGAAGAGCGACACTCATCGCAGAAAAAATACCCTCAAGTGGCGTAAGCTGCATAAGTGTGCCTTGCACTTGACTATTAAATGCCATTTTTATGGGTGCTTCGATGAATACAAAAATAGGCTTCCAAAAAGCAAAACAAACAATAAAAGATGCAATCACAGCACTACAAGAAATCATCAGTCGTTTTCTTAAATCTTGTAAATGAGGCTTGAGATCTTCAAACATCTTTGCTCCTAATTATTGATGACTTTTTGGCGGTTGTTTTTTTGGAGTGGGCGTTTTGGGCTTTTTTGGGCAAGACTTTTTTGGTGGCTGGCTTCTTGCTAGATTCTGCTGTGGATTTTTCTACGGATTTTGGTGTGGTGGATTTGGGCTTGAGTGATTTTGGTTTTTTGGCTTGTGTTTGTGCTATTTGTGCTGATTGGGGTTTAGTTTGTGGCTTTACTTGCGCGCTTGGTGCAGAATCTACATTATCTATGCTGTTTGTGCTTTCTTGTGGTAATTGCTTGTAGTCATCAAACATTTCACTGATAGGTTTGGGCTGAATGCTTTGAGGGTGGATTTCTTGGAGCTGAATATCTTTGGTGATATCATCGATATGGGTTTGAAAATTTTGCTTATAATCGAGTGCTTCTTGCTTGAGGCTATCGATATGGATTTCTTTTTCAAATGTATCTTTTGCTTCTGTGATTGTTTTTTTGAAAGATTTATATAGCTTGACAATATCAACGATAGCTTGTGGAAGTTTGTCTGGTCCCAAAAATATAATCATCACAATAAGAATAATGAGAATCTCAAAAAGCCCCATTCCAAACATAAACGCATTGCTCCTTAGTCTGAATTCATACAATCATAATGGGCTATGGTAATTTTTTAAGCAATAGAGCGAGTGATTTTGAAACAAGCCCAAAAAACATAAATATGCAAAAAAAACTTATAGAAATAAGAATGGCAAACAAGTCAGAATACAACAAGCGAATCATAAAAAAACAAAACACCGCCCCTATAATAGAGACGCTAAAAAAAACTCCACTAAAAAAATCTAAGATTTTTGAGAATCTTTTTTCAAAGGCATGTTCTTGATTCTCCAATCAATGCCCCTCTTCATCTGCAAGGACTGCACCTGCTAAATACACATAAGTGAGGATCATAAATACAAACGCCTGCAACAATGCCATAAAAGTCAAAATCGCAAAAGGCGCGATTGGCACGAGCCATGGCACGAGCATAAGCATAACAAGCAAAAACATATCATCACCTTTGATGTTTCCAAAAAGACGAAACGAAAGAGAGATGATTCTTGAGAGGTGAGAGATGATTTCGATTGGAAACATTAGTGGTGCAAGCCATTTGACAGGACCCATAAAGTGTGCAAAATAGCGGATCACACCTTGTGTGCGGATACCTTCAAAGTGATAATAAAAAAACACAATCAATGCAAGTACCAAAGTAAAATCCCAGCTTGATGTCGGAGCTTCAAAACCCGGAATAATGCCTATGATATTGCAATAAAACACATAAAAACCAATCGTGCCTGCCAATGGAAAATATTTGCGCGCTTTATCTTCACCGATCACATCTTTAGCCATATAAAGCATACCACTCATCGTGGCTTCGTAGAGATTTTGCAAGCCATTTGGTATCACGCGCATATTTCGCGTAGCCATTTTTGCGACAACAACCGTAACAATCGCACACAATATGGTATAGAATGCAACAATAAAGTGATGATCAGAGCTAAAAAGCCCTGCGATTGTAAAAAGTCTCTCTTCCATTACATTACCCTTTTAGTGATTTTTACCCTCAATTTTGCCTTAAATTTTGTTAATCCAAAATTAAATCTTTGTAGAAAGTTTGTTTTATCGTGATGTTGATTCATAGAATCTCACATTTTTATTATTTTTTACTTTTATCACTTTCGTAGCTTGAGTGCCCTTAGAATCTTGCCTACAAATCTTCTAAATCGAATACAAAGCATTTTGCTATATGCTGTTTTCATTTGAGTATAAGATTTAAGATACATTTCCCAAATTTCTGGAATGATAATATATAGCGGATTTGTCGTTGGGCTAAAGTCTTTAAACATATCTATCTTGCTTTTATGCACATAAATCATCATGTTTTGCCGATAACATGGAGCTATTTTAGTATTCTCCCAGAATCTATCTCGCAAAATATCAAAACACACAAAATCTTTTTTGGCAAAAAGTTTCGCCCAATATATTGGCGGTTGTTCATTGACATGGTGTGTGCCACCTTGATAAGGAATAGCTGCTGAAAAAAGCACAATATCTGAAAGTGAAGTCAGCAAATCAATGAGATTTTGCGCATATTGTGCGTAAAGATGCTCGGCTACTTCGATACTTTGAGCTAAGGCAAATGGTTTTTGTGGTTTTGAGTCTTTAGATTGTGTAGAGTATTTAGAGTTGGCAGAATCTAATGCGCTAGAATCTATCTTATTTTCTATTGTATTATTCTCTGCCCCCCCCCCAAGCGCGTTTTTAGAGCTAGAATCTATTACATTTGAAAATGTTTTGCAAACTTCTTGTAAGGTGATTTGATAATTTTGAGTTAGATCGACTTGTTTGTAAGATTCACTTGAAATGTATGGAAATTGTGAAACCACTTCATTGCCATCGATTCCAGCGATTGCTATATTTGGGTTTATATCCTGCCATGCTTTGAGCCAAGAGCCTACGCCACAGCCTACATCAATCACACTTTTTGGGTGCAAAAGTGTATCAACATAGCTTAAGATCTCTTCTGCGGAAGGATTAGAACCAGCTGGTTTTCCATAGAAATTTTTATTGTAAATTTGAGTGAGTTCCATATTTTGTCCTTTGGTTTGAGTTATAAAGAGGGTATTATAGCAGATGAAACCTCAAACAAGAATCTAGAACGCAGAATCTATTTTGGATTCTGTGTGTTGCATAGGGTGTTTGTTTTTGGATTGAGCCAAAGCCTAGAATCAATAAATTTAAATAAAATTTTGATTCCTTGCTTTAGTAAATCAACCATCTAGAATCCACCACAATTCGAATCTATAAATAGATCATTTGCTTATTTTGGTCGCTTGAAATGATGAGTAGATTCTAGATTCTAGCTTTATAAAATCTTTTGCGTAATGCCAGAATCTATGAAAAGCAAATATACTTGGAGCGCTAATTTTGAAGAAGCATTAGATTAAGATTCTAAGAGCTTTTGTATATGTCCATAACTTGGGCTAATGATACTAAAAAACGCGCTTTCATTTGAGAGTTTGCTTGCCTTTGCACCTTGAAAATATCCGCTAGCACCACTTTGTATGACATTTGCATTTACTAGCTCTTGCAAAAGTGCGATGAGTTTTAGTTTAAGCTTTAGCACACTCTTTAGGGCATTTTTAGAATAAATCACCTCCGTGAGTGCATAAATTTGCTCTTTGAGAGAATCTAATCGTGCCTGTAGGGTTTCTTTAGGAAAAAAGCATTTTTTCTCTAAACCTTCAAGCGCACTCTCACTCATTCCTAGCCCCATACCGCACTGCAACGCGACAAAGCCAGCACTGATTTTGGGCAAAATTGCGCTTGCGGGGTCGCTTAAAATCCATTCACTGCTCACAAAATAGTCCTTAAATACGCAGGCATAGGTCCCTGAGCCCTCATAGGCGCAAAATGGCGCAATGTTTTTTAGCTTGAGATCCTCATCGCAGCGCACGATTGCCATGATGCATGAATCAGGCGTGAGCGCGCTTTTAGAATCCGCGCCCGCAGAATCTTTGCTTGCAGAGTCTTTATTTACAGAATCTTTACCTGCGCAATCCTCGCTAGAATCTAAGCGCGCAATCACAGCAAAATAATGCCCGAATGCTAGGTTTGAGACAAAGGCAAGCGTGCCATTAAGCAAAATCCCGCCCTTTGTGCGCTTTGCGATCAGGCGGATAGATTCTAAGCCAGCTAGGGCTTTGAAAGGGTTTGAAAGCCCCGTGCCACCCAGAATCTCCCCGCTGCTTAAAGCCTTAAAAAGCTCTTGTTGCGCGCTTGTGGCGTTGCAAGAGTTAAGGATATACCAAAGCAGGCTCTGTTGCGCCCAGACGCAAAAGCCCGTGTTGCCACAGACTTTTGAGATTTCTTGCACGCTCTTAAGCGCGTCTTTTAAGCCTAAAGCACCTTTTTGCTTAAATGCGCCATAAAGCCCGCTTGCACCAAAAGTGTGGAGTATCTCGCTAGGATACTCGCCTGCGTGGATTTGCACGCGCCTTTTGCTAAGGTTTTTAAGCGCATCTTGTGTCAGCTTTGTAGTTTTTTGGGTGCTCATATTAGCTCTTTATGTCTAAATCCACTGCGCGCAAAATCGTGTTTGCCACGGGCGAATATTTCGTGGCGTGTGCTATGAGCTTCTCTTGCACCTCTTTTGAGGCGTTTGATTCAAGATTGACTTTCACGCGCACCTGAGTGAATCCTAGCGGTTTGTCCTTTGAGAGATCCCCTGTGCCCCAGACTGCGGTGATATTAAGGTCGCCCTCAAGTTCAAGTTCAAGCTTTGTTATCACAATATCTTGGGCTATCGCATTGGCGTGGATGCCCACTGCTAGGCAGCTGCCAAGTGCGGCTAGCACTGCTTCGCTTGGGTTTGGCGCGGTGTCATCGCCAAGCAGGGTTGGCGGCTCATCGACTATGTAAGCGGGCAGATTGCGGATATAGTTTGCGTGGCGGAATTTGCCCTCAGCCACGGTTTTACACTTGAGCGTTTTTATCACCTCTGGGTTTGCCTTGCCATCTTTAATGAGCGCATCTAGCCCTGCCTTATCGATTGGGTCTAGCCTCGTGCAGCTTGTTGGGATTACTTTTTCCATGTTTGTCCTTTGTGTAAGAGTTTTACTAGAGAAATCTCTAGAATCTAGGCAATGTAAATTGCCCAGATTCTAAAAATCGCGGGATTCTAAACGCGCGCTTTAAAATCCCAAACCCTGCCACTAAATCACATACTCCAAGCGGAATCTGTGCGCTTTTAGTAGCCATGCGATTTCATATTTTAAATTCAAAAACTCAAGGCTGTTGCGCTCGCTCTTGTCGATATTTATGGGCAAGTCCGCGATGATGTTTTTACGCACGGGTGATAGGATAATCACGCGCGAGCCTAGGAAAATCGCCTCTTCGATGTCATGGGTGACAAAGACAAAAGTCGCCCCAAGGCTTTGAGAGATTTTTAAAAGCTCTTCTTGCAGGCTGTTTCGCGTGAAATTATCCAGCGCAGAAAAGGGCTCATCAAGCAACAAAATCTTTGGCTGCACGCTAAGGGCGCGCGCCAAGCTCACGCGCTGCTTTTGCCCGCCGCTAAGCTCTCTTGGGTAGCGATTTTCAAAGCCTAGCAAATGTGTGAGCTCCAAATACTCGCGCGCCTTAAGCCTTGCTGCTTTAGAATCTAGCCCCTTTGCCGCTTTCAGCGCAAAAGCGACATTATCAAGCGCGCTTTTCCACTCCAAAAGTGCGTAATCTTGAAAGACCTTGACACAGAGGTTATTATCGCATTGGCGCGTAAAGCTCTTGCCCTGCACGCGCACTTCCCCACCATCAAAGCCCTCAAACCCGCCAATGATGTTTAAAAGCGTGCTTTTCCCGCAGCCGCTCGCCCCAAGCAACGTGATAAACTCGCCCTCTTTGATGTCAAGATTGACCCCATCAAGCACCTTTTGCGTGCCATAGATTTTTGAGCAGTTGTTGATTTCAATGATATTCATGATTGCACCCCTAACGCCCTTAAGAGCAGCTTCTCCACCGCGCCAAAAAGCAGCGCTATGCCATAGCCCAAAAGCCCAATCCAGAGCATCGCCACGATGACCATGTCAAGCTCAAGCAGGTTGCGCCCATCTGCGACAAGATAGCCTAGCCCGCTTTGAATGCCTAGCATTTCTGCTGCCACGAGCTGTATCCACGCCACTGATGCGGCGAGCTTTAGCCCGCTTGCGATATGCACAAAAGCACCGGGCAGGATAATGTCGCGGAATTTTTGCCATTCGCTAGCACCAAAGTTTTTTGCCATCGCAAGCAACGTGGGATTAATCGAGCGCACACCAGCGATGGAGAGCGCAAGAGTAGGGAAAAACACGGCATAGGCGATGATAAAAATAGCACCAAGATTCCCGATACCAAGCCACAGCACGATGATGGGCAGCCACGCGATGGGCGAGATGGGCGCAAAAATCTTTGTGAAGGGCTCTAGCAGAATCTCAATGGCACGAAAACGCCCTAAGAGTAGCCCCACGCCACTGCCAAGCGCTCCGCCAATGAGTAGCCCCGCAAAAAAGCGCCCAAGAGAATCCACAACCGCAGCGCCTAAGATTCCATCTTCGCAAAGCTCGATAAACTTCGCAAAAACCATACTAAGCGGTGGGATAGCCTTTTGCGGGTTTAGTATGTATGCGCTTTGGGCTAGAATCTCCCAGAATGTAAGAAATACTAGCACCAGCACAAAGGAGAGAATCCGCCACTTGCTAAAAAATTTCATAAAATATTCCTTTGAATTGTCTTGCTAGGTGGAGCAAAGCCCCACCTAGCGCCTAAAGCCCTCTTATTCCTTAAGATTGTTTTGCTCTTGGGAAATGAATTCCCAAGAGCGCCTGAAGCCTGCGGGCTCGCAAAACTAAAGTTTGCTCTTTGCGTTTGTAACTCTGGTTATTTCCACTTTGTCTAAATTTATAGAATCTCGCAAGATTCTCATGCTGTATTTTGCAAGCGTGCGATTATAACTAAAATGGTTTAATCAATGCACTTGCATTTGTTGGCGCGCTAAACTACACAAGCGCCTTGTATTCGCTCACAAGCGCGAGGGCTTGCAAAAAGCTAGAATCCACAAAGTCTTCATAGCTCACGCTAAAATCCCCCACGCCAAAATGTTTGGAATCTTTAAGCACTTGCGTGATGTCCTCTTTGTTTAACGCAAGATTCTCATAAATGACGCGCTTTTGCTCGCCTAAGAGCTTTGTGATAAGCTCTGGCTTCTGCCCTAAGAATTTACGGCTAAGTTCGGCGGCTTTTTGGTGGTTTTGGGTGATAAAGCGCGCAGTTTGGCTAAAATCACGCACCAAAGACAGCACAGATTCCCTCTTTGCCTGCAAATAGCCCTCGCCAAAGACAAGCGCGCAGCAAATGTGATTGGGCGCAATGTCTTTTGAGAGGATGAAAATATCTGCCAGCGCGCGCGCTTGTGCCGCTATGCAAAAGGGCTCTGCGACAATGTAGCCATCGATACTGCCGGCATTGAGCGCTTGGAGCATTTCAGGCGGTGGCATGTCGATGAGCTTGAGCTCGCTTATATCCACATCCGCTTGCTCTAATAGCTTGCAAAGCAGGAGATAATGCGTCGAAAACCTGCTAGGAATGGCAATCTTGCGCCCTTTTAGCAGGCTTGGGTTATGCGCTTGCCCTTCTTGCAAAAGCCCCTTTTTGACCACAAGCGCGGAGCCATTTCTGTGCGTGGCAAGCAGGGCTTTAATCTTTGCGCCTTGCGATTTTAATTTAAGCGCAAGGGGAGTTAGGATAAACGCCCCATCAATGGCGCCAGCGCGCAGTGCCTCGCTCAAATCCGCCCAAGAGGAAAATTTAATGGGCGTGAAATTAGCGTCCTGCAGCTCTTTTGCGATGATGAGCAAGTGGTCTGTGATTGGCAAATAGCCGATTTTTGGCGCGCTGAATTCCTGCGCACCCAAAAAGCTAAATGCCCCAAGTGTCGCGCTCCCGCCCAAGGCACGCAAGCCTAGGCTAGAGCACAACACGCCTGAATGGTAAAAAAATGTCCGTCTGTTCATATTTGTATTCCTTACATTTAATTTAGAAATTAACTCACTTACACTCATACATTCCACAAGGATTGTATTAAGAGAATCTAGTTTAGATTCTTTTTGTGCTCTTAGAGCTTATTTAGTTGTGATACTATCACTATTTTATAAAACACAATATGTGTTTGATTAAATTATAGAAAAATTTTTACTAGAATGTTACAAAAATATACAAACACAATATGTGTTTATAAAAATAATACAAAGAGATTTTGAGAATCTTTATATGATTAGGGTTGAGTAAGAATATAAAATAAAAAATAAGGGTTTGTAGATTCTATGAGTGCCTAAAATTCAAATATTCTTTGGGTAGCATATAGTCTTTGCAATGTATTTCAGTATCATATATTCCGTTATCATAGCCAAGCTTAAAGAGTGTATCCAAAGCTAAGAATTGCTGATTGCTTAAGGTTATGGAGTCATTATTTGCGTAGAGATTGAGGTAGGTATCAAGCTCAGTGGCATTGACGCGGATAAGATTGCGCTCGCATAGCATTTTTGAGAGTATGGGTTTGTTTTGTGTGGCGATGAGGACAGCTTTTGTTAGTGTTTCTTCAATGTCTAAAGCCTTATTAAGCGGAATCGATCGCCGCAATGTCATTCCACCAAGCGGTAGTGGAATCTCCTGCCCCGCAAGCTCACACCAAATATCCCATATCTCCCTCTCTACTTCAAGTTTGTCGCTAAAGTTTAAAATCGACTCATGGATAAGCACACCCGCATCGACTTCACCATTTAGCACACTTTGCTCAATCTCTAAAAAATTTTTATATACAATTTTTGCGTTTGGATACGCTAAGCGAAATAAAAGTGCGTTTGTTGTGTGTTTGCCACTGAGCGCGACTTTGAAATGAGGTTTTAGAGTTGTGTTTTTGCGCTTGATGAGTTTTGGGCCATATCCATTGCCAAAGCTCACCCCTGTGCGTAAAAGCGCATAAGATTCTCGCACAAATGGATACAGTGCGAATGAAATAGCACTCACATCAAATTTTTGATTAAGTGTAGCGTCATTGAGGGTTTGAATATCTAAAGCAATATTGCTAAAGCATTGATTAAGCCTAGAATCTACCCACCCAAAAGCGATTGCATAATACATAAAAATATCATCAGCATCTGGACTATGTGCTACCGTAATCATTGGATTCCTTAAGGAGTTTTGTATTTGGATTAGATTTGTTTGGATTGGTTGCGGAGGACGGATTTGAACCGCCGACTTTTGGGTTATGAGCCCAACGAGCTACCGGACTGCTCTACCCCGCGATATTTTGAATATAATTAAGTTTTATGGACTAAATTATTTAAGAAGTGGCTGGGGTAAAAGGATTCGAACCTCTGAATGCCTGGACCAAAACCAGGTGCCTTACCGCTTGGCGATACCCCAATATTTTGATTTTTAATATTTTATTTGATGTTTAAAATGTCTGATTTAAAAAGAGCAATTATATATAATTTTTTGTTTTTTTGTCAATATTTTTTGTATAATTCCGCAAAAACTTTTGAAATATTTTAAGGATTTTATACGATGAATACGCCCGATTATGTCAAACGCGTGGAAAATGCGATCTCTGCTATCAAAAATGGAGAAATGGTTATCATCATGGACGATGAAGAGAGAGAAAATGAGGGAGATTTGGTTTTTGCAGGGATTTTTAGCACACCTGAAAAAATCAATTTTATGGCAAAGGAAGCGCGAGGATTGATTTGTGTTTCAATCACAAAAGACATCGCTCAGAATCTTGAACTCTCGCCAATGGTCGAAAAAAATGATTCTAATCATGAAACCGCTTTCACCGTTTCAATCGATGCAAAATCTGCTAAAACAGGCATTTCAGCATACGAGCGAGATCTTACAATTAATCTTATGTGTAATCCTGCTTCAAAGCCACAAGATTTTGTTCGTCCGGGGCATATTTTTCCATTGATTGCTAAAGAGGGTGGGGTGCTTGTGCGTACAGGACATACTGAAGCAAGTGTAGATTTATGCAAAATGGCAGGGCTAAAGCCTGTTAGTGTGATTTGTGAGATTATGAAAGAAGATGGAACTATGGCAGCTAGGGGTGATCAGTTTTTGAGCTATTTTGCAAAAAAACATAATCTTGAGATTCTGTATGTTTCGGATTTGGTGGCATATCGTTTGCAGACAGAGAGTTTATTAAATCTCATCAGAAAAGAAGAGAGTGTGTTTTTGGGAGAGAAATGCGAAAAAATTATTCTCAAAGATCATATCAATCGCGAACATTATGTGTTTAGATTTGGGCGCAATGCTACGCCACTTGTGCGCTTTCATACGATTCGGACAGATTATGAGTTTTTGAGTGATTTTGAAAATTTTGAATTTGTCCTGCGATGCATTAAGACTTTGCAAAAAGAAGGCGGGTATTTGGTTTTTATCAGCGACAAAAGCACAGAATCTGAATTGATGAAAAATTTTGGCATTGGCGCACAAATTCTTAAAAAACTTGACATTAAAGAATTTAAGCTCATCAGCAATAATCACAGAGAATACGCCGCTCTCAAGGGATTTGATTTGAAATTACTTGAAACGCTCAAAGTGTAGTTGCAAATTTTTGCACCTCATTTTTATGTGGTATTTCTGCGGTGATTTGTGTATATATGAGACAATTTAAAAAGTAATAAAAAATTTAACCTTCATAATCAAAAAACTTTCAGTTAAGAATTTGATATACTTTAAAAGTCTTACAACATAAACGCAAAATAAAAAGCACGATAAAAAGGAAGGAGCAAAAATGCAAAGTTTTATTACTACATACCAACAAGCATTTCAGACAAGGCAGCAAGAGGGCATTCCGCCATTACCATTGAATGCAAATGAAGTCAAGCAAGTTGTGGAGATTCTTTTAGATTCTCAAAGCTCACAAGGCGACAAAGAATTTGCCAAAGATTTGCTTGTCAATCGCGTAAGTCCAGGCGTAGATGATGGTGCGAGGGTGAAAGCGGAGTTCTTGGGAGAGATTGTCAAAGGAGAGAAGCGATGTGAGGTGATTTCTGCAGAATCTGCCATTACATTACTAGGCACAATGTTTGGTGGTTACAATGTGCCATATCTTGTGGAAGCACTCAAAAGTAGCCAAGCAAATATCGCCAAAGAGGCGGCTAATGCGCTTAAGCATACATTATTGGTATATGATGCGTTTGATACAATCGCTACTTTAAGCAAATCAAACGCTCTAGCCAAAGAAGTGATAGAATCTTGGGCGAATGCAGAGTGGTTTAAGCACAGACAAGAATTGCCAAAAGAGATAAAATTAGCAGTGTTAAAAATCGATGGTGAGACAAACACTGATGATCTTAGCCCCGCAAGTGATGCTTTCACGCGCAGTGATATTCCATTACACGCCAAAGCGATGCTAAAAAGTCGTATAGAAAATTACGAATCAAGAATAGAAAATATCAAAAAAATAGCCAAAGACAATCAAGCAAAAGTCGTATATGTGGGCGATGTCGTAGGGACTGGAAGTAGCCGCAAATCAGCATGTAATTCTATTGTGTGGCATTTTGGCGATGAGATTCCATATATTCCTAACAAAAAAAGTGGCGGGTTTGTGATTGGCGGAATCATAGCGCCGATTTTTTTCGCGACTTGCGAGGATAGCGGTTGTTTGCCTATTGTAGCCAAAGTCGATGAGCTTAAAGAGGGTGATATTATCACTCTAAAGCCCTATGATGGCGAGATTCTCAAAAATGGTAAAATTGTGAGTGGATTTAGCTTGACACCAAATACAATCTTTGATGAGATTCGCGCAGGTGGGAGGATTCCACTTATCATCGGCAGAGGGCTTACCAATAAGGCGCGTAAATTTTTAGGGCTTGGTGAGTCAAATGATTTTGCCAAACCCAAACAGCCCACTTCAAGTGCCAAGGGCTTCACGCTTGCGCAAAAAATGGTCGGTATCGCATGCGGTAAAGATGGCGTGCGCGCAGGAGAGTATTGCGAGCCAAAGGCGACAACCGTCGGCTCACAAGACACCACAGGAGCGATGACGCGTGATGAGGTAAAAGAGCTAGCCAGCCTTAGCTTTAGTGCGGATTTTGTTATGCAGAGCTTTTGCCATACAGCAGCATATCCAAAGCCAGCAGATGTGAGCTTGCAGGCGAGTTTGCCAGATTTTATGACTTTTCGCGGTGGGGTTGCATTGCGTCCAAAAGATGGCGTTATCCACTCGTGGCTAAATCGCTTTTGCTTGCCTGATACCGTGGGGACAGGTGGAGATTCTCACACGAGATTTCCTATTGGGATTAGCTTTCCAGCAGGAAGCGGGCTAGTTGCGTTTGCAGCAGTTACGGGCAGTATGCCACTTAATATGCCAGAATCTGTGCTTGTGAGATTTAAAGGCAAAATGAATCCGGGCATTACTTTGCGCGATTTAGTCAATGCCATTCCGTATTATGCGATTAAGCAAGGGCTTTTAACTGTGCCAAAGCAAAACAAAAAAAATATTTTTAGTGGCAAAGTCCTTGAAATCGAGGGCTTAGAAAATATCAAAGTAGAGCAGGCGTTTGAGCTTTCAGACGCAAGCGCAGAGCGTAGTGCCGCAGCTTGCACGATAGCCCTTAACAAAGAGCCAATCATCGAATACCTAGAATCTAATATTTCTTTGATTGAAGCAATGATAAAAGATGGCTACCAAAATGCCAAAACACTCAAAAGACGAGCTGAAAAAATGCGTGAGTGGATTAAAAATCCTGTGCTTTTGAAGGCTGATAAAGACGCAGAATACGCAGCTGTGATTGAGATTGATTTGGCTGAAATAAAAGAGCCGATTTTGGCTTGTCCAAATGATCCTGATGATGTGGCAACTTTGAGTGAGATTCTAGCAGATCCAAATCGTCCGCACAATATTGATGAAGTGTTTATCGGAAGCTGTATGACAAATATAGGGCATTTTAGGGCGTTTGGTGAGATCGTCAAAGACGCGGGTGCTAGCCCTACGCAAGTGTGGATGGCTCCGCCTACAAAAATGGACGAAAAAGAGCTCACAAAAGAGGGCTACTTGTCGCTATTTGGCGCAGCAGGGGCGCGAATGGAAGTGCCGGGCTGCAGTCTTTGTATGGGTAATCAAGCGCGCGTGAGAGATAATGCAGTTGTGTTTTCGACTTCGACAAGAAATTTTGACAATCGTATGGGTAGAGGCGCAAAAGTATATCTAGGAAGTGCTGAACTTGGCGCTGTTTGCGCGAGACTCGGAAGATTGCCAAGCATAGAGGAGTATATGAATCTCGTGCCAAACAAACTCAAAGGCAAAGAAAACAACATCTACACATACCTAAACTTCAACACAATCAAAGATTTCGCGCTTTGATGATTTGCGGTTAGATTCTGGTTTGTAAGGCTAGAATCTAGCGCGCGTTATATTGTGATTAAATATTTTATTTTGTCATTCTTAAATGAGGGTAGCAAGGATTCTAGAATCTAGATTTTAGTTTGCATAGAATCTATCATTTTGTTGTCATTGCGAAGCCCTTTAGGGCTGTGGCAATCCATTTTTTACTAGATTGCTTCGTCCTATCGTCCTCGCAATGACGAGGCACGAGGCAGGTTTGTCATTGCAAGCAATATTTAACCTTGCGTGGTAATCCATAAGATAAGGCGGTTTCAGAATCTAGAATCTAAAATACCTCGTCATGCCTTAGGCTTGCTAAAGAATCCAAATCCTAAAATCTAGGCTTTAATCTTCCATAAATCACCGAGTTTTTTATCCCAAATTGGTGGAATTTCTGTGTCTATTCCTCCATTTGGAGTAAAAGTAAGCTCGCCTACAAAAATTTTATTTTTGATTACATATAAATCTACTCTTACATAATCAAAAGGTTTTGCAAGATGGAGGGCTATATTTTTTAGTGTCTGAAAATTCTGTGGCTTTGGCAAAAGCGTTACTGCTTTATTTTTATAGTTAAATTCTAAATCTTCCCATTGTTCATTCATTGTAGTTGTTGTTGGGCATTTAAGTCTATCGCTAATAATATCAATATGGCTTATATTGTTACAGATAACATGAAGCTTATAATCACTCAAATTCTCCCCAAGCATCTCCTCCACAAATACTCTAGGCTCTATATTATCATAATGCCACTCTCTAGTCTTTGTATAATAATTTGTATTTAAATGTTTTTTTAATTTATCCATAGATTCTTGAAATACTTTTTTATTATTTAAAAACTCATCTTTATCTTGCACTAAGACTACTCCTCCACAATCATGATTTGTTTTTAAAACAAAGCTTTGTGGAAGATGTGTAAAATCAATCTCTTCTACATTCTTATAGATTCCATAAATCTTTGGCAAAAACTCACAAGTATTTGTCTCAAAGAGTTTGTCTTGTATATCATCAATAGGCATAAAGAGTAAAGAAAGAGTTGCAGAATCTATGGAATGCAAATTAATAGAATCTAAGGAATTAGAATCTGAAAGATTTGAAACAGAATCTAAATTTTTAGAATCTAAATGATTAGAATAAGAAACAGAATCAAGAGATTGAGAATGCTTAGAATCTAAACTAACAGAATCCAACTTGTGAGTAGCAGAATCTAAACTAAAATCTAAATTTTTAGATTTTAAATGATTAGAAAGATTTGAATAATTTGAATTTAAAGAATCTAAGGAATTAGAATTAAAAGTTGCAGAATCTACTTTATGTAAAGATTCTAAATGATTTGAATAAGAAACAGAATCTGAAAGATTTGAATGCTTAGAATCTAAAGCATTACTTTTGCTCTGCCCCCCCCCCCATAGTATTAATAGATATAGTAGTATTAGACATAGTAGCAGATATGTTTGATGTATGAGATATATTTGCAGTATTTTGAAGCTCTTGCAAACAAGTAGCAATATAGATTCTAGCTTTGAGTTTATCAGCTAATGCACTATATATTGGATTTCTATCATAAAGCATTCTATGCACTATTTTTTCATTAAATGTTTGTGGATTCTTAAAATTAGGAATATAACCAAATATATGCTTATGTCTCATTGTTAAAAATGTTTCATCATCAAGTTTTGCAACTTTTTTTTGTTGATAATTTAAACGCCATGGCAAAATATACTCTGTATAGAATCTATTATGTCGCACTATATTCTTTAATGTATTTGGAATACATCGCTTTATACATTGTTGTAAGTAAAATAGCATAAATGCTCCTTTTAGAATAGAATTAAAGCTCTCAAACTTTAAATCTAAACTTAGACTTTAAACTTAAACTTAAACTTAAATCTAAACTCAAGATTTTTAAACTTAAAATTTGAGATTCTGGATATAGGTGGGTATTGTAGCGTAAATGTGGTTGATAATGCAAAAGTGAAAATTTATTTTTTATAAGCAGGATTTGTATTATAATGTCTGTTTTGAAGTGAAAATAATAAGGATAAATAATGAAAGTTACACCACTACGACCCCTGAATGCCCAAGAGCTAGAATCTATGGGTTTGCAATGGCATACGGATTTGGATTCTACGCCTTATATCGAGCCTGAAATGGTCGAAGTTTCGCAAGCAGAATGTGAAGCGTTTTATGATGCGGGGAATGAACTTTATGAGATGTTTTGTGAAGCGGGAGAATATGTGATTAAAAATAATTTATTTTTTGAGCTAGATATTCCTGTTTCGCTTATACCGATGATAAAGCAAAGCTGGGAAGATGAAGTGCATTGGCATTTGTATGGGCGATTTGATTTTGCTGGTGGGATTGATGGGAAGCCTATCAAGCTTCTTGAATTTAACGCTGATACGCCAACTATGCTCTATGAAAGCGCAGTGATCCAGTGGGCTATGCTAAAGGCAAATCATCTTGATGAAAATGCGCAGTTTAATAATATCTATCAAGCCCTCGCTGATAATTTCAAGCGAATGATTACATTGGGTGATGATATAAGTCGCTTTGATGAGATGTATGAGGGGTGGAAGATTCTCTTTAGCTCTGTATCTGGCAACGCAGAAGAGGAGCGCACGACTTTGTATCTCAAAGAGATTGCACAGAGTGTTGGGTTTGAAACAGAGTTTGCCTATATTCAAGACATCTCTTTTTCTGAGACGCAAGGTGTGTTTTATAATGATGAAAATTATGAGTTTTTATTTAAACTTTTGCCATGGGAGAGCATTGCAATTGATGAGCCTGAATTAGCAATGCTAATGCGCGGGATTATAGATAATAAAGCTGGAATCTTTCTTAATCCTGCTTATACGATATTGTTTCAAAGCAAGCGAATGCTAAAAATCCTTTGGGATTTGTTTCCAAATCACCCGCTATTATTGCGCGCTTCTTTTGAGCCATTACCAAACACACAGCAAGTCCAAAAAGTAAGCTTTGGGCGAGAGGGCGCAAATGTCAGCATTCTCAATCCTCAAGGGGTCGCGCTAGCACAAAATAATGGCTCTTATGAGAATTTCAAATCTGTATATCAAGAATTTTATGAGCTCAATACTCACAACGGAATGTATTATCAGCCAAATGTATTTTTTGCGTATGAGTCTTGCGGGCTTGGATTCCGCAAGGGCGGGCTTATTTTGGATAATTACTCAAAATTTGTAAGCCATATTATCCGCTAGCTTAAATCTGCTAATTACAACTTGCTAGCTTGCAACTCAGATCAATTTATCTCAAGCGATAGCAAGCTAGATTCTCAAGATAGGCTATTTTGTTATTTCATCTAAAATCTGAGTCAAATCTTGTATTTCTCTCTCTTGAGCGGTGATGATGTCTTGGGCGATTTTTTGGATACGCGTATCTTTGGTGTATTGCAAGATAAGCTTCGCAGAATCTATCGCGCCTTGATGATGAGGAATCATCGCTTGTGCGAAGTCTTTGTCTATGTTTTGGCTTGGCTTTACTTGATTCATATCTTTCATCATTGTATTTGCATTGTGCTTTGTGGCTGTGAGATATTGGCTGTATTGCTGTTTGGAGAGCTTGGTAGCGTTGAGTTCGCCTTTAAGCAGAGTGTGGAATTCTTTGATTTCTGCTTCTTGAGAGCTAATGATATTTTTGGCGATTTCTTGGAGTTTTTGGTTTTGTGGGTTGTTTTGAAGGTAGAGCTTTGCAGAATCTATCGCGCCTTGATGATGAGGGATCATATCGACAAGAAAATCTTTATCCACATTGCCAGATTCTGAGATTTTGGCTTGCATCATTGGCTTATGCATAGCTTCAAGCATATCGTGATTATCGTGATGTGAGTGATTTGTTTGTGCGTGAGTATGTGTATCATGCGCCATATCATGCATAGTGTGAGAATCATCAGCAGTATTGGCAGTGCAAACCCCGATCCCTAAAACAAATACCATACCCACTGCTCTAAAGGCAGATCGTAATAATTGAGTGTATGTTGTCATTTTCTATCCTTTTGTGTGAAATATTACAAAAATGTATCTTGATTTTTACACTATAAAAATTAATATATAAAAAATTTATCAAAACAAGCGATTTGCTTTATATGTTTAGCCCGAGGCAATGTAGAGAATAGGCAAAGAGATAGATGCGATAGATAGATGAGATAAATAAGTCGCACAAATCACGCAAAAATCAAACATCACACATCAAAGCATAGAAAGGATTAAAAATGAAAAGCACACTCAAAATATTCAAGACACTTAAACACATCGCCATTGTGCTATGTCTTGTGGCGTTTGGATACAGCACTCTTGGCGCAAAAAGCCTCAAAGATATATTGAGTAAAAACAAGAAAGCAGAATTCAATATGGAAATATCCACACAGCAATGCAATAATGGCGATGGTATAAGCTGCTTAAAAGTCGCGCAACATCTCATCATCAACGATTATATGAGTGATTATACGCAAGCAAGAATCTATTATCAAAAATCCTGCCAGCTTGGAATCAAAGTCGGTTGCAATGAATTGATGAAGTTAAATGGCACGCCCGCTCAAGTGTATTATGGATTTTGGCACAATCTCAATCAAAACGCACAAAACACAACACATGCAAAAATAGCGCAAAAAGGCGATTATGATGAAGATGATGAGGATTGGAAATACGAAAATGATAATGGAGTTTTGGGTCAATGGCTTCAATAAAAATATCAAACATATAAAATCTAGCAAGATTCTTTGGGTTTTAGGGGTTAGGGCTACACTACATTTCTAACATCTCTAGAGTATCCAATGCAACCACCAAAGCATAATAAGAAGCCAAAATGTTAGCACCATAAGCCCAAAGCCCTTATGGCACACAATAGTGCGCACAAAAATAAGGCAAATTCCGCAAATAAGGCTTACTACAAATGGCACAAAGAAAAAGATACTTAGCCACCCGCCAGCTTCAGAGTTAGTAATACATATCGTGGCTATATACAACCCAAAAATACAAACAAGCAAAGCGATAAAAGCTTTTATTTTGCGCGCATATAAGAGCTTGGAGATAGGTAAGAAAATCCCCACACAGCCAAAAATGATACTTACATAAAAAAATTCAATACAATCAGAATCCATCTTATCAAGTATGCTATAAAAGACAATTCCAAGTAAAATGCCCTGCGAGAGCGCAAGAAAGAGGATTCCGATATTTTTTTGCCACTTCTGCCATTTTTGCATTGTGCTTGTCTTTTGCTCTTCAAATAGTGCGCTAAGGCGTCTTGAAATTCATTGTAGCTTCTCTTTTAATAGCTCATTCACACGCACGGGGTTTGCGCCTTTAGCGTTTTTCATCACCTGCCCTACAAAAAAGCTAAAAAGCTTGTCTTTGCCGGCTTTGTATTCAGAGATCTTATCAGGGTTAGCGCTTAGCACAGAATCGATTGCATTTATTAGCGCGCTATCATCATTTACCTGCGCTAGCCCCAAAGATTCTATAAGCTTATCGACATCGCCACCTTTTTGCGCCACCAGCACATCAAGGATTTCTTTGCCACTTTTGCCGCTTATCTGCCCACCCTCTACGCGCGCCACAAGGACACTCAAGGTTTTAGAATCTATTCCGCAAGATTCTATGGTGTTTTCACCCTTAAGCCTGCCTAAAAGCTCGTTTGTGAGCCAGTTTTGCGCTCCTTTTGCGCTCACGCCAGATTCTAGCATTTGCTCAAAGTAGCGCGCAAGTTCCACGCTTGAGATAAGCACGCGCGCATCGGCTTCTTTTAGCCCTAGCTCAGTGCAGTAGCGCACGCATTTTTCATCGGGCATTTCAGGGATCGCGCGCCCCTCGCTCATTAGCTTTTCATCAATATACACCGGCAGCAAATCCGGCTCTGGGAAATAGCGATAGTCCGCCGCCTCTTCCTTACCGCGCATTGATCGCGTCGCGCCTTTTGTCGTATCAAAAAGCCTAGTCTCTTGCACCACCTCGACTTCATACTTGCCATCTTCCCACGCCTCGCACTGGCGCGCCACCTCGTAGTCGATTGCTTTTTGGATAAATTTAAAGGAGTTGAGATTTTTTATCTCCACGCGCGTGTAGAGTTTAGAATCTCCCTTAGGGCGGATAGAGACATTTGCATCGCAACGGAAGCTCCCTTCTTGCATATTCGCATCGCTTATGCCTAAAAAGCGCACGATTGAGTGCAGTTTTTTAAGATACGCCACCGCCTCGTTAGAATCTCGCATATCAGGCTCGCTGACGATCTCTAATAGCGGCGTGCAGGCGCGGTTTAGATCAACCTTTGAGATTTCCCCCTCATGGATATTCTTGCCCGCGTCCTCCTCTAAGTGTGCGCGCGTGATGCCTATGCGCTTTTTTTCACCCTCACACTCGATTTCAAGACTGCCACGCCCCACGATTGGGATCTCATATTGGCTAATCTGGTAGGCTTTGGGCAAGTCGGGGTAGAAGTAGTTTTTGCGCGCAAAGATTGAGTTTTGATTAATCTGCGCATTCACCGCTGTGCCAAAAGAGATGGCTTTTTTGACCGCTTCGATGTTAAGAGTTGGCAGCGCGCCGGGCAGTCCTAGGCAGGTGGGGCAGACATTGGTATTTGGCGCTTCTCCAAAGCTTGTGGCACAAGAGCAAAAAATCTTTGTCGCGGTGTTTAGCTGCACATGCACTTCAAGCCCGATGATGGTTTCAAACGATGAGTTTTGGGTAGTCATTTTTGCTCCTTTTTTGGTTTTTGTGATGACTTTGTGGGTGTTTTTGCTGTTTTGGCAAGCGATTGGCTAGAATCTTGTTTTGATTTCGCGCTTTTTGCTTCAGCAGTGATGATAGCAAAGGTTAAGTTATTGATTTCTGTGTGTTGCTTGATGTAAGCATTAAGCGTGGCAAGATCAAGATTTTGGATTTGTTGGAGCTGGGTAGCATTAAAATCTAGTGGCAAACCATTGTAATAGAATATAAATTTTGCCCCTAATCGTTGCGATAATGTCTCATTACGCAAAGGTTCGCTACCAAGCAAAAAGCTTTTTGCTGCGTCAAGTTCTTTTTGGGTTACGCCATTTTTGACAAAATCTGCAATCACTTCTTTGACAACTTTGATCGCTTCATCTTGAGATTCTAGCTTTGTTTGGAGATAGCCACTTGCGTAAGAGACAAGAGGGCGCGTGGTAAAGCTGATATATGCAGAATACGCCAAACCTCGCTTCACACGCACTTCTTCCATAAGGCGAGAGCCAAAACCGCTAGAGCCAAGTATAAAACTTGCGACTTTGGCAAGGTAGCTCTCTTTTGCCAAATCATTGACAATCAATGGTGAGCCAAAATAAATATAGGCTTGCTTTGTTGGTGCGTGCTTAATCATCGTGCTTGGGGTAGGATTAATCGTAAAATGGAGACGATCATATTGTGTGCCATTTGGGAGTTGCTCTAGGATTTTGGATAGTTTTTTGAGCGTAGATGAGACATCAATATCTCCGCCAACGACAATAATCAATCGCTTGAGTTGCAGGGCTTGATTGATTGAGTTTTTTATATCATCAAGCGTGTAGCTTTGGATTTGCTCTGGAGTGCCAAGCTTTGGGTATGCAAGAGGTGTGAGCGCAAAAAGCTTAGAATCTAAAAGCTCATCAGCGAGATAATCAAAATCATCTTGATTATTGAGGATTTGTGAGATGATCGCAGTTTTGGATTTTTGGAGGGCTTGAGTGGTGAGGTTTGGATCTGTGAGGAGATCGCCTAGCATTTGGATAGCTCTAGATTCTTCTTCTTTGAGATAATCAAGCTGAAAAGAAAGTGTTTCATTGCCACCTGAAACATACAAAGAGATTGCTTTTTGCTCTAATGCTTTTGCAAATTCTACGCTTCCTAATGTTTTTGTGCCTTCATTGAGGAGTTGATTACGTAATGCGCTAAGTCCTAGATTCTGGCTAGAATTTAGTGTGCCACCACCTTGAAAGACAAGCTGAATATGCCCGATTGGGATAATCCCTGATTGCTCATAAATAACAGGAATGGAAATGGTGTTGATTGTTATTTCTTGTAATCCACTTGTATGCTTTGCCATAAGTGCTCCTATCATCAAAAATAAAGTCCAAATAATTCTCATCTAAGCCTCCGATACTCTCTCTTTAAGTCTTAACCTCTTAAAACCTCTCTAAAATCTCATACGCTGTATTGCGTTTTGCGGGGAGTTCATCTATATCTTTGATAAGCGTAATCATTTCAGCTTGATTCATAGAATTTCTCGCACCTGCGGCTGCTACGACATTTTCTTCCATCATCGTGCTTCCTAAGTCATTCGCACCAAAAAGCAATGCCAACTGCCCGATATGGCTTCCTTGCGTAACCCAGCTACTTTGGATATTTGGGATATTATCAAGATAAAGCCTCGAGCAAGCCAAAAGCCGTAAATAGCGATTAGAGCTTGCTTTGTGGAGATGAGGGAATTCTTTTTGCAAGGGCGTATTATCAGGCTGAAAGCTCCATAAGATAAATGCGCGAAAGCCATGTGTTTCATCTTGTAAATCGCGGATTCTGCGCCAATGCTCAATCACATCTTCATCATTATCCACGCTTCCAAACATCATTGTTGCGGTAGATTTTATATCGAGTTTGTGGGCTTGTCTATGCACTTCTATCCATTCATCAGAATCTAGCTTGCGTGGGGCGATAATATCGCGCACCCTATCGCTTAAAATCTCCGCCCCAGCGCCAGGAATTGAGCTAAGCCCTGCTTTTTTGAGGCGCGCCAATACTTCAGGAATGCTTAAATGCGAAACTTTGGCGATGTAGTTAATCTCGATTGCTGAGAATCCATGGATTGTGATTTGTGGGTATTTTTTGGCGATATGGCTGACTAAGTCTTCGTAATAATCGATTTTGAGCTTTGGATGCACGCCACCTTGAAACAGAATCTGCGTGCCACCGATTGCTAATAATTCATCAATTTTTCTATCGATTTCTTCAAAGCTTAAAATATACTCGCCTTTCTCGCCGATTCTGCGCTTAAAAGCACAGAATTTACAATCCACCCAGCAGATATTTGTATAATTGATATTTCTATCCACGATGAAAGTCGTAATTTTGTCTTTGTGGAGTTCAAGCTTGACTTGAGTTGCCATTTTGCCTAAATCCCTAAGAGAAGCGTTTTTCATCAAATCCGCGATTTCTGTGTCGCTATATCGTTTCATTTTTACCCTTTTTATTTATTTTACTCATTTGTTTTTTGTCTTCATTGTGCCAAATTGTGCCAAGCTAAAACCGCGTTCCCATTGAGAATTCAAAATTTGATGTGTAGTCTGTATTTTTTTCATTAAATCGCTTAATCGGAAAGATAAGCACAATAGGACCCATTGGCGATACCCATTCTATCGCAAGCCCAATAGAAGCACGCCATTCAAGATTGTGTCGTCCTGCGCCTAGAATTCCATAGTTTTTGAAATCAGCTCGCCCGTTGCCATCGGCTTTGAAAGTCAAAAACCCATAATCAGCAAACAACGCTAAGCGCATTTTGGCAGCCTCTAAGACTCCATAGCTTAGCTCAACAGAATTTGTAAACATTCCATCTCCGCCGACCCAAAGCCCATATTCATCAAAAGGCGTAACAGATCCTGCTCTAAATCCGCGAATAGTTGTTATCCCGCCCATATAAAATGCCGCATTCAAAGGCAAAAAGTCTTCTTTATTATAGCGGAAGATGTAGCCACCTTGGACTTTGTAACGCGCGATAAGATCGATACCGATTAGGGATTTGAGATGATAATATAAGCCCATTTTGGCATACGCTTTGACATTGTGCACATCTCCGCCAATTCCTGCAAACTGCGCATAGGCTGAAGCGATGACACCATTTTTGGGGAAGTAATAATCATCTGTATTGTCAAAGTTGATACTTGGTGAAAGTGATGAAGTGATAGGGAGATTATGATTGTCTTTCCAGATTCCAGTAACGGCTATGGTTTGATCGCCAGCTGTTGCTGTGCCTACAATTTCGTTTTGTGAAGCATAGAATCTCGCATAAATTGGGCTTGTAAAATCCGAAGTTTTGACAATATTTATATCATATCCTAATGAAACGCGCAAAGTCGGTGTCAGCAATCGCCCAGCACTAATGCTAAATCCACCGCTTTGCTCGATGTATTGGTAGTTGATATAGTAATTTCCATAAATGCTTCCAGATGTCGAAAATCGAGAATCAAAGATTCTAGGATTTGTAAGTGTGATATTTCCTGAAAATTGTCGCCCATTAAATTTTCTTGTTTGTCCAAAATATGAATAGTTATAGCTTTGTCCTGTTCCTGTGGATATATTGGCATAAATACTTCCGCTTTGTCCTGTTCCAAAGAGATTGCGCTCGCTAATTGAGCCATTAATCATAAGCCCACCATAGCTTCCATATCCTAAGCCTAATTGTAATTGCCCTGTGCGCCCTTCTTTGACCGTGATAAGCAAATCCATAGAATCCTCACTAATCCTGCGCTCATCGATTTTGACACTATCAAAAAACCCAAGTCTTTTAAGTGCGTTTTCGGATTCTGCGATCTTGCTAAGGCTATACTGATCGCCGGGCGCAAGCAGAATCTCGCGGCGGATAATGCGATCACCTGTGCGGGTATTACCAGAAATAAGCACATCACTAATATGCACTTTATCGCCGGTTTGGATATGATATAGCACTTTGACTTTTGCGTTTGTTTCATCTTTGTCTAAATCCGGACGCACTTGCGCAAACGCATAGCCCTTATCAGCGACAAGTCGCTTCAAAGTTTGCGCATCAGCGCGGAGATCCTCGATATTAAACACAGCATTGACTTTGACGCTTGTGGCTTTTTTGAGGGTTTGGAGAGGAATAATATCTTTATCAATATCAATTTCTATATCACTCACGCTATATTGCGTGCCTTCTTTGATTTTATAATACAGCGAAGCGGTGAGATTATTAAAATTTGCGCTCAAAAATGGAGCTGAAACATTCGCATCTAAAAATCCATTACGCATATAAACATCTTGGATTCTAAGGCTATCATACTCAAGCTCTTGCAGGCGCAATTTACCATCATTAAGCCCCCACATCCAGCCCATAAAATCTCGCTCTTTGTTTGCACTCAAAGATTCTAGTGTGGATTGCTTAAGCTTTTTGCGCCCTTCATAGAATGCTTTTGTGATGAGGATATTATCTCCGCGATTAACATTAAAGATAATCGCATATGCGTTGTCATTGACTTTTGTAAGATTCTGCTCGATGATAGAGCCATAATAGCCTTGATATTCAAGAATGGTTTTGAGCGTATTTTTGGCACGATCAAGCTTTTGATCATCGAAAGTTTCGCCCTTTTTGATACCCATTTGTGTGTAGAGGGTTTGTTTTTCTTGATCGCTTCCATAGCCTTTGATTTCTATGCTTGCGACGCGAGGCTTTTCGGTGAAGTGAAAGGTGAGCTTTCCGCCATCAGCTGAAGTAGGATCAAAAGTCGCATAAATATCTCGAAAGTAGCCCTGCCTAAAAAACGCCAAAATCGCAGAATCTATTTTTGCCTCATTAAACTCATCGCCGATTTTTATATTTGATACTTCATCAGCAAGCATAGAAGAGAGCGATTGCAATCCTAAATATTCTATTTGGGTGATTTGTTTGGCATTGATGATACTCAAAGCGCATAAACTGCATATCAAAACAATTTTATTAAACACGAAACCCCTTAATTTTAAAAATTGAATTATACAAATCTAAGGTATTAATTTAGCTTAAAATATCAAAGTTTGATTCCTGTTTGGTCTTGAATTTAGGATATTCTTATAAAGTTTTATAAATGATAGATTCTAGATTCTAGTTTCCAGAGAATCTAAATCCTCTCTTTTTGCTTCTTTTTGCAGATTGCTTCGTTTAGCTCATTGCGACGCACGAAAAGTGCGACTCACTGCTAAACTTGCAAAACTACAAAAATAAGCTAAAAATAGAGAATTTTTTATGTGTTATTGCGTTTGCATAGATTCTAGAATCTAACTTTGCTGAATTGAAATAATCTCAGCCTTTGCTTCCATCACGTCATCGCAAAGCTCTATAATATCGCCATTATGGAGTTTATCAAGCGTTTTTATCGCTTTATTTATGGAGATTTGGACGTATCCATTATGGATCTTGTTTTGAGGATTGAGCGCGCTAAGCTCTTTGTGGAGGGATTGGAGGATAAAGCTTTGGCGCATTAGAGCTGATTCAAAGCTTATATGCAGGAGATTTGGGGCGATTTCTTTTGATTTTTTGATGAAAAATTGCTGCATTATCAAATGCAAAAAACTAAAGCATTCTGTAATGTCTTGCTGTGCTTTTTGGAGTTTTGCTTGATAGCTGATACTTTGGTAGAGTTGCTGAAGTGTGGCGAGTTGTTTTTGCTTGTGTGAAAAAAACTGCGTGATTTGGGATTCAAAATGCTCCGTGATACTATCAAGATTTTGGAGCCATTCTTTAGAATCTGGCAAAACCATCTCCATACAAGCCGAAGGTGTCGGTGCGCGCAAATCAGCCACAAAATCGCTAATCACAAAATCTATCTCATGCCCTACCGCAGAGATTATAGGCGTTTTGGCGTTATAGATCGCATCAGCGACTATTTCTTCATTAAAAGCCCACAAATCCTCTTTGCTTCCACCACCACGCGCGATGATGATGATGTCAAAAGCCTGTTTTGTGCCAAAAAAACTATCAGCAAATTGGATATTATTTGCGAGCATAAATTTGGATTCTGCGCCTTGCACGAGCGTGTCAATAGCCACGATAGAGATAAGATTCCAGCGCGATTTTGCGACTCTTAGCATATCTTGGAGGGCAGCACCTGTGAGAGAGGTTAGGATAGCTATTTTTTTGGGAAATGGTGGAATGGATTTTTTATTTTCAAAATAGCCTTTGGATTTGAGTTTGGCTTTGAGGAGCTCGTATGCCTTGGCAAGATCGCCCGCACCACTTGGCGTAAGCGATGAGCAGAGAATCTGATATTCACCCCTTGGGCTATACACGCTAAGTCCCCCACAAGCGATTATTTTTTGTCCGTTTGTAGGCGTGAAATTTAGCGATTTGGTATTGCCTTTAAACATCACACATCGAATGCTGCTTTCTTCATCTTTGAGGCTAAAATAAATATGCCCGCTTGTGTGAATCGTGCAGTTGCTTATCTCACCTTCAACGCGCACTTCCAAAAAGGTGCTCTCAAGCAAGGCTTTGATTTGCGCATTTAGAGAGCTTACGCTAAGAGGCTTCATCGCATAAGCCTTATGATGTCATTATAAGTGCCTAGAATCATCAAAAAAATAAGTATGCCAAACCCAGCTGCACTTAGTCGATAAAGCATTTTTTGGCTGATAGGTTTGCGCATTATGCCCTCATACAGACAAAACAAAATCTGTCCACCATCAAGGGCAGGAATAGGCAGGAGATTAAGCACAGCAAGATTGACAGAGATAAGTGCCACAAGAAGCAAAAACGCGCTCATACCACTTGGCGCAATATCTGCCATTACATTTACAATGCCTACAACCCCGCCAACTTGCTCAAGTGGCACGACTCCGATGATGAGTTTTTGTAATCCTTGAAAAATAAGACTAGCGGATTTTTTGGTCTCACAAAACGCATACTCAAGAAGCTCAAATCCCCTAAAATGCAGCACGCCAATATCGCCATTTGATCGCACTCCAATCATTGGTCGATAAATGGTTTCATTAAATATCGAGGTGGCTTTCATAAGCTTTGGCGTTATGGTTGTGTGGATAATCTCTGTGCCTCGCTTGAGGGTGAGTGCTAGTGGGGTAGATTCTAAAAGTGGGGCAGAATCTAAAAAATGGCGAGCAGAATCTGAAGCAATAGAATCTGAAGTGAAACCAGAAGCAGAATCTAAAGTGAGGCTAGAGGCAGGATTACTAGAATCTATATGAGAATCTACACTAGATTTTTTGGATTCTATGATTTTAGATTCTGCAAATCCAGAATCTATGGAATCCAGACTAGAATTTGGCTTAGAATCTGTGTGGGCGGTTTTAGATTCTGCGTTTATTTTGGATTCTGCACCAGCCATGCTAGAATCTACACGAGTTGTTTGAGATTCTAAAATCGCTTCATTGAGATCCTCCCAGCTTTTGATTTGTCGGTTGTTGATGCTAATGATTATATCGCCTTTTTGGATTCCAGCAAGCTGCGCAGGAGAATTAGCACTCACTTCTCCAATCGTTGGCAAAAGTGTCTTTACGCCCATAAATCCAACGATACCATATAAGCCAAATGCTAAGATGAAGTTAAAAAATACCCCAGCAAAAAGAATGATGATTTTTTGCCATGTTTTTTTGGAGGTGTAGCTATCGCTATCAGGGTTTGATTCTAAAGGGTTAAGATCGTTTTGTCCTTTGAGCTTGACATAGCCACCAAGCGGAATGAGCGAGAGCGCGTATTGGGTATTTGCGATAGTTTTTGTGATAAGCTTTGGTCCAAATCCAATGCTAAAAGTCTCAACCCTAACACCAAAGATTTTGGCTGCGCTAAAATGTCCTAGCTCGTGAAAAAATATCAAAAAACAAAGAGCTATAATCGCTTCGACAAAACCCATTATTTCATACTTTTGTAGTATTTTATGCTGTAATCAATGCCCGAATAAAACGTGATAAAAGTCGCTAACCACAACAAAAAAGTGCCTCCGGGGAAAAAATCCGCAAGCAAAAACGCAATAGCGGCAATTTGTGCGCCTGTTTTGTATTTGCCAAGATTGCTTGCAGCGATTGATTGCCCAGAGCTAGCGACGACAACACGCAATCCTGTGATAAAAAACTCTCTACTTAAGATAATAAATACAGCCCAAGGGTTTGCCCTCTCTATCAACAAAAGCCCGATAAAAGCACTCAAAATAAGCATTTTGTCAGCGAGTGGGTCAAACACTTCGCCAAAGATTGATTTGAGATTGTAGTTTCTAGCGATATAGCCATCAAAAAAATCCGTCAATGAGGCGATACAAAAAATAATACACGCAAAAAAATTTACCCAGCTTGAATCCACCCAATGTGGCAAAAATAAATCACTATGCAGTAAAAATAAAAGAAGAAAAATAGCCAAAAAAATACGGCATAAAGTAAGAGCGTTTGGTAAATTTTTCATTGTTTTTTTATGATTCTTTCATTATTATTGATTTTATTTTTTTATTACTTTTATTTTTGACTGCCATTGCTAATAAATGCGACATTCTCAAAAGTCTCATTCTAATGCTATTTAAGCTTTGTTTTGTGTTTGCTTCATTGCTTCATGATGTGGATTCCAAAAGCACAAGAAAGCATAAGAAAAAGCACAAAAAGCAAAGCTTGGTTTAGTTCTCTTGCAGATTGTTTTCTTGCAAATCTATCTCTTGTGCCATAGACATAAATGTTTGCACATCATGTTCGAGGTTACTAATAATAGATGAGTCAATCAGCCCCGAGAATCTTTTTAGGATTTGATAGGTTTTAGAGTCTGCGCTTTGTCGGATTAGATCAAGCTGCTTTTGACTGATATTTGGCAGGGATTTAAATAGATTCCTTAAGTGTCTATACGGAATGCCTCTTTTTGTTTTCATTACAATCCTTTAAGCTAAATTTATTTAGAGTAGTAAAAAATGAATAGCATTGTATCTTTTTTATCTTAAATTTTGATTCTAATTTGGTCTGAATTGAGAATTTGTAAAGATTTTAGTGTTTTGTAGCGCGAGTTTATTGTTTGAGATTTTGTGAATTTAGCTTCAAAAATTATGACAATTTGATAAATTTTAATTATTTTTTAGCGTATAGATATTGTTTGTGCTATAATTCAAGCCTTACAGTTTTTGAGTCATATTATATATAGAGATAGAGTTTTTGGGATTTGGTAGGTTCTAAGCCATATCAGATATTTAAGGATTGCGTGATTTAAGGTAATAAACAAAAAAGGAATACAAAATGAAAAGTCTAAAATATATCGGTATTTGTATAGTTGTATTGGGGTTATTTATCGGCGGAATGCTTGCGAGTTATTTTATCGCATATCCAAAGCAAAATGCGATGATGGCACAAACGCAGATCCAGCAGACATTGCAAATCTCAACAGAGGTTGTTTATGAGGATTATGAAAGTAGCATTAGACTCAATGCGCTTCCTTTGCTTAGCACCAAAGCCACACTCACGCAGCAGGAAAAAGCTCAAATCCAGCAGCTTTTTAGTGATGTTTTAGAACATGCCAAAAAAGATAATTTTTGCCAAAAAGGAAACTTCAACCTTGCGCCAACTTTTGACTACAAAGATGGACAGCAAGTCCAAAAAGGACACAAAATCGAAGGCGCATTAGAATGTGAAATTAAACAACAAGATCTTACACAATACAATGCTTTGCTGAAAGATCTTGATTATCTCGCACTTAAAAGTCATTATGCAAGCCTATCAAGCTCTGGGCTAAGGGCAACCATAAAGCCTAGCCAAAAGTCAAAAGTGCTTGAGCAAAGCTATGATGAAGCATTAAAACAAGCCAATCAGTTTGCAGAGCATTATGCGACATTATTAAAGAAAAAATGCTCTGTTATAGCACTTGATTTGCGCTCAGATGCAATAAGCCCAATGAGCCCTAGATATAGCGCAGTTGCTTTGAGTGGCGATAGTAGCAATACAATGGAGATTATGAGTGAATTACCCCTTGATACAAAAACAAATATTAATTTATTAGCAAATATCAGCATTGCATGCCAGTGATTTAGGGGTTGGCATTACACAAAAGGAAAGAAAATGCGGTTTAATCAATGGTTAGAGAACATTGCTGTATATGAGGCAGGAAAGCCGATTGAAGAAGTTGTGCGAAAATTTGGAATCAAAGAAGAGGATATAATCAAGCTCGCAAGCAATGAAAACCCCTATGGAAGTTCACCAAAAGTCATAGAATCTATCAAACAAAATAGCACCAAAGCAAGCGTGTATCCTGATGATTCTATGCTTGATCTCAAAAATGCTCTTGCTACAAAAATGAATATTTCAGTAGAGAATCTTATCATCGGTGCTGGAAGCGACCAAATCATTGAGTTTTGCCTTGCAGCCAAGATTAATCCCCAAAGCAAAATCCTTATAGCGCGCACGACATTTGCGATGTATGAAATTTATGCGAAACATTTTGGCACAGAGGTGATAAAAACCCCAAGCCACCAGCATAACCTTCAAGAATTTTTGCAATATTATCACCAATACAAGCCAGATGTTATTTTTTTGTGTGCTCCAAATAATCCCATTGGTGAATGTTTAGATTCTGCAGATATTGTTGATTTTATCGCTCAAATAAATAATGATACTTTGGTAGTTATAGATGGCGCGTATCAGGAGTTTGCAGCACATAAAGATGTCAAGAAAAAAATAGAGCCAAATACACTTATCCAGTCTTTTTCAAATGTCTTATATCTTGGAACTTTTTCAAAAGCCTATGGACTTGGGGGTATGCGAGTTGGGTATGGAATAAGCTCTCAAGAAATCATACAAGCCCTTTATAAAGTGCGACCACCTTTTAATATCACGACTTTAAGCTTAGTAGCAGCTATTGCTGCACTTCAAGATCATGCTTTTGCACTTCAAGGCATTGAAAATAATTTCAAACAAATGAGACATTATGAAGAATTTGCGCAAGAAATGGATATAGAGTTTATCCCCTCTTATACAAATTTCATCACTTTTGTGTTAAAAGAGCCACATGATAGCACTTTGATTTGTGAGTATTTATTGCAAAAAGGTGTTATTATACGCAATCTCAAATCTTATGGAATGAATGCTGTGCGTATCACTATCGGCACGCAAGAGCAGAATCTAAAAGTTTTGCGATTACTGCGCGATATTTTTGAAGCTAGAGGTTGATTTTGGATATAAAAACATTTTTTGATCACATTACAAAAATCTATAACAAACTCAATAAAAAACAAAAAATTATTATTGGTTTAACCATTGTTGTATTGGTTGCTTTTTTTGTGTTTTTGGTGTTTTTTTCGAGCAAAAAAACTGATAGTTCGTATGGTGTGTTATTTGAGGGTATGGACGCGAGCGATAATGCGCTTATTGTTCAATATCTCAAAGACAATCAAATTCCCTATCGTATCCCAAAAAGTGATGTAATAGAGATTCCAGCGCATTTGGTAGCTGAAGAGCGCATATCTTTAGCTGCACAAGGTATCCCCAAAACCTCAAAAGTCGGATTTGAAATCTTTGATACAAATAATATCGCAGAAACAGATTTTACACAGCAAGTGAAGTTTTTGCGCGCGACTGAAGGTGAGCTTACAAGGACGATAGAAGCCCTAGAGCCAATCCTCAAAGCCAATGTCCAAATAGCAAACCCAAAAGAAAGCCTTTTTGTCTCAACTTCCATTCCACCCACAGCTGCTGTGATGGTGCAAATCAAGCCCGGAAGCACGCTCTCTCCATTTCAAATCACAGGTATCAAAAATCTCGTCTCCGCAGCCATACCAAAGCTCAATCCAGAAAATGTCAAGCTCGTTGATGGAAATGGAAATCCATTAGGAGAGGATAATGAGCTCACCGGGCTAAATGAGGTATTGAAGCAACAATACGCATTTGTGCATAAAGAAGAACAGAAAAAAGCTGATGATATTGTCCGCTTGCTTTCTCCTCGCGCAGGTGGGGCAAATAAAGTTGTTGCTATCGTGCATTTGCAGTATGACTTCAGCCAGCAAGAATCTGTCAAGCAAACATTTGATGGCTCACAAGTTTTGCCAAAATCTCAAAAAGATTATGAAAGAGAGAAAAAAGGACCCGGTGAAAAACAAATAGGCGGAATTCCCGGCGTTGAAAGCAATGTAGGACCAGTGCAGAATCTAGATTCTCAAGGCGAGGTTATAGAGCGAGAGTCAGAGACTATCGTCAATAACGAAATAGGCAATGAAACAATCAAGACAAAATTTTCTATCGGCAAGCCCATACGACTTACCGCATCAGTCCTTGTCAATGGCGAGCATCAGCTCATCAAGCAAGAAGACGGACAGGAAAAGCTAGAATATGTTCCGCTCACTCAAGATGAAATCGCTAAGCTTGAAAAGCTCGTCAAAGACGCGATTGGCTTTAATGCTGATCGGGGAGATTCTGTAACTGTTTCAGATTGGGATTTCTCAAAATCCGAAAAAGCGCAAGCACCACAAACATTTACCCAAAAAGTAACACAAATCATCGGACAATATGTGCCATTGCTTAAATATGTGCTGATTGCTATTGTGATCTTTATTTTTTACAAAAAGATCATTGCGCCATTTGCTGAGCGAATGCTTGAAGTGCAAGATGCAGAAGATGAGAAAATCGAGTCGCTCTTTGAAATCGATGAAGATGATGATGAAGACAGCTCGCGCTTTGGTGAGCTTAGAAAACGCGTGGAAGAACAGCTTGGCATTAGCGGTGGATTTAGCGAAGATGAAGTAAAATACGAAGTGCTACTTGAAAAAATCAAAGCAACAATTCAAGAAAAACCAGAAGAGATTGCCTCATTATTCCAAAAGCTCGTGCATGATGAAATTGGAATTGAGAAATCAAGTTAGGAGAGACAATGAGTTTGCAGTTAAACCCAAGACAACGTGCGCAATATGATGAATTGTCAATGTCTGAAAAAATAGCGATTTTGTTGATACAAGTCGGCGAAGATTTGACAAGTGAGATTTTTAAAAATCTTGATATAGATGGTATTACTGAAATCTCAAAGCAGATTATGCAGCTCAAAGGGACTGATAAGGCTATCGGTGGGGCTGTTTTGGAGGAATTTTATGCTATTTTTCAATCTAACCAATACATCAATAGCGGTGGGTTGGATTATGCGCGTGATTTATTGACAAAAGCATTAGGACCAGAAGAAGCGCGAAGGATTTTAGATAAGCTTGCAAAAACTATGCAATCTGCCAAAAACTTTGCATATCTAAGTAAAATCCGCCCGCAACAACTTGCTGATTTTATTATCAACGAGCACCCACAAACCATTGCTTTGATTCTCGCGCATATGGATCCAAGTAGCGCAGCAGAGACATTAGAGCATTTTAGTGATGATAATATGAAAGCAGAAATCGCGATTCGTATGGCAAATTTGGGTGATATTTCACCAAATGTCGTCAAAAGAGTCTCAACCGTGCTTGAAAACAAACTTGAATCACTCACAAGCTACAAAGTGGAAGTTGGAGGACCTCGAGCGGTGGCTGAGATGTTTAACCGCCTCGGACAAAAAGTTGCTAAATCAACCCTATCATATATCGAGCAAATCGATGAGCAGCTCGCAAGCGAAATCAAAGAAATGATGTTTACCTTTGAAGATATTATCAAGCTTGACAAAAACGCGATTCGCGAGATTCTCAAAGTCGTGGATAAAAAAGATCTCACTATGGCACTTAAGGCAGCAAATGATACACTCAAGCAAAAATTCCTCGATCAAATGTCTACGCGTGCAAGCGAGCAATTCATCGAAGAAATGCAGTTTTTGGGTGCGGTTAGAATGCGCGATGTAGAAGCAGCACAAAGAAAGATCGTTGAGGCTGTTCAGACCTTATCAGAGCAAGGATTAATCCAAGTTGGTGAAGAGGAGGATGTCGTTGAGTAGTTTTGATGATGATAGTTTGATTGTAAAAAACCAAGTCGATGAGCATCGCGTGTCTAAATTTGAGTTTCGCCCAATCACAAGTGATGAAAAGATTGTCCAATCTAGCCCAAAAGAAGCCACGCCCACTGAAACTGCACAATTGCATATCGATCACAAAGCGATAGAATCCTCTATCGAAAAAGAGCTCATTGAAAAACTTTTGCAAAAAACAGATGAGCTTTCAAGCTCTCTTGCAAAGCTTCAGATTCAGTTTGAAAAACAACAATCAGAAATGGAAGAGCAGATTAATACTGCTAGAAATGACGCGTATAAAGATGGGTTAAGAGATGGGGAGCAAAAAATCAAAGATGAGCTAGAATCTGATTTGCAAAAGCAAAAGCAAGCCTTAATCAATGCGACAATTACTCTAGATGGCGTAATGAAAAACTCTCAAGCCCATTTGCATGATCTCGAAAAAGAATTAAGCGCGATTGCAGTAGATATCGCTAGAGAAGTTATCGCCAAAGAAGTAGAGCAAGATAGCGCAGCCATAGCGACTGCTTTAGCAAAAGAATTGCTAGGCTCCATAGCCAATACAACAGATGTTTGCCTAAAAGTCAATAATCTTGATTATCCAGAGTTAAGCACAGCACTAAAAGATTATCAAAAGATAAAAATAGAAGCTGATAATGCAGTTACGCGTGGGGGTGTGATTATCTCAAATGGCGGAGGCATTATCGATGGAAGTATCTCTAGCCGTTATAAAGCACTCAAGCAAAGTGTATTAGACAATCTCAAAGATATTTAAGCTGTATTTTATGGAAGAGTATATCGCAAATAAAATTCCACAAATGAATATGCAAGAAATTGCGACTTTGTGCGAGCAAATCAGACAAAAAATATTAGAAGTTGTCAGCACAAATGGCGGACATTTAAGCTCGACTCTTGGGGCGGTTGAAGTGATTGTGGCTATGCATTATGTGTTTGATTGCAAGGCAAATCCTTTTATCTTTGATGTCTCTCATCAAGCCTACGCGCACAAGCTCCTTACAGGAAGGTGGAATGAGTTTTCAAGCTTAAGGCAATTTGGCGGGATAAGTGGATTCTGCAATCCACGAGAATCTGATTTGGATTATTTTATCGCCGGGCATAGCTCGACTTCTATTTCTCTTGGGGTGGGGCTTGCTAAAGCGATACACTTAGAAAAAAGACAGGGTATGCCTATTGTGTTTATCGGCGATGGAAGTATGAGTGCAGGACTTGTGTATGAAGCACTCAATGAGCTTGGAGATAGAAAATACCCGATGCTTATTATCCTTAATGACAATGAAATGAGTATTGCAAAGCCTATTGGTGCGATTAGCAAATACCTCTCTCAAATCACTTCGCACCCGATGTATCAAAGCTTTCGCTCAGCTACGAAAAAATTTTTAGGCAAAATGCCAGATTCTGCGACATATCTTGCTAAGCGATTTGAGGAGTCTCTCAAGCTCATCACACCCGGAATCTTATTTGAAGAATTGGGGGTAGATTATATAGGTCCTATTGATGGGCATAATGTAGAGGAGCTTATTTTGTGCTTTAAGCGCGCAAAAGAGCTTAAAAAGCCCGTTATGGTGCATATACAGACGATTAAGGGCAAAGGATACAAAATCGCTGAAGGTCCGTATGAGAAATGGCATGGCGTTGGTCCTTTTGATATACAAACAGGCAAATCTCTAAAAAAAGCCTCAATAAGTCCTACGCAAGTGTATTCTGATACGCTTTTAAGTCTTGCAGACAAAGATGAGAGAATCGTTGGCGTTACTGCAGCTATGCCCGGTGGTGTGGGCTTAGGACAGCTTATAGATAAATATCCTGATAGATTCTGGGATGTTGGTATTGCCGAGCAACACGCAGTAACTTCAATGGCAGCACTTGCCAAAGAAGGCTTCAAGCCATTTGTCAGCATTTACTCAACCTTTTTGCAGAGGGCATTTGATCAGATTATCCATGATGTCGGGATAATGTGCTTGCCTGTGAGATTTAGCATTGATAGAGCGGGGATTGTTGGCGAAGATGGCGAGACGCATCAAGGGCTTTTTGATATTGCATATTTGCGTATCATTCCGGGATTTACTTTGTTTGCGCCAAGAGATAATGCCACTTTACAAAAAGCCATTGAATATGCGTATAAGCATTGCGATTCGCCTTGTGCTTATCGCTATCCGCGCGGTCAATTTATCCTAAATGATGGGATTTTCAAAGCGAGTGATTTTGTTTTGGGTGAGTGTGAGGTTTTGCAAAATGGAGTAGATATTTTATTAATAGGATATGGAAATGGTGTCGGTAGGGCATATCTTGTGTGTGAGGAGTTGAAAAAACTTGGATTAAATCCTACGCTTCTAGATTTGCGCTTTGTCTCTCCACTTCCTTTGCGTCTCAAAGACTATCTTCTCTCTCATACGCATATTTTTATCTTTAGTGATAGCTACAAAAGCGGTGGCGTGGGAAGTGCGATTGGCGAATTTATGGCAAGTTGTGATATTGTCAAGCCATATTATAGCCTAGAGATAGAATCTCAATTTGTCAGACATGGAGATGTCAAAAGTGTGGAGAGATTTTTAGGCATTGATACGATAAGTTTGGTTGATAAAATCATAGCATATATACAATCAGACAAATCAAGCAAGCCAAAAAAGATATAGCATGCAAGATTTTAGTTTTAGATTCTCATCAGAGGCGTGCAAAACTTGTGGCGGAAAGTGTTGCACAGGAGAGAGTGGATATATTTTTTTGACATTGCAAGAAGCCCAAAACATAAGCGCATTTTTGCAGATTCCATTTGAGGATTTTGCATTGCGATACCTCAAAAAAGTCGGCTATCGTTTTTCGCTTATAGAAAAGCCATATAACGGACAATGGGCGTGTGTGTTTTTTGATGAGCAGAAGAAAAATTGCTTAGTGTATGAATACCGCCCAAAACAATGCAGAACTTTTCCTTTTTGGGAGAGCTATAAGCAAAAAGCCAATCTCAAAGAATTGCTTGAAATTTGCCCGGGCGTTAAATATATAAGCTAAATATAAAGGCTAAATGTGGGGATTAAAGATGAGGGTTAAACATATAAAAGTCAGATATGAAAGATATAGAAAGGAATTTATGAAAGCAAAATTTGCTTGTTTGGTTTTTTGTGTGGTTGGTGGATTTTATGTGCTTAGTGCGAGTGAAGTTAATGCCAATAACGCTAATGAAGATATGATGATTGTTATGGGATTAGATAGCTTGTATCATAATGACTTTGCAGAATCTAGAGATGATTTTTTATTGTTGTTTGAAGAGACCAAAAACCCATACTACGCCAAGCTAGCAGCACAAGCAGCCGCAGCGATAGGAGATTTGCAAACAAGTATGAATCTTGCATTGCTCTACCAAAAACTCACCGGCGATACAAATGATTTGCAGATAAATAAAGTCCTAGCTGATGGCTATACAAAAAATGGCGATATTAATAAAGCCATTGAGGTATTAGAAAAAGTCAAACAGCAAGAGCCTTCATTGCAAGTTTTAAAGATTCTAGCAAATCTTTATTTACTTCAAAAAAATCTTCCCAAATCATTGGAGCTTTTTGATGAGATATACAAAGAAGAAAAAGATGAGGAATCATTGGTGAAGATGATTTTGATACATATCACACAAAACCAGCCACAAAAAGCAATTGATATGCTTTCTGCTCATCTTCTTTCTTATGGTTGTAGTGATATGTTTTGTGAGGAGAGTTTAAAGATATATTCTGATTTGAATGCACTTCAAACAGCCAAAGAAGTGTTTAAGCAAATCTACACAAAAAACCCGACCATTCCAAATGCGACAAATTTTATGCGTATTTTGGTAAGTCTCAAGCAATACCAAGAAGCGCAAGGCATAGCAGAATCTTTTCCATTTGATAAGGGTTTGTTGCTTGATCTGTATGTGATGCAAGGGGATTACACAAAGGCATACAAGCAGGCTGAGAGATTTTACAAAGAGAGTAAAAATCCTAAATTTTTGGCATTGCAAGCAGTGTATGAAATCAGCGCAAATCAAAACATCTCAAAGCAAAAAGCCATAGAAGCGAGCAAAAAGCTAGAAAAAGCGATCAAAGAGAGAAAAAAAGAATTACAGCAAGCCAAACAAAAGCCAACGACACAAGATGCGTTTTTTTATAATTTTGTGGGGTATTTGATGATTGATTATGAGATTGACATCAAAAAAGGCATAGCTTATGTCAAAGACGCACTCGCACTAGAATCTAACTCTGTGGCATATCTTGATTCATTAGCGTGGGGGTATTATAAAATAGGGCAGTGCAAAGAGGCATTGAATGTGTTTTTGAGGATTCCTAAAAATGCGATAGAAGCAGATTCTGAGCTTAAAGCACACGCTGTGCAGATACAATCTTGCACGCAATAATTTTATTTTGAAATTTTTTAATTGAGATATTTTAAATTCTTAAACTTTTAAACTTTTTAAATCTTGCAAAACCTTGCTTTTTAATCATCATATAAAGAAAAAAAGCTATAATTTTGTTTTCTTTATATGAGATACATCGGAGTATAGCGCAGCCTGATTAGCGCGCACCCTTGGGGTGGGTGAGGTCGTGGGTTTGAATCCCGCTACTCCGACCATTAAATCTTTAATCTTTGACAATTTCAAGCCTTTTTACCTTAATCATTATAAATATCAAAATACATTCAAGCCAAAATTTAAAATTATTCTGCTTAATGGAATCTAATTGTCTTTTTATTTGCCACATAAGAACAAGTCTTGCTTGTAATTGTGTTTTATCATTCTTAAATGCGAGCAAAAATTCAGAGAGAATCAAACCAAAATCCATTTTAGATTCTAGAATCTCATTATCTCAACTCAAATCTAATCCTGCTTGTATTCTTGTGCCATACTTTCGACTTCGGCGACAAAGTTTTCGAGCAATTCATTTTCTGGAAGTTTTTTGAGCACTTCGCCTTTTTTTATGATGAGTCCGGATTTGTTGCCAAATGCTATCGCAATATCAGCGTGTTTGGCTTCTCCTAAGGCATTTACAGCACAGCCCATGACACTGATTTGCAAAGGGGTTGTGATGTGTTTGAGTCTTGTTTCAACTTGCCTAACCATGCTGACAAGATCAGCTTCAATGCGCCCGCAAGTAGGGCAGGAGATAATTGTAATGCCTTGTTTTTGACGCCCACTATATCGCAAAATAGCCCGAGCAAGCGCGATTTCTTGCTCTAATTCGCCTGTGATAGAGCAGCGCATCGTATCGCCAATGCCCTCCATAAGTAAGCCTCCAAGTGCCATTGAGGACTTGATAGTGGAGTGAAACATCGTGCCTGCTTCTGTAACGCCCAGATGAAAGGGGTATTCTACAAGCGGGCGCAACCCACGATACGCAGCCATTGTGCGCTCTACATCGCTTGCTTTGAGCGAGACTTTGATATTGTTAAAGCCAAAATCTTCCAAAAGCTTGATGTTATACAGCGCAGATTCTATCATTCCTTTTGGTGTAGGACCATATTTTTGCTCAAATTGCTTCTCTAAGCTTCCTCCATTGACGCCGATACGAATGGGAATCTTGCGCTCATTGCACGCATGAGCCACGGCTTTGATTTTTTCTTTTGAGCCTATATTGCCCGGATTAATGCGTATGCAATCCACAGATTCTGCGGCGATGAGGGCGTATTCATAGCGGAAATGAATGTCTGAGACAAGCGGGAGAGGCGAGACTTTTTTGAGCTCTTTGAGTGCGTGTGCGTCTTTGAGATCACTTACAGCCACGCGCACGATGTCAGCTCCTGCGAGAGCGAGTCTATCAAGTTGGGCTTTGGTGGCTTGTATATCGCGCGTTTTGGTAAAAGTCATACTTTGCACTGAAATAGGCGCATCACCGCCAATGGCGACATTACCGACAAAAATTTGCTTTGTTTTGTAGCGCGGATGGAGAGTGGAGCGGGCAGAATGAGTGGAATGGGTAGAATGGGTAGAGGAAGCAGAATGAGTAGAATCAGTAGTCGCAAATTGCGCAGAATCTAATGCAGAATCTTGCCTAGAATCTACCTTAGATTCTGCATTGTGCGCGGGGTTTGTAGTGTTTGTGTTGGCAGTATTTGTGTTTTGTTGTTGAGCCATATTATTCCTTTAAATTGTTTGATATGGTGGTGTTTTAGGCATTAAAATTTTGTGATTATATAGCAAACAGAGTAAAACTTTGATATTTAGTGTGCTAAAATTAATCAAAAAGTAAAAAAATGCACGAATATTCAGTGGTGAATGATTTATTAGAACAATGCGATATGTATGCTAGAGATAATAACGCACTTTGTGTGGAGCGCATTATTATAAGCATAGGAGAAAGAAGCGCGATAGAGCCTTCGCTTTTGTTGAGTGCATTTGAGACATTTAAGCAAGAGAGTAGATTCTGTGCAAAGGCAGAGCTTGAGATACAGATCCAAAAAGTCAAACTGCAATGTTATGATTGTGGTGCGGAGTTTGAAGTGGAGGCGTTGGATTATGCAAGCTGTAAGCAATGTGGCACACAAAATGTCAAAATCATCGCCGGATCTGATATGCTTCTTTTGAGTATAGAAATGAATGTAGAAGACAATGTAGAAAATATGTGAAGCTAGAATGCGAAATTAAGTTAGGAAAGAATATGGAAAAACATAACGCTAATCAAATACAGCAAGAAGTGCTAAAAGAAATCGCCAAAAAATCAGATACGATAGGCTTGCAAGACATCAAAGAGGGTTGGGAGATTATGAGTGCTATCAAAATAAAAAGCGATACTTTTGCCAAAGAAATCAAAAGTTATAAAGATGAAATCAATGCTTTGCAAAATCAGCTCAAAACAATGCGCAAAACCATCAAAACAACCCAGCAGCAACTCCTTACCCTCGAATCCCAAAAGCAAGCAACCACTGAGGAGCTTCAATCTTTGCAAAAAGACTTCAATATAAAAAAAATCCAAGCCCAGAGCAAAACCCAGCACCAAAAAATCCAAGAAAATCGCTCTGCAATCCTGCCCGGCGCACTCAAAAATGTTGAAATCTATCTTAAAGATGGCTCAATCACCAAAGCAAAACCCGCGCAAAAAGTTTTTGGCGAGGATTTGTATAAAAAATACAGAGTCGAACTCAAAGAAAATCGAGTTTTAAAAAATAAAATCTCTGAATTAGAGCTTGAAAACAAGCGACTTGAGATAGAGCTTAGAGATTTTTATGCTGAATTGCAGCTTGAAGGTATAGGCGCGCTAGAGCCACTACATAAGATACACAAAGAAATCACACACCAAAACCAGCAGTCAAATACCACAGCTTCAAGCTTTACACATCTTTTGGATTTGGAATTACAACTCTCTAAGCAACTCTCCAAACACCCTTCCAAATATCAGCAAAAAACACCCCAAACTGATACAATCCAATCGCTTGCTACATTAAATACGCATTCAGATACACATCAGGATAAACAATGAAACTGCTTGTGAGCGCATTAGAGCCAAGCTCAAATCTGCATTTAAAGTCATTAGTAAAATATTTAGGCAAAGATATTGAATTTATAGGGATTTTTGATGAGAGTTTGAGTGCGTTTGGCACGCCTTTGTATAGCCCAAAAGATTTTTCTGTAATGGGGTTTGTTGATGTGGCAAAAAAATTATCGTTTTTTTGGCAGGCACACAAGCAAATGTGTGATCTCGCACATAGCGCAGACAAAATACTTCTTATGGATTCTTCCTCGTTTCACATTCCTTTGGCTAAAAAGATCAAATCACTTCACATGCACGCGCCCGTGTATTATTATATTTTGCCGCAAGTGTGGGCGTGGAAAAAATGGCGCGCCAAAGGCATTTGGCAGCATTGTGATGCATTGCTTGCGATTTTGCCATTTGAGGTGGATCTCTATCCGTCCAAAGCACGATATGTAGGACACCCATTGCTTGATGAGATTCCAGAATCTAGGGTAAATACAAAAGGCAGTGGCGTGGTTTTTATGCCCGGAAGCAGAAAGGGCGAAATTAGGCGCATTTTTCCGGAATTTCAAAAAGTGGCAAAATCTTTAGGCAGAATCCAAAAAACGCTTGTTGTGCCACCATATTTTCAAACCCAGAATCTAGAATCTATTTATGGCGATATAAGCGATTTTGAAGTGTGCTTTGATAGCAAAGAAGCTTTGTGGAATGCAGAATTTGCTTTTATTTGCTCAGGCACTGCGACACTAGAATCCGCGCTTATTGGGACGCCATTTGTGCTTGGTTACAGAGCAGCGACACTTGATTATTATATCGCGAGAAGTTTTGTGCGTTTGCACTACATAGGATTGGCAAATATTTTTTTTAACGCGCTCAATAAAGAGCCACCCGGAAATGGCGCAAGTGCTATGCATATCGAGCTTATCCAAGAAAACCTCACAGCCAAAAATTTGCTTGAAGCTTATCAAAGCTTTGATAGAGAAAAGTTTTATACACATGCTTTGCAGTTGAGATCTTATCTCAAATATGGCAGTGCTGTAAATGTTGCAAATATTTTAAGGGGTTAAAAGATTTTTGGTATGATTAGGTTTTTATTTAGGAGTTTTTATGCAACCAATGAGCCCTTATGGATATGACAAAGTCTGTGCTGAATTAAAACATCTCAAAGAAGTTGAGCGTCCAAATATCGTCAAAGAAATCGATATAGCGCGATCGCATGGGGATTTGAAAGAAAACGCAGAATACCACGCCGCCAAAGAGCGACAGCTTTTTATCGAAGCAAGGATTAATGACCTTAGTCAGATTCTCGCGCAAGCTCAAGTTATAGATCCTGCGACTTTAGCGCATGATAAAGTGAGCTTTGGAAGCACGATTGAGATTTTGGATTTGGATTCTGACAAAAAAATGACTTATACGATAGTAGGCGGAGTGGAGAGCGATCCTGCGCGCGGGCTTATTTCATTTGCTTCACCCATAGCCAAAGCACTTATAGGCAAAAGTGTAGGCGATGAGGTAACAATCACCCTTCCACGAGGCGAGAGTGATTTTGAGATTTTAAAAGTATATTATAAGCCAATCACATTTGATAATAAGGAATAGAGTATGCCTAATATGCCTGTCTTAAAAATCAAGCGATTGCACGCAGATGCGATAATGCCAAAATACCAAACAGAAGGTGCAGCGGGCTTTGATTTGCACGCGCTAGAATCTCTTGTGCTTCAAGCAGGCAAAAGGGTAGCTGTAAAAACAGGGCTTGCTATTGAGATCCCAAAAGGCTATGAACTACAAATTAGACCACGAAGCGGGCTAGCTATAAATCATGGCATAAGCGTGCTTAACACACCCGGCACTATTGATTGTGATTATCGAGGCGAAATTATGGTGATTCTTATCAATCATTCTCAGGAGGATTTTCATATCCATAAGCATGATAGAATCGCTCAAGCAGTGCTGAATATCGCCCCGCAAGCCACACTCAAAGAAGTCCAAACTCTCTCACAAAGCGAACGTGGCGAAAAAGGCTTTGGTAGTAGTGGCATAAAACATAAGGAGTAAAAATGGCGATTAATAATGATTTGCAAGTGATCAAAAAAGAATTTGAAAATGATGAAAAGATTTTAGAGAGCGCATTTAGGATTGAGCGGTTTTTTAAGAAATACAAATATATTTTGATTGTCGTTGTGCTAGTGCTTGTGCTATGGGGCGTGTATATAGGCGTGTATTCGTTTTTGGAGGAAAAAAAGGCTGCTGAAATCAATGAGATTTATAGAGAATTAACACAATCGCCAAATAATGAAGTATTGCGCCAATCGCTAAAAGACAAAGCCCCAGAGTTGTATGATTTGTTTTTGTATGCGCAAATAATACAGCTAGCAAATACCCAGAATCTAAATGGATCAAATCTCGATTTTGAAGCGTTGCAAAATTCATCAAATCAAATTGTCAAAGAAATCGCAGAATACGAAATAGCTTCAAAAAGCCAAGATAGCGCAAAGCTTGATGCAATAGATTCTGCTTTTGGTGATTTGGCAAAGATTCAAGAGGCGTATTTGGCAATCAAAGCGCAAGATATAACCAAAGCACGAAAGATTCTTAGCACTATTCCAAAAGATTCTCAAATGGCAGGAAATGCCGAGCTTTTGAGGCATTATGGTATCACGACAATGCCTTTAGAATCAAACGATATGAGTATCGAAGAAATCGCTCCTGCCAAAAAGTAAAAATAGCAAGCCCCAAAAGTGAGTCAATAAATGAACCAAAAATCAAATCTAAAGAGTCAAATAAATGAATAAAATATATATCTTTTGTGTCGCGTTTGTTGTGTTTTTTGTCGTTGGCTGTGGAAGCAAAAAATATTATGAACCCACCGCAGTGAGCGGACAAATTATATTTGATCATTCTTTCAAATCCCCAATCGATCAAAACAATCGCTATGCAGCCACGCTCAAAGATGGCTCTTTGCTGACACAAAATGGAATCATTCCCTACACAAAAGAGATCCCAAAAGATTCAAGGTTTTTAAACGAGTCAGGCGGGTATTATATTTTTGCAAAGGGTTGTGAGTTGCTGATACTGCTTAAATCAAGCATTTTAGATTCTCGTGTGTTTGATTCTGATGTATGCCAGATAAAAGAGACAAACACAATCTGCACGCAAGATGAAATCCAAGTCAAAAATGATTTTTGCGCGGTATCTGCAAGCATAAAGGGTGATTTGCTTGCTGTTGTCGGCACTGATAATTCATCGACTTTGTATAAGATTCCAGAAGGTGAGGTGAAATTTTCACAAAAAGGTTCATCAGTTATTGCTGTTAATCAGCTTGTAGCCGCACCTTTGTTTTTGGATACTTTGGTTGTTTTTCCGACTCTTGATGGCAAACTTTTGGTGGTGAGTATCCAAAACTTTGAAATCCAACGAAATATTATTTTAGGAGGCGATAAGTTTTTTAATAACATCATCTATCTAGGCGGTGATGATAGCAGAATCTTTGCAGCCACTTCAAAGAAACTCATCTCAATTATTTCTGGTCAGGAGTTTAGCTATACTGCCGAGCTTATGGATGTATTTTTTGATAATCGCTACCTCTATGCGCTCACGCTTGAGGGCAGGGTGATCCAGCTTGATCATACATTGCGAGAGGTAAATGCGCTGAAGTTTCCATTTGCTTCATTGGAGGGCATCGTGATTGTCAATAATCATCTCTACACTTACGAAAAACAAGGCGGGTATATTATTGACATTATGCTTGATGATTTTTCATACAAAGTGTATCGCGTGCAAGATATGTTTGGAAAGCCACTCAATAACAAGCTGAATTTTTACACAAAAAATATATTTTATTATGACAGATATTATTTTGACTTCTCTAGGCTTCAATAATGGTGCTATGCGATATTGGAAATACACATTTTCATTTTTGGGATAATGGGCAGATTACACATATTTTGCCAAAGCATCTCAATAAGCACTTATTTGATCAAGAGATTTATTATATCAGTGTCAATAAGCAAAACGAAAAAATGCTTAATAAAACATTTAAAACCACTTATGATCTAGAATCTATCATCAATCTTCCGACAAAATATGTAGGGCTTGGCGTAGATAGAAAAGCAGCGTGCTTGTGTATAACAAATGGTGTCATCGTCGATGCAGGCAGTGCGATAACCATTGATGTGGTGGCAAATAGCAAACATCAGGGAGGATATATTTTGCCCGGACTTAGCGAATTTATACAAGCCTATGGCAGAATCTCTCCAGCCCTCAAAACAAATATAAATTTTGGGCTTGAGCCAATCGAGCTTCCACTCAATACAAAAAACGCGATAACTTATGGCGTGCTAAAGAGCATTATCTTAACCATTCAAAACACTATCGGCTCACAAAGGGCGTATTTCACAGGTGGTGATGGCAAATATCTTGCAAAATTTTTTACTCAAGCTATTTATGATGAAACCCTTGTATTTAGAGGAATGCGAATATCTATCGAGCGCGCACTTGAGCGCAGAAGGAATCAAAAATGATTAAAATTGCTTTACCAAAAGGACGCATCGCAAAAGAATCTTTGGAGATTTTTTCGAGGATTTTTGAGACAAAGATTGAGTTTGATGACAGGAAGCTTATCTTAGAGAAGCATAATTTTTTGTTTATGCTTGTGCGTAGTCAAGATGTGGCAACTTATGTGTATCATCAAGCCGCTGATATTGGCATTGTCGGGCTTGATGTGCTAGAAGAGCACCCGCTCAAAGTGGTAAAACTTATGAATTTAAATATAGGAAAATGTCGCGTAGTTGTTGGAGCGCGCGCAGATGGAGGGATTGACTATCTTAAGCCTAGAATCAAAATCGCTACAAAAATGCCTCATATCACCCTGCGCTATTTTTCGCAAAAAGCCATTCCAGTTGATGTCATCAAGCTGTATGGCTCTATCGAGCTCGCGCCTTTGGTGGGGCTATCTGATGGGATTGTGGATATTGTCGAGACAGGCGATACAATGCGACAAAATAATCTCATCGAGGTTGAAAAAATAATGGATTCTAGCGCGCATTTGATTTGCAATCTCAATAGTTTTTATGCGAAAAAAAATGAGATTCTAAGCCTATGCGCAAAAATACAAAAAGAGCTTTAGATTCTCCTTTGACTTTGGGTAGAATCTACAATAAATTATTTCTAAGGTTTTGATAAATATTTTATATTGCGACTTTTTGCTTTGCTATTTGAGTGGGTAACAAATAAAAAATCTAGAAAAATTTTTCATTGTAAAACAAAGTAAAACAAAACCAGCATTTATCAGAATCTAAAATTCTCTCTCTTTTTTTTTTTGATTGCCACAGCTCTAAGGGGTTTTGCAATGACGATCGAAGTAGATTCTGTGTTTTTCTTTATTGTTTTTGGATTCTGCGACAAGCCTAAGATATGATAATCAACCACTTGCAATAACAATCGCTAATCTTTCTTTATTATTCTTGATTATAAAGCAAATTTTCAGCACCGAGTTCTTTTCCATAAAATGGCTGCAAGGAAGCCTCATAAATCTGCATAAAAAACCCGTCTTTTTGGAGTGTATCCATTTCTTGATTTATCCATTTCAAAAGTGCCTTATCGCCCTTTTTGACTGCTGGGGCTATCATATAGTCATCGCCCAAGATTGGGATTGAGATTTTGAATTGTGGATTCTGGCGCACCCACGCAAACGCTGTGGCATTGAGTATGGCGACATTGATATTTCTGTCTTTTTGGAGTTTATCAAGGCATTCTTGCACGTTATCAAATTTGATAAGCTCGATGTTTGGGTAATTTGTCGTGAAATAATCCTCTAGCACAGTGTTTTTCTTTATCGCAAGTGGTGAGTCAAGCAAATCCTGCATACCTGAAGGATCGCTGTAATGATTGACAATGCTAATAGCGACTTTCATATATGGCGTGCCAAAATCCACGCGCGCTTCATCGCCACTGCGCGGTATAAAAGTCGCAAGCACAAGATCGACTTGATTAGATTCTAGTGAGGAGGCGCGCTCATTTGGAGAGATGATGATAAGCTCGGCTTTTGACTCATCGCCAAGTAGATCTTTGGCGATTTTTTTGGCAAGCTTTATCTCAAACCCATCAAGCTCGCCATTTTCATTGATATAGGCAATGGGCGGAACTTTTTCGGATACGCCTATGCGGATTTTGTCTTTTGACTTGATATGATTAAGGCTATTTCCCTCGCAGCCAAGCGATACAAATAACACAAACACAACGCACAAAATCCGAAAAATACTCATCTAGAATCCTGCTTCAAAGAATCAAAACGCGCTATTATACAAAAATAATTGTGAAAAAATGATAAAGAGGGCAAAGCCTAACTAAAGAATCCATAATGTTTGCATATAAATATTGTTGGATTTTCTTTATGGATTCTGAGTTTTAGGCTTAGAATGAGGATTCTTAAATCCTAAAACGCGTAACGCAAATCTGTGAAAAATTGTATCCCCGGAGCGTAGAGATAAGAATAACCTGTGATTTTATCGCTTGGATCGGAATTATAATAAGTAAAATAAGTCGCATCAAAGAGATTGCGCGCACCGATTGTAAATGTAAAATCCCCAAACCGAGAATCTAACCCCAAATCCGTAAGGATATATGGATCAAGCTCTTTATTAGCGACATCACGTTGCGCGCCTGTGAGAGAGTTTTGCGTCCAAAGGCTGAAGTGTTTGCCTATATCCCAATTTATACCAAGTGTGGCTTTGATGTTTGAGACATAGGGGATTCTGCGTCCGTCCATATTTGTGCCATTTCTTGAGCCATCAAGGATTCTAGCGTCTATATAAGTAAAGCTTTGATTAAATCTCAAACTGCGCTCAAAAAACGCTTCCTCGACAAATACCTCCACTCCTGCGCGACTTGTAAGCCCATAATTTCCGATAGAAAATACTTCAGTATGCGCGCTTCCATAGCTATAAAGCTCATTTTCTGTGAGTGTATAAAACACCGCGCCAGAGACAAACACATATCTTCCAAGTTGCGCTTTTGAGCCGATTTCAAATGTATGGTAGTATTCGGATTTGACATTTGTATCGACATAACGTGTTATGCCATTTCCTCCACCTGTGCTTTGTGCCATTGTGAGATTATCAGGATTTGGCGAGCGAAATCCCCTCTCATATTTTGCATATACATTGCTTGAGCCAAAGTCAAATTTTGGCGTGATTTCTAGTGCGAAGTTTGAGATATTTGCAGATATATCTTTATCAGGACGTAAGATAGCACAAGGGCTTGTTTTGCCATTTCTTGTGCACATCATAGCCACATAGCTTATACCACTATATTCCCTTTTGCCTGTGTAGTTGGCGTTTTCGTATCGCGCACCACCTGTGAGTGAGAATCTATCAGTGAAGTTGTATTTCTCTATTGCATAAATTGAGTTTGTCCATTTATTTGCAGTGAGGGGTATATGAAAGTCATGTCCCGCTGATTGCCCCGATATATTAAACCGATATGCCATATTCATCAGTCGCTCACCGATAGAATAAATAGAATCAACTCCAGCGATAAATAATCCCCTGCCACCATTATGTGTGAGATCATAGCGGGCTTGCGCGCCTACTTTGGTATCAAGAAAGTAAGAGCCATCTTGGCTAAAATCTGTAACCCACCAGCGACCATAATACAAATCCTGCCTATTGGTTAGATATTTATTCCTAAAGAAGTGATACAGGGCTTTTATTTGAAGCTTTTGGTTTTCTGTGAGCTTTGTATCATAAGTTATCACTGCATCGATTCTATCTTGTTGTGTTTTTATGTTGCCTAGCCCTGCGTCATATTGTTTGCTTTGGCTTGGTGCATTGCTTACAGCAGGACTCATCATAGCTCCTGTCCTACTTATTTCCATTAAGAGATTTGGCGAGGTATTGATAATCCCATGAAAATAACTCACATCAAATGAGAGAGAATTAGCATCATTAATATCCCAAGTGAGATTCCCGCCGATATTGCCTGCGTTGGTCTCATCACCTACGCGATAGCCGTATTTATACAGATACCGCCCGCTTATACTATAATACAAATTCTCGCCTATCTTGCCACCAAAGCGCGCATCAGTATTGACTTCAGAGCCAAAGATTTTAGAGCTTGGCGTGCCTTTGTAGCTTATGCCGACATTTGGTGAAAAACTCTCATATCGCTTTTTGGTGATGATATTAATCACCCCCCCCCCTTGTGCCATTTCCATACATTACCGCGCCACCACCGGGCAGAATCTCAATCCGCTCTATATCACTAGGAGAAATCGTATTTATGGGCGTTACACCATGGCTAGAATCTAGCATATTCATTTGCGTGCCATTGAGGAGCACTTGCACATTGACATTACTTGCTGCACCTTGCCCGCGCAAGTCGATATTTGTGCCAAGTCCGACATTTGCCTTGCCTGTGAATGGAATATAATCAAAGATTTCTTCTGTGGTTTTGAAGCCTTTGTTTTCGATCGTGGATTTGTCGATGATATAGACATTGCGATTAAGCTCATCAAGCTTGCTATCAAAGCTGCGAGCTTTGGCTGTAACTTTATCAAGCATATAGCTTTGACTTGTCGCACTCTGGCTTGTCGTATCGTAATCCGTCGCATCTTGGCTTGTTTGGGCTAAGGCGATAGAAGTGAGAAGAGACAAAATGAGAGATTTTTTCATCAAGTTTTTCATGGTATATACCTTTTTTTAAGTTTTAAGAATTATTATTACTAATAATTTATGGGCGTAATTAAATATGAAATTTGCTTAAATTTAAATTAATAATTATTCTTATAAGTGAAAATATTTGGATTTATCTTGCAATGACAAAATTTTTTTTGGATTGCAACGCGGACGCTTAAGATATGACGACTTAATGCGTCATTGCGAGCAAAATTTTCAAATTTTGCGTGGCAATCCACTTTTTGAGTTTTAGAATCTAGAATCTAAAATAGATTCTTATAGATTGCCACGCTCATTATACTCGCTCGCAATGACGACAAAAGGCTGGATTGTCACGCAGTTTTGCAACTGCTCGCAATGACGATTTTTTTTTTTTTTTTTTTTTTTGGATTGCAACGCGGACGCTTAAGATATGACGAGGTATTTTAGATTCTAGGATTCTATGGAAACAAAAAGAGCGTAAAAAAATTCTCTATTTTTAGCTTATTTTTGTAGTTTTGCAAGGTGAATGAATGAGTCGCGCTATATCGTGTGTCGCAATGAATGAGCTGAAGCAATCTGCAAAAAGAAGCAAAAAGAGAGATTTAGATTTTATGTAAAGCAGATTTTTGTTATATTTCGCACAAAATGAATAGATAGTCAAGTCATTGTTAATATAATTCCAGTGGATTGACAAAAGGAGTAAGGGAGTGAAAATAGCACATCAAAGCACAGACAAGCAAAAAATCCTAGAGATTGCCAAATATATTTTGCTTTTAAATGAGCGATTTTCTCAGCGATCGCAAAATGGCATAGATATAAGCGAGCAGGACGCGCCAGATGAGATAAGTAATCTAAAGCTTTTGAAGCTTGTTTATTATGCAAATGCTCTTAGTTTGATATATTTACATACGCCATTGTTTGATGAGAAAATCGAGGCTTGGAGGCATGGACCTGTGGTGCCTTCTTTGTATAGAGAGTTGAAAAAATACAAAGGAAAAAATCTGATGAATATCCAAGAATTACGCACTGATACATATCGCTACCTTAATGATAATGAAAAGCATATCATCACAATGGCTTTTAGGGAGTATGGGCGATACACAGCATTTAGACTGCGAGATATGACGCATACAGAAAGCCCATGGGTGGATTCTTTTCAAGAAGGGGCGCATAATGTAATTTCAGATGAAAAAATCATTGATTTTTTTGCAAAAAAACAACAAGAAAAGGCACAATACCTATATCAAAAAAGTGAAGATTATATATGTCTATTCAGGTAGTTACATCACTTATATGGGCGTTAAATGACTATTACAAACTAGGAGAGACTTTATACAAAAATCGGCATTATTTAGATAAGACTTTCTCTCATTTTGAGAGATTTGATGAAAAAGATGTGATTGAAATGATTGACAATATAGACAAAAAATTTTTTGAGATTTTTGAAGATGATGAGATAAAAGTCAAGGCGTTTATATTTACCATACTTAAATCACAATTTTAACCAAACCACAAAGGAGCAAATATGCAAACCAAACACAATCACTCAAGCCATTTTAGCCATTTATGCAAGGCATTTGGAATCTATCAGACAAATTGCTACATTATCCAAACCAAAAAGGGTGAATTTATCATCGATCCGGGCGAGAACTCTACACAATGGATTCTAAGTCAAGTCAAAAATCCACTCGCTATCCTCATCACACACGGGCATTTTGATCATATCTTTGGGCTTGCCACACTTCATCAAGCATTGCCAAATCTACCGATCTACGCCCCGCAAGCTGATGCGTTTATGCTAGAATCTGACTGCTTTGATACAGGGCTTACACCTTGCGCGCCTAGCTATATGGTAGCGTGCGACAAAAACGAGCAAGTGCTAGAGATTGAGGGCATTAAGGTGAGTTATTTGCACTTTCCGGGACATACGCCCGGCTGCAGTGTGATTGTGATCGGAGGGGCGATGTATAGCGGGGATTTTATCTTTAAGCGGAGCATTGGGCGATATGATTTTCCATATTCAAGCGCGAATGATATGCGCGATTCATTGCAGCGATTTAGCGAGCTTAAGCTAGAGGATATGGAGATTTTGCCCGGACATGGAGAATCCACGCGATTATGCTTTGAGCAAAATAACGCAAAACTTTGGTCCGAACGGATTTAGGGTTTATGGTTTGGAATTTGTGCTTTAGGTTATGGTGGTGATAATGGCAAGCTTTCTTTACTACCTTTACTACCTTTGCTGCAAACACTAAGAATGACAAAAATTAGATTCTAGGTTGCCACGACTTCTTGCGAAGTCTCACGATGACGATTAGTATAGATTCTGTGTTTTATTTCTGAAATTACCACGCAAAATTTTTAATTTTGCTTGTAATGACAAATTTTTGTTGCGTGTGGATTCTGGGAAGTTGCATTAAAAATCAAATAAGGAATCAAAATTGCTTAAAACTTACAAAGACTTATAAAAGACTTGTAAATTTAAGGAGATGAAAATGGCTTTAGGACGGCAGAAATGGATATGGCAGATGTGGAAAAACATAGCTGTAAAATTGCAGATATTTGCGTGGATTCTAGGCTGTGTGGGCGCGCTAAGCACGATACATGCTGAAAAAATCGGCGATATAGCAAGCATTGTCGGCGTGCGTGGGAATCAGCTTATCGGCTATGGGCTTGTGATAGGGCTTAATGGCACAGGTGATAAGACAAGCTCGAAATTCACAATGCAATCCATAGCCAATATGCTTGAGAGTGTGAATGTCAAAGTCGATCCAGAAAGTATAAAATCCAAAAATGTCGCAGCGGTGCTTGTAACTGCGGATTTACCGCCATTTGCAAGGCAGGGTGATAAGCTTGATGTGCAGATCTCTTCAATCGGAGATGCCAAATCGCTAGAATCCGGAATCTTAGTAATGACACCGCTTAGCGCAGTCGATGGTAATATTTATGCAGTCGCGCAGGGAGTGGTGAGTGTTGGGAATTCAAGTAATGCGCTTAGTGCGAGTGTCTCAGGAGGTGCGGTTGTCGAGCGGGAAGTGGCGTATAATATCTATGGGCAAGATGTTGGCACATTGAGTCTGAAGTCTTCAAATTTTCAAAACGCCATAAAAGTGCAAGATACCTTAAACAAAATCTTTGGAGCGCAAACAGCAATCGCGATAGATTCTAGGACGATAAAGCTTGCTAAGCCGGAGCGATTAAGTATGGTGGAGTTTTTGGCATTGGTGCAAGAAGCGGAGATTGAGTATTCTAATGCTGATAAAATCATCATCGATGAAAAATCAGGCACAATCGTGGCAGGGATTGATGTGCCTGTGCGCCCTGTCGTGATTACAAGTGGCGATATAACGATAAAAATCACAAATGAACCGCTTGAGGGCAAAGACGCTCAAAAGCTAGATTCTACAAGTAGCTTTGATCAAGCAGCAGGGACGATAAGTGCAAGTGAAAAAACAACAACGCTTTCAAGCGTGGTGCAGGCATTGCAAAAAATGGGCGCAACACCAAAAAATATGATCTCAATCCTTGAAGCAATGAGGCAGAGTGGGGCGATTTCTATTCCGATTCAGGTGCTGTGAGTTATAATAATTACTTCGCGATGTAATGTGGTTATGTGATTTGATGATGATGAAATGTAAGGAGCAAAAATGAAAATAGATTCTACAAATGCGCTTTTGCAATACCAATCAAGCAAAACGTCAACAATCAACAAAAACCAAAAAGATGATGAAGCACTCAAAGCGCAGACAGACGCGTTTGAGTCGATATTGCTTAAATTTATGCTTGATACTTCGCTCAATCTTGATGATCCTTTGTATCCTAAGCAAGCTGGAGCAGAGATCTATCAAAGTATGTATAAAGATACGCTCTCTCAGCAGCTTAGTGGGAATTTTGGGTATTCTCAAATGCTTTTTGAATGGCTTAAACAACAACAAAAAGGCTAGATTTGGCACGCAAACATCACAAAACCATCACAAACACTAAAAACACTAATGCAAGCAAAAGCGCAAATACAAGCATAGGTGGAAGCGAGAATAAAAAAGAAAATAAAAATGAGAGCAAAAATGAGATTTTGATTGAGGATTTTAGTGAAAATGATGAGCGATTGGGTAGGGAGTTTCTCGCAGAGATTGAGTCAAATCCGCAAAACATCAAGCAGCTTTTGGAAGAATTTATCACAATTAGCTATCGCTATGAAAAAGATGTCAAAGACGCAAAAGCCCTGTATGAATGGCTGATAGAGACGCTTCCTCAAGCTATATGGGTGTATAATAGCGATGGGAGCTTTTTTTATCGCAATTCTTTGGCTATCAATCTCTCCGAGATTCTAGAATCTTTGCAGCCTCAAGCCTCAAACCAAGAGCAAACGCAAGAAATCGAATACAAACAACGTACATATTTGATACAGATAAATTCTTTTCAAAATCGCCAGCTCATCACTGCAACTGACATCACAAACCAAAAACGACAAGAACGACTTGCTTCAATGGGGCAAATATCCGCGCATTTAGCGCATGAGATACGCAATCCTATCGGCTCTATGTCGCTTCTACTCTCTACACTTGCCAAAAAATCAAACCAAGCGCAGAATCTCATTATCGCAGAATTGCAAAAATCAATTTTTCGTGTGGAGCGGATTATAAAAGCGACTTTGCTTTTTTCTAAAGGTGTGAGCGCAAATAAGCAACCTACGAGTATTGCAAGCTTGGAGGAGGATTTGTGGGATTGTATAAAAACTTATAGCTATACAAAAGATATTGTTTTTAACTTTGAATTTGTTGATAAGGTGTGCTTGCTTGATCGGGATTTGATGGCAATGGCGTTGCAGAATTTTTTGTTTAATGCGATTGATGCGATAGAAGAGAGCGAGCTAGAGAATGGAGTAAGCGGGGAAGTCTCTATAAAGGCAAGCATAGATAAAGATGAGATAATCTTTGAGATACAAGACAATGGTAAGCCTTTTGAGAATCCAGATATATTGTTTGAACCTTTTGTAACGACAAAACTTAAGGGCAATGGGCTTGGATTGGCACTTTCATTGCAGATTATTTATGCTCATCAAGGCAGGATTAGTATTGATGCACCAAATAAAAAATTTAGCATTGTGATTAAGAAATTTTGATAAGCCCAAAAGCGAAGGGCGAGGGGAATGCAGAGGTGAGAGTAGCGAGATCAATGAGAGCAGCGAGGAGTATTATACAGATTCTGCTCTTGTGCGGGGTGTGTAGTTTTGGCGTGGCTGATGTGATGCTTCTTGTGCCTTATAAGCAGGAATTGCTAGAAAATGGATCATTAGAGGGCTATCTTGTCAGCGAAAAGCTTGATGGCGTGCGGGCTGTGTGGAATGGCAAGCAGCTTCAGACAAGGCAGGCAAACCCAATCTTTGCACCACAATGTTTTACGCAAGATTTTCCAGATTTTGCGCTTGATGGCGAGCTGTTTATCGATCGCGGGAAGTTTGAAGAAGTCCTAGCAATCGTTAGCAAAAAGCAATCACAATGCGAAGAATGGCGCGATGTGGTGTATTATGTGTTTGATGTGCCTACTTGTGGTGAAAACAACACAAGCACAAATAGCACAGATAGCGCGCAAGATAAAGCCCAAATACCACAAAATCAAATCCTAGATTCTCATATACAATCAAGTGTAGCAAACGCAGAATCCAACCTAGAATCTAAAAATACGCAACCCAAGAAAAAATCTCACAAATCCAATCAACAACCAAAAAGCGCAGAATCTAACCAAGAATCTAATAAAACTAATGAATCCAAAACCAACCCAGAATCTAACTCTAATTTTTGCACGCTTACAAAGCGATTGAATGTGCTTGAACATTATTTAGATTCTGCTTCTAAAACTCTGCCTATAAAAATCATTCCACAGTGCAGGCTTACTTCACAAACTTCACAAAAAGATTTGCAAAAAATGCTTCAAGAGCTCATCAAGCAAGGTGGTGAAGGGCTTGTCGTGCGTAAGGATAATGCACCTTATGAGCCATTTAGGACGACAAATGCTCTAAAGCTTAAATCCTATGATGACGCAGAGTGTAAAGTCGTAGGATATACCAAAGGTAGAGGACGACTTAGTGGCAAAATGGGCTCGATTCTGTGCGAGCAAGAAACGCCAGATGGGAGGATTTTGCGATTTAAAATCGGAAGTGGATTTAGCGATAAAATCCGCGAGAATCCACCAGCAATAGGCAGTTTTATCACTTATAAATATTTTGGCTATACCAAAAACAACATTCCACGTTTTGCAAGTTTTTTGAGAATCTATCATCAAGAATGATACAAATCAAGAAAGATAGCGACAAATCAAAAGGAATATTTGCAAGAATTTAAGTTTAGATTCTGTGTTTTTTTGCTAGAATCCTAAATTTCATTACATACATACTAATTCACAAAGGTGCAATATGGCAAAAAGATGTTTTTTTACGGGCAAAGGACCTATGGTTGGCAATAATGTAAGCCACGCAAATAACAAAACAAAAAGACGATCGCTTCCAAATTTGCGAAGTGTCAAAATCAAATTAGCCGATGGCTCATCACTTCGTATCAAAATCGCTGCTTCTACACTAAGGACCATGAAAAAATATTCGTAAATATTCTTGGATTCTGCTTGAATGTTTGTTTTGCGCCATATATTTGGGTTATCTATGGATTCTATGGGTTTAGTGATTTATTTATAGAGCGCAATTCTTTAATCTAGTGTTTTTCTAGCTTTTAGATGGTTTGGGATTTTTATTTTAAATTTTAAAAACAGCCCTAGAATTTTATCAGAATCTCGCTTATTCAGAATTTACAAACAAAAGGACATCAAATGCGCAATATACTTCATAGTATCAATAGCTTCAATGAAGCAAAGCAAGTCATTCCGGGCGGGGTGAATTCTCCTGTGAGGGCATTTAAAAGCGTAGGAGGCACGCCTCTTTTTATCCAAAGAGGTGAGGGGTATAAGATTTTTGATATTGATGAAAATGAATATATCGATTTTGTGCAGAGCTGGGGACCGCTGATTTTTGGGCATTGTGATAAAGATATAGAATCTTGTGTGCTTAGCGCACTTCAATGTGGGCTTAGCTTTGGTGCGCCAACAGCAAGAGAGACAGCCCTTATCAAAGAAATTTTGCCTTGTTATCATGGCATTGAAAAAATGCGACTTGTCAATTCCGGCACAGAAGCGACAATGAGTGCTATACGATTAGCAAGGGCGTTTAGCAAAAAAGATGATATTATCAAATTTGATGGCTGCTATCATGGACATAGCGATGCATTGCTTGTGAGTGCTGGGAGCGGGTGCGCGACTTTTGGCACGCCTAGCTCGCCGGGCATTCCAAATGACATAAGCAAGCACACTTTGGTAGCGCGATATAATGATATAGATTCTGTGAGAGAGTGCATGCAGGCAAGTGGGAATGTCGCGTGTATTATCATTGAGCCTATTGCTGGCAATATGGGGCTTGTGCCGGCGGATAAAGAGTTTTTGCTCTCTCTTCGTGAATTATGCGACAAACATCATATCGTGCTGATTCTTGATGAGGTGATGAGCGGGTTTCGAGCGGGGCTTAATGGCGTGCAAAGCTTTGTGGAGATTGAGGCGGATTTGGCGACATTTGGGAAGGTTATCGGCGGGGGAATGCCACTAGCAGCCTTTGGTGGCAAGCAAGAAATCATGGATATGCTTTCACCCGAAGGTGGCGTATATCAAGCAGGCACACTAAGCGGGAATCCAATCGCAACAGCCGCTGGTTTGGTGACTTTGTGCAAAATCAAAAATACCCCAAATCTTTATACGCGACTTGAGCAGTTGGCGCATTTTTTGGTTAATGGCTTACAAAGCATTGCGCATAGGCATAATATCGCTTTGCAAACGAGCGTGCGAGGCAGTATGTTTGGGTTTTTCTTCAATCAAAATCAAGTAAAAAATTTTGATGATGCCAAAAAGTCTGATACACAGCTTTTTGCACGCTTTCATCAAGAAATGCTAAGACGCGGGGTGTATTTTGCATGCTCGCAGTTTGAGACTGGGTTTATTTGCACTCCTATGGATAAGGGCGTGATTGAAAGAGTGCTTGAATGCGCAGATGAAAGCTTTGCAGCTATCAAAAAATAATGAAAAAATTCTCTCAACATTCACAAAACTTGCAAGATTCTCAAAATACACACAATATACCAAATCCTAAGAGTGATTTAGAGCAAGATAAGCAAGATAAGCTACTTTTAGAAGTAGCAGAATCTAGCGAGGTAGAATCTAGTCAAGATTTATCTCTTGCAACATCTCCTACGACATCTTCTGCAACTTCAGCGAGTGTGGATTTCAAAGATTCTCAAGATGCTCAACACAAAGATTCTCATCGTAGGCAAAGAATGCAAAAAATCATTCATGGTGCGTATGATTTGAGTTTGGGGATTTCAATCGTTGTGGCTATTTTGCTAGGTGTGGGGATTGGGTTTTTGCTTTGGAAGGCGTTTGAGAGTCAGTGGTTGCTATTTTTGGGGATTTTTTGGGGGGTTGCAGCAGCAGGGCTTAATATCTACAAAGCCTATAAACGCACCAAAAAAGAGCTTGATATGCTTGCCAAAGATCCCAAATACAACTACAAAAAGCCAGAAGAATCTAGCGATGATAGCGATGAATGGAGTTGGGAGAAATAAATGACAATTGGGTTTATATTGTTTCATCGTGGCATTGGAGATTATTGCGTTGCGTTTAAGGCATTGTATTTGATGAAGCACATATATGGAGCAAGGATTGTGGTATTTGGCAATAAAGCGGTATGCAATCTTTTGGAATATGCTTCATATATCGATCAATGCGAGGACATCGGGGAGCTTAATCAAAAAAGTGTAGAGTGCATTAATTCATACCATTGTGATTGTGCTATTTTGGTGCAAGCACGATCAAAATCTATCAAAGCACTAGAATCTAGCAATATCAAAAAAGTTATTACACCACTTAAATTGCGATCGCTTATCTCACCAAAATGTCGCACTTCTATATGGCTTTTTTTACGACATAGAATGATAAGTATGACAGATGTGATGTGTGAATTAGCGCGGTATATCAATCCTAAGCTCTATGATAAACATATCGCTGAGATTAAGATTCCAGCTAAGCTTATATCCACAGCCCCAAAGCATAAGAAGGCTATTAGTGAGTTTTTAACGACAAATTGCCCTAATCGAGAATTTGTCATTATTAATCCTTTCAGTGTTTCTGCTTTTAGTTCGCTTTCTTTAGAGGGGTTTTTGGAGTTGATAGAGCGATTTGAGAAGCGATTTAGCAAGTATGTACCATTAGTTATCACTTATCCTGCGGTGCATACGCAGTTTATGCAGAATCTAAAAGATTCAAAGCGATCTTTTTCCTCACTTGTTGTGTTTGAAAACAATGATGATCTGCTCTATCTTGTCGAGATGGTAGATCGTGCAAAATGTGTAATCAGCCCTAGCACAGGCGTAATTCACATCGCTTCATGTTTGCATATCCCAACTATCGGGCTTTTTTCAAAACGCGATATAGTGCATTGGGGGACATTAGATAAATGTTATGTAGAGATTCCAAAGCCATTATCTACGATAAACAAGCAAGAAGAAGAAATAATAATCGAGGAGACTTTAAGGGTATTTGGTGAATGTTGTGCAAAATAATCAAGCAATAAAAATTAGCCATAAAACTTAGCATATCAAGTCTAAGAAGTCTTTTTAATCACACAAATCTATGCCAAAAATCCAGATTTTGGCTATAATTTCTCATATTTTAGGGTTTATAAGATACAAAATAAGCACAATCAAGGATCAATAATGCGAAGTGATATTATCAAAGTTGGGGCGCAAAAAGCACCACATAGAAGTCTTTTGCGTGGAGTTGGACTCAAAGATGAGGATTTCAAAAAGCCTTTTATAGGGATTGCAAATAGTCATATTGACATCATTCCAGGGCATTATTTTTTGGCAGAATATGGCAGAATCATCAAAGAAGAAATCCAAAAAGCCGGTGGTGTGGCATTTGAGTTTAATACCATTGGTGTTGATGATGGGATCGCTATGGGTCATCAAGGTATGCTTTATTCGCTTCCAAGTCGCGAGCTCATCGCTGATAGCATTGAGACGGTGATGAATGCTCATAGTCTTGATGCGCTCATTTGCATTCCAAACTGCGATAAAATCACGCCCGGAATGGTTATGGGGGCATTGCGAGTTAATGTGCCGACAATTTTTGTCAGTGGCGGTCCTATGAAAGCAGGCACTATGCATGATGGCTCAAGGATTGGATTATCACAAGTATTTGAGGCTGTCGGTGCGTTTGAAGCGCACAAAATCGATGAGCAAAAGTTGTATGAGTTTGAATGCCAAGCATGCCCTAGTGGCGGAAGTTGTAGCGGAATGTTTACTGCAAACTCGATGAATACGCTTTGTGAAGCAATGGGTATAGCACTGCCTGGAAATGGCACAATCCCAGCACTCACAGAGCAACGAGAAAAGCTATTGCGCACAGCAGCGCGAAGGATCGTGCAAATCGCACTAGATTCTGCGCTCACAGAGCAGTTTAGACTCAAAAACATACTCAACAAAAACGCCATTCATAACGCATTTGTCGTAGATATGGCAATGGGTGGAAGCACAAATACGGTTTTGCATATGCTTGCAATCGCCAAAGAAGCGGAGGTTGAATTTGATCTCAAACACATCAATGAAATCGCCAAAAATGTCGCACATCTAACCAAAATCGCCCCTGCTGTCGATAATGTCTATATGGAGGACATCAATAATGCCGGCGGTGTGAGCGCAGTAATGAATGAAATCCACTCGCAAAATAACGCGCTAATAGATAATCTCACAATCACAGGCGAGAGGCTATATCAGAGAATCCAAAATGCCAAAATCAAAGACACACAAGTCATTCACCCCAAAGACAAAGCTTTTTCGCAAACTGGTGGCTTAAAAATTTTATTTGGCAATATCGCTAAAGATGGCGCAGTGATAAAAGTCGGCGCAATGGCTGAAGGTATGAAAGATTTTGTTGGCAAGGCGGTTGTGTTTGATTCGCAAGAGCAGGCGATTAAGGGGATTTCAAAAGGTGAGGTTAAGGCTGGGGCTGTTGTTGTGATCCGCTATGAAGGACCAAAAGGAGGACCCGGAATGCCTGAAATGCTAAGCCCGACAAGTCTTATTATGGGAATGGGATTGGGAGAATCTGTCGCGCTCATCACTGATGGAAGATTTAGCGGGGCGACAAGAGGAGCGTGTATCGGGCATATCAGTCCTGAAGCGGCTGAAGGTGGCGAAATCGCGCTGATAGAAAACGGCGATGAGATTCGTATCAATATCAATGAGGGGGTTTTAGAGCTTCTTGTAGATTCTGCGACTTTGCAAGAAAGACGCGCCAAATGGCAACCCATCAAAAAACATATCACAAGTAAATGGCTCAAACGTTATTCATTGCTTGTCAGCAATGCCACAAATGGAGCGGTTCTTAAAACAGAATTATAAATTGAGTGAAGCATTTACTTTTTGGTTTTAGACTAAGCCAAAAGATTAATATATCTTTCGTGATTTTTAGTGCTTCAAGGAGTAATGATGAAAAATATTTTTGTTGCTATGGTGTTTGGGGCTCTTTTTGGGGGGTTGCTAGCTGGCTGTGCGAAATTTGAGATTCTGCCACAAAATATCACGCTTTATTCAAAAGGTGTGAAAATCATTCAATCACAAAAGCAAGATTCTAAAGTCCAGCTCGAAATCGCCCAAAGAGATACGTTAGATGATTTGCTTGTGTTTTATGTCTCCGCACAGCTTAATTCACCCAAAGCGATACTTTTTAGCACCGATAATGTGCGGGCGTCTTTTGATAATCAAGCACTAAAAATCTATACATACAAGGAAATAGCAGAATCTGATTATAATTTTATCGATATATTGCAAGATTATAATATTCCCACGCCAACGCCATCAGCAGGCTCTTCTATGGCATATAATATCGCGCCATTTTATTATTATGCATATCCGGGTTTTATGTATTTTTCGCCGATGTTAAGCCCATTTTATATTAATAATTCTCAAGACATAGCCTTTAGGCAAGAAAAGCGAGGCGCGCTTAAGGTTTTGCTTATGAATTATTTGCGTGAAAGCACATTAAGCCACGAGATAAGCGCGCAGGGCGGATTTGTAGCTATTTCTAAAAAGCAAATCAAAAAAGATGGATTATTAAAACTTGAAGTGCAAATCAATCACGATATACACACTTTTGCAATCGATATGAAAAGTTTTTAGCAATTACAAAATAAGTTATAGCCAAATTGCTATTTTACTCAGCATTTCAAATCACTAAAAATAATTAAATGGCAAAAATTAATCGCCAAAAGCCAAATCACAAAACGCTTATAGCTTTGGCAATATCGTTAGTGTTTGTCGTGGAATGCGATATTGGAGTGATATCAACAATGTTTATTATTAATATGTAGCCTCAATCAATCCACACAGAATATGGATAACCAAAATATGAGCTTCTTGGATTCTGGGTGTATGATTGCTTGGGATCACAAGATTAAGATCGCAAACCTCATTCATACTTCCACCGCCCTTTCCGCTTAGCCCCATACAAAAGCAGCCGATTTTTTTGCCCTCTTTGAAAGCATTAAGCACATTTGGCGAATTACCACTTGTCGAGATTCCAAATAGCACATCACCACAATTTGCGATCGCTTGCACTTGGCGAGAAAACACAAACTCAAATCCATAATCATTGCCAATAGCACTCATGGCTGAAGTATCTGTTGAGATTGCGATTCCGGGCAGTGCGACTCGCTCTTTTTTGTATCGCCCGCTTAGCTCTGCTGCGAAGTGTTGCGCATCAGCGGCACTTCCACCATTGCCAAATAAAATAACTCTATTTCTTTTTTCTAATGTCTGGCTTAGAATCTTTGCAGCTTGCGCAATGTTAGATTCTAGTAATTCTTTTGTTTTGCTTAGGATTTGGATACTTTCTTGTATCTCAGAATCTATAAAATCCTTCATCTTAGCTCCTTATTTTTTCTATGATTTTTGTGCTTGATTTGCCCTCGATGAAATCTACCAATTTAACTTCTTTTGCAAACTCACTTCCAGCAATAGCCTTTCCTTGATAATCACTTCCTTTGACAAGCACATCGGGAGCGATGAGGCGCACAAGATCGCGTGGCGTCTCTTCATCAAATATCACGATATAATCCACACATTCAAGTGCCGATAAAATCGCTGCTCTGTCGTCTTGCGAATTGATAGGGCGAGATTCTCCTTTGAGCTTTTTGACTGAGCTATCGCTATTTAGCCCGATGATGAGTATATCGCCAAGCTCTTTTGCTTTTTGAAGGTATTCAATATGCCCGCGATGCAAAATATCAAAACAGCCATTTGTAAAGATGATTTTATGCTCCCTTAATGAAGGTAACAAAGTCTCTAGCTCTGCATGTTGCAGAATCTTAGAATTTGCATACGCGCCATTATGCAAAAAGCTTATGATCTCACTCAAAGTCGCCGTAGCGCTTCCGACTTTACCTACGACCACAGCTGCTGCGGCATTAGCAAAAGTTGTCGCCTTAAAAATATCAAGCCCGCTACTTAGCCCAAATGCAAGAGCAGCGATCACCGTATCACCCGCACCTGTTACATCATACACTTCTTGAGAAATCGTTGGAGATTTGATGAGCTTTTTTTTACTATCCAAAATAGCGATTCCATCTTCGCTTAAAGTTACTAAGCAAATCTCTAAATTGCACATTTTTTTGATTTTAAGCATAGCTTCTTTGAGGCTTTCATCATCTTTGATTTGGATTTGTGTGGCTTGCATTGCTTCTGTTTTGTTTGGGGTGAGCAGTGTGGCGTTTTTGTATTTGGTATAATCACTTCCCTTTGGATCGACAAGGATAAATTTATTTTCGCTTCTTGCAAGGTTTATGATTTCTTTTGTCAAATCATCTCGCAAAACGCCCTTTGCATAATCAGACAATATAATCGCATCAAAAGTATTCATCTTGTATGAAAGCATCGAGAGAATCTCATTTTTGAGCTCATCATCAATGTGGTTATTATCCTCCCTATCGACACGCAAAACTTGCTGATTTGCGACTAAGATTCTGCTTTTTTGGGTTGTCGGACGCTTTTTGATAGGCACAACAAACCCAACATCAATACACAATCTATCAAGCTCGCTTATAAGCCATTTTCCCATATCATCATCACCGATGACTCCGCATATACTCACTTTTGCGCCAAGACAGCTTAGATTTGCAGCGACATTGCATGCACCGCCAAGTCGATTGCTCTCGTTTTTGATATTGACAACTTGCACAGGAGCTTCGGGTGATATGCGATCGCATTTTCCCCATACATAATGATCAACCATCAAATCTCCGATTACGAGAATCTTTGGTTGTTTGGTATTAAAATTAAACATCTGTGCTCCTTGAGTTATTTTCTTTATTTTGTGACTTGCTGTCGTGATTTATCTGGTGGCAAAACTCTTTATTAAAAATTGCTTTGATTTCAGGTATATAGGCTTTTATGCCTTTTTCGAGGCTAAATTGTGGTTTGTAGCCCAAATCACTTTGCGTAGAGGCAATATCAGCTTCTGTGTGCGTTTGAAAAAATTGATATGGATTTTTGATATATGAGACTTCAAAATCCCCAAGCTCTTGTTTGAGGATTGATACAATGTCATTATAGCTTCGCGACAAGCCATAGCCGACATTGTAGATTCCGCCTTTTGTAGCTTGCATAGCAGCGACATTTGCAGCCACGACATCATCGATATAGACAAAATCCCTTTTTTGCTCGCCAAATTCAAACAACTTAATATGCTTATCTTTGAGGGCTTGAAGTCCTAATTGCAAAATCATCGAGGCGGTTTTGCCTTTGTAAAACTCTCTTTGCCCATATACATTAAAATACCGCAAGCCAACGATTGGCAGATTTTCATTGCTCTCTAAAATCTTACGCACACTCATATCCATAGCAAGCTTTGAGAATCCATAAATATTCTCCGGCTCTTCCCCAAAACCTACTTTATTTGGTGCTTGCGTATTGCCATAAGTGCCAGCAGATGAGGCATAAATCATTCTGGCATTTTTTTTGAGCGTGATATGCAAAAGCTCCAAAAACGCGTGGTGGTTGGTTTGGATCATTAGTTTTTGGTTTGTTGCTGTTGTGTCAGAAATCGCTGCTTGATGAAAGACATAATCAAAATGTATATTTTCTAGCACCTCCAAGCCATCATTTATATCAAGTGCCAAAATATCGCCCTTAAAGCCGATAAGATTTTTGAAATGCCCTAGAGATGTGGGGTTTCCACTTGGAAAGTGTGTGCCATCTCGAAATTTATCAAGCACGATTACATGTGTGTTTTTGTGGTTGTTTTGAAAGTAAAACGCAAGTGAGCTTCCGATAAATCCAGCACCACCTGTGATGAGAATTGTTTTTCCGTCTAAATGTAAATGACTCATGTCTATCCTTTTTAAGTTGTTAAAATCCTCTCCATAACTTCGCGCACTTCGCTAATCTGCGTAACAATATGCAAATGATCTAGCCCTTGTATCGTGCTTCCTGCTTGTTTGCCTACAAGGATTTTGTGCTTGATTCCGGCATTTTGCCCAGCTTGCACATCGCTTATTTTATCGCCTATAATAAAACATTGGCTTAAATCAAGATGATAATCTTTTTTGGCTTGCTCTATCATACTGATTTTTGGCTTACGACATTGGCAGTCAGATTCTGGGTGGTGCGGACAAAAATAAATACTATCAAATCCAAATTTGAGGGTTTTTTTGAGCTCTTGTTGCATATATGAGGTGATAGATTTAAAATCCTCAATACTATAATACCCCCTGCCGATGCCACTTTGGTTGGTTACAATGATGAGCAAAAATCCTTTTTGTTTGCAATATTGCAATAGCTCAAAAATCCCCGCGACAAATTCGAAATCCTTTTGCTGATACACATAGCCAAAGTCCTTATTGACAACACCATCTCTATCAAAAAAAACAGCCTTCATTGATGATTGATACTCCATTTTGGTAGAGATTTTAATTGTAAGCATCTCTTGATAAAAATTCAATGTAGAATTCTAACCTAAAATACTGCAAATACATTGAAAATTTTAAAATTTGAGAATAATTTTTTGCTATTGTGGTTTTGTCATTTTTAAGTATTAGCGCGGTAATTCAAAAAAGAGTCGCTATTGCGAGCAAGGTTTGCCTGCGTGGCAATCCAGAATCTACTTTGCCTCTTTTTGTCATTGCGGTATTTGCAAACTTTACATTTTTGGATTCTGCATTTTTTACTTAATGTATTTTCTGGATTCTTCGGCAAGCCTTAGAATGACGAAAGGTTGTTTTGTAGTGAAGTGGCACGAAGTAGATTCTATGGATTGCCACGCAGTTTTACAACTGCTCGCAATGACGATTTATTTTTGGCTGTCGCTTAAGAATGAAAACTCTCATTGTGAAATCTATTTTACAAATTTACAAATACCGCACGGCTTTTTTGAATATTTTTTTCCAATACGAGTTTGAAAGATTGGCGATTTTTGCCCCACCTTTTGTGGATAAATGCATAAAATCCCCATTTTCTAAATAAATACCGACATGATAGTCATGCTCGCCACGACCTGTTTTGAAAAACAATAAATCCCCTGCCATGAGCTTTGATGTGGAGGTGTGCTTTCCACCGATTGTTTTGCCTTTATCCATTTGGGTGATTGTCGTGCGCGGAAGCGAGAGATTAAAACTCTCATTAAAAACGCTCATCACAAATCCGCTACAATCAGCTCCTTTTTTGGTCGTGCCGCCTGATACATAAGGGGTGTGCTGCCATTTTGTTTGCTGTGTGAGTAGGATTTGTAGGGTTTTGTCGTTGGAGTAATGCTTTGTAGGGCTTTGTTTTGAGGTGTTTGATGATTTTAGAGATTGTGATGTGGTAGATTTTGAGGTGGATTCTGATTTGGAATTAGTGTGCGTGCTTGTGTGGGGGTTAGCGTTTGTGTATGAGGCAAGCCTTGCTTCTTTGTTGAAGTTTTGGATAAAGCAACCTCCAAGCGCAAATCCAATGACTACAAGCATACAAAGATGATAATAATGTTTCATTGCTTGTCCTTTTATCTTTTTGTCATTCTTTATAGGCTTAATTGCTCGTTTTTCTCAAGGCGATTGAGCCATACAAACACTTCAACCACTGCTTCATAGAGCTCAACTGGAATCTGATCATTTATCTCTACATTGATAAGCATATCTACTAATTGCGCATTCACAAACAATGGAATGTCTAAATCCTTTGCCTTTTGGATAATCTTTTGTGCTATTGCGCCTTTGCCACTTGCTATGACTTCTGGAGCTTTGTTTGTAGCGGGGTCATACGCGAGTGCGACAGCTTTTTTTGTCTGATTCATTTTGTGCCTCTTTGATTTTTGCGCTATTTATAGTTTCTTATGCTTTTATGCCTTAATAACGCATAAGAATCTCATCAATCTCACTCCATTTAGCTATGTTTGTGGTGCTATGTGGCACATTTGGATTGGCTTGTAGTGATTCTTTTTTGCTAAGTATATGCGCTACGCTTCGGACGATCATATCTGTTTCGATATTGACTCGGCGACCGATTGTGTAAGTGTGAAAAAGCGTGTGATTAAAAGTGTGGGGAATAATCGTTAAAAAAAAGCTCTCATCTCTAACATCAGAGATTGTTAGGCTTACGCCATCGATTGTGATTGAGCCTTGCGGAATGGCAAGTAAAAGCGTCTGTTTTGGGGCTAGGATTTCAAAGTGGATTTGGTTGACGTGCTTTTTGATTGATTTTATCGTGCCGATTGCATCGATATGCCCTTGCACAAAATGCCCATCAAGCCTAGAATTTGCAAGCAATGCCGGCTCTATATGCACCATACCTTGATAATTTTCAATCGCGACTTTTTGGCTTGAATGCTTTGATATTTCAAGGCAAAACCCTTGAGAATCTAGCGCGATAACCGTTAAGCACATTCCATTTACTGCGATACTGTCGCCTATCTCTGGCGTATAAGAGCAATCAAGCGAGAGGATATTATTTTGCAATGCCCTCACTTTAGCTATTTCTCGAATTAATCCGCTAAACATTGAATCCTAACCTTAAATCCTAACTTTTGATAAAGAATAATTTTATATAATGCGATTGTAGCTTGATGCCTTAAACTTGTAATTTTAACATAAAAAATTATCTCTATAAGGAAAATCAAAACATTTGAGAGAAATCAAATAGAGGAATCGAAAAGCCCTAAAATCTAAAAACAAAAAATAAAAATCGCAAGAAGTGCCAATGACATAGAGGACATAGAATGAAAAACACACCAAATCACACAAGAGACATAACTTTTATTGATACGCATTGCCATTTAGATGATGAGCGATATATTCATGATTTAGATTTTGTGATAGATAATGCGCGAAGTTTGGGCGTAGCGCAAATAATCATTCCTGCGGCAAATCCCGATACACTAGAGCGTGCTAAAAATATCGCAAACAAATATGAAAACATTTATTTTGCGTGCGGAATCCACCCTTGCGATATTGACAATGACAAAGATTATTTGCAATTTATCGATGACAAAAAATGTGTCGCCATAGGTGAGTGTGGGCTTGATTATTATCATTTGGCGCATTTAGATTCTGCCAAAAAAGAGCAGCAAAAACAGCGACAAAAAGAATCATTTATCACACAAATCAAGCTCTCCATAAAGCACAACCTTCCACTGATAGTGCATATCCGCGAAGCAAGCAATGATGCGTATGAGATTTTGAGTGAGTTTAAAGAGGCTAGGGGAGTGTTGCATTGTTATAATGCTGATAGAATCTTGCTTCAATTAAGCGATAGATTCTGCTATGGAATCGGCGGTGTAGCGACATTTAAAAACGCAAGGCGATTACTTGAAGCACTGCCTTTGATCCCAAAAGATAGAATCGTGCTTGAGACAGACGCGCCATATCTCACGCCTCACCCGCATAGAGGCGAGCGCAATACACCTGAATTTATCCCGCTTATCGCGCAAAGAGTCGCGGAGATTTTGGAGGTGGATATTCAAGATTTTGCGGATTGTGCGACACGAAATGCAAAAAATTTGTTTGCTTTAAGTTAGGATTGAGTATAATCTAACCTTTTATTTCAAGGGGGCATATTTGAAACAAAAAATATTTCTTTTGACAAGCCTTATATTTTTAAGCACTGCTCGGGCAGATTCTGGCGGATTTAATATCGATAATTTTAATGTCTCAACACTGCATTCTTTTGGCATTGGTGTGGAGTTTTTGCCAAAGCTTAAGACAAGCACGATTTTGTATGCTGATAATACAAACACAAGGTGGGCGTATTTTGTCAATCAATTTGACTCAAGTTATGAATTTATCCCTATCATCAGATCAATGATCGCTCAAGCTGGAATCCCGCAAGAATTTTTATTTTTGGCAATGGTAGAATCTGGATTCTCCGCTCGCGCATATAGCAAGAAAAAAGCTGTGGGTATTTGGCAGTTGATGCCATTTACTGCTAAGGATTTGGGCTTGCAGATTAATGATTATATCGATGAGCGCAGAGATCCCATCAGAAGCACGCAAGCAGCGATAAAATATCTACAATATCTCTATAACTCCACAGGCGAATGGTATCTTGCTGCTATGGCGTATAATTGCGGCTTGGGGCGATTGCAAAAAGCCATAGCAAAGGCTGGAAGTAGCGATCTTGAAGTCTTGCTTGATGAGGAGAAAAAATATTTGCCTTCTGAGACACGCCAATATATCCGCTCAATTTTGAGTATGTCATTGGCGTTTAATGATGTGCGTAAGCTTCAGGGTGTAGATAGAGAATATCTGCTAAATCGCGGGGCTATGGATACGCTTGTCGAAGTGCCTATCCGTGGCGGAACGCTTCTGGCAAATATCGCTGTGGGGGCTGGAATGAGCCTAGAAGATCTCAAAAAATACAATCGCCATATCATTTATAATTTTCTTCCGCCAAATGCTCGCGAATACGCGGTGTATATTCCTTATGAAAGGCTTGCGTATTTTAAGCAAAACTTTGATGCAAATGTGATTCCAAAGTCTGTTTTTGTGCTTCACACTGTCAAAAAAGGAGAATCTCTAGCCTCTATCGCCAAGCATTATAAAATCACCATTCAAGAGATAAAGCTCACTAATAGCCTCCATAAACCGCTTATTTTTGCAAATCAAAAATTAGTCATTCCAATTATCCGAAAAGATTCGCAAAAATTAGCACAGAAATGATGTGGGGCAATATGAGGCAATGTAAGTTAAATGTTAGAGAATCCAAATGAGCGTAGAATCTAAAAGCAACAATCTTAAAAGTAGAATCAAAGGGCAAAGTCAAAGACACAGAATCTAAAACATAAAACAGAATCTAAAGGCACGAAATACAAAATGAGGGCAAAATAAGGACAAACAACAAAACAAATATAAAAAATACAAAAAGGCGCAAAATAAAAAGGTGTAAGGCATAGCGATGAGATATTTAAAACTTTTTTCTGTATGTATTTTGGGGATTGTTTTTGCAAGCTGTGCGAATGAAAGCGTGTATCGTGGCGGTATTGGGGCGTTTAGTGATTATGATTCGCTCAATTTGTATCGCTCTGTTGGCAAAGCTCAAGGCTATCAGCCTCAATCTTTTAGCGGAGATGTGTTTGAGAGTCGCGATATATTTGACAATATAGGCAAAAATTTTGGTGCGAGCAATGCGCCTATTGATTCTTTTAGTGGTGGAAGTGCATCTTTGATGGCGGGAATGAGGGATTCTGAAGCGATACAGCGAGCGACTATGAAGCCTTATCAAATCGCTGGCAAGTGGTATTATCCTACGAGGGTAAATGTCGGCGAAACATTTGATGGGATCGCAAGCTGGTATGGTCCAAACTTTCACTCCAAAGCTACTTCAAATGGCGAAACTTACAATATGCACGCTCACACTGCCGCAAGCAAAACACTTCCTATGAATACGATTGTCAAAGTGCTTAATAAAGAAAATGGCAAAACCACTATCGTGCGTATCAATGATAGGGGTCCATTTGTCGAGGGGCGCATTATTGATCTCTCAAATGTCGCTGCAAAAGATATTGATATGGTCGGAAATGGCACTGCAAAGGTAAGAATCGAGGTAATCGGCTTTGGTGGCGTTGTCGATAAAAACTATCAAAACTCACTGCAAATCTCTTCAGAAGAAATCCAAGATGAGTTTGAGGTTGGCGAGAGCAAAGAGAGCGTTCAAGGCGGTGTATTTTCGCTTCAAGTTGGGGTATTCCGACAAAAAAGTGGTGCAGAATCTACAAAACAAACATACCAATCGCGTGCTAAAGGGTATAATATTTTTATTAAAGAAGAAGATGGCTTGTATAGGGTATTTGTGCAAGGATTCAAAAGTGAAGATGAAGCGCAAGACTTTGCGAAATCAAATGCCCTCACTCCAATTATAATCAGAGAATAAAGGATACTAAATATGAAAGAATTGCAACGAAATACAAAAGAAACGCAAATCACTGCGAGCTTAGAAATTTATGGCAGTGGCAAAAATGACATCACAACGGGCATAGGGTTTTTTACCCATATGCTTGAGGCTTTTAGTAAGCACGCGCTTTTTGATCTTCATCTTGTATGCAATGGCGATTTGGAAGTGGATTATCATCATAGCGTGGAGGATTGTGGGATTGTGATAGGCTCACTACTGAAGCAAAGTATTTATCCTATTGAGGGGATTGAGCGATTTGGCAATGGCGCAGTTGTCATGGACGAGGCGTGCGTGGAATGCGATATTGATGTGAGTAATCGAGCGTTTTTGGTGTTTGATATGGGGGATTTTGGAGGGAAAATAGGTAATTTTGATGTGGAGCTTGTGGAGGAGTGGTTTCGAGCGGTGTGCTTTAATGCGAATTTGAGCGTGCATGTTTATGCCAAACGAGGCAAAAATCTACATCATCTCACAGAAGCAGCATTCAAAGCCTTTGGACTTGCATTGCGAAGGGCATTGACAAAAAATCCACGCGTTTTGATTCCAAGCACAAAGGGTTGTTTATGATAAAGCTTTTACTTTTAGATGTTGATGGGACGCTTACAGATGGCAAAATCATTTTTCTTGAGTCAGAGGGAAGGGCGTATGAGGGCAAAAGTTTTAATATTCAAGATGGGCTTGGGATTGTAACTTGGCTTAAAATGGGTAGAGAAATTGCAATCATTTCAGGACGAGAATCTAAAAGCGTCCAAATGCGCGCAAAAGATTTGGGGATAACGCGCGTTTTTATGGGTGTTGGTGATAAGTCAAATATCGCTCGCAATATCATCTCTGGCTTAGGACTCAAAAAAGAAGAGGTCGCATGTATCGGTGATGATTTGAATGATTTGGGAATGTTTAAAGAAGCAGGGCTTAGATTTGCGCCAAGTAGTGCAAATGCCTATCTCAAGCAAAAAGCGGATTTTGTGCTGAATCACGCTGGTGGTGATGGTGCGGTGCGAGAGATGATAGATTTTATCATCAACAAAAGCCAAGATGATCTCAAGGAATTTTTGTCGTTTTATGAAGCACACTAGAATCTACACATTTTTTTCACCTTTTTTGTCAATTTGCTCGCTTAGCTATGCGTTGCATTGGTTTTTTGGGGTGCTTTTGGTGCTGATTGTGCTTTTTTTGGTCGCTTTCACAAAAGACACGCAAGCTATTTTATTGCAGCAATCTCAAATGCCACTTATGGAGTTTCACAACTTTAATATTTATGAGGTGAATACATCATTTGTGCAGACAAATGTCAAGGGCAAAAAAGCCTTGCGCTATCAAGAATATGAAGTGGCGTATGATATGGTGATGAGCAAGATAAGCGACAAAAAAACAAATGACAAAAAACAACCTTTTATCGAATATATGTATGGCGAGGAGATTACAAAAGTCGGCGATGTGTATAGCTTCCACAAAGGTGGCGTATATGCGCGAGATGATGGACAGAGCTTTTGGAGTGAAAAAGGCATATACAATACACAAGATTCTATCTTTAGAGGTAGCGGGAAGTTTTGGCTTATGAATCTAAGTGGCGAAATGAATGGGCTAAATATCATCTATAATCAGAATCTACAAACCATGCAAGCAGAGAGTATCCAAGCTAAAATTAATCTTGCTTCTGCAAAACAAGATTCTACACATCAAGACTTTACACATCAAGATTCTGGGCGAGAACAAAAAAGCGCACAAGATAAACAAACAACACAACAGAAGCAAACACAGGAGATATGATGAGAATTTTTGCAAAAATGATGAGATTTGGTGTGAGTGTGGCATTTTTTTGCTCTGTGGCTTTTGGTGATGAGCTTCATATCGATGCCAAAAAAGTATATACAGATGAAAAAAAAGGCACAATCACTGCGGAGGGAGAAGTGCATATCACCAAAGACAAAGATATTCTTGATGCAGACAAAGTGATAATTTATTCAGATTCTAACCGCAAACCATTTAAATTTGAGGCAATCGAAAATGTCAGATTTGACTTATTTACGCAGGATAATCGCGAGCTCAAAGGCAAATGTGATAAATTGATTTATTGGATCGAAAAAGAAGAATACCACCTCATCGGCAGGGTAGAAGTCCAAGAAGTTGGCAAGCCAAATTTCATCAAAGGTGAGCGCGTAGTGCTTAATCGCCAAAATGGCTTTGCAAATGTCGAGAGTGCCAAAGATGAGCCTGTGCGCGTGATTATCGACCTTAATGATGTCCAAAAAGATAAGTCAGATGATTTGACAGATAATGCCACAAAAAGCACCGACACAAAAGATACTTCTAGCACAGACAAAGAGGCGCAATGATCAAAGTCAAAAATGCCAAATTTATCACATCAGCAAGTCGCATCACGCAAGCACCGCCACCGATTTTGAGCGAGGTTGTGTTTATGGGGAGGAGCAATGTTGGCAAAAGCACATTGATTAATACGATTTTAGATTCTAATCTCGCCAAAAGCTCATCGACACCGGGCAAAACAAGGCTTATTAATTTTTTTGAAACTTGTTGGGAAGATATGCAAACCAACCAGAATCTAACTTTTAATATCATCGATTTGCCCGGGATCGGATATGCCAAAGTCAGCAAAGCAGAAATGGAGCAATGGAAAAAAAGCTTGTGGGAATTTATCACCAAGCGAAGCAATATTAAGCTTTTTATTCATTTGATTGATTCAAGGCATTTGGGCTTAGAGATAGATGAGAATCTCTACAATGTGCTTGAGTCATTTTTGCGTAATGATCAAAATATTTTGCGCGTTTTTACCAAGGCTGACAAACTCAAAAAAAACGAACTTGCCAAACTTTATCAAAAAAACGGCGTGATTATGGGAAATAAAGAAGGAGAAATCCGCCCCCAAAATGGAGGCAAAAACACATTGCGAGCGCACATTTTTCAAGCTATTTTGCATACACAAAGCCCTTTGCAAAACCTTTCACAAAATAATCTCCAACAAAGTCATTTGCAAAATGATTCACAAAAAAAATTGCAAGATTTGCACCAAGATTTACCCCAAAATAAGCCACAAATTAAAAGTCAAAAAAATAGCGCGCAAGAAGAGTTACAAAATCTTTTGTGCTCATCTTTATCATTATCTTAGTATTATCATAGGAGAGATTGTGTATTTTTCGAAAAAAACCAAAAAAACCTCAAGAGAAATCTTACAAATCTTTGTGTTTTGTTTGTTGTATTTTTTGTATGCGGCATGTTATGGAGTTTTTTTAGTGTTGCCACCATTGCTTGGCACGCTTTTTGTTGTATTTTCAGATGTTTATGAGAAGCGCGATACAAATGCAGTCATTGGTGTTGTGCTTTGTCTTATTCTTTTTGAAGCGATAAATCAGCTTCCGCTAGGGATTTTGCCTATTATGTTTTTGTGTGTGCAGTGCTTTGTAATCAAAAAATTCAATATTATGTTTGGTTATAGTGTGTTTTTTGTGTTTTGGTATGTTGGCATTGTCTATTTTGCGTATTTTTTGGTGATTTATATCATCAAAATGTTTGGCTCAGGTTTGGGCTTTAGTCTGAATTTTATTTTTGTGTATTATTGGATTGTTGAGTCGATTTTGGGGCTTTTGTATGAAAAATTCCAAAGCAGACCAAAGGCATTGTGATGAAAAATTTCACTATCCAATACAAAATCGTAATTTGTATTTTTGTCATTGTGTGGGTTTTGCTCCTTTTTAAGCTCTTTGTTATCACGATAAAATGGCATGATCATTACGAAAAAGTCGCAGAGCGCAATTCATTCAAACAAGAAGTTTTGGTGCCAGCAAGAGGACATATTTTTGATAGACAAAATACACTACTTGCGGTAAATCAGATATTTTTTAGTATTTATTTATCTCCATTGCTAAGTGATGAAAAGCTTGAAAATGTAGCGCAGATTATTGTAGAGCATATCAATAACCAAGACAAACAAAAAATCATTGAAACTTACAAAAAGCAAAACTCCGCTTATAATCACGATATAATCAAGGTTGTTGATTATGTAGATTCTGATGAAATACAGAATCAATACACTTTGCTAACCCAGCAAGATGATATTTTTATCAAGCCAACATTTAAGAGATTCTACCCAAATAACGAGCTTGCTTCGCATATCATCGGCTATGTCGGCGCAGCAGATAAAAATGATGTTTTTTATGATCCTGTGAGTAAATACACAACAATCATCGGCAAAGAAGGAATCGAGAAGCAATATAATACGATTTTACAAGGGCAATTAGGCTTTCGAAATAGTATCGTTAATGCCTACAATCAAAAAGTCTCTCAAGGCGAGGAGTTTAAACCACAAGTCCAAAACGACATTATGCTAACAATAGATTCTCGATTGCAGCAGGCTATCGATAGAGAATACGTCGATAAAAATGGAGCTGTTGTTGTGATGGATGTCCATAATGGCGAGATTCTCGCAGCAGGCAGCTATCCAGAATACAATCTCAATGATTTTGTTGGGGGGATTAGCGTAGCGAAGTGGAATGCGCTCACAGATAATACCTTTACCCCACTTATCAATCGCTTTGTCAATGGGCAATATCCACCCGGATCTGTTATAAAAATGGGCGTGGCGATGTCAATCCTTGAGTATGGCGACATCAATGAATACACCAAAATAGACACGCCAGAATCTGTAAAGATAGGGGATTGGTATTTTCGGGATTGGAAAGTCGGGGGACACGGGCAAACAGATATGTTTAAGGCGATTAGAGAATCCGTAGATGTGTATTTTTACAAACTCTCACAAGTTGTTGGGATTGACAATATGGCAAAAGTGCTTGCGCAAATGGGATTTGGGCAAAAAACAGGCATTGATTTTCCGCGAGAATCCGCAGGGATTTTGCCTACTCCAAATTGGAAAGCAAGACGTTATGGGCAATTATGGTTTGCAGGCGATACCGTGCAGACTTCAATAGGGCAGGGATCATTTCTTGCAACTCCTATGCAAATCGTTCGTTATACGGGGCTTTTGGCTTCAGGCAAGCTTCCGACACCGCATTTTCTCAAAAAGCAAAATGACGAAGAAGTGTTTTTTGAGCCAGAAGATGTGCTTAATGACTTTCAAAAATCAAAACTTTGGGTGCTCCAAAAAGGTATGATTGAGGCTTGTAATGCGACAGGTGGCACAGGGACAAGAAGAGTGTATAGCGCAAAAGTAAAAATTGCTTGCAAAACAGGGACAGCGCAAGTTGTGTCGATTCCGCAAGAGACAAAAAAGCGACTTAAAGAAAGTGAAATGGCTTATTTTTATCGATCTCATGCTTGGTTTACTGGGTTTGTGCCTGCTGATAAGCCCAAATACGCGGTTACAATTCTCATCGAGCATGGGCAAAGTGGCGGAAATGGCGGTCCTATAATGGTAGCGATTACAAATGAGTTATATAGGCTTGGGTATTTGAAGTAGATTTGTTTTATGGTGATTTTGTATGGAATCTAGATTCTAAAAGTAGGTTCTATGGATTGCCACGACTTTTTGCAAAGTCTCGCAATGACAAATCCGCCTTGTCATTGCGAGGACGATAGGACGAAGCAATCTAGTCAAAAAAAGATTGCCACAGTCCTAAGAGGCTTTGCAATGACGACAAGGGACAAGGGCGACAGATTCTAGTAGATTCTATGCAAACACAAGCGAGCGTAAAAAATCTAGATTTTGACAAGTCTTAATGATTAGAAACTATACTCCACATAGCCCCTAAAAATCATATAATCTTTGCCGCCAAATCGGCTTGGGGCGTCAGCTTTGTTATCCATACCAATGGCAGCAAGCCCCATTCTAATATTTGGAATAGGCATAATATCTACCTTGCCTTCCCAATTTAAGACATTTCGTCCATTGATAAAACTTATACGAAACGCCCCATACGCGGTAACATAATTCCAAAAGTTAGCTGACACAAACGCGTATGGCGTTGTGGAGTTATAATAAAAAATCCCATCACTTCGCTCAAAGGGCGTATGCTGACCAAATGCATCGATATAAGTCGCACCACCTGCAGGCACATTTACGATCCCGCCACCAAACCGAAAACCCGCCAAGTCCGCACTACCTTCAAGCCATATGATTCCACCACCATTATTATTGAGAGCTTTTCTTTGCTCATTAAGCTCGACATAGGACATAAGGTGGATAAGGGCGTGCAAGGAGATTTTGTTATTGATTGGAATACTAAGATCGCCCTTCAAGCCGGGTGCGATGAAAAAATCCGGAACAAGATACACATAAGGCGTGATGACAAGAGGTGCTTGAGGTATAGTGATTTCGGCTTTGAAATTAAACGCTCCTCCTGTCCATTTTGCGTTGATATAGCTTCCAAAGACTTCAAAATTTCGACTAAAATAATTTGTGATATACGCGTTGCGTAACGCCCATGCAAAAGACAATCTGATATTATTAAATCGATCATAGTTTGCGCTTAAGCCCTCAGAGTAGTTTGTCATCCATTCTTCATTGATTCTATATCTTCCGACTGTGCCTCCAAATTTTTCGTATTGGTTGTAATAATCTGCATAAAGCTGTGGCATATCAAAATACATTTGTCCTCTGGTAAAATCACCCTTATTGCCCTCATAGAGCTTTGGGATAAGCCATGCTTCAGCTCCAAATTTATAGCCCATATATCGCCTTGATTCATAGCCTAGGCTTAGATTAATATCACCATATGTTGGAGAATCTTTGATTGATTGTTGAAACAAAAGTCCAGCATGCCCATACACTAAGCCTCTTTTGAATGCATCTGCAAATGAGTTTGCAGGCGCGTCATTGAGCTTTGTTGGCTGATTTGCTCCATACAGCATTAATGCTACGCTTACAAAAACGAAGATAAGCTTCCTTAGCATTCCAATATCCTTATTTGAAGTTTCATACTATGCCAGCAAAAACAATACCATTATTTTGTTTTTTAGAAAATTTTTAATAGAATCTATCATTTTTAAATGCAAAGAAGTGAGGAGTGGAGATGAAAATATTATTTTTGTGTTTGTATTGCTTATGGTTAGTTTGTATGGAGATAATTTGCAAGAGAATACATCTGCTAATGTCACCAAAACTAATTTAAAAACTAAATCCACAAAACCTATCCAAACTCATTCTAGCCACCAAAAGCCTCAAACGCTCTCTATCATTATGGCAGGAGATGCCCTGCTTCATACAAACGTGTATAAAGACGCCCAAATCGCACCCACAACCTCACAGCTAGATTCTAGTGTGCTAGATTCCAAGATAGATTCTAAATTAGATTCTGCCAAAAAGACATCAGAATCTAAAATACCAGAATCTAAGACATCAAAAACTTTTGCGCCAGATTCTCATATAATGGATTCTCACATATCAGATTTTAGCACGATAGAATCTGATCTATCTATAAGATATGATTTTGACAAAATGTTTGTTTGTATCGCGCCCATCATCAAACACTATGATTTAACGTTTTATAATCAAGAGACGATTTTGGTGGGCAAAGAGCTTGGGTTAAGCTCATATCCTATGTTTAATTCACCTCAAGAATTTGGAGATACGATGCTAAAGCTAGGATTTAATCTCATCTCTGCCAATAATCACACGCTTAATAAAGGCGAGAGAGGGGTTGTATCAATGCTTGAGTATTGGCATAAGCAGCAGACAAAATATCTAGAGCTCTATATTGCAGGAAGTTATCAGAGCTTTGAAGATCGCAATACACCAAAGATTTTTGAAAAAAATGGCATAACTTATGCGATGCTTGCTTATACTTATGGCATAAATGGCATTATGCTTCCACTTGGCAAGGAATATCTCGTCAATGTCTATACAAAGCAAATGCTTCAATCAGATATAGAATCTATCCGCCCAAAAGTGGATTTGCTTATCGTTTCTATGCATTGGGGGATTGAGTATGAGTTCGCGCCAAGTGAGGAACAAAAAATATCGCCAAAATGCTCGCTTCTTTGGGTGTGGATCTTATCATCGGCAATCACCCACATGTCATTCAGCCTATTGAGTGGATAGATCATACCCTTGTAGTGTATTCGTTAGGAAATTTTATATCAGGGCAAAAAGGCACAAACAAACGCATAGGAATACTTGCTTCTGTAAAAGTTGAGAAAAAACATGGAGCATCAAACTTCATAAGCCAAGAGCTGATTTGATTTATACATATTATGATGAAAATATGAAAAATTTTGTGGTTTATCCTTTTTCTAAGCTCAATAACACATTGCTACCAAATTATAAAAGTATCTACAAAGAATATCTCAACATCATCAAATCAAAATCTATTCACATTGGCTTGTAAGCTTTAAGTGATTAGGCTTTAAACGTGTTAAGCTTGATCGCAAGAGCGCAGAATCTAGTGCGAAAAACAAACAAAAATAAGGCAAAACCATAAAAACTATGGTGCAAAAGTGAGTGTAGCAGATTTGTATTTTTGGTAGAAGTTTGGGGCTAAAGTCTTATAAAAATACTCCTCACCCTTTGAAGTAAGCCTCATAAAAATAGAATCTAGATTCCATGTTTTTGGGTTGTCAAAATCTATCGCGTGAGATTCTATTTTAGATTCTATCTTGGAATTTATCTTAGATTTTGGCACACTAGATTCTAGCGCGCGAGAATCTAAATCCCCCATAATGCGTGATTTTTGCATAAAGATTTGATGATAAAAAAAATGATCGCGAAAATAAATCCACACTTGTTGTTGCAATGGCAAGCTTAAAAGCGTTGGCAGGCTTGGTTGTGATTGTGTAGAATCTTTTGTGAGATTGGTATCACAAAAGCAAATATCAATATATCCGCTCAAAAATAGCGACCCAAACATTTCAATCATCTCCGCATCATAAGAAAATGCAAGCTCTAAGTCATTTTTGTATGGAAAGCAAAGCTCGCTACTTTTAAGCCAAAAGCTTTTTAGATTCTGCAAAATAAGGTATTCCAAAACCTCCAAAATCTCTAACTTGCTTGCTTGCGGATACAAACTCAAAAACAAATCAATCACATTATGCGCAGGACTTGCACCGACAAAAATCGCACCGCCTTTGTGATGAAGCATCTGCATTGTCGCAGGCTTGATAAATTTAAGCACATAAAGCTTGATATACTCTCGTATGCGAACATTTATGTATAATTCAAGATTCATAATACTAAGCTTAAAGCCAAAATGTTCAAGCTTGACTTCATCTTTTTGTGTAGTCAGTATGGAAGTGGCTTTGGTGCTTGTAAGCAGAGAGTTAATGTGCTGTTTATTAAAATCGCTATGGTCTTTTAAACAAATTTCTTTTGTGATGTGATGTGTGATGTGTGGTGGCAGAAATTGCTTGAGTCTTTGGGGGTTGGCAATGGCAGTAAGGAGGAGCATTTTTGGTGTTTGGTTTGTGATTGTAACGATTCTAAAAAAATCCCGCTCTTCTTGTAGAATCTTTGCGAGCGGATTTGCTTGGAAAGTGTGGTAGAGTGCTGGATTCTCGCGATATATACCACTAGGCAAACAAAAATCAAAATATGGCTTTTCTTTAGGGCGCAAGATAAAATCTAGCTTTGCAAATCCAAACCTTAAACCATCATCTAAAAGTATGATTTGTGCTCCGGATTTTATCGCCTCTTTGATTGCAAACTCTCGATTTTTGCAGACAAGCACACTTATGTCTTTACAACTTTTTGCGATCAAATATGGCTCATCGCCACTTTTTTTGACATCACAGAGTATGTCTCCATTTTTGCTTACCCATACAAGCCCTGTGCTTTTTCTTTTGTAGCCTCTTGAGATGACGCATATTTCGCCATATTGGCATTCTGAAAGAAAATTCGCTATATGGATTAAAAACGGCGTTTTGCCACTTCCGCCTGCGATGAGATTGCCAACAGAAATAATAGGAATCCCAAAATCTTGCTTCTTTGCCAATCTCCGCTTCAAAGTCGCTATCAGACAATAGCACACGCTAAATGGCAACAAACACACACTTAGTGCTTTTTGCCATACATTTGGCTTATAAAAATACCTATACCAAAAATCCATTTATGCTCTTTTTTGCGTTTTTTGAGTTGTTTTGTATTGCATTTGCATATCGCGCGTGTTTATATTTATTACATTTTTATTATATTGCATCACATATCGCGCATTGCAAAAATGCGAGGCAATTCTCGCTTAAATAGATTCTGTTTGATTCGCGTTACAACCATTTCGACTAAATTTGGATCAAAGCCTTTTTTGATGAATGGCTTTTTGTGGATTTTGCGAAGAGATTTGCTTGAGTTGCCATATTTTTTGTAGATTTTATATAGCAGTGCATCAATGTGCGCATAGCTGAATCCAAGCTCTTGCTCATCACTTTGGTTTTCGTAAAGATCCGCGCTTGGGGGTTTGCTGATGATAGATTCTGGAATCTGTAAGAGTTTGGCGATGTGAAATATTTCTGTTTTATATAATGTGCCAATAGGATTTATCGCGCAGGCAAGATCCCCAAAAATCGTGCCATATCCTAGCATTAATTCTGATTTATTGCTTGTGCCAACTACAATGCCATTGTATCGACTTGACATATTATAGAGCAATGCCATTCTGATTCTTGCGCAAAAATTGCCAATTTGCAATGGGCTAGATTCTGGATTTTGCTCGCGAAAGAGTGTGTCATATTGTGCGATTGGAATCTGCTTCAAAGCAAAATTAAAGCTAGAAGCTAGAATTTTAGCGTCTTTGAGTGAGTGAGGAGAAGAAGTTGATGAAGGCAAATTTATGGTTATGAGATTGTTTGGAAATGCTTTTTGGCAGAGTATGGCGACAACTGCTGAATCAATCCCACCACTTAAACCTACAATAAGATTCTGGGCTTTTTTGGATTTGAGCTCATCGCGCAAAAACGCAATGCTTTTTTGTATGTATCGCTGATAGTATTTTGGAGATTGTAATTTAAATGTAGGCGTTGCAAGCGATGTGTGTGGTGTGGATATTGCAGGCATTATATTCCTTGATGTTGATTTTGTTTATTGATTTATTGATTTGCTGTACAAAATATAAAATCTTAAATAAAATTTATATAGTATAATACAACATTTTGTGCAAGCAACTTAAATCAAGGAACTTCGATGAAAAACCTAAAAGAAAATTTTATGAAAGATAAAAATCGCTATATTACTGCTTTGGTTTTAATTTGTGCCCTTGTGGCTTTGCTTTGGATAAATAATACAATCCTTGTATGGCTTGTTTTGGGGATTTTATTTCTGATTGGACTGAAAGAAAGCCTAAAGCTTTATCATATCGATGAAAATTATAAATTTTATGCTGTGGCATTGGTGATTTGGATTCTTGCACTGCTTCATAGCCGACCCATTGAAGTTGGTATAGTTGCGTGTATGGCGTTGGCAGGATATGTCGCTTATAAGCAGAATCTAAACTCGCGCCTTTTGCTTCCGTTTTTGTATCCTACGATTCCATTTTTGGCACTTTATAGTGTGTATCTTGATTTTAAGGTTGATGGGATATGGTGGCTTATTTTGGTTATTGTGTGCTGCGATAGTGGGGCGTATTTTGGAGGCAAAGCCTTTGGCAAAAACAAACTTAGTCCAACCTCACCAAACAAAACCATAGAAGGTGCTATCATAGGGCTTGCTTTGGCTGTTATTATCGGTAGCGTTGTGGGTATTTGGGCATTAAATGTCAATTTTTTCATCTCGATTGTGTTTTGCATTATTGTTGGTGTTTCGGGCATTTTTGGGGATTTGTATGAAAGCTATTTGAAGCGCAAAGCTGGACTGAAAGATAGCGGAAGTATTTTTCCTGGACATGGTGGGGTGCTTGATCGGCTTGATGCGCTTTTGTTTGGAGCGATTGCTATGCACTTTTTGCGCTTTGATGTGTGGCAAAACACAATCGATCCAAGCCTTATTCCAAACTTTATACAATAATAGATTCTATGAAGTGATGATACAGAATGATTATTCTTGGAAGCACAGGCTCAATAGGGCAATCAAGCCTTAAAATCGCTAAGAGATTTCGCAAAAATGTCGAGGCTTTGGTCGCTGGCAAGAATATCGATTTACTCAATCAGCAAATCGCGCAGTTTCGCCCTAAAAGAGTATGTATAGCCGATAAATCTGATTATGCAACACTTCAGCCTCTTGGCGCAAAGGTGTATTGCGGAGAAGAGGGCATTATTGAGTTGATTATAGATTCTCAAAGCGAGCTTGTTATCAATGCGTTGGTTGGGTTTATGGGGCTTTTGCCAAGCATTACTACACAAAAATGTGGCAAAAAGCTAGCTTTAGCAAATAAAGAATCTTTAGTTTCTGGTGGTTGGCTTTTGGATACATCAGCAATCATTCCTATTGATAGCGAGCATTTTGGGTTGTGGTATTTGCGTAATGATAGAGCGATAAAAAAGCTCATTATCACAGCAAGCGGAGGGGCTTTTAGGGATTTTCCACTAGAATCTATTTTTAGCCAAACCAAACAAACAGCACTCGCACACCCAAATTGGAAAATGGGTAAAAAAATTACAATAGATTCTGCAACAATGATGAATAAAATCTTTGAAGTGCTTGAGGCATTTTGGCTTTTTGATTTTACGCATATAGAGGCTTTTATCGAGCGCACTTCAAGCATTCACGCCCTTATAGAATTCCTTGATGGAAGCACGATCGCTCATTTTGCTACACCTGATATGTGTCTGCCCATAGCATACGCGATAGATCCAAAGAAAGCTATGCATTCTCAGATTGTAGATTCTTTGTGTTTGGAGAAGATTCAATCTTTGCGATTTGAGTTTATAGATTCTGCGCGTTATCCGCTTTGGGAGCTCAAAAGCTATATATTGCAAAATCCAAAATCTGGCGTGATTATTAATGCTGCTAACGAAGTAGCGATTCAGAGATTTTTAAAAGATGAGATTGTGTTTGGGCATATCAAAGATATTGTTTGTGCGAGTTTGGAACATTTTAAAGAATCATTAGAACTATCAGCATTACAGGCATATAGCGAGATTTTGGATTTGGATCTTAAGGTGCGCGCTTGGGCTTCTTGTTTTGATGTTTTTGGTGCAAAATCTCACTAAATATTTACACAAAATTTATGTATTCGTGGCGAGTTAGAATCTGTTTTTTAATAAAGCGTTGTATAATGCCTCTCTTTGAAAAGAAATAAAGGAGCGTGTTGTGGTAGATTATGGGATTAAGTATTGGTCAAATGATGATTTTATTATCGAAGATGGTGTTGTCAAAGTTAATCACAAAAATAAACCCTCACTTTTGGAAATAGTTGAAGAAATACGAGAAAAAGGCTATAAAGGACCATTACTCATTCGCTTTCCTCATTTGATTTATAAGCAAATCACACAGCTTTTTTGCTCGTTTGAAAATGCCATAAAAGAATACGACTACAAAGGGCATTTTAAGGCTGTTTTTCCACTCAAAGTCAATCAAATGCCAAATTTTGTCTTGCCACTTGTTGAATGCAGCCAGAATCTATGCTATGGACTTGAGGCAGGAAGCAAGTCTGAGCTGATTGTCGCGATGTCTTATACAAATCTTAGCTCCCCAATAACCGTCAATGGCTTCAAAGACAAAGAGATGATTTCACTAGGCTTTATCGCCGCTAAAATGGGACATGATATTACCTTGACAATCGAGGGATTAAATGAATTGCTTGGTATTATCGAAGTCGCCAAAGAAATGGGCGAGCCTTGTCCAAAAATAGGCTTACGCATTCGGCTTCATAGCACAGGCACAGGCGTTTGGGGTAAATCAGGGGGCATTAATGCCAAATTTGGTCTCACTTCAACAGAGCTTTTGGAGGCGATACGACTTTTGGAAGATTCTAAGCTTTTAGCGCAATTTAGTATGATTCATTTTCATATCGGAAGCCAAATTAGCGATATTTCACCACTCAAAAAAGCAATCCGAGAAGTTGGCAATATTTATGCAGAATTGCGAAAAATGGGTGCATCAAACCTTACTTGCGTAAATATCGGCGGCGGACTTGCCGTAGAATACACACAGCACGAAGACTCAAATAATCGCAACTACACATTAAGCGAATTTAGCGGTGATGTGGTGTTTTCACTCAAAGAAATCGCGCGCAACAAAAAAGAGCGAGAACCAAACATATTCATAGAATCTGGTCGTTATGTATCAGCCAATCACGCAGTGCTTATTACTCCTGTGCTAGAGCTTTTTAGCCACGAATACGACGAAAAAGCTTTACGACTCAAAGAAAAAAACCCCCAACTTATCGCTGAAATGCTTGATTTATATCAAAGCATAACAGAAAAAAACGCGATTGAATATTTGCACGATAGCCTCGATCATATGGAATCTTTGCTGACATTATTTGATTTGGGATATATTGATCTTACCGATCGCTCAAATGCTGAAGTGCTGGTGCATTTAATCATCAAAAAAATCATCAAACTGCTTAAATACAAAAACCATAATGAAATCATCAGAATCCAAGAGCAAGTCCAAGAGCGGTATTTGCTTAATTGTAGTTTTTTTCAAAGCCTGCCTGATTATTGGGGATTGGCACAAAACTTTCCTGTAATGCCACTTGATAGGCTCAATCGCCGACCTACAAGAAGTGCGAGCTTGTGGGATATTACTTGTGATTCTGATGGTGAGATTGCTTTTGATGCAAAAAAGCCACTTTTTTTGCATGATGTTGATGTAACAAAAGAAGAATATTTTTTGGGATTTTTCCTTGTGGGTGCGTATCAAGAAGTGCTTGGTATGCGCCATAATCTCTTCACGCACCCGACAGAATTTAGCGTTGTATTTGATGATGATCTCAATAAAGGCTATGAAATCACTAATCTTCTTGAAGCCCAAAATGTGCTTGATGTGCTTGATGATTTGGATTATGATACCAAAGAGATTGAGCGGATCTTAAAGCAAAGAATCGAAGATGCCAAAATCGATGAAGATGACAAAAAAGAGCTTTTGGGACAGTTATATGTCATGCTAAGCGAGAATGGGTATTTGCGAACAATCACAAAAAATGGAGAATAGAATGAGTCTATTTGCACTTATCAAAGAAGATTTTGCTACACCGCTCAAAAACGATCCTGCGATCAAATCTAAATTTGAACTTTTTTTTAATTATCCCGGGCTCATTGCGATTGTGCATTATCGTATCGCGCATTTTTTGTATCAGAAAAATTTTAGACTCCTTGCGCGCATTATCATGGGATGGAGTCAGTTTTTGAGTAATATCGACATTCACCCCGCAGCACAGATTGGCAGGAGGATTTTTATCGATCATGGTATAGGCGTTGTGATAGGTGAGACGGCTATTATTGGCGATGATGTAACGATTTATCAAGGGGTGAGCTTAGGCGGGGTGAGCTTGGAGCAGACAAAGCGACATCCGACACTAGAATCTGGCGTTGTGATCGGGGCTGGAGCGAAAATTTTGGGCGATATAACAATCGGCAAAAATGCCAAAATCGGCGCAAATTCTGTGGTGATAAAAGATGTGCCAGCAGAATCCACAGCCGTGGGGATTCCAGCACGCATTATTCCACCAAAGATTCCGCCAAAGCACACAAGACTAGAGTCTCAATACATAGATTCTCAAAACGACAAAATCGAGCATAAAATCCGCACAAATCTGCCTGATGTGAGTGGCAATGTGTTTTTGTATTTGTTACAACGAATAGAGATTATGGAGCAAAAAAAAAATCTGCTCAACCCTTCTTATACAAATTGCAAAGAAGCTCTTGAAGCATTAGAAAAACTCCAACTTGATTTGGATAAAAAATACGAAGATTACATTAAGGCTCTTAAGATGAGTCATGATGAGTTTTAGATTCTCGCTTGTGGGGTTGAGTAGCGACAAAATGAATGGATTTTGTAATGCTTTGAGTTTTTATAGAATCTAGAATCCAAAATAATTTGAGTTTAGATTCTGTATTTTTTCCCTTTACAATACCTTTGGGTTAATTGGGTTAAAATGACAAAATATGCGTCTTGTGAGTAGTTGCAAAACTGCGTGGTAATCCAATAGAATGAGTTTAGATTCTCTTTTGCTTCGTCCTATCAGTCCTTACAATGACGGACAGGCTTGTCATTACGAGCAAAATTGAAAATTTTGCGTGGCAATCCATTTTTTGAGTTTTTAGATTCTAGAATCTACAATTTATTGATTGATGATTTTGTTTTTAAATCACATTTGCAAACACTTATAGATTTTTATAATGATTAGGGTTAGATTCTAAATAATATAAACTCTACATAAACTTAAAACTTAGATCAAAGAAAGAATAGCAATTTGCAAGACATTAAGACACTAAAGTGGCCGGGAGAGAGGGATTCGAACCCCCGGAGGTGTTACCCTCAACGGTTTTCAAGACCGCCGCTTTCAACCACTCAGCCATCTCCCGCACAAGATTATAATTTTGGAGGCGACACTCGGATTCGAACCGAGGAATCAAAGCTTTGCAGGCTCATGCCTTACCACTTGGCTATGTCGCCTTATTGGTGGTGCCCGAAGCCGGACTTGAACCGGCACGGAAGTAATATCCGAGGGATTTTAAGTCCCTTGTGTCTACCAATTCCACCACCCGGGCATTACTAAAAATTATAACAAGCATGTAAATAGTGTATTATGGAGCGGGAAACGGGGATCGAACCCGCGGCCCCAACCTTGGCAAGGTTGTGCTCTACCACTGAGCTATTCCCGCAAAAATATGAGCTTGATAATAAAGTTAAGTCTAAAGCTGTAATTCTATCAATGCTTCATAAAAAAATCAAGACTAAAAGCGTTTTTTTAAAAAATTTTTATTAGAATAATGGTTTTAAATTTGTATCGAGGAATATTTATGCATTTTCAACCCTATCCATTTGAGCGTCTTAATGCCCTAATTAAAGATATTTCTCCACAAAAAGATATTATAAAGCTCACCATTGGCGAGCCTCAATTTGAAACGCCTAATTTGATATGTCAAGCACTTCAAGATTCTGCAAAGCAGTTGCGCTATTATCCGCCTTCTTCTGGTGAGACTTATCTCAAAGACGCGATTTTGCGCTTTATTAAGCATCGCTACAATATTATGCTAGATTCTACTTTTATCATTCCAACTTTTGGGACAAGGGAGGTTTTGTTTAATCTTCCGCAGTTTTATCTTTCAAACATCACTTCGCCTCTTGTCGCTCACCCTAATCCTTTCTATCAAATCTATGAGGGAGCAGCACTTGCGAGTGGCGCAAAAACGATTTATATGAATCTCACGCAAGAAAATAAATTTAAACCCATGCTTACTCAAGAGCAGATGAAAATGGTAAATTTGGTGATTTTGAATTCACCAAATAACCCGACAGGAGTCGCACTTGACTTAGAAGAGCTCAAAATTTGGGTCAAAAACGCGCTTGAATTTGACTTTTTGCTTCTTTGTGATGAATGTTATAGCGAAATCTATCAAGATTCTCCACCCGCTGGAATCCTAGAGGCTTCTTATGCGATTGGCAATACAGATTTTAAAAACATTATCGCGATTAATTCTATCTCAAAACGTTCAAGCGCGCCGGGGCTACGAAGTGGATTTGTCGCTGGAGATAGAGAGTTTTTGAAAAAATACGCCACATATAGAACATATGCTGGGCTTGCCATTCCATTTCCGTTGCAAAAAGCCGCAGCTGCTGGCTGGGAGGATACAAAAGAATGCGAGAAAATCCGCAGAATCTATGCTAAGAATCTCCAAATCGCCCAAGAGCTTTTTCCAAAGGCTCATATTGCCCCATATAGCTTTTATATGTGGCTTGAAGTCAGAGATGATTTAGATTTTTGTCAAAAGCTCTATCACCAAGAGGGCATTTTGGTTTTGCCGGGTCGGTTTTTGGGAAGAGAGGGCGTTGGGTGCGGATTTGTGCGTATAGCATTAGTTTATGAATCAGAAAAAATGAGATCCATTCTTTTGACTCTTCAAGCCTTTTATCAAAGCTATCAATCCGATACAAAAAACCGCGCCATGATAGATTCTCTCTCTCCACTCTCACTCTCTCAAGCCAAAATCCATTTTATCGGCATTGGTGGGATTGGTATTTCAGGGCTTGCAAAATATCTTAAAGCACAAGGTGCGAGCATTAGCGGAAGTGATATTGCGCATTCGCCAACTACGCACTATCTGAAGTCTTTAGGTGTGCCAATTAGCATTCCTCACGCAAAAGAAGCGATCACAAATCAGGATATAGTAATCCACTCAGCAATCATAAAGCCCGATAATATCGAAATTCTGCAAGCCCAGCAAAAAAACATTCCTGTGCTATCACGTACGCAAGCCTTGAAGCTTATTTTAGATTCTAAGCGCGTGTATAGCGTTTGTGGCGCGCATGGCAAATCAACAATTAGCGCAATGTTAAGCAGTATTTTTCCGCATTATGGCGCGATCATAGGAGCAGAGAGCAAGGAGTTTTTTTCAAATGTGCGTGAAGTGCAGAGTCAAAATATAGTCTTTGAAGCTGATGAATCTGATAAGAGTTTTTTAAATTCTAATCCATATTTTGCGATTGTTCCAAATGCAGAGCCAGAGCACATGGAGACATATAATCACAATTTAGAGGAGTTTTATGCGGCGTATAAGCAGTTTTTATCAAGTGCAAAAAAAAGCTGCATTAATATTGATGATCCTTTTTTGAAGGACTTAGATATGGAGTGTATCCGCCTTGACCCCAAAAAAGACATCAAAAATATCAGCTATTTTCTTAAAAATGATGAGCCATATACATCATTTGAATTAAGAGATTTTGGTGGGTTTGAGGTTTGGGGTATAGGCGAGCATACAGCTACAAATGCCTCTATGGCGATATTGAGTGCTTTAGATTCTATGGATGTAGAAAGCGTGCGCAATAATCTTTTGAATTTTTGCGGAATCAAAAAACGTTTTGATATTTTACACAAAGAGCCTTTGACGATTATTGATGATTACGCTCATCACCCCACAGAGATCAAAGCCACAATCGCTTCATTGCAAATTTATGCTTCATTACGCAATATTGATGAGATCACAATGATTTGGCAGCCACATAAATATTCGCGCTTATTTGATAATCTTGAAGCATTTCAGCATTGTTTTGGTAAGCCAGAAAGGTTTAAGCTCATCATTCTTCCTGTGTGGGCTGCGGGTGAAGATGCGGTAGAAGTGGATTTTGCGACACTTTTTAAGCATTATAATCCGTTGCTTGCTACAAGATTGCAGCGCGTAGGTAATATCCTTGAAGTCTATAAAAACGAGAATCTAGTTCAACGGATTGAGAGTGGTATTGCTATTGGGTTTGGGGCAGGGGATATTACCTATCAGCTTCGAGGGATAAAATAATGCTTGAACTCATCTCAATCACTGGAATCTTTCTGCTTCTTGGAGCATTTATCTTTGTGATACTCCATAATCTCTCTATTGCTAAGATAAAAAAAATTTTTATCGGAGGAGTGCTGTATATATGCCTTTTTGCAATGATGTTTTATATTTACAAGCAAAACAACACACAAAGCACAACTGCTTTTTTGCAAAAGGCTTTTTTGGAGGGGCAGACACTTGATTGTGAGGGATTTTTGGTGAATCAAACAGACTTTAATTTTATTAATCAAACCTATATGTTAATTGGCAAGCCAAATACCCCAACAAGCAATATTATGATTTCACTTGACAAATGCAAAATCGTAGTGCCAGATATAAATCCAGATCAGACGATTAATGGGCATACGCTTGAGGAATTGCAAAGAGATTAAAGATAAAATAAGGAGGCAGGTTTGCGCCAAATATATTTGATTAATTCAAAAGCCATTGCGGGAGTAGATGATGTGGAGACACTACTTGTCAATCATATCCAATACTATCCGATAAAAAAATCTCTCCTTGATGCTCATATCTCGCCTATTACGCCACAAAAGCAAATCGACTCGCTTATTTTCACCTCAAAGCATGCTATTTATGCGCTCGTGCAAGATATAGAAAAGCACCCTGAGATGAAAAGTTTTTTTGAGATTCCAAGCTTTGTGATTAGCAAGCCAAGCGCGCAAACATTGCAAAAAAATGGCTTTCATGTGGAATTTATCGGGCGGGATTCTCATGGTGATGGATTCTCAAGCGAGATTATACCACTTCTTGCGCATCGCAAGCCACTTTATTTTAGAGCCAAAAAAATCATCTCAGGGCTTGATGAGCGATTGTTGGAAGCTAAGATTCCGCTTAAGCAAATTGTCGCTTATGAAAATAAAACGCTCTCTTTAGATCTAGCCTATAAGCCAAAACCACGATCAGTGATTATTTTTACGGCACCGAGCAATTATCATTCTTTTGTGCAGAATTTTGGCTGGGACGGAAGCTACATTGCGATTGCAATTGGGATCACAACTTTTGGGGTATTTCATCGCGAAGTCGAGGGCTATATCAGCCCCGAGCAGACGATTCAGAGTTGCATAGAATTTGCTAGGGATATTATAAGTAAGTATCCATAGATTCTAATTTATCTCTTTTCTTGATTTTTTTATTTCTGGATTACAATGCTTACGCTTAAGAATGATGAAGTTGTTTCTGATTTAGATTCTGGTTTGACTAGATTGCCACGACTTCCTAGCGGAAGTCTCGCAATGACAACTCGTTTTCTGGATTCTTCAGTCGTGCATACGCACTCCTTCAGAATGACAATTAAAAGATTCTATATTGTAATGTTTGCGTTAAGAATGACAAAATGACAACTTTAGATTCTAGATTGCTTCGTCCTGTCGTTCTCACGATGACAGGGCGGATTTGTCATTGTGAGCAAGGTTTATCCTTGCGTGGCAATCCATAGAATCCACTTTTAGATTTATAGAATCTAGAATCTAAAAAGCAAAAAGATTCTCAAAATCCAGGGATAACTTCGCCTTTGTAGGTGTCTTGGATAAATTGTTTGACTTCTTGGCTTTGGAGCGCGTTTTTGAGCTTGATAATCTCTGCTTTGTTTTCATCTCCTAAGCGCACCGCCAAAATATTCACATAAGGCGAGCGAGAATCCTCCAAAATAAGCGCATCTTTTGTCTTAAGCCTTATTTGCATAGCATAATTGCCATTGATGATAGCAAGATCTACATCTTGAAGAGTCTTTGTCAAAAGTGCCGCTTCAATGGGTTTGATTTTAAGATTCTTGGGGTTTTGGATAATGTCAAATTCTGTGGCATTGAGATTATTTGGGTTTTTGAGCGTGATTAAGCCATTATTATGAAGCAAAATAAGCGCTCTTCCACCATTTGTCGCATCAGAGGGGATAGCGATTGTTGCGCCATTTGGAAGCGCATTGATAGATTTTATTTTTGTAGAATACCCACCTATTGGCTCGATATGGATTTGAGCGATAGAGATAAGATTTAGCTTTCTGTCTTTGTTGATTTTGTCAAGAAACGGCTTGTGCTGCATAAAATTTGCGTCAATATCTTTATTGGCTAATGCGAGGTTTGGCGTTACATAATCTGTAAATTCGACAATTTTAAGCTCTATTCCTTCTTTTTGAAGGGTTGGGATAATGCTTTTGAGAATCTGTGCGTGCGGGATAGGTGTCGCACCGATTTTGAGCTCTTGAGCGTTGGCAAAAAAGCCAAACAAAAACAATATAAGAGATAATATCTTTTTCATCTTCTCTCCTTTGGTTGATTGTTTTGATGTGGTTTTGATTCTTGTGTAAATCTTTGCACAAATTCTTGCTTTTTCTTGCCTTTAGATTTGGCTTAGATTAAGCTTGAATTTGGCTTGATTTTAAGTTTATTTTGCGCCACTTGCACCCACAGGCAGAATCTCACCATTATATTTTTTGAGGATAAAATCCGCGACTTCTTTGCTTAATAAAACCTCTTTGAGTTTTTGTATATCTTGGCTATTGTGGTTATCAGGTCGCGCTGCAAGGACATTGGTATAGACAGATTTTTCATTTTCGTGGAAAAATGATTTCTTCACGCTCATTTTTGCTTGCAAGGCATAATTTGCATTAATCACAGCTGCATCAACGCCTTCTAAAACCCGTGGAAGTGTCGCTGCATCGACTGTTTTAAACACGAAATTTTTGGGGTTTTTGATAATGTCAGATTCTTTAGAATCTAAATTATTTGGATCTTTGAGTGTGATTACACCATTATCATGAAGCAAAATCAACGCTCTTGAATAATTTGTAGGATCGTTTGGTATAGCGATAGTTGCGCCATTTGGGATAGATTCTAGTGAGCTGTATTTTTTGGAGTAGAATCCAAGAGGCACGACATAAATTGGCGCGATAGAGATAAGATTTAGCTTTCTGTCTTTGTTGATTTTGTCAAGAAACGGCTTGTGTTGGTGCATAGTCGCATCAAGTGTTTTGTCGTTGAGTGCGATGTCTGGCGTGATGTAGTCTGTGAAGCTTTGCACAGTCATATTGACACCTTGCTTTGCAAGAAGTGGTTTTGCAAATTCTAAAATCTCAGCAGCAGGCACAGGAGTGGCTCCGACTTTGATATTTCCAGCATACGCGACACTCATAAGGCTTCCTAGTCCTAAAAGTAGGCTTACAATTTTGTTTTTGTAGTTTGTTTTCATATTTTTCCTTTTTTGTAATGTTTAAGGCATTGAGAATCTAGTTTGTTTTTAGATTCTCGGACTTTTTTGGATTTTTAAATGCTTTAGATTCTAGATTATTTAGATTCTGTGTTGCCTCCTTGTGTTATCGGTTTTTGCGTAGATTTGCCACAAGGCGATCACCGATACTTTGCACCCATTGCACAAGCACAATGATAACAATCACAGAGCTTAATAATATATCGCTCTCATAGCTTTGGAATCCTAATCGTATCGCCACATCTCCAAGTCCGCCAGCACCCACTGCTCCAGCCATCGCAGAATACCCAATAAGCCCAATGATAGTGATTATAATCGCATTTGTAATGCCGGGCATACTCTCAGCAATCATCATTTTGATGATTTCAAATTTTGTCGCACCCATGCTTGTTGTCGCTTCAATTAGCCCTTTATCGACTTCTTCAAACGCGCCTTCAAATAATCTAGCGATAAATGGAATCGCAGCAATTCCAAGCGGAACAATCGCAGCAGTAGGTCCTATCATCGTCCCGACAATAAGACGCGAGAGTGGCAAAAGCAAAATGATAAGAATGATAAATGGAAAAGAGCGCACGATATTGACACTCCACCCAAGCACGACATTAAACCAAGGCGCAGAGATGATTTTGCCTTTTTTGGTGATACTAAGGGCAATCCCTAGCGGTAGCCCGAAAAACACCGCAAAAATAATAGCAATCGCTACCATATAAATCGTATCATAAGTGGCTTGAGAGATGATAGAGTAATTTCTATATAGCGATTGTGTGAGGTTTTGGGCTATATCATGAGCTAGCATTTCTTGAATCTGTGTTTGTGCTTGAAGTTGCGCAGAATCAAGTGCAGATTTACTCGTAGAATCAAGCGCAGATGCAGATGTTGCAGACATAGATGCAGACATCAATGAATGTATGTGCCCATAGAGATTATCTGCATTAAAAGAAAGAATATTGATTATCTCCTCATCAAACAAAGCCTTTATTTCTAGCGTTTGTAATATATCTTGTAATTCTTGTGGGCTTTTAAGATTCCAAATAGAGCGGATAAAGTCTTGGAGTGTTTGTGAAAAATGATGTGAATAAATTTGATTATTAGCATAATGGCTTGCTATCTTGTGTAAAAGATTCTCAAATATCGCATCATAAGCCATCGCACCTTTTTCTAGTGCTTCACTAATGCTTAAAGAATGTGGCGCATTATTTGCAGAGTCAGAATCTTGCTGTGTGTGCTGTGGTACCAAAAACGTAGAGACTTTGGCTATATCACGCAAAAGAGGCGCGATAATGAGTATCGCCAAAAACACTCCCCCAAAAATAAGCAAAAAATGACGCAATATAGAATTAAGTTTGTTTTTCATGCTTTTTCTCCTTGTTTTTTTGCTTGTTTTTCCTCTTGTTTTTCTTTTGGATTCTCCCCTGCTTGATTGCTTGAAGTCCCGCTATAAGCAAGTGGTTCGACAAGAAGTTGTTTAGATTCTAGGTATTGTATGGCTTTTTGATTGAGCGCAGTATCATCGCCAAATTCTACAAAAAGATGACCGATTTTAGTCGTTGAGAGAGGCTCGATATTGCCAGCCAAAATATTCACATCAACGCCAAATTTTTTGACAATTTCAGAAATGATTGGCTCATTGATATGCTCGCCTACAAATGAAATTTTGTAAGCATTTGGGTTATTAACACTCAAAACTTCCTCAGAAGAGATAGCTGGCAGATATGAGATAAGCTCTTTTGTAACTTGATGTTTGGGCTTGGCAAAGATATGCTCGACATTTCCGCGTTCCACAATCTCTCCATTACTCATCACGCAGGCTTTATTGCAAATATCGCGCACAACTTCGATTTGATGAGTGATAAGCACAATAGTAAGCCCTAAATTTGCTTGGATAGTTTTTAATAAATCAAGAATAGATTTTGTTGTTTTTGTATCAAGCGCGCTTGTCGCCTCATCGCAGAGTAAAATATTTGGGTGATTTGCCAATGCTCTAGCGATAGCTACGCGTTGCTTTTGCCCGCCACTAAGCTGACTTGGATAAAATGATGCTTTTTCTTTGAGCCCCACAATCTCTAAAAGCTCATACACACGCGCTTTTATATCTTGCGTTTTCCAGCCGGCAATTTCAAGCGCAAAAGCGACATTTCCAAATACATTTCGAGAAGAGAGGAGGTTAAAATGCTGAAAAATCATACCGATTTTTTGTCGCTCTTTTTGGAGTTTGCGCGTAGAGAGATTAAGGATATTGACACCATTTATAAATACTTCTCCTGTCGTTGGAGATTCTAAGCGATTGATAAGGCGGATAAGGGTGGATTTCCCAGCTCCAGAATAGCCGATAATCCCCATAATATCGCCTTTTTGAATGGTGAGATTAAGGGGTTTTATTGCTTGGAATCCATTTGGATAGATTTTGGTGATATTTTTTAGTTCTATCATTGCTAAATCCTTATTGCATACAATCCTTGTATTAAAATTTGGCATTCTAGCACAAAAAAATAACAAACACAATATGTATTTGTAAATTTATGTATTTTATTAAATACAATTTTAATTTATTTTTTTTTAAACTCGCTATTTGGCGCTGCATACCAAATAAGTATATTTGTAAGCTCAGTTATATGTGTAGCAAATGCAAAAATATGCCTAAATGACTCAACTACTCTCCAAATATTACCACCTTTATAATATGGAAGTAAATTATATAATGCTCTATAATTCACACTCCAAGTATTGCTTGCTTTTGAATAGCCAAACACATAATAATAACTCTTGTTTGCTATTGATTTTTGTATTTCATCTTTGTCTAATTTGATAAGTTTTATTTTTTGCTCCTTGATTTGAAATTGATTTGAAATAATTGCAACAATAGATTCTGCATAAAGCAGAATCTAAAACTAATCTAACTCTCTTTTTTTGGGTATTAATATCACACAAATTGTCGCTATCAGCATAAGTGCGACAAAATACACAAAAAAGCCATCTTCGATTCCATTTGCTTTGAATTGTAACGCGACATAATTTGCCGAGCCACCAAAGCAAGCTGCGCCTATGGTATAGCTAAAGCCTGTGCCAAGCGCGCGCACATGAGGTGGAAAAAGCGTGGTTTTGAAAATCCCAGCCACCGCGCTATAAAAGCTTAAGAAAAAGCACATTAAAGCAATCACGCCAAAAAGTTCTAAGCTATCATTTAAGCCTCTCATAAACACAAAAAGCGGATAGATTCCCACTAAAGCAAATACACAAAAGATAAGCAAAGAGCTTTTTAGTCCTATTTTATCACTTAGTGCTCCCATAAAAGGCACAAGCACAAAAAGAACACTCAAAGCCCCTAGCATAATGTTATTTGCAGTGTGTGCGTCTATGCCATTATTTATCATAAACACTTTTGCATATACCGTGATGATGTAATATGCCGGCGAGCACCCAGCAGTGATCCCTAGCACAAGCAAGACACTTTTATAAGATTTCAAAAGTTCTTTAAAGCTTCCTCTATCTTCGTGTTTTTTTAGCTCCTCGCTTGAATTATCATGCATAAAAGTTCGCACAAGCAAGCTTACAAGTGCCAAAGTCCCACCGACAAAAAATAGCACTCTCCAGCCCCAAGATTTCATCGCCTCATCATCGATAAATAAAAACAAAAAGCTAATACTTGCCACTGCTAAGAGCTGACCGCCTATGAGCGTGAAATATTGAAACGATGAATAAAGCCCTTTTTTACCTTTTGGTGCGATTTCGCTAAGATAAGCCGCTGCGATTCCGTATTCTCCGCCGACAGCTAGCCCTTGTATAAGGCGAGCCACAAGCAAAAGCACAATAGCTAAGTCGCCAATGGTATTTTTGTCAGGCAAAAAAGCGATAGAAAATGAACCAAACGCCATAAAAACAATGCTTACGACCATGGCATTTTTGCGCCCTAATTTATCTGCAAATGAGCCAAAGATAATGCTGCCTATTGGCAAACACAAAAACCCAGCCGCAAACACGCCAAAAACGGCGATTTGCTGCACTAAAGGCGAGCTTGCGTTTGAGAAATTATGCGCGAAATACACCGCTGCAAAACCATAAATATAAAAATCAAACCATTCTACTAAATTCCCGCTACTTGCTGCAATCACAGAGCTTATACGCTTTGTGTGAGCGAGATTCTGATTCATAATATATCCTTTTATCATTTATCAACTAGACTAAAATCTAGCGTGAGTTTAGCCTTAAACACAGAGCTTAAAGCAGCCTAATACTTCTCCTAAATACTTCACCAAATGCCTTGTGAGATATTTACCTAAATATATTTTTAGCGATATATTCAAGCTCTTGACTCATATTCGCACATTGCACGATGATAAGATCAAGCCCTGCTTTTTCGTATTCTTTGATCTTTGCTACAATCTGCTCTGGTGTGCCAATGAGTCTTGGGCGCAAACCACGATTTGACACGCTGTATTCCTCTTTTGAGATTTCTACATCTAAATTTGAATTATCTGTAAAATCTTTGTAGGAATTTGCATAGGCTTGCTCATCTTTTATTGTGGTGATTCGCTTTAGCTCTTTTAGTGCTTCCTCTTCGCTATCTCTAGCGATAATGTAAGCTGCCATGCCAAAGCCTTTAAATTCGCCCAAGCCTGCTTTTTTGCGCCTTGCTTTCATATCCTCTATTTTTGCCTTGATTTCATCTGGTGTGCCTCCATGCATAAGATAAAAATCTGCAAACTGCGTGATAGATTCTCGTCCTACTTCACTCTCACCACCCGCATAAATCAAAGGCTCGCGATTTGGCTTTGGCTCATTATAAGAGTCTTTAAACTCAAAATATTTGCCCTTAAAGCTAAATGGCGATTTTTTCCAGAATCCACGCAAAACCTGTGTGTATTCGCTCAAAAATGTATATCTATCATCATGCCCTTTGAAGTCGATCCCAAACTGCCGCGCTTCCTCCTCCCACCAAGCAGAGACGAGATTGATACTAAAGCGATTGTTTGAGATTTGCGCTAAAGTTACAAGCTCTTTTGCGGTAGTAGCGACTTGATGGTATTGCGGGCGAAGTGCTGCTAAGATCTCAATTTTATTTGTGATACTTGCTAATGCTGTGGCTATCGCCCATGCGTCCAAACAAGGTGCTTTATGCCCTTTGATGTCGTTTAGATACAGCTCTGGCACAAGAGTTAGCACATATCCTAGATTCTCCGCTTTTATGGTAAGATTTTTGATATATTCCCAGCAACACTGCGTAGTGTCATCATCTACATTTCTAAGCCATGATCCAAATACAGGACTCCAATATCCAAATTTCATTTTTACTCCTTTATTTTTTTAAATTCTTGTATCAAAAATTCAGCGACCCTATCTGCCGCACTTTGCTTGCCATTTGCCCTAAGGTTAGATTCTACTTTTTGGTTGTAGTTTGTATTAGTGTTTATGTCATATATCACAATCTCCCTTCCTGTATCAATAAATTCAATGCCCGCGACTTCGATTTTGTGCGCTTGCAAAAAAGATTCTAGCTTCACTACCAAAGGTGTGTTGGCAGTGATGTCTTCTCTTAGGCTAAATTTCGCGCCTATATCGCATGCTGCGCTTGCTAGTGCGGGTTTTTTCTCTTGTCTGTCAATCTCACAAGATTCTGCCGGACAGAGCTCAAAACCACCATCGCTCGTATCGACTTTTACCGCATAAAAAAACTTCCCGCCAATAAATTCAAGCCTTGTGATAAAAGGATCTTTTGCCTTGATATATTCTTGCAAAAGCGTGATGTTATCAACTGCGCTTTCAAATTCACTTGAAGTAGCGTATTTTTCAAAGTCTGCATAGCTTTCAAAAAGTCGCACGCCAAGCCCTTTTCCACCTTGATTGTGCTTTGTGATAAATGGCGTTTGCAATTCTTTAGCCCTCAAAAGCAAATCATCTTTACCAAAAACAGCCAAAGTGCGTGGCACGCGGAATCCAAATATGCTTAGAGCAAGGTATTGTGCGACTTTGCTAATTTCAAGCTCAAGCACATTTGGACCATTTATGATTCTGCGATTATAAGATTCTAGCCATGCAAAAATAGCCCTTGCGTATTCTTTGGCGTGCTTGTGATTTCTTGTGTGCGATGAGGCACTCATTCTACTAAAAAACACTCCTTTTGGCGGAGCCTTGCTAAGATCAATACTTCCACTGCTTAGATCAATTTCACCAAAGCTCGCGCCAACGCGTTTAAAAGCCTCATAAAATGGTGGCAACCACTCACTATTTTCGTGCAAGATATAAATATCTTTTTCTAAATTGTTATACAGCATTTTGCTCTCCTGAAAGGTTGAGATTTGGAGTAGTGATATTTGAGACACTAAGGCTTGAAGAATCGTTATTAAGGATTCTGTATTGGCTTCCTATGTGATTAGATCCTAATCTATCGCCCTTGCCAAAGAGCTTATTTCTTAGACTTCCACTTGAATACTCAAGCTGGTAAGAGCCTCGTTTTTGAAGCTCTGGCACGATGAATTCCACTATATCGCTGATTGTTCCCGGAGCTGTGGCGTAGGCGAGGTTAAAACCATCGGCATCAGTGTATTCGATAATTTTTTCAAGCTCATCAGCGACTTTTTTTTGACCGCCAATTACCTTTCGCCCAAGCCCGCCAATACCTGCAACGCGTATCAAATCTCGCAAAGTCCAATCTTTGCCATCATCGGTTTTGCCCTCGCTTAGCTCTTTGACTTTGCCAATGACTGCGTTTGATTTGATATTTGTAAGTTTATCATCAAGCCTGTATTTGCTTAGATCCTCACCAAGCCAGCCAGAATTCAGCACCAAAGAGCTTTCTTCACTGACATATTTCAGCAAATCTTTATGCTTCGCTTCTGCTAACGCGTCAGTTTCATCAGTGATGATAGTGCTTAGCACATAGATTTTTGCACTATATGGGTCGCGTCCAGCTTTTATGAGCTCTTCTCTTATTTGTCGGACAGAATCTTTTGTGTATTCAATCGAAGTTGGGCTGATAAATATCGCTTCCGCGTGTTTGGCGGCAAATTTTAGCCCGCGAGGGCTGTTGCCTGCTTGAAAAAGCACGGGCGTGCGCTGAATGCTAGGCTCACAAACATGAATGCCCGGCACGCTAAAATACTTGCCTTTATGATTTATAGGGTGGATTTTAGCAGGATCTGCAAAAATGCCTCTCTCTTTATCAAGCACCACCGCGTCATCTTGCCAACTGCCTTCTAAAAGCTTATAAATTACCTCCATATATTCATCAGCATAGTCGTAACGTTCATCATGTGGAAATTCCTTGCTTCCTAGATTCTCATTTGCACTTGGCAAGTAGCCTGTTACGATATTCCAGCCTACGCGTCCTTTTGTGAGATGATCAAGGGTTGATAGTCGCCTTGCAAATGGGAAAGGTTGCTCAAAAAACACTCCAGCTGTGATACCAAAGCTAAGATTTTGCGTTACGCTCGCACCAATGGTAGCAAGTTGCAAAGGATCATTTACAGGGATTTGCACCGCACCGCGTATCGCTGCATCAGCATTGCCTTTGTAGGCGTCATACACGCCAAGCACATCAGCAATAAACACAGCATCAAAAAGCCCTTTTTCTGCAATCCTAGAGATATTTTGCCAATACTCAATATCTTTATACCTCAAAGTCTCATCGCCCGGATACCTCCAAGTGCCAGCACTTTGGTGGGTAATGCAGTTCATTTCAAATGCATTGAATCTGATTTGTTTTTTTGTTTTACTCATTTGTTCTCCTTTACTTTAAATGTTTTTTGTGATTTTTAGATTCTAGATTGACTCAACTTTTTTGACTCCACGATTTTTCGGTTTTTTATTTTTATTGTTGCGCTTTTGGCTTTGTATTTTTCGCGCTACACATACACATCAAACACATTTTTTATCCTTTTTAAAAATTTCAGTGAGAATTGTAGCATATTTTTTATAAACACGATATGTGTTTTTTAAAATTTTTTATAAATACATATCGTGTTTTATTTAGAATCTAAAATACATTCAGAAATGCGGTATTTGCTTTAATCAAGCTATAAAGTTATCAAATAAAAATAAGTTTGTTTTGCCTAAAATTGGTAAGACTTTTATGCAAGGCTTTTGAATGGGTTTTTCCAAAAAATTGGGCAGAGCTTTATTATATAGTATTAGATTATTATCATTGTAGATATGGTGATGGCTATTGCTACAATCGCGATGTGGTAGAGTTTTTGCAAAGCAGGGCGATGGTGCAATGATGTAATAATGGCAAAATAATGGCGAAATGATTGGCAGTAAAGCTTTCTACATAGCAATATAGAATCCAAATTTAAGCAGAATCTAAACTCAAAATAAAGCTTTACATTAATGTAAATGTGTGGCAATTATTAAGGGTTAGATTCTTGCATTAAGTCTTGCATTAAGTCTTGTAATGAGATTTTACAAACGCATCATTGGATATTTGTATAAACTGCTTGCACATCATCATCATCTTCGATTTTATCAAGCAGTTTTTCAATCTCACTCATTTGCTCTTCGCTAAGCTCTATCGGACTTGTAGCGATTCTTTGAAGTGAGGCTTTTTTGACAGGGATACAGAGGCTTTCAAAGCCCTCACTTAGCATACCAAAATCCTTATAATCAGCATACGCGATAAGTAATCCAAGCTCATCGTTAGATTCTAGCTCTTCTAATCCATAATCAATCAACGCTAGCTCTATCTCTTCTGTCTCCATAGATTCTGGTTTTTGAAATTCAAACACGCTTTTGCGATGAAACATAAACTCTAGCGAGCCATTTGGCACGATTTGCGCGCCGGGTGTTTTGTTGAAATAGCTTTTGATGTTGGCGATTGTGCGGGTTGGATTATCTGTGGTGCATTCGATAAAAATCAGCACACCATAAGAGGCTTTGCCCTCATAGCTTATCTCGCTAAACTGCCCATCTTTGCCACTAGCGCGTTTGATCGCAGCATCGATATTGTCTTTTGGCATATTTTGCGCTTTAGCATTAGCGATTGCGGTGCGGAGTTTGGCGTTCATATCTGGATCGCTTCCGCCTTCTTTGGCTGCGACAGTGATTGTTTTTGCAAGTTTAGGGAAAATCTTACTCATTTTATCCCATCGTTTTTCTTTGGCTGCTCTGCGGTATTCAAACGCTCTTCCCATAATGTAATCCTTAGTCAATGATTTGAATCTAAAATCCAAAATTATAAAGAATAAAAACTTTATACATTTTGAATTTTTGATGAGTTGTTTTGAATTTTATGAGCTACGAATGAGTAACGTTAGAAAATCCATACATAAATTTATACATAATAGAATCCTTGAGTTTGCCACAAGCTTAAGCCAAAAATCAGTATTTTTACGCTAGAATCCTGCGTCCTTTTAGAATCTATCTTGAAGTCAAAGATAAGATTCTAGAAAAATTCACACATACCAATCCTTAAATTTGTGTTGCAAAATATGGAAAGTATTTTGTTAAATGGGTATGGAGGACAAACCAAATTACTATAAAGGAGCCTATTATGGTTACTATGAAAGACTTACTTGAATGCGGAGTGCATTTTGGTCATCAGACGCGTCGCTGGAATCCAAAGATGAAGCCATTTATCTTTGGTGTGCGTAAAAATATCCACATTATCGACTTGCAAAAGACTTTGCGATATTTCAGATATACATATAATATCGTCAGAGACGCAGCAGCAGAGGGTAAAACGATTATGTTTGTAGGGACAAAAAAACAAGCAAGCGAAACCCTCAAAGAATACGCAGAAAAAATTGGTGTGCCGTATGTGAATTACCGCTGGCTTGGTGGAATGCTAACAAACTTTAGCACGATTAAACGTTCTGTCCGCAAGCTTGAAGTCATCGAAGAAATGGAATCAAGCGGACAAATCGATCTTCTCACCAAAAAAGAAAAACTTATGCTTTTACGCAAAAAAGAAAAACTTACACAATATTTAGGCGGTGTGCGTCATCTCAAAAAAGCTCCTGATATGCTTTTTGTCATTGATGTCGTCAAAGAAAAAATCGCTGTGGCTGAAGCAAGAAGACTTGGGATTCCAGTTGTTGCTCCTCTTGATACAAATTGTGATCCTGATAATGTGGATTATCCGATTCCGGGAAATGATGATGCGATCCGATCGATTCAGCTATTTTGCAAAGAAATCTCTGAAGCAATCATAGAAGGTCGAGAAAGCAATGGTGGAAGCGGAGAAGCAGAAGAATCTGAAGTGTCCAATGATGAGGCAGTGAGCGCGACTAAAGAAGAGCAACAAGCTGTGCTTGAAGAAGCTATGGCTGAAGAAGAAGGAGAATAAGATGTCAGAAATTAGCGCGCAACTTGTCAAACAACTTCGAGAAATGACTGATGCAGGAATGATGGATTGCAAAAAAGCATTAGTCGAAGTTAAGGGTGATTTACAAAAAGCAGTGGAGTATTTGCGAGAAAAAGGCTTAAGCAAGGCTGCAAAAAAGGCTGATAGAATCGCTTGTGAGGGTGTGATCTCCGTCAAAGTTGCTCCTGATTTTTCAAAGGCTTCGTTGATTGAGATTAATAGCGAGACGGATTTTGTCGCTAAAAATGACGGATTCAAAGATCTTGTCTCAAAAAGCACAGAGCTAATTTTTGCTAATCAAATCAATGATGTGCAAAGTCTTGGCACACTAAGCATCGATGGGCAAAATTTTGATGAATACCTCAAAACCCAAATCGCAAAAATTGGCGAAAATATCGTTGTGCGAAGGGTTGTGAGTATCCAAACAGGTGCAAATGAAATAGTCAATGGCTATGTGCATTCAAATGGGCGCGTCGGCGTGCTTATCAGCGCAAGTTTCACAAATCCACAAAACACAGCAAAGATCGCTGAATTTATCCGCAATCTTTGTATGCACGCAGCTGCTATGAAGCCTCAAGTATTGGATCATAGCGGGTTTGATAAAGATTTTATCCAAAAAGAAAAAGTCGCCCTTATCGCTGAACTTCAAAAAGAGAATGAAGAACTCAAACGACTTGGCAAAACGCTTAAAACCATTCCAGAATTTATCAGTCGTTGTGAGCTGACTCACGAAGTGCTTGAGAAGCAAAAACAAAAACTCAAAGAAGAGCTCAAAAAACAAAACAAACCAGAATCTATTTGGGACAAAATCATTCCGGGGCAAATTGAGCGATTTATCGCTGATAACACTTTGATAGATCAGCGACTTACACTTTTGGGGCAGTTTTTTGTGATGGACGACAAAAAAACGATCGCGCAAGTGCTTGAAGAAAAATCAAAAGAATACAATGATGCGATTAAGATCACAAAATATGTGCGATTTGAGCTTGGCGAGGGTATAGAAAAGAAAGTTGAGGATTTTGCTGCTGAAGTCGCAGCACAAATGAAATAGCGTAAATAAATTTGAGAATCTAGCCTGAGAATTTATGCGCTAGTGTCGCAATATAAGGTAGAGTAATGGATATAAAGCTTGCTGTTTTTGATTTTGACTCGACGCTTATGAATGGTGAGACGATTGATATATTGGCGCAAGATTTTGGCGTGGGCGATGCTGTGAGTGTGATCACCAAAGAGGCTATGGAAGGTCATTTGGATTTTTTTGAGAGCCTCAAAAAGCGCGTCGCAAACCTAAAAGGTATGCAAGAATCAAGAGCAAAAGAGATTTGTAGGAATCTGCCATTAAATGAGGGTGCAAAAGAATGTATCGCTAGTCTCAAAGAAAAAGGCATAAAAGTCGTGTGCTTTAGCGGTGGATTTAGCTTTGCGACTCGTCATTTTGCAGAGATTCTCAAGCTTGATGCGGATTTTAGTAATGTCTTGCATACCAAAAATGGCGTGCTAAGTGGTGAGGTCGGGGGCTATATGATGTTTTCAGATTCCAAAGGTGAAATGCTCTCAAAACTTCAAACGCTTCTAGGAGTCAGCCCCAAAGAAACTATGGCTGTGGGCGATGGCGCAAATGATATAAGTATGTTTAAACATTCGGCATATAAGGTTGCTTTTTGCGCCAAAATCGCGCTCAAAAATGCAGCAAATATCATCATAGACAAACAAGATTTACGCGAGATTCTAAAACACATTTGAGGTGGTTATGAGAGACAATAGAACAAATGACAACTTAAGCCTTATCCCTATAATGTTTTGCTTTGATAATAATTATGTGATTCCAGCTAGCGTGTGTTTTTATTCGCTTCTAGAGCATGCAAATCGATATACTTGCGACATTGTCAGCGGGGGGGGGGGCAGAATCTAGCTCTTTAAAGCGTAAGTTAGAATCTAAAAATTCTTATAAGCAGATTTTGGCTTATGAAGCAAAAACTACAAACTCACACCAAAACACACAAAACAAAATCAAACTTTTTTACAAACTCTATGTAATCCACAATGACATATCTAAAGATTCTCAAAATATTCTTCACCAAAGCATAAGCGAATTTAGCAGTTTTGCGAGTTTGGAATTTATCGATGCGGCGAATAGATTTTCACAAGAATGGCAGAATTTAGGATTAAAAGGGCATTTTGCGCAAGAAGTTCTTTATAAACTCCTTCTTGCAAGCCACTTTCCGCAATATGATAAAATCATAGTTTCTGATGTTGATGTCGTTTTTTTGGGTGATGTATCAAGGAGCTTTTTAGAGTTTGATTGTGAAAGCAATCTATACCTATCAGGTGTGAAGCTAAATGACCCTGAAAGTTTCTTGCCACTTGATGGCTGGAAAAGCGGATACAAAAAATACACTCAAGATGAATTTAACGCAGTGCAAAATGGCATAGGTGGTGGGTATTTCATCGCCAATCTTAAAATGTGGCGCAAAGATGATATAGAATCTAGATTGATTGATTATCTCTCGCATAATGCTTATAAATTAATCTTAGCCGAACAAGATGTGCTTAATATAGTTTGCTACCCAAAAATAGACACTCTCTCGCCTGCGCATATCGTGCCACATCACTCATGGGAATGGTATGGTAAGCAATGGGAGCATTACAAGCCAAAGCTTTATACTCAAGAGCAGCTTGATAATGCAAGGGATTATCCAATCCAGCTTCATTATGTGGGTTCTAAGAAACCATGGAATCACCCAAGCGAGCCAAAAAGCGATATTTGGTATAAATATCTAACAAAAACGCCATTTCTTGAAAACCACCTCAATAATCTAGAATCTATCATCATTAATGCCTATGTCAAAACAACTTTATCTTATCGCTTGCAAAAATTCATAAAAAATAATCCGCTCTTTGTTTTTGATGTGAGATTCTATGGATGTTTATTATCTAGGATATATCGCAAACTTTACAAACTCTATAAAGGATAGCCAATGAATGAATTAGATAGATTTTTATCGCCAGATTTTAATGCAAAGGTGTTTTTGGAATGTCAAGATAATTTCGCTAAAACGCAGCATATAAAATCGCATTGTGTTTTTAGGCAAGAAAATTTGCAAGAGGATTTGATAGGGGATTTGATAGGGGATTTGCACAAGAATCCGATGGGAGAAAATTTAGTAGGGGATTTGCAGAATCATAAAAACCAGAATCAAGAGAGTGAGATAGAATTTAGCATAGCAATTCCTACATATAAAAGAATCGACACCCTAAAACAAGCCATAGATTCTGCATTGTCTCAAGATATAGATAATGCTAACGCGTCGATATTGTCGGGGGGGGCAATCACAAAAGCCTAACCTTAAAAAATCCTATGAGATCTTGGTCGTAGAAAACACAGATAACTACCCCAAACCCTCTCCGACACAAGAACTTCTAGAATCAAAATATAAAAACAAAATTACTTATTATAGAAACGAGCAAAATCTAGGACTTCTTGGGAATTTTAATCGAGCTATCACGCTTGCAAAAGGCAAATGGGTGTGTGTATTGCACGATGATGATGTGCTATTGCCACATTATCTCTCATCTATGCAAAAAGCAATAAAACAAGTCGCTTTAAACACTTCTCTTATATCGCATCGAGCGATTTATTTTGGTGATTTGAGTCTGATTTCTTATTCTCCAACTAAAGAATCTAGCATTAAAGCTTTTCTCAAACATTATGCAAAGCCCTTGTTTCTTACGCTTAAGACTACAAAGAAATTTTTATTTTCTTGTATTGTCTCTCCAATGCTAGGAATCAAGCGATACAAAACTCTAGATACACGAGATTCTGACTATATATGCAAATATAATCCACTTCACCCATCAGCTTTGCTTCATCATAAGGATTTGACTCTTAAGCTTGGAGGGTATGATGCGGAGTTTTTTCCAAGTGATGATTGGTTTTTTCATACAAGGGCTGCAAAATTTAGTCAAGTCTATCAACTCAACGAGTTTTTGAGTAAGTATCGTTATTTAAACAATGCTTCATTTAATACAAATACTTTGCGACTTGGAAGTATTGTAAATTTTTTGCATATACGAGACAATATAAAAGTATCAAAGAAAATCAAATCCATACTTCTCACAAAGCAGTATCAACATATTTTAGAGATAAAAGATGATGCCCTTAGAGTCGAGTTATTGGGATATATGCAGAGATTGGAGTTTAAGCCAAAGAAGCTAAACAAACTTGATGAATGGCTGTATAAAATCTATCGCTTAGGTGATACGGAACTTTATGAGGTAGAATCTAATATTTAAGACACAAAAAATCTAGCATTTTGGTGTATAATTCTGGCTTTAGCCAAATGTTTGCATTGCAAATTTTTATATTGAAGGAGCAAAGGAGAATATATGTTTTTAAGTATTTTAGTTCCGACTTATAATAGAAAAGATGAATTAAGCAGGAATCTAGATTCTATATTGGCGCAAGGTTATAGCTGGCAAAATAGCTCAAATCAAAAACGATATGGAAAATTTAATGAGCTAGTTGAGATCATCGTCCAAAATAATGCCTCAACAGATGGCACAAAAGAAATGCTTGATGAGATGTCGCATAAAATCCTCTCGGGGGGGGGGGCAAATTTAAAAGTATTTCATAACCCTTCAAACTTTGGGCTTTGTCAAAATATGATAGAAGTTCTTAAAAATGCCACTGGAAAATATGTTTTATATCTCACTGATGATGATTATTTACTGCCTCAGTCATTAAGCAAGATTATAGATTTTCTCCAAAACAACACTTATGATTTCGTGCGGTTAAATCTCATAACTTTTTTGGAGCAATCTATTCAGGCATATTGCAATATTCTATTTGCTTCATATATCAATACTACAAATGCTACACAAAGCCAAAAGGTTTCTATATTTTGTTCTACACATATTCTTACAGGAAATATCTTTAGGCGAGAGAAAATAGACATGGAGGCAATGTGCGCGGTAAAGGAATGGTGGTTTCCACATATGAGTATATCTGGAAGAATGATGGATAATTTTGCTTATATTCCTTATGTTTATATTGTGCATACTTGGGAGAATAAAGTGTATTGGGGAGATGAAAATGCCCATCACAAAAGAGATGAATATAGCAATGTAACAGCAGGATTGTATAAAACAATCTTAGGGCTTGAATGTGTGCTAGGAATGGACTTTATCAAAGAGGCTATCTGCTGGTATAACCCACACAAAAAACTTTATGCTTTTGCGTATGATATTTTAAGCACAAAGCAAAAAGTAGCTCTATGGCGGGCAAATACAAAACAAGCACTCAAAACTTGGCTAAAAAAGATTGTATTTTTCTTATAAGTTTGGCTTTAGATTCTAGATTCTCATTGTAAGTGGTTGCAAACAATATAACAATTCAGTCAAGATTTAGATTCTAGTTTTAGAATCTAAAATAAATATCACAAACTCCAAAACTCCAAAGTCAATTTAGATTCTGCATAGCAAACTAAATAAAAATCTAAATGCAGAATCTAAACTCACTGCGCATTCTTATCCCACCAAATCTGCGGGCTTAGATCATATCGTGGCATAATCTCTGGCATTCCTATATGATCCCAATACGCTATCCGAAAAGTAGGCAAAAAATAATGAGGCACGACATAATCCCCCCACAACAAAACCCTATCAAGAGCCCTTAATGCGCTAATTTGATAAGATCGATGAGGGGCTGCAATCACTTTTTCAATCAAACAATCAACCACTTGAGATTGAATCCCGCTATAATTTTTGCTTCCCTCCTGCATAGCACTTTTTGAGCTCCAAAAATACCGCTGCTCATTTCCCGGAAACAAGCTTTGAGCGATAACTTCGACAATCATATCGTAATCAAATTTTTTCACACGATTTGCATATTGGCTTGGATCGATTTTTTGGATATGAAGCTTTATGCCTAGAATTTGAAGATTTCTTGCATATTGCAAGGCTAATCGCTCAAAGGCTGGATTATCAAGCAAGAGCGTGATTTGAAGTTGCGTGTTTGTGCGCGGATTGATGAGCTTTGTATCTTTAAATACATACCCTGCTTGAAGAAGTAAATCTCGCGCGAGTTTTAGATTCTCCCTTCTTGCCTCTCCTGTGCTTACAGGCACATGATATGGCGTAGTGTAGAGGGCTTGCGGAAGTAAATGCGCGCTATCACATTCTCGCAAAATCTCTTTCTCCTTATCTTGAGGAATGCCTGTGCTTGCGAAAATAGAGTGATTAAAATAGCTTGTGGTGCGCTCATATTGAGAAAAAAACAAATTCAAATTCGCCCATTCAAAATCAAATGCATAAATCATCGCCTTTCGCACCAATGGATTAGAAAACACCTCTTTTCGTGTGTTTAAAAAAAACCCCTGCATACCCGTTGGAAGCGCGTGATGAATAGTTATTTTTTTGATTTTAGATTCTCGCACTGCATTTCCTACATACTGCTTTGCCCAAGTTTTTGCTTTGCTCTCTTGCCTCCAGTCATATTGATGATTCAAAAAAGCTTGCAAGGCAACAGCATCATCACGATAATATTCATACTCAAGAATATCAAAATTAAACTGCCCTTTGCGACTTGGTAAGTCTTTTGCCCAGTATGTTTTGTCGCGCTCATAAGTGATTTTTTTGCCGATTTCAAAAGATTTGATCTTATAAGGACCGCTACCAAGTGGAGGAAGTAGCGGATTCTCGCCAAATGTGTTTTTGCCATTGTGGATATAAAAATGCTTAGGCAACACGCAAAGCTGCCCTAAAATCAATGGAAGCTCTTTGTTTTGTGTGGTGCGAAAAATAAATTTCACTTTGTGTGGTGAGAGGATTTGCACCTCTTTGACATCTGCGTAATATTGCTTATAAATAGGGCTTCCTTTTGTTATTAGCATTTCAAAGCTAAATTTCACATCTTTGGCTTCAATCGGCACACCATCAGCAAAGCGCGCCCTCTCATCAAGCATGAAAATCACAAAATCATTGTGCTTTGAAACCTCTATATCTTTGGCGACAAGTGCGTATTGCGCGTAAGGCTCATCCATACTTTGAGCCATAAGCGTATCATAGACAAACTCTAATCCACTCGCACTCTCTCCGCTTAGCACAAATGGATTCAGAGACGAAAAGCTACCTATCGCATAGCTTTTAAGCGTGCCACCTTTTTTGACATTTGGATTGACATAGTCAAAGTGCTGTAAATGTGGGTATTTTGCTCTCTCTCCTAATGCGATATATGAAGCACCATACACAAAACACAGCGACAAACACGCGCCAAACAAAATCTTTGCTACATTCATTAATCTATACTCAACTTTTGTCTATATTTCCCTAATTTTGCGATATTTCTCTGTGCTTTTTATTGCAAATATTCTTAGATTAGCCCGACACATTCTTTTGCTTTTTGATAAGTCTTTCTTGCTATTGGACGCACTTTTTCTACTCCTTGAGTCAATATCTGCTCCAAAAATGCCTTATCAGCATAAATTTTTTGATAATTTTCACGAATAGGACGCAAAGACTCAATAATCACCTCTGCTAAAGCGATTTTTAAATCCCCATAACCCTTGCCTTCAAAGCTCTTTTGTATGGATTCTCGGCTTTTTTGCGTCAAAACCTCATAAATGCTTAAAAGATTATAAAGTCCCGCTCGCGATTCATCAAACACAATCGTGCTTTGTGAATCAGTTGTGGCTCTTTTGATTTTGCGCAAAATCTCATCAGGCGAATCAAGCAAAAAAATAGCGTGATTTGCACCATTGGCTGATTTACTCATTTTGGATTCTGGATCATCAAGCCCCATAACCCTTGCGCCGACTTTTGGAATGAGCGGCTCTGGAATCTTAAAGCATTCTCCATAGTCCTTATTGAACCGTTCTGCGACATTACGCGTAAGCTCTAAATGCTGCTTTTGATCTTCGCCCACAGGCACAAGATCTGCTTGATAGAGCAAAATATCTGCCGCCATAAGGGCTGGATAATTAAAAAGCCCGACATTGATATTTTTTGGGTTTTTGGCGGATTTGTCTTTGAATTGCGTCATTCGGCTCATATCGCCCATAGAAATATTGCAATCCAAAATCCACGCCAAAGCAGGATGTTCGTCAATTTGGCTTTGTATAAAAAGGCTTGATTTGTGTGTATCAATCCCACACGCAAGCAACATAGCGACAAGTTCATAAGTTTTGGCTTTGAGCTCTTTTGGGTCTTGATAGATTGTTATCGCGTGAGAATTCACGATACAAAAAATATTTTCGTAGATTTCTTGAGAATCTACCCAATTTTTGACTGCCCCCAAATAATTTCCAAGATGAATTTTTCCTGTTGGCTGAATCCCTGAAAAAACAAGCTTTTTTGACATTTTTATCCTTAGTAGTATGAAAAATTGAACAGGCAATATTATACATTCTTGGATTTAAAGCTTTATTAATGTTTTTTAATTACAATAAGCGCTTATTTTACAAACAAGGACAAACAATGAAAAAACAAATTCTTGCTCTTGGTATCGCGCTTTTGGCGATAACTGGTTGTAAAGATATAGGTGAAAATGCTGATGTAAATGATGCGCTCAAAGGTGCTCCAGACTGGGTAATCGACGGAAGTAAAGACAACTTAAGCGCAACAGGAAGCGCAAAAATCAAAAATGGCAATATTGGCTTTGCGACAACACAAGCTTCAGCAAGTGCGAGAGCTGAGCTTGCAGGACAAATCGCAACGCGGATTGAGAGCAAATATAGAGAGCTTACAACAAGTGGTGAGGATAGTGTCAATCAAGAAGCAGTCCGAGCTGTAAGACAAAGCGTAGATCAAGTCTTAACTGGCACGAAAGTAACAAAAAAATGGGTAAGTAAAGATGGTGTATTGTGGGTTTTGGTGCAAGTAGAAAAACTTGATACAAAACTCCTTAAAGATAATCTCTTGCAACTTGATGGGCTTAATCAAGAAGCCGCAAAAGCGTTGGCTCAAAGCGTTGATGAGCTCATCGATGGACCGCAAGCTCAAGAGTAGTTTTATCCAAATATGCCTTTTGGCATATTTGTGGGTTTTTACTTAAATCTTTTTGATCTAATCTTACATAACTTCTAAATACAAAATAGATAATACATAATGATAAATATTGTTCTAATTGAGCCTAGAATACCGCAAAATACAGGCAATATAGGGCGTTTGTGCGTGGGTGGCAATGCGATTTTGCATTTGATTCACCCATTAGGATTTAGCTTAAGTGAGAAAGCCATTAGACGATCGGGGCTTGATTATTGGCAGCACCTTCACAAATACGAATGGGCGAGCTTACAGGATTTTTGGGAGCGAAATCCTATCACCACGCAACATTTTTTTCTCACTACAAAATCCAAAACACCCTATTATCAGGCTTGTTTTGGTGATGAATGTTTTTTGTATTTTGGTAGAGAAGATGCGGGGATAGATGAAATGATTTTAGATTCTAACCCAAACCAAACGCTTACCATTCCGATGTCAAGCAAAGCCCGAAGTCTCAATCTCGCTACAAGTGTGGGAATCGTGCTATATGAGGCTCTAAGACAGAATCCATGGTATAGGTTTGATTAGATTCTGCAACAAAAATAATTCAGAATCTAAAAAGAATCTAAAATCTCTTTATGCTTTTTTGAGTTTGTATAGATTCTAGATTCTGCTTTTTTGAACGCTCTCTTAGATTCTAACGATCTTTGATATTGAGTGCTTTAATGAGCTCCACATATTTTTCATATTGTGTTTTTTTGAGATATTTAAGAAGATGTTTGCGTTGCCCGACAAGCTTAAGTAATCCCAAACGACTTGAATGATCTTTAGAATTTGCCCTAAGATGCTCTGTAAGGGTTTTGATACGTTCGCTCAAAAGTGCTATTTGCACTTCAGGAGAGCCTGTATCTTTTTCTCCTCGACTAAATTTTGCGATGATTTCTTGTTTTTTCGCCGTATCTAAAGCCATGATGACCTCCTGATTGGTATTTTGAAATAAAAATGTGATTTTACTTTTAAAACCTTTAAAAAACTTTTAAAGCCTCGCAAATATTTATAAAACCTTTAGAAAATAATATTTTTAGGTAAAAAAGCTTTTTTTTACCTAAAAATAGCTAGAATCCAAACTTCATTATAAATATATTTCAATCTCAAGGCATATATAAAAATGGCTTCAAAGCGACAATCTGTGCTTAAAAAAATCGCCTTTTTTCTCCAAAACATTGGTAAATCCAAAGACCTCACGGTTGTAGTGTTTTTGATGTGTATTTTGGTGATTATTATCGTTCCGCTGCCACCGGTGATTTTGGATTTTTTGCTGACTATTTCGATTATGCTTTCAATCTTGATTATTTTCATCGCACTATATATCAATAAACCAACAGATTTTTCCTCCTTTCCTACGCTTTTGCTTATCGTTACACTCTATCGGCTCGCGCTCAATGTCGCCACTACAAGAATGATTTTAACGCAAGGCTATTTGGGACCAGAATCTGTAAGTGATATTATCGCTGCATTTGGGGAATTCACGGTTGGTGGGAATTACATCATCGGGACGATTATTTTTATTATCCTAATCCTTGTAAATCTCCTTGTCGTTACAAATGGTTCTACGCGCGTAACTGAAGTGCGAGCGCGATTTGCTCTTGATGCGATGCCCGGTAAGCAAATGGCAATTGATGCGGATTTAAATAGCGGGCTTATTGATGAAAAAGAAGCACGTACAAGACGCGCTATGCTTTCTCAAGAAGCGGATTTTTATGGCGCAATGGACGGAGCGAGTAAGTTTGTCAAAGGTGATGCGATCGCCTCAATCATCATTACCGTGATTAACATCATTGGTGGTTTTCTTATCGGGGTATTTCAGCGGGATATGAGTATAGAGTATTCCGCATCGACTTTTACGATTCTTACCATTGGTGACGGACTTGTAGGGCAGATTCCAGCACTCATCATTGCGACTGCCACAGGTATAGTCGCCACAAGAACAGCACAGCAAGAAAACCCAAAAGAAGGTTTTGCGCAAAATCTCGTCTCACAGCTCACCTCACAATCAAAAACGCTTATCATCGTAGGCGTTATACTTCTTCTTTTTGCTTCTGTGCCGGGGCTTCCGACTTTTTCTTTGGGTTTTGTTGGACTGCTTTTGTTGTTTATCTCTTGGCTTCTTTCACGAGAGGACAAAAAAAGTCTGCTCTCTATCATGACGGATTGGCTCAATAAGAAATTTAATATCAACCTTGATCTCTCCGCAGAATCCAAACCAGAATCTAGCACAGCAGCAGATCTCTCGCCCATTCCTAAAGTCGAAAAATCACTCGAAGAAATCAAAAAAGAAGAGGAAAAAAATCTCAATGAAGCATTAAAAATCGAATTTTTAGAGCTTGGATTGGGATATGAGCTTATCGGACTTGCAGATATTAAGCAGGGCGGGGACTTGATAGAGCGGGTGCGTGGCATACGCAAAAAAATCGCAAGCGAATATGGATTTTTGATGCCACAAATCAGAATCCGCGATAATCTCCAGCTTCCACCCTCAAACTATGAGATAAAACTCAAAGGCGTTGTGATAGGCGAGGGAAGTGTGATGTCAAATAAATTTTTGGCAATGGATACGGGGATTGTCGGAAAAGAGATTGAGGGGATCAAAACCAAAGAGCCTGCGTTTGGGATTGATGCGCTATGGATAGATCCAAAAGACAAAGAAGATGCGATTATTAATGGCTACACAGTGATTGATCCTGCAACTGTGATTGCGACGCATATCAGTGTGCTTGTTAAAAACCACGCAGAAGAATTTATCACCCGTGATGAAGTCAAGGGGATCTTGGATCGAATGGCAGAGGATTATCCAGCACTTATCGAAGAAGCAAGGAAGATTCCAGCACTCATTCGGCTTGTATTGCAGCGGCTACTTTATGAGAAAATTCCTATTAGAGATATGCTCTCTATTTTGGAGACGACTATTGATAAGCAAGCTCAAAATATGGATATTGATACGATAGTTGAGTGCGTGAGGGCTAAGCTTGCACGCGTGATTACGCATACTTTTGCGTCTGATGATGGAGTGCTAAAGATTCTGACTTTTGCGCCAATGGACGAAGAATATCTCAAAAATAGAGTAAGAATCAGCGAAGAATATGGCAAAAGCCTTGATCTTAACGCTGGTGAGGCACAAAAACTTATCGATGCGATCACCTCAAAAGCAAATAGTTTCTTAGAAAAAGGCTTAGGGCATTGCGTCCTTGTGGTCGATCCGCTGTTGCGCCAACCGATGTTTAGAAAAATACAAGATTTTAGGCTTGATGTGATTGTCTTAAGCACTGCTGAGATTGATATAAACTCCAAATATGAATTTATAGGCTTAGTTGAACCTCATTTTTAAAGAATAAAAAGGATAAAAATGCAAACTTTTCATCTCTCACATATTGATCTTGATGGGTATGGCTGTCAGTTTGTAGCACGAGAATTTTTCGAACATATCACATTTTTTAATGCAAATTATGGCAAAGAAGTGCTCGCTAGAATCAATATGATTTTTGCGCAAATCGATGAGTCTTTGAAGCTTGAGATGAAGTTTCGCTCCAAAAATCCGCAATCTTTTCTTATCCTTATTACTGATCTTAATCTCACGACAAATGAAGCCAAATACATTGTCTCAAAGATTAATGATTACAAAATCTCCGGACACAATATAGAGCTTTTGCTCCTAGATCATCATATCAGTGGTGAAGAATGCTCAAAAATCTATGAATGGTATCATTTAGATTCTGCACATTGTGCGACAAAGATTACTTTTGAAACACTCAAAAAACAATACCCCAATGCAGAATCTAAAACACGATGGCTTGAACCTATTGTTGAGATGATTAACTCTGTGGATATTTGGAAAGAAGATGGATTTGGGTTTGAGTTTGGCAAGGTCGCTTTGGGAATGATTGCTTCAAGCAATGAGCTCAATCGCTTTATGTTTGACAAAGAGCATAGGGATTATAAATTCTATCTTTTATCTCAAATCAAACATTATCTACATAAGCCAAAAGGAGAAGTGCTTTTTGATAATGCTATCTTTAGGCTTAAAAAGCTCGCACTAAAAGGCGATCCTGATAATGAAACAATGGATTTTATCACTTCAAGAATCCAAGCCAAACTTCTTAGCCAAATCAAAGACAAATGCTTTATCTCATATAGAGATAAAAAAGGATTCTTAAGCTATTCTATGGGCGGGATTAGTGTGCTTGCAAATTTATTTTTGCAGCAAAATCAAGATATTGATTTTTATATGGATATTAATAATCGTGGCAATATAAGCCTTAGGGCAAATGGAAAATGTGATGTGTGCGCACTAAGCAAAGAAGTGTTTAATGGAGGAGGGCACAAAAACGCTTCCGGTGGCAAAATGGAAGGCTTTAAAGAGAGCTTTTTGTATGAGGATATTAAATCTCAAGTGCAAGCTTTTATTAACGCTAAAATCAAACAATAAATAACTACTAAAGGAGTTTTATGCCAAAAATAACTCAGACTCAACACACCAAAACCACTCACGCGCGTAATTCTCATACTCAAGACACTAATATCCAAAACATTCGCACTCAAAACACCCATACGCAACATGCCCGCACGCAAAAATCTCACACCCAATCTATGCAAGATATAGATGAAGAGAGCGCGATAGAAATTCTTGATTTGCTTTGTGTGGCACTTCATTTTGCTGGAGTAAAGCAAGAATGCATAGAAAAAGCACTTCAGCTTTATAGCAAAGAGCTTGATAATTTTGATGAGAATGCCTCATATGGACAAAAAGAGATTATACAGATTATTTTGACATTGCGTAAGAAATACAAAGATTTGTTTCAATAGAATCTAAATACAAAGGCAAAGTATGGATACAACGAGCGAAAACAAAAAAATAGCACTTTTTATTGATTGTGAAAACATAAGTTATAAATTATGCGATGAGATTATGAAAAGACTAAATGAAATCGGCGAGGTATGCATTAGAAAAGCGTATGGAGATTGGCGTAAAGAAGCTTTGCATTCATGGGTGGGATTGCTTTTGCAGTATTCCATAGAGCCTATCCAGATTCTCACAGGTAATCGCCAAGATGACGGAGATAGGCGAGGCAAAAACTCAAGCGATATTAAACTTACCATTGATGTAGTCAATACCCTTTATAGTCGCAATATCGATTATATCGCACTTGCTACAAGCGATAGCGATTTTGCGCCATTGGCACAAGAGATTCGCAAATGGGCGATTCCAGCCATTGGGTTTGGGACAAAAAACGCGCGCGATGAGCTTAAGCAATCTTTTAACAGCTATGATGAACTTGATGAACAGCATACATTGAGTGCAAATAAGGCGTTGATAAAGCTTTTGCACAAAGCGATCGAGCAAAATCAAGATAGAGAATCATACGCGCTTGTCTCAAGGATAGGGAATTGGATTAAGGAGAATTATTATAAAAGTGCTTCTTCTTATGGAGAAGAAAGCTGGGGCGATATTTTTAAGCAGCTCAAAAATGAATTTGAGCTTAATTATAGCGGAGCAAGAAATAGCGTAATGAGTGTGCGTATAAAGCGCGAGAATAAATAATCATAATGCTATAAAACCTAGCGTCTCAAGACCTGCGGTGCTTGGCTTGGCATTTGCTTTGTAGATTGTATATCCATAAGAGCCAAACCCAACCCACATTGAAAGAGTGCTATTGGCAAGGATATGATGTTTGCACATTTTCATAAGTAAAAAATCATATCGCACTTCATATTCACCATTTACATCGACAATTACACAATCTCTACTTTCACTAAATTGCCCTCTCATATAGGCAAAATCATTACCAAAAATAAAAAATTTTACATTTGAGACAAGTTGTCGTATTTGCTCCATGGCGTGTAGATAATACTCCATATCCAAAACATCAGATGGTATATGCATCAAATAATCGCCCCTGCGTATATGGATAGAGCAAGAATTTGTATGTGATTGTATTTGCTGCGCTATTACAAGACTTTTGCTATCAAGTGGGAGTTGTGGATAGAGGATTTGCAAAAATTCATCTTTGTAGGATTTGATTTCTTTAAAATTCCACATATATTCCTCATAAATATAATTATGATTTCCTAGATTCTGCGCTAATTGAGCGATGGATTCAAAGCGCAAATGTGGCTTTGTGAGAGTTTTTTGTTTGTCATAAAGAAAAAATGGCTGTTTTTTGCAAAGTTTATAGAGGATTTTATTGCCTAATTTTTTGAGACAAAACATACAATAGCTTATGTTAAGTTTTTGTATAAGCTCTTTTTTTGAAGTGATAATTGGCAATATCGGAGAAAAATAAACAAGCTCTAAATTGCGAGCATTGAGCGATGTTGTGAAACGATATTGTGTGCAGTCTAGATATACAGGCTTTTTAAGATAACGATAAAGAATCACGCAAAAAGCATAATGAAAGAATTGATTACCCAATCCTCCATCAATAAATACTACTGCCCCCCCCCCTTATTAAGATTTTTCATATTTTTTCTATGCATTTTTATCCTTTGAGATAATATAAAAGCTGTAATTATATAATAAAATAGTCAAAATGATAGAATCTAGCTATTGAAATATTTTGTATCTCCAAAGACGCAAAGACTGCAAGAATTTTTAAGTTATATTAGATTTTAGTTTGTGGTTTTGACAAGCACAAAATTCGAGCCCTTAGTTGTGTAGATGTGGTTTTTGTATTCTATTTGGTTATTAAACATAGATTCTAGGAATGATTTTTTGATATGAGAATCTTTAAGCGCAAATTCTACCCCCACAGAAGTTGAATAACTCACCCAATCGTATTTCAAATCACTATTAAGCAAAGCTGCATATTCGACCAAATCCGCACTTGCAGGGCTTATGGCACTGATGACAAAGAAATTTTTTCTATTGTCTGGAGAGGCAAGCTGGAGAATGGTTGGGTTAAAGTTGATTTGGGTTGAGAGGAATTGTTTTGGTTGTTTTTTAGAATAGCCAATTTGAGAGAGGATAAGTCCGCTTTTTGAGGCGGAAGTGTTGAGTAAAAGCGTCGTATTATCCAAAAACGCCTCTTCAGTTTTAAGCTTTTTGGTGAAATTTGAAGCATCTTGGTTGTTAATTATGGCTTGGTGGATAATGTGTAAATCATAAGCACGAAGCAAATCCATAAGATAAGTGCCAATCTGGCTATCATCGGTATATTCTACGATTTGGCTATCTTTGGCAATGCTTGCAAGTATATCAAGCTGCTTTTTGTAGCTGATACCTCCAAAGTAAAAATTCTTAGGTGTATCACCTTGTATGCGCTCTTTGTTTATTGTTGGTATATAAATCGGAAAAGAGACATTGATATTATCGATGAGATTTTGCGTGCCTTGCTGCGTGAGGATTGCGATAGCAAAATCAAAATTACTTTGCGTGATTTTGTAAGTTGTAGATTCTAGGTTTGTGATACCCTCATCAATGCAGTCAAACACTTCAAACTCAAAATCTATTTTTTTAGACATCAGATATGCAAGGATTGTATTAGAAATCGTTACAGCATACTGCCCGATCGTTTGTCTTGGGATAATGAGAGCGATTTTGAAATGAGATGATTTCTGGCTTTCTTGGATTTGGTTAATGCGCGCTAATGCTTGAGCAAAATTTTCAAGCAAGCTTTTATCAGTGATATTTGGGCTAAATTTTGCGATAAATGAAAAAAGTAAGCCATTATTATAAAGCTTTTTGAGGCAGGCTTCATTACAGGCTTGATCGTTTATATCCAAAATCTTTTCTGTGGGAAGAGGAAGTGGAGAGATGATATAGCTTTTTGCAAGCCCTATATTAAGCCCAAATACAAAAACCAACAAAAATACACACAATTTCGCATAACACTTCGCATTTGTAGTCAAATATCGCATATTTACACCTTTCATCAAATGGAGTATTCTAGCATAATTATGCGATTTTACGATAACTTAGGGCTTCAAGAAGATGTTTTTTTGCGATTGTATCACTTTCATCAAGATCAGCTATCGTTCTAGCAAGCTTTTTGATTTTTTGGATTGCGCGATGTGAGAGATTAAATCGTATTGAAGCTTGCGCAAGCAAATCCGCTGTCGCAGAATCTAGCACACAAAAGGTTTCAATTTCGCTTTCGCTGAGTTTGCCATTAAATGTGCTTTGATTGCGCTTTATTTGCCTTTCAAATGCGGCAAAAACTTTCTCTTGCATTTCTTTTGAAGTGATTGAGGATTGTTTGTTTACTTCATTTTCTTGCATTTGCACAAATATATCTATCCTATCCAAAAACGGCTCACTTAGGCGATTTTTGTATGAGAGAATCTCCTTATCTGTGCAACGACACTCTTTTGTTTGGCTTAGTAGATTTCCGCAAGGGCAGGGGTTTTGCGCGCCAATAAACAAAAACGAAGTCTTATATGATACCTTGCTATGCACCCTTGAGACGATGAGCTCGTTATTTTCTAGCGGCTCTCGCAGGGATTCTAAAATATCCTTGCCAAAATATGGCAACTCATCAAAAAACAATACGCCATTATGCGCCAAAGCCACTTCACCGGGCTTGGCTTCGTATTGTGTAGCAGAGCCTAAGATAGATGATTTTGAAGCACTTTGATGTGGTGCGCGAAACCTTCTTATGGGTGAATATTTTGTCTCTTGAGAGCTTAAAGCTTGAAGTTTGACACACTCTATCATATCTTCAAGATCCATTGGAGGAAGGATATAGCGCAATCTTTTTGCAATCATACTTTTTCCGCAGCCCGGACTTCCTTCTAAGATGATATTATGAAATCCACTCGCAGCAATAAGCGCGGCTCGTTTGGCGATTTCTTGTCCTTTGACTTCTTTAAAGTCAAGTTTGAAATCCGTAGAGTAATAGAAATTTTTGTCATTTATAATAATCGAATGAAAATCAAAATGATTCTTTTTTGGCGCGGGTTTAGATTCTAGATTCTGGATAATTTCTAATGCTTCTTTGAGTGTATCTGCATAATACATATTGAGATTTGGAATATAAGAAAATAGATTCTGCCCAGCTCTTGGAAGCAGGACTTTTGCATTTGGGCGCAATAATGCCACCTCAAGAAGCAAAGGATAGAGGCTATCGCTATGTTTTATCTCTCCATCAAGCCCTAATTCCCCAAAAGCAAACCAATCTATGGGTGTAGCATTTTCTTTTTGAAGTGCGATTAAAAGCGCGATTGGCAAGTCAAAATGACTTCCTGTTTTGTTGAGATCGGCGGGTGAGAGATTGATAGCGATTTTTAATGGAGGAAAGTGAAATCCGATGTGTGTGAGCGCACTTTGGACGCGCTGTTTGGATTCTTGGATAGAGTTATTTGCAAGCCCTGTGATCACAAATGCAGGCAATGCTCGGACAAATGTAGCTTGCACCTCTACGATTTCTCCGCCGACACCATTTTTTGTTGCGCAGTAGATTTTATTCACCATTTGCGTTGCTACTCCTGTTTGTTTTTGTGTTTTAGATTCTACCACAAGTTAGATTCTAGTTTTCATAGAATCTAAATCCTCTCTTTTTTGCTATGCGCTCATTGGGCTTTGCTTGAGAAGGCATATTTCAGGGAGTTTGAAATTTTTAGCCTGCAAACCTACAATGAACGCTTATGTTACATTTGTTTGTGTTTTTGCTTGCCTAAAAATTTCTACACAACTATGACTAAATCTGCCTAAAAATAGAGGATTTCTTAATGCCTCTTGTATTTGTATAGAATCTAGAATCTAAAAGTAGATTCTTATAATTAGCCACGCAAAATTTGAAAAATTTGCTCGCAATTGAGGGGGCGGGTTTGTCATTACGAGGACGATAGGGCGAAGCAATCTAGTCAAAATGGATTGCCACAGCCCTAAAGGGCTTCGCAATGACGACAAAAATGATATAGATTCTAGTAGAATCTATGCAGATACAAGCGAACACAAAAAGAGAGAATCTAGAATCTATGTAAATATGAAAATTAGATTCTAAATTCCATCATCGCAAATAGCACAGAATCTATTTTCCCAAATACACCTGTCTTGGACGCGTAATTCGTGCGTATGGATTTTTGACATGCTCAATGAGTTGTGCGCACCAGCCGGGCATTCTTCCTAGCACAAAAATAGGCGTAAATAATCGTGTCGGAATCTTAAGCGCACTCAAAATTATCCCACTATAAAAATCAACATTTGGATAGAGATTTCTTGCCTTAAAGTAATCATCGCTCAACGCAACTTCTTCGAGTTTTTCGGCAATATCACTAAGTCTGTTATCCATTTTGATTCCTTTTTTGTTTAGCTCATCTTTAAGTGCTTTGATAGCCTTTGCTCTTGGATCATAGCTTTTATACACGCGATGCCCAAATCCCATCAATCGGAATGAATCGTTTTTGTCTTTGACTCTTGCGATAAATTTTTCTACATTTTTCACATCGCCAATCTCATTGAGCTGCTTAAGCACAGCCTCATTTGCGCCTCCATGAGCTGGTCCCCAAAGCGCATTGATCCCAGAAGCGATAGCCGCATACGGATGGACGCCAGTGGAAGCGACATTACGCACCGTCGTAGTAGAAGCGTTTTGTCCATGATCTGCGTGTAAGATGAGAATCTTATCAAGTGCTTCGACTTCAAGAGGGTTAATTTCTTGCTCGCCTTTGAGGGTGTATTTGTAGCGTCCATGAGGGTAAGAGCGGAGCATATATAAGAAATTTTCCACATAGCTTTTGCTTACATCTGGCTCGATAAATGGGGCTCCCACAGAGTGGCGGTAACAAAAAGCAATCATCGTTGGAGTTTTGGCAATAATTCGGCGAGCCATTGTTTGATAATCATCTTCATCGTCCATTTCTTTGTGATCATAATACAGTGTCGCAAGTATAGAAAGAAGTGCAGAGAGTGTCGCCATAGGGTGCGCAGAATCTGGAAATACCCCAAAAATCCCTTTGATTTTTTCGTGCAAAAAACTTCTATGGCGCAATTCTAAATCAAAGCTCAAAGATTCTTCTTTGTTTTTTGGAAGATCATCGCTGATTAAAAGCTTGCATATATCGGTGAAGTGGTATTTTTGCACTAATTCTTGAATAGGAAAGCCCTTATATAAAAGCTCGCCTTCCTTGCCATTGATAAAGCTGATTGTGGATTCACAGCCTGCGGTGCTTCCATATCCGGGGTCATAAGAAAAAATCCCTGTTGTCTCAAAAAGCTTTGAAAAATTTATAGCTTTTGGTCCTCTCGTGCAGTCAATCAGGTCAAAATCCCAACTTTGATTTGTCTCGTTATTCTTTAGTGTTACTGTTCCCATGGATTCTCCTTGTTGTATAGTGTAATATTTATTGTATACAGAAAGTTTTTCAAAAAGTAAATTATTTGTTAAATTTTTGGCGTAACGAGTGTTGCGTGTGGTAATTTTGTAACGCACAGATTAAAGTGTGCGTGGCGTAAATACCACAATAAAAAACGCAGGCAAAGCAAAAAGTGCTGCAAATAAGGGATTAAAATGCACGCCCATATAGGCAAATACAGCTCCACCAAGTGCGCTTGCCAAAGCGATTCCGACATTAAATGCTCCTTCATTGACGCTAATAGCAGTATCTTCAAAGCCATGAGCGTATTTATTTGCCGAGAGGATAGAGAGAGATTTAAGTGGCGCGATACCAGCAAAAGCTACGATTCCCATAAGGCAGAGATTGATTAAAACTAGCGTTTGCGAATACGCACTAAGTGCCATTGCTCCATAAATGAGAATCTGTCCTAGTAAAATAATACGTAATGTTACGATTGAGCCTTTTGAATCAGTGATTTTGCCACCGATGAGATTCCCGAAAATCGCACTTCCACCATAAATAAGGAGAATTGATGCAATGGAGTTTTTGTCAAATCCAGATAATGACAATAAAATTTCAGCAATATAAGTATAAATCACAAAGCTTGCCCCGCAAGTGCAAGCTGTAACGATATATGCTCGCAAAAGTTGAGGCACTTTGATTGCAAAATATAGATTCTTAAAAAATGTTTTTTGTCCATTGATATTTGGCATGATGAGATATACAGCCACAAACGCACAAAAGCTCAATATCCCAATAAGCCAAAAAATAGCCTTGAAATTATACAAATGACCAATGAATGTCCCCGCCGGAATCCCCGTAACAAGCGCGATAGTCAAGCCTGATACCATTAATGCTAGGGCGGTATTTTCTTTGCCCGGCGTTGCGATTTTTACCGCAGCGATTGTTGCGATCACAAAAAACACCCCATGCATACAGCCAGCTACAAATCGCGCAGCAAGCGTGAGATAAAAATTTGAACTTAAAGCGATAGTGATATTTGCAAGCATAAAAATAAATAAATTTAGCATAAGTTGGTGCTTTCTATCCATGCGACTGATAGGAATAGTAAGTATCGGTGCTCCGATTACAACGCCTACGGCATAAATTGTTACAAGCCAGCCAGCCATAGGTTGAGAAATCCCAAAATATTCTGCAATATCAGGCAATATCCCTGAAACGATAAATTCTGTAACCCCCATACAAAATGCGCTTAAAGCAAGGGCTATGAGTCCTTTTGAAGAATGTGTTTTAGTTTTTGACACGAGAATCCTTAAAATTTGAAAATTGAAATACTAAAGATTTTTGTCTTATTTTTTACTGAAATTTTAAATCAACCCCAAAGCTCTAAATAGAATTAAGGAAATAATGCTAGAATAAGGCTTATTTTTTCACTTAGGAATTATAATGAACCACAAGAGAGCAAAACTATCAATACATTTGGCGCATTTGGCATTTATGGTGAGTTTGGCATTTGTTGTGCTCATGCAAATAGCCCAAGCAGAATCTAGCAATATAGTAGAATCTAGCCATACAAGCAATAAAAACATTGTCGGTGGAATCGCTATAAAAGTCAATGGCGATCCAATCACAATATATGAAATCAAACAAATCCAATCCAATCATCACCTCACAAAAGAGCAAGCAAGCGAATTTCTAATCGCCCAAAGACTCAAATCCCAAGAAATCGAACGACTCAATATCAAAGTAGATGATATGCGCATAGATCAAGAGATCGAAGCAATCGCTAGTCAAAATCAAATGACTCATCAGCAGTTTTTAAACGCGCTTTATCAAGAAGGTATAGATTTTGATACTTACAAAAAGCAGCTCAAAGAACAAATAGAGACGCGAGAGCTTATGCGAAATATTTTGCTTTCATCAGATGTGTCAAATGAGGACAAAATGCGAGAATATTACAATACACACAAAGATGAATTTATCGCTCCAACAGATGTCCAAACAACGCGCTATGTCTCTAAAGATCCAAAACTCCTTGAGCGCACGATACAAAATCCAGCAATCAGCCTCAATGGTGTCGAAAAAACAGAAGAAAACATAAAGACAAATTCACTTAATCCGCAAATCGCCCAACTTTTTTCATCACTCAAAGAAGGTGAGTTTAGCCCAATCCTTGATGCTGGCGGTGGAAATTATGTAAGCTTTTATGTCCAAAAAAAGCATGGCACAGAGGTGATGTCTTTTGATCAAGCCAAAAACTACATTGCTCAAAAACTCGCCCAAACAAACCAAGAGCAGATTCTCAATGAATACTTTGAAAAAATCAAACTCAAAGCCAAAATAGAATATTTGAGAGGAGTTTAGCTAAACAATGTCAGAAAATATAGCGTTTTTGTATAGAGATCCTTTATTTGGCATTGCGATTTTTATCGCGATTGTGATTATTTTGGTTTTTGCTGATTATGGACGCAATAAATACAGACAAAAAAAGCGCGAGATCGCCTTACAAAACTTCACAAAATCTTATGGTGAAGGCTCATTAAGCGATGAAGTTGTCAAATTTTTATCGCTTGCTAAAAATCCTATTCCACCTTTGTTGTTTTTGGCAAATACCTACTCAAAAGCTGGCGATAGCAATTCTGCGATTAAAATCTATCTTGGAATGCTAGAGCAGGTGCATAATTTTCAAGAAAAAATCATCATTCTAGAATCCTTGGGGATCACTTATTTTCAAGCTGGATTTTTGCAAAGAGCAAAGCATATTTTCTTAGAAATCCTAAAAAACTATCCTCGTAACTCTCAGATTCTGCTTTATTTGATGAGGACTTATGAGAGTATGGGGCAGTATCAAGAAGCCCTCGATACACTTGAATGCCTTGATGAAGTCGCAACTACAAAACAACGCAAAGATAATGCCATTGTCAAGACATATTTGCATTTTATGCGCTTAAGCAGTGGTGATATGCTTTCTTTGGAGAAAAAAAATAAAGAAATCATATCGCTTATGCATCGCTGCCAATACATTAACCGCATAGCACTAGGCTATCTGAAGCTATATGCAAGAGAGTTGTTTTGGCAGGAAGTCAAAACATTTGATAAGGTAAGATTCTGCTATGATTTACTATGGAATATCAATCAAAATGAAATTCCATTTGAGGCAATCAAACACCATAGCGACATTATGGATATATATCGCGCAAAAGGCTATATTAAAGACAATAAAGAATGTGCGACTTTCGAGCTTGAGGCATTAAGGATTTTGCATCAGCACTCTAGCCAGCAAGGAGATATAACTTTTGAATATCGTTGCGTTCAATGTAAAAATATTTTTCCTTTTGATTCGTATCGTTGCCCGATATGCGCTCATGTAGGTGAAATGGATTTGGTTCTCAAGCTCAAGGAAAAAACAAGCGTGCAATGAAAGAAATCACTCTCTACACTGATGGCTCATCTCTTGGTAATCCCGGTCCTGGAGGGTATTGCGGAATCTTAGTGTATAAAGATACTGAAAAAATTATTCAAGGGGGCGAGCCAATGACAACAAACAATCGCATGGAGCTTTTGTCTGTGATAGAGTCGCTCAAAGTGCTAAAGCAACCTTGTAAAATCGCTTTATATACGGATTCTCAATATGTCTGCAATGCGATAAATCAATGGCTTACAAAATGGGTGCAAAATGATTTCAAAAAAGTCAAAAATATTGATTTGTGGAAAGAATACCTTAATCTATCACAAAAACATAGCATTATCGCACATTGGATCAAAGGACATAATGGACATGCCATGAATGAGAGATGCGACAAAATAGCAAGAGAGCAAGCCCAAAGCTTTGCACTTCATATCGCAAAAACCAATAAATAAAATATTAAAGGTTACTATGGATTCTATAACACGATTTCAAAACAACATAAACTACCATTTCAAAAACAAACAGCTTCTCATCGAAGCCCTCACGCATAGAAGTGCCAAAAAATATAATGCCAACAAACACAATAACGAGCGTTTAGAATTTTTAGGTGATGCGGTGCTTGATCTCATTATCGGGGAATATTTGTTTTGTAAATTTCCACAGCATAATGAAGGCAAACTCTCAAAAATGCGCTCATCTCTAGTCAATGAAGAAAGCTTTGCAAAAATCGCTAGAAATATACACATCGGGGATATTCTTATCCTCTCTCAAAGTGAGGAGCAAAACAATGGACGCAATAAAAACTCACTCCTCTCTGATGCGTTTGAGGCTATAATGGGCGCGCTATACCTTGAAGCTGGGATTGAAAAAGTCAAAGAAATTATATATAAATTGCTTGATACTTTGTATCCAAATATGAATATGGATAATCTTTTTATGGATTACAAAACAGCCCTGCAAGAAATCACCCAAGCGCGCTTTGGAAGCATTCCTGTATATAAACTCATCGATGAAAAAGGACCTGATCATGATAAAAAATTTGCTATGCAGATTCTGATTGAAGATATTATCTATGCGACAGCGATAGGGAATTCCAAAAAAAACGCCCAGCAATCATGCGCAAAAATCGCATATCTCAAAATCACAAAACAAGAGGATAATCAATGAATACTTTTGGAGAAGCACTTAGAGTTACGACATTTGGAGAATCTCATGGCGCAGGGATTGGCTGTGTGATTGATGGTTTTCCTTCTGGCATACATATCAATACAAACCTTATTAATCACGACTTGCAAAGACGACAAGGAGGCAAAAATCGCTATACAACTCAACGCAAAGAAGATGATTGCTTTGAGATACTAAGCGGGGTATTTGAAGGGGTAAGCACCGGAATGCCAATCGCACTTTTTGTCAAAAACACCAACACAAAATCAAAAGATTATGACAATATCAAAGATATTTTTCGCCCCGGACATGCGGATTTTAGCTACTTTGTGAAATATGGATTAAGGGATTATCGAGGCGGGGGAAGAAGCTCTGCAAGAGAAAGCGTGGCAAGGGTCGCAAGTGGGGCATTTGCAAAAATGCTTCTTGGAGAATTTGGGATTATTTGTGAGAGTGGGATTCTGGGCGTTGGCGAATGTATGGGTGAGAGTATAGATTTTGATTTCGCTAGGGAGAGTGAAATCTTTGCTCTTGATAAACAAAAAGAGTCAATCCAAAAAGATCTCATTATGCATGCGCGTAGCACTCACGATAGTATCGGTGGTTGCGCTCTTATTAGAGCTTTTGGTAATAAAAAAATCCTGCAAGGACTCGGAGAGCCGTTGTATTACAAGCTTGATGGCGCAATCGGGGCTATGATGATGGGGCTTAATGGTGTCAAAGCCGTGGAGATAGGAGATGGTATCGCCGCATCACAAACATGCGGAAGTCGCAATAATGATATGATGAATGAAAATGGATTTTTGAGTAATCACGCAGGCGGGATTCTAGGCGGGATTACCACAGGCGAGGAGATCAATGTGCGGGTGTATTTCAAGCCGACTCCAAGTATATTTGCTATGCAACAGACAATCGATATTTATGGTAATAAACAAGACTTTGAACTCAAAGGTAGGCACGATCCTTGTATTGCTGTGAGAGGTAGTGTGGTGTGCGAAAGTATGCTTGCATTGATTTTGGCAGATATGCTCTTGCTTCATACCAAATCAAGCCTTGCAAATCTTAAAAAAATTTATGCGGAATTTAAATAGAATCTAAATCTTCTCTTTTGAGTATATTTTAGGGAGTTTGAAATTTTTAGCCTGCGATGAACTTCTATGTTACACTTTTTTGTGTTTTTGCTTGCCTAAAAATTTCTACACAACTCCAAAATCTGCCTAAAAATAGAGGATTTTTTTTACGCCCATTTGTGTTTGCATAGATTCCAGAATCTATGCAAATGAGAATATGTATTTTAATTAGGCTTAAGTTAGATTATGCTAGCGTAGATTCTACATTTTCTAATAAGTTTTAGATTCTGATGCTACTCAAACTTATCCACAAGGAGGCAATGATGAAAAAAGAGACCATTACACAAGCCTTGGAGCTAGCCCAAAAACTTCAAGAACAAATCACGCTTCACATCTCAGCCACAGAAAAAGCATTTCACAAAAAAATGCAAAAACTCCTCAATAATCCAAAAAGTAAAGTCATGCTTATCGAGCTTTTGGATAGAAGCTTTCGATGCCAAAACAAAAGAGCAAGCTTTGATTTTATTGAGCAGACACTCAAAAAATACGGCATAGCAGATTTTTTTACCCCTATTGAAAAAACCCTGCTTTTTGTGTTTTTGACTTTTGGAAAGCTAGCCCCAAGGCTTAGCGTGCCATTTTTTGTCAAGCATGTGCGAGATGATACAAGAGGCATGGTGCTTGATAGTAGTTCGGATTTTTTGCAATCCCACATCAAAAAACGTCAAGCACAAAATATCACACTTAATGTAAATCTTATCGGTGAGGAAGTGCTCGGAGAAGCAGAATCCAAATACAGAATCCAAAAATACCAAGAAGCACTTAAATCAAGCTATATCACTTATATTTCAATCAAAATCACAACAATTTTTAGCCAAATCAATATCCTTGATTTTGAATACTCTAAGGCAGAGATTGTAAAGCGACTTGATTATTTGTATGGAATCGCTTTGAGCGAAGAAAAAACCCAAAATATTCCAAAATTTATCAATCTTGATATGGAGGAATTCAAAGATTTGGAGCTTACCGTGAGCGCATTTATGGAATCCATTGCTAAATTTCCAAATCTAAATGCCGGAATTGTGCTTCAGGCGTATATTCCGGATTCTTTTAGATACCTCAAAATCCTGCATACATTTTCAAAACAACGCGTGCAAAATGGCGCAAAACCTATCAAAATCCGCTTTGTCAAAGGAGCAAATATGGAATCTGAGGAGACCATAGCTTCTCAAAAAGGCTGGGCTTGTCCGACATTTGATAAAAAAATTGATACAGATTCTAACTACAACAAAATGCTTGAATTTATCTTAGAAGATGAAAATTATAAATACATAAATATCGGCATAGCTAGCCATAATATCTTTGAGATTGCTTATGCTTACACAAGGATTTCTCAAGAAAACGCGCTTGAATTTTTTACATTTGAAATGCTTGAGGGAATGAGTATGCAAGCAAGTTTTGAGCTTGCAAAAATCCATAAGCTTATCTTGTATGCGCCAGTGTGTGATGAATCGCATTTCAACAACGCGATTGCGTATTTGGTGCGTAGGCTTGATGAAAATACAAGTGAAGATAATTTTATGCGCTATTTTTTTAATCTTCATGTCGGTGATGTAAATTGGGAGCTTCAAAAAAAGATATTTTTGGAGGCGATAAATGGTATAGCAGTGCTTGATAACTCTACACGCAGAATCCAAAATAGAAATCTCAAATCTCAAACCAAAAGCTCATTTGAGACGCATAGCTTTGTCAATGAGCCTGATACGGATTTTGTTTTGCCCCAAAATAGAGCATGGGCTCAACAAATCAAAGCCAAATACCAGAATCCAATATGCATGGAAGTCTATCCTGTGCTAGCCCAAATCGCACAAAAAGACACACAAAAAACAACAAATACACAAAAAATCTATGACAAAATCCACAACAAACACATCGCTAATCTCACTCTAGCAGACAAACAGACAATCCAAAATGCCATAGAAGTCGCTTCAAAGAGTGATTTTTCTAATCTATCACACAAAGACATTTATGCTACTTTGGCAAAAGTAGCACAGCTTATACGCGAGCGAAGGGGCGATTTGCTAGGGATTGCGGCATTAGAGGTTGGCAAAACATTTGCAGAAGTGGATAGTGAAGTAAGTGAGGCGATTGATTTTTTGGAGTTTTATCCATATTCACTTCAAGTGCTCAAAGAGCAGAATCCAAAAACTTCTTTTACCGCTAAGGGCATTGGCGTTGTGATTGCGCCTTGGAATTTTCCTATTGGCATTTCCGTAGGCACGATTGCTGCACCATTGGCTGCTGGCAATAAAGTCATTTACAAGCCTTCGACATTAAGCGCGCTTTGTGGATTGATGGTTTGTGAGTGTTTTTGGGACGCTGGGATTCCAAAAGATGCACTTATCTATCTGCCCTCAAAAGGAAGTGATATATCACAACACCTTCTTTCAAATCCACTTATCCAATTTGCCGTGCTTACAGGTGGCGAAGAGACTGCATATAAGATTCTAGAATCTAACCCGACATTGCAGCTTAGCGCAGAGACAGGAGGCAAAAACGCCACAATCGTTACAAAAATGGCAGATAGAGATCAGGCTATAAAAAATATTATCCATTCAGCTTTTTCAAATTCTGGGCAAAAATGCTCGGCGACATCGCTATTAATCCTTGAAGAAGAAGTTTATAATGATGAAACATTTAAGCAAACGCTTGTTGATGCGGCAAAATCTATGAGTGTTGGCGATCCATTTGAATTCAAAAACAAAATCGGCACGCTTGCAAATGAGCCTGACACAAAGCTCAAAAAAGCCATTGATGAATTGAGGGATTATGAATATTGGGCGTTGAAGCCAAAATTTTTGCATAATAATAAAAAACTTATGACGCCGGGTATCAAATACGGAACAAAAGTTGGTGATTTTACTCATCAAACCGAACTTTTTGCGCCACTTCTCACGGTGATGTGTGCTAAAAATCTAGATGACGCACTATATATCGCAAACTCCACTGGATATGGGCTTACAAGTGCGCTAGAATCTCTTGATGAGCGCGAATGGGAATATTATATCAATCGCATCGAAGCTGGAAATATTTATATCAATAAACCCTCAACTGGCGCGATTGTCCTAAGGCAGCCATTTGGTGGGGTGAAAAAAAGCGCCATTGGCTTTGGGCGCAAGGTTGGGATTTTTAACTACATTACGCAATTTTTGCATATCACGCAAGATGAGCCAGATGGGCATCTCACAGATACAATTATAGAGCCAAAAATAAAGCGACTCCTAGAATCTAGTGAGATTGACACAGCCCAAAAAGAAGCACTAAAGATAGCACTTATGATGACAAAAAGCTATGTGTATCATCGCAATAATGAATTTAACACGCAAAAAGATTATGTCAAAATCCGAGGCGAGGATAATCTTTTTTCTTACACGCACATTGCTAATATGGCATATCGATACAGCAAAAATGACAGCTTGCAAGATATTTTGGGGGTGATTATCGGGGCGCAAGTCTCAAAAACCCCGCTTACAATAAGCTTCAAAGAGCATGATAAAAATTTAGATTTTGCTTATCAGAATCTTGAAAAAATGGGACTTCATGGAGATTTTGTCAAAGAAAGTGATGAAAGCTTTGCTTCCAAAATATCAGAATTTGAGCGCATTCGATATATGGATATTGCAGATTCTCATCATATCATTTACCAAAAAGCCGCACAATATGCAAAAGTCATCATCAAAGACAAGCCTATTTTAAATGGACGCTTTGAGCTTTTGTATTATTATAATGAAAAGTCAGTTAGCATTTCATACCATCGTTATGGGAATCTAGGTGCACGAGCTTTGCAATCTTTGAAGGACTAAAGCACAATAGAGAAGTCTATAAGCAAGCAGGCTTTGACTAAAGCGTGAGGTATTTTAACTAAAGCGTGAGGCATTGAGGCTACAAATTTGTTAAATGCAAGATTATTTGGGCGCGGAATTATTCAAACACAAAATAAGCGAGCGGATTTCTTCAAATTTTTGATAGATTTGCTTGTCTTTGGCAAGATTTTTAAATGTGCCATTGGAGTGTTCGCTAAAGCATTGATTATCTTGCTTGATAGGTGTCTGATAATATTCAAGGATATTTTTTGGCACCCAAGCTTGCACTTCTAGTGCTTCGATAGTTGGAGTCTTGATAATCTCACTAAAAAGCTCTTGATGTTCTTTTAAACAAGATATTATTTGATTTTTTCTATAATGATTAAATTCGCTTGCATAGCTTGGGTGATTGAAGCAAAAGAGAATCTTTGGGGGCTTGTAAGTGATTTTGAGAATGTTTTTTTGCATATCAAGCGGGAGGACTAATTTTAGACTTTCTAGGTTTTTGCGCGTTTGCAATCGCTTTGCGAGTTGCTGGTATTGTGTGTTTTGTAATAATTCGGAGAGGATATGTTTCGTATTTTTCATTTGGCTATTGTAGCATATTTTTTGTGTGTTTGTGCGGGTTGCGCGGTCAAAACAGATCCATATTATGGCGATCCAAGCAATGCAAGAGGTTTTGATGATTTGAGTAATTTTGGTAGTGGAACTTCTGTGATTTCTGAGTAAGCATAAGTAAGCAAGAAAATAAATCATTGGGATAAAGTTATGCAATATGATGTGATTATTATTGGTGCTGGGATTGCTGGACTTTCGTGCGCGAGGTATTTAGATAAGCACCTCAAGGTTTTATTATTATGCAAAGAAGAGCCTTGGGATTGTAATACATTTTTCGCACAAGGTGGGATTACTTTTCCAAAAGATCCTTTGGATATGGATTTGCATATACAAGACACAATAAATGCTGGGGCTATGCATAATGATTATGAAGCAGTGAAGCTACTTAGCCAAGAGTCATTTGTGATTTTTAGTGATATTTTAGATTCTGGATTTTGCGTAGATAGGGATACAAATGGAGCAATTTTGTATGCCAAAGAAGGTGGGCATAGTATCGCTAGGATCATTCATTCTGGTGGCGATGGCACAGGTAGGGCGATACATACTTTTTTGATTTCGCATTTATCGCACACTTTGCATAAAGGCGCGCAGGTTGTGGATTTACTTATAGAGGAGGATAGGTGTTATGGGGTTGTCGTGCAGACCAAAACCAAACAATGCGCTTTTTATGCCAATCATATCGTCATCGCAAGTGGTGGAGTAGGTGGGCTTTTTGCATACCATACAAACGCGCATACAATCAGCAGTGATATACACGCAATGGCTTTGGAAAATGGCTTAAAGCTTGAAGATATGGAAATGCTCCAATTCCACCCAACAGCGTTTGTGGATTCTCCTCATGCTCGAAAAACGCTCATCACTGAAGCCCTAAGAGGTGAGGGCGCAAAGATTATTAATTCCGCAGGCGAACGGTTTTTGTTTGATTATGACAAAAGAGGAGAGCTTGCGCCAAGGGATATTGTCGCGCGCGCTATTTACAAGGAGCGGTTTATACGCGGGCAAAATGTATATCTTGATGCAAGTTGCCTTAATCAAAAAGAATTTATCCGCAAATTTCCAAATGTATATCGCTCACTTAAGGCATATCACATTGATGCGCCAAGTCAAAAGATTCCGATAGCACCTGCTTTTCACTACTCTATGGGCGGGATAAAAACTGAACTCAATGGGCTTGTTACGGGAATGAAAAATCTTTATGCGATCGGAGAATGTGCTCGAAGTGGCGTGCATGGGGCAAATCGTTTGGCAAGTAATTCATTGCTTGAGGGGTTGGTATTTGGCAAAATAGCCGCACAAACTATACAAAATAATCCGATCTCAAACCCCAAACGCAATTTTTCGATTTCACAAGAAGTGCTGCATAAAGAAGGCGATGAGCGATTGAAGAATGTTTTGCGTAAAATTATGTGGGAAAAAGTTGGGATTATCCGCTCCAAAACATCGCTTCTTTCGGCATTAGAGGGTGTGGAGGTTATGGCATTAGGAAATATCGGAAGAATGCTAAGGCTTCGGCTTATGGTAGCCAAAGAAATCATCACCCAAGCACTCAACCGCAAGCAATCTTTAGGCGCGCATTATGTGTCGGATTCTGATGTATAGTGATGTTGTGAAGTTAGATTTTGTGGTTATCTAGCTTGTGAGTTGTATTTGCTTAGAATCTAAGCACAAACCCACGCTAGAATCCAAAATGAAGCAGAATCTAAATATTGCATATTTTATTTTATTGCTTTATTTTTGGAATCTAGAATCTAAAAGTGGATTCTATGGATTGCCACGCTCGTTTTACCCACTCACAATGACAAGCCTAATCTGTCATTGTGAGGACGATAGGACGAAGCAAAAGAAAACCAAAATCTAGAATCTAAAATAAAATCCGTCATAGAATCCAAACAAAATCTAAATCACAATCTAAACCCAAAAAGTAGAATCTACAAGCAGAATCTATACAAAATGGAATTATTTTTGCTTTTTGTCTTGTATCTTATGCAGGAGCAGGAAATGAAAGGGATTTTACTTTTTGTATGTTATGTGATATTTGCGATCGCAGCAGATCCAAGCTTTGATGATATAGCGCAGCAAGGCGCGCAATATAATGACTCTGGTTTGTTGCCCCCTTCGCAAAATCCTTCATTGAGCGCAAATACCCCACAAAATGGCAGTGAAAATCAAATGCTAACCCCAAATGCGCCAATGGCAGAGCCAAAAGATGACGCACTTCCGCATCAATACCCCATGACAGATAGGCTAGATTCTCCTGATGTAGCGACTGCACAGCTCAAAGCCGCTATGGATTATGCCAAAAAAGGCGATTATGTGAATGCGTTTGGGTTATTTAAAAAATCCTGCGATGGCGGTAATGCTTCTGGGTGCTTTGGGCTTGGCACGATGTATGCTGTGGGTCGTGGCGTTGATATGGATTTAGAAAAAGCAAAAAAATATTACGAAATGGGCTGCTCTGCTGGCGATCCGACTTCTTGCACAAATCTTGCGATGATTTATAATGATGACAAAAACGCCTCAAAAGACGACAAAGAGCTTGCAGTGCAGTTTTATATGACTGCATGTCAAGGAGGCGATGCGATTGCGTGCAATAATTTGGGCTTTATGTATGCAAATGGCGATGGTGTAACCAAAAATTTTTTTACTGCTGTAAAGTATTATAAAATGGCGTGCGATGGTGGCAGTAATCTTGGGTGCTACAATCTAGGGCTTACAAACAATACTCAAAACATCTATGGCAAAAACAAAAACAAGCTCTCAAAGCCTGATTTAAACTATATGGCGTGCAATGCTGGAGATATAAAGGGCTGTGCAAATTTAGGGTATATGTATGCAAATGGGCTTGATGGCGCACCACTTAGCTATGCGTATGCGGCAAAGTATTTTAAAATGGCGTGTGATGGGCTTGATATAGGCAGTTGTAGCAATCTTGGCGTGCTGTATCAAAAAGGTTTAGGTGTTACGCAAAACATAGATTACGCGCTTGATTTATATGCGTATGCTTGCAATGCTGGATTGCAGCAAGGGTGCGATAATTATCGGATATTAAAGCAGGATTTAAGTATCAATCCGCACCCAAAATACAATATCAAACCCCAACCGATGAAAAAATCACTTTTTTATCAACGTTAAATCCTAGAATCTAAAACTAATGATTTTGTATATCCACATTCCTTTTTGCGACCATAAATGTGGATATTGCACTTTTAATTCATACACAGATAAGCACCATCTAAAAAGCCTGTATATACAAAGTTTGCTTCAAGACATCAAAGCGACATTGCGGTGGTGGAAAATCTATCACAATGGGCAGAATCTAGATTCTATTTATATTGGTGGTGGCACGCCAAATATTTTAGATTCTAGGGCGTATGCTAGGATCTTTGAGTGTATTTATCAATTCACCTCCACTCCAAAAGAAATCACCATAGAATCTAATCCAAACCTCCTTCAAAAGCAATGGTGCAAGGATCTTATATCATTTGGGATTAATCGTATCAGCATTGGCGTGCAAAGCTTTTTTGATGATACATTAGTATTTTTGGAGCGCAAACATACTTATAAGGATATTTTTAAGTCCATAGAATGCGCGAGGGATTTTGAGCATATCAGCATTGATCTTATCTATGGCACGCCTTTTGACTCTACGCAAAGACTTGCAGAAGAAATCGCTTATGCCACATCATTACCTATAGATCATCTCTCTGCATATAGCTTGACATTAGAAGAAGGCTCAAGCCTGCATAGACGCTATCATGACATAAAGCCCGATATGACAAAACATAATGAATATAACGAATATGGCGATAGCGAATATAATAATGGCGAATATGTCGCAACTCTTTTGCGCGAAGCGGGATTTATGCAATATGAGGTTTCAAACTACGCGAGAGGATACAAAAGTTTGCATAATTTAAGCTATTGGCGAGGAGATGAATACCTTGGTTGCGGGGCTGGTGGATTTGGCAGAATCAAAAATGTGCGCTATTGTGGCACACATAATATAGAACGTTATATCCAAAATCCACTCTACAAACATAAAGAATATCTAAGCATTAAGGATTTGGATTTTGAGCGGTTGTTTTTGGGACTACGTTGTGAGATCGGCATCTCTACGCACAATCTTAACCCAAAAAAGGTTGAGATATTGTGTAGCGAAAATAAATGTATGTATTTAGATCATCACAGCATACGCGCTAAGAATTTCTTTTTGGCTGATGAAATAGCGTTGTGGTTGTCATCTTAGATTTTAGAATCTTGTTTGTTGTAGAATCTAGAATCTCTAAAATTTTATAAAATCCTACTTATTCTAAGATTTTTTTTAGTCATTTTCAAGTATAGTGAAAGATTTATTTTGGAAGTGTAGTAGAGTTCATTTTTGCAATTTTGTTTGCGAATTTGGCATAGATTTGCAAAAATCAATACTTAGTGAAGGTTAATAAGGTTTAGAAATTATGCGTCATTTTTTAACATTAAAAGATTTTTCAAAGCAAGAGATTATAGATATTATGTGTTTGAGCTTTTCAGTCAAGGCTGATTTTTTGCGCGATAGAGAGTCAAATACAAAATATTTTCGCAATAAGATTCTAGGAATGATTTTTGAAAAACCATCAACGCGCACACGCGTAAGCTTTGAGGCTGGAGCATATCAGCTTGGCGGTCAAGCAATCGTGCTTATGGGTAAAGATACGCAAATTGGTCGTGGAGAGCCTATCAAAGATACTGCTAGGGTGATGAGCGGAATGGTGGATATGATTATGATGCGCACATTTGAGCAAGAAAAGCTTGAAGAATTTGCGACATACTCAAGCGTGCCAATTATCAATGGGCTTACAGATTTGTATCACCCAGTGCAGGTTTTGGCGGATTTGATGACGATTATTGAGTGTGGATTTTATACTGATGATTTCAAAGATTGTGCTTTGGAGTTTAAGGATTGTAGCCAAAAAAAATCTAGCCCAATCATCGCGTATGTAGGAGATGGCAATAATATCGTGCATTCATGGCTGTATTTGGCTGCTCTTTTGGGATTAGAATTTCGTATCGCTTGCCCTAATGGCTATTCTCCAGATGAGGCAATTACACAAACAGCACTCACGCTTGCCAAATCTTCGCACGCCAAAATCTCGCTCACACAAGATCCTAATGTAGCCGTGAAGGATTGCAATATCATCATCACTGATACATGGATCTCAATGGGTCAAGAAGATCAAAAGCAGCAAAAAATCGCTATTTTTAAAGAGTATTGCGTAGATCAAGCTTTAATGGCAAAAGCAAGTGATGATGCGATTTTTTTGCATTGCCTGCCTGCTTATCGTGGATATGAAGTGAGCGAGGAGGTATTTGAGGGCGACAAAAGCAAAGTGTGGCAAGAAGCGCATAATAGATTGCATATCCAAAAAGGAATCATGGTATGGCTACAACAAAATCAATAAAAATGTCTCACTTTATGCAGACAAACAACATCATCAACGCGAGCAAAATCTCGGATTCTCAAATGCTACTTCATCTTGAAAAAGGTTCATTTGATCCTCATGAAATGTGGTTTATGAAAGATGATGATGAAAACGAATATGCTGTCATGCCACAAAATGTCCTCAAAAAAATCATCTCTATCATACGCAACGCACATGAAGAAAAAGTCTATCTTGAACTCTCAAGAGATATTAGCCAAAATACGCCCATTGACTTTGATGATGTAATGGTTGTCGCACTTGAGAGACTAGAATCTAGACGTCTCCCAGATGGCTCACTTCCGCAGATTAACACAAAAGCCATGGTGAAAGAGCTGAAAAAAGAGTATCCAAATTTATTTATAGATTTAAATCAATATTATTTTTTACAAGGATTAAAATGATAGATTTTGCTAAATTTGCCAAATACTCAAAATCCGCGCCCCGCTACACAAGCTATCCTACTGCGGTTGAATTCCACCAAAAATTTGGCAAACAAGAGCTCAAAGAAAGCCTAGCGCGCAATGATGCCTTTGACACACAAGAATCCAAACTTCCACTCTCGCTTTATGTGCATTTGCCTTTTTGTAGAAGTGCGTGTTATTTTTGTGGGTGCAATGTGATTTATACAAGCAAAGAGGACAAAAAAGATCGCTATATCTCGTATCTCAAAAAAGAGCTTGAGATTCTCAAAACCCTTATGAATACACATCGCGAAGTTGTGCAGTTTCACTTTGGTGGAGGCACGCCGACATTTTTTGATGCTAGACAGCTTGGCGAAGTGATAGCCCTTATCAAAGATACTTTTCAAAATTTCGCTCCAGATGCGGAGATAAGCTGCGAAATTGATCCGCGCTATTTTGAAGAAAGTCAAATGAAAGTGCTTAAAGATGGTGGTTTTAATCGCCTAAGCTTTGGCGTGCAGGATTTTGATAATCTCGTCCAAGAGGCTATACATAGATTCCAAGATACAGAGCTTGTAAAAAGCGCAGTGAGTCTTGCTAGAGCGTATCATATAGATTCTATTAATTTTGATTTGATTTATGGATTGCCACATCAAACAATCACAAGCTTTATGGAGACTTTGCAAAAAGTCATATCACTTTGCCCCGATAGATTAGCGATTTTTAATTACGCGCATGTCCCATGGATCAAAAAAACAATGCGTAAAATCGATGAAAGCACGCTTCCGCCACCACAGACAAAGCTAGAAATCCTAGAAAAAACAATCGCTTTCCTTGCACGCAATGGCTATGAAATGATCGGTATGGATCATTTTGCTAAAAAAAGCGATGAGCTCTATATCGCCAGCCAAAAAAACCAACTCAGACGAAATTTTCAGGGCTACACCACAAAAGGATTCTCGCAGACTATCGGCATAGGGCTAACTTCAATAAGCGAAGGAAAGGATTATTACGCGCAAAATTACAAAGATATGGCACTTTATGAAAGTGCGCTTGATCGTGGAGAAATGCCAATTGAGCGCGGAATCAGACTAAGTGATGAAGATATGTTACGCAAAGATGTGATTATGAGCCTTATGAATACGCTTAAACTTGAATTTAAAGACATCGAGCAGCGATACAAAATGGATTTCAAACAGCACTTCTACAAAGAGCTTCAAGAACTCTCACACTACCAAGAAATAGGAATCTTAAAAGTAGATCATAGCGGAATCTACACAACCCAAACAGGTGGCTTACTTATCCGCAATATCGCTATGGTATTTGATGAATACCTCACCAAAATCCCACAAGAAGAACATAAATTTAGTAAAAGCGTATGAACCCTCTTAACCTTAGCTCATTATCAGATTCTTGCGTCAAATGTGGCAAATGCGTCCCACAATGCACGATTTATCGTGTAACACGAGAAGAAGTAACCTCACCGCGTGGATATTTGGATCTTGTCGGCGCATATGCAAGGGGCGATTTAGAGCTTGAACTTAATGTCAAAAATTTCTTAGAATCTTGCTTTTTATGCACAACTTGTGTCGAGGCTTGTCCTACGCATTTGCCTGTCGATCGGGCGATTGAGAAAATCCGCGTAGAAATTGCCAAACAATATGGAATCGCTTGGTATAAGAGAATCTATTTTTATTTATTGCGACATCGCAAGCTTATGGATTTTGTGTTTTCGTTTGTGGATTTTATCGCGCCTTGTGTGTTTCAAAAAACCGCATCAAATGACAATAAAATCCGCTTTTTTACAAATCGAGTCGTGTTTCCATTTCAAAAGAAAAGCTTTTTGCAAAAACATAGTGGCAAAAGAAGCGAAATACACAATCAAAAAACCCCATATACGCCAAATTTAGCGCATAAAAAAGTCGCGATTTTTATTGGTTGCTTGGCAAATTATAATTATATCAATGTGGGCGAGAGTCTTTTGGAGATTCTTGCGTATCTTGGAATTGATGTGCTGATACCAAAGCAAGAATGCTGCGGTGCGCCAGCGTATTTTACCGGAGATATACGCACCACCACAACTCTTATCAAAAAAAACATTCAATATTTTGAGGGTTTTATTGATGAAGTTGATGCGATCCTTATCCCTGAAGCCACTTGCGCGGCTATGCTGATGAGTGATTGGGCTCATGCGCTAAGTGAGGAAGCAGAATCTAGCTTGAGAAACTCATGGATAGAGCGACTCAATAAGCTTACACCAAAAATGAATATGGCAAGTGTTTGGCTATATCACAATACAAATCTCGCACAAATCCTCAAAACAAAAGGCACAAATCCCGCGACACTCACTTATCATGACCCATGTCATGCCAAAAAAGTGCTCAAAATCCACAAAGAACCACGCGCCCTCCTTACGCAAAATTACCATATCACTGAAATGAGCGAACCTGATAGATGTTGTGGGTTTGGCGGGGTGAGTATGCAAGCTGATAGATATAATCTCACACTAAAAGCTGGGGCACCAAAAGCGCAGATGATAAAAGAGAGTGGCGCACAAATCGTAAGCGCAGAATGCAGTGCGTGCAGAATGCAAATCACAAATTCACTGCATCAAGCCAACGCAAAAGCAAGCTTTATCCACCCACTCGAGCTTATCGCAAAAAGTCTTAAGGAGAAATTGCGATGAAAAGTATCGCCCTTACAGTAGGAGATTTGAGTATCACAGGAGGTGCGGAGAGAGTGGTTGTCAATCTCGCACATGCGTTTTTGGAGCTAGGCTACAATGTCGAAATTATAAGCTTTTTTCAGAAAAATAAAGATTTCCCATATCAAATCAATCAAAAAATAAAAATCACAATTATACATCATGGTTCAGAATATGAATTAAAAGATCGCTATCATGGATTTTGGCGGAAACTCTATTTTAAAAATTTTTACAAAATAGCTTTAAGCTATCAGATAAAAAAACATTATAAACATATTGATACATTTATCGTAAGTGATTGGACTTATACGCCGTTTTTTAAAAACAAAAACACATATTATATAAAAATCATTCATTGCAACTTTGTGCGATATAATTCCCGCAATAAATATTTTGATACACTTGTTGTGTTAAGCTCTAGCGAACTTAATCTATGGAAGCAATACCACAAAAATGTCAAGGTGATCCCAAACTTTCTACCAAGCATTCCTAGTGCGCGCGCGGATTCTAATAATAAAGTCGTGCTAGCTGTTGGTAGAATGGATAGGGGTGATCAAAAAGGCTTTTTGCGCCTTATAGATATTTGGAATCTTTTAGCACAAGATACGAGCTTTACGCCTATTTTTAAAAAATGGCGGTTGTATATCGTGGGCGATGGGGAATTAAAGCAAGAGATAGAATCTAAGATTGCCGTGCTTGAACTATCAGATTCTATAATTTTAAAGCCCTTTACCAAGCAGATTGAAAAGGAATATCTAAGTGCTAGCATTTATGCGCTCAGCAGTCATTTTGAGGGGCTACCAATGGTGCTTTTAGAATCTAGTGCTTATAGCTTGCCAAGCGTGGCATTTGATGTGAAATCAGGTCCAAGTGATATTATCGAGGATTTAGAATCTGGCTTTTTAGTAACAGATAATGACTTGCAAGGCTTTGCGGAAAGGCTCAAGCTTTTAATGAGCGATGAAGCTCTGCGCGCGCGCTTTGGGATAAAAGCCAAGCAAATCGTGCAGGAGAGATTTGGCAAAGAAATAGTGATGAAAGAGTGGAAAAAAGCACTACAACAAACATAAATATCAAAAAAAAAGAGTTAGAATCTATGATTGATGTAAAAATAAATAATGCTAAAAAAATCAGCATATGTATTTTGGTAAAAAACGCGCAAGGCACGATAAAAGAATGCCTTAAGGCACTCAAAGACTTTGATGAGATAATCTTGCTTGATAATGAGAGCACGGATTCTACGCTTGAAATCGCGCGAGGGGTGAGCGAAGAATGGACGCGGGATTCTAGAATTGTAGGGAATTTGGAGCACGAGGATTCTAAGGATTCTAAAAACTCCGCTAAGCCTGCCAAACCCGCCACAATCCGCATTTTTTCTAGCCCGTTTTTAGGCTTTGGTGCGCTGAAAAATCTCGCGATAAGCCACGCTAGGAATGAATGGGTGTTTGTGGTGGATTCTGATGAGGTGATTGAGCAGGGGATTTATGCCGAGCTTGAGACGCTAGACTTGAGCTGTGTGCGCGCGATCTATGCCCTGCCGCGCAAGAATCTCTACGCAGGTGAGTGGATAAAGGCATGTGGCTGGAGTCCGGACTTTGTGCTGAGGATTTTTAACAAATCCTACACGCATTTTAATGAAAATCTCGTGCATGAGAGCGTAATCCTCCCAAGTGATAGCAAAAAGCACTATCTCAAAACCGCGCTAAAGCACTATGCTTACGATGATGTCGCGCATTTGATTGATAAAATGCAACACTATTCAAATCTCTATGCTAAGCAGAATCTAGGCAAGCCATCAAGCCCTACAAAAGCCTTTGTGCGCGGGACTTGGAGCTTTGTGCGGAATTATTTTTTCAAAAAAGGCATACTTTATGGCTACAAGGGCTTTATTATTAGCGTTTGCAACGCTCTTGGGACTTTTTTCAAATACATTAAGCTTTATGAGCTCAACACACACACACACACACAATTTGTTCGCTCATCATTACGACATATAATCAAAAAGAGAGACTAGCCCTCGTGCTAGATTCTGTGCGCGCCTTGAATCCGCTGCCTTTTGAGGTCATCATCGCTGATGATGGGAGCAAGGAGGATACAAGAGAGCTTATAGAATCTTACGCGCGCGATTTTCCTTGCGCGTTAAAGCATATTTGGCAGGAGGATAAGGGCTTTAGACTAAGTGAAATCCGTAATAAAGCCATAAATGCGAGCAAGGGGGAGTTTATCATTGTGCTTGATGGCGATATGATTGTGGATTCGTATTTTGTGGGTGATTATCTAAAAGTCTCGCGCAAGGGTGTTTTTGTGCAGGGCTCAAGGGTGATTTTAGATTCTAATATTACAAAAAAGATTTTGGAATCAAAAAATTATCATCTAGCATTTACAAAAAAGCCTCTAAAAGCACGCAGGTGTAAGATTCTCTCAAAATTTATTTTTAAGAGAAGCGTGCTAAAAGCGAAAGTTTTTGATAAAAAAGAGCTCATTAAAGGCGTGCGTGGGTGCAGTATGGGATTTTTTAAGGAGGATTTTGCGCGTATCGGTGGATTTAGCGAGCAATTTCGAAGCTGGGGGCGCGAGGATAGCGAATTTGTAGCGCGCTTTTTGTTTGCTGGCGGGGAATTTCGACGTCTAAAATTTAGCGCCATTGCCTATCATCTCTATCATGATGAATCGCCCAAAACAAGCCTAGAATCTAATCACCAGCTTTATTTAGAGACAATCAAAAACAAAAGCAAATCTTGCGAGAATCTTTCAGAACATTAAAAAATACCAAACCATAAAACCCATTAGCCTATGCTAGATTCTTGTATTTTAAGTGAATTGCTCAATCAACTCACAATGACAGGCTAGAATCTAAACTCTCTCACTTCACACTTAAAAAATGATAATGAATGATTTTAGATTCTAGCTTTTTAGCAAATTTGTGGATTGCTTTGGCTTACTTGCGACACAAGCAAGCGCGACTCATTCGCTTGCCTTGCAAAGTCGCAAAATATCCTCTGTGCTTGCACTTATAAGTGCGTAGCACGAAGTAAAAATTCTAGAATTTCTTTACGCTTTCTGTGTTTCCATAGATTCTAAATTCTCAACTCTAGCGATTATTTTTGTGTGATTATTACTTTTTTGGGGTTGATTTTTTTCTCATTGTGATATTGAGAATCTCAACGCTTAGAGAGAAAATCATCGCAAAATACACATAGCCTTTTGGAATATGAAAATGCAAACCATCAGCAATCAGCACAATCCCAACAATCAGCAAAAACGCAAGTGCTAGAATCTTAATAGTCGGGTAAGTATCGATAAAGTGCGAAATCCAGCCCGAAGCAAACATCATAATAAACACCGCAATCACAATGGCTAAAATCATAATCTCCAAATGATTTGCCATTCCGACAGCCGTAATCACAGAATCAAGAGAGAAAATAATATCCAAAAACGCGATCTCAACAATCACAATCCAAAAATTTGCAACTTTTTTTATCGTGTATCCTTCTTCTTGGCTAAAGACTTGCGCGTGGATTTCTTTGGTGCTTTTATACAGCAAAAACAACCCACCGATAAAAAGCACCAAATCCCTGCCTGATACAGGAAAATCAGCGATTTGAAACAATGGAGCGGTGAGTTTTGTCATCCAAAAAAGTAGCGTCAAAAGCGCAATGCGCGCAAACATCGCAAAAAATAACCCCAAAATCCTAGCTTTGCGTTTTTGATCTTGTGGCAAGCGATTGACAAGCACACCGATAAAGATGATATTATCAATGCCTAAAATAATCTCAAGAATTGTCAATGTAAAAAGCGCGATCCACGCATTTGGATCACTAAGTAAAGCAATCATAACCAGCCTTTTTTCTTAAAGTAGATAATAGGTATAACCGTTGAGATAATCATCATACCTATCGTAAGAATATAGCCATATCGCCATTGAAGCTCGGGCATATGCTCAAAATTCATACCATAAATTGTCCCAATGAGTGTAGGGGGCATCATTGCCATGGTTACGACTGTGAAAAGCTTGATAATTTTGTTTTGCTCGATATTGATTTGGCTTGTAAAAAGACTTTGTGTATTGTCAAGCACGGTGAGATTTGCGGTTGTAAAATCAACAATAGAATTTAAATCCTTAAGCACAATGCTTAGATCTTTTTTAATATCAGATTCTACTTTATTGCTTTTTAGAAGCATAGTGATTGCTCTTCTTTTGTCAAATAGCGAATCTCGCACGCTCATATTGAGCTCTTGGAGATTGGAGAGTTTGGTAAGATGAATAGTATGGCTTTGAGAATCTTGCTCAAAAACCGACTTACGCAAAAGCTTTGTAAGCTGGGCTGCACCTTCTATCATATCCGCGTCTTGCTCGACTCTGACTTCAAAGATTTTGCTTAGCAAATCAAATCCATCTTCAAAGCTTTTTGGGCTGGTTAGCACGCTTTGCTGGATTTCGCCAAATACCTTAAAATCTGCATAGCGGATCGTAAATAAAATCCCCTGAAACAAGATAAAAGTAACGGTTTCATTATGGAGATCCATTTCGTTATTACGCATAAGAAAGTAAGTGTTTATGGTTATACTTTGCTCATCTTCGGAATACCGCGCTGATTCTTCTATCTCTTCGCGCTCTTCTTTGGTGGGTATATCAAGCGTGTAAGTTTTTGCGATATAAGAGATTTCTATCGGGGTAGGGTGCAATAAATCAATCCACAAAATCACACCTTGAGGAAGTATAATATCTGCAACATCATTCACACTCTCGCGCCGCACGACATTATTTTGCTTAAAAAATACATTCATCATCTCACACCCCCACTTATATTTATTTTTTGTCTAATACCTCAAAAGTTGGCAATATTTTTCCCTCCAATAGCTCAAGGCTCGCTCCACCACCTGTTGATATAAAGCTCATATTATCCCTCTCACCTGCTTTTTCTACCGCATCAGCTGTATCTCCTCCGCCAATGAGGCTAAAGGCGTAAGTTTCAGCTATGCAGTGAGCAATATTAAATGTGCCACGCGAGAATTGCGAAATCTCATAGATTCCAAGCGGTCCATTCCAAATGATTGTCTGTGAGCTTTGGATAACTTCTGTAAAAAGCTTTGTTGTCGCAGGTCCCATATCTACGGCGATAAAATTATTTGGCACATCTTGAACGGGTGTGATTTTGATATTTATATGCTGTTTAATATCATCAGTGCTGACAACATCAATAGGCAGGTAGATTTTGACATTTTTTTGCTTAGCTTTTTGCAAGATATGCAATGCCTCATCGACAAGATGATCTTCTACAAGTGATTTTGCCATATCAAAGCCCAAAGCTTTGAGGAATGTATTACTCATCGCTCCACCGATAATGATTTTATCAACAACATCTAAAATATTTGAAAGCAATTCAAGCTTTGAGCTAACTTTGCTTCCGCCCACGATAAGCAAAACGGGCTTGAGCGGATTAGCCAAAGCTTTGGCAAATGAATCAATCTCTTTTTTGAGGAGTAGTCCAGCGACTTTTTCTTGCACAAATGCAGCGATCCCATAAGTGCTTGAATGCGCCCTGTGGCTTGTCCCAAATGCGTCATTGACAAATACATCACATAGCGAGGCAAGTTTTTGGCTTAAGGTTGTGTCGTTTTTTTCTTCACCCGGATAAAATCGTATATTTTCAAGCAAAATAATACTTCCAGCTGGCGCGTTTTTTTGCAGCTCTAGGGTAGATTCTATGGAATCTGCAAATAAGATACTTTTGTCAAGCAGACGTTCAAGTCGTTTGAGGATATGTTTGAGTGAAAATTCAGGCTGGATTCCTTTTGGGCGACCCAAATGGCTTATAAGAATGATTGATTGCGGATCATTATCGATACAATAATTAATAGTCGGCAGGGCTTCGCGGATTCTCGTATCATCAGAAATATTGAAATCCTCGTCCATTGGCACATTAAAATCAACGCGAATCAGCACGCGTTTATTATGCAGAGAAATATCTCGAATCGTTTTAACTTGCTGCATAAAGGTTATTCCGGCTACTTGCTTCATTGCGCACTCCTTATTTTTATAAATAAAACTTCAATAATAGTTAAAATACAATAAGAAAAATATTAATTAGCAGAATAAAAAGCGCAATTTGTCAAGAAAAATTATTGTGAAAAATTTTTGGAGAAAATTTATTAAGAATTGTTGCGTGGAAAATTATACAAAATTGTGGAAAATATCGTGGAAAATATTGTGATGTAGAAAATTTAGCAAAACACAGAATCTAAGATCTTTAGAATTAGAATCTGTGTTGTTTATGGCTTTAGTTGCCTTTAACGATAGTTGTTCTTTTTGTATAAAGTCCAAGCACGGTATAGAATTTGGTATCAACACTTTTGATTTGTGAGATTTTGCCTTGCTCTGCGGCAGCTTCAATAGAGCAATCACCTAGAGCCACAAGTCCGAGATAGCTTACACATTCTGAAGTGCCTTCTTTTGTAGAGTTGCCCACAGAAGTGGCATTATGAGGACCCACAGCATCTGTAAAAAGAGCACCCGGAACTGGACCACCAAATCCGCAACCTGTCAAAAATAGCGCAACAGCAACACTTAAACCTAAACAAAATTTTTTCATACATTCTCCTTAAAACTTAGATGTAATTAAAATAAAATACTATTTTAGAATCTTTATTAGGGTTAATCCTTCGGCTTTAACTAAAATAAACCAAGAATCAAACTTAAAAAGAAAGCTAAAACCGTAGTATTATAATCAAAAAAAAAAAAAAAACAAGTAAAATTTTTAATGCAGAATCTATTTTGGATTCTGTGTTGCTAATTAAGTTAGTATTAACAGCTTTCATTTTACAATTCTCAAAAAAT